>NZ_JARTWB010000002.1:2400000-3012873 GCF_031450785.1 Caballeronia sp. LZ062
TATCTGACTGCGCTCTTCGGCGGCACCAACAGCGCAGGCGCGCTGGCAACCAACAAGTCGTAAGGACAGCGTCATGCAACAGCACGAGATCATCCAGCGCGCGTGGGCCCTCACCGAGGCGATCGAAGCGGCCGCGCAGGCGCAAGACTGGGCGCGCGCCGCCGAAATCGACGCAGCGCGGGCTCCGCTCGTGATGGCGCTAACGGCCGATCAGCCGGAAGACGCGCTCGCCGTCGTTGGCAAGATTCAGGCGAGCATCGAGGCCGTCACCGCACGTGCGCAGACGGCACAGACGACGCTCGCAGCGACGTATCGGCGCGCGATGGACGGAGCGAAAGCCGCAAGCCGCTACCATCAGGCCGCGCGGTTCTAAAGTTCCGCTTTTTCGCGCCGTTATAGAGACTAACAACAACAACGACGCGTCGATGTCATGACGCAGCTTCGCTCTCGATGCCCGCCTCGCGCGGGCATTTTTGTTTTCACCGTCCGAGCGTCAGCGTCAGATACGCCGCATACAGCACGCCGTTGCCCAACAGCGCCCACAGCGCGACACCCTTCCCCCTCGCATTGAAACGCAGCCACGCCGCCGCCGCGAGCGTGATGAGCACGCCGGTCAGCACTTCCACGCGCGGCTCCCACGGCGTCAGCATGATGCCGATGGACGGCAGCAACGTGCCTTGAAACACCATCGCGCCGGTGATGTTGCCGAACGCGAGCGTGTCCTTGCCGCGACGCGCCCAGAGAATGCTGTTGACCTTCTCCGGCAACTCCGTCGCGATCGGAATGATGATGAGCGACAGCAGCAGCGCCGAGACGCCCAGCGCCTCAGAAACGCCCTCGACGCCGTGGATGAAGCCTTTCGCGCCGCCGACGAGCAACACGATGCCGATCAGAAATTGCAGCATGATCGAGCCGAGATTCGTCTTCAATCCCACGCGGGAAATGAAGAGCGTCTCGGGCGCTTCGGTGCCGTGTCCGCTCTCGACGAGATTCGCCGATGCCCTGAACGTCGCAATCACATAGATCACGTACAACGCGACGAGTCCCGCCGCGAAGAGCGCGCGCACTTGCCATGCGTGATGCGGCACGAACATCGCACCGGCCGCGATCAGAAATGCGAACAGGAAGAAGTTGAGGTCGCGCGTGAAGCCGCTGCGTTCGGGCTCGATCACGCCGCGCAAGCCGCGCGACTTCACGATGGCGAGCGTCATTAGGAACGTGGAGAGCGTCGCGAGCATCAGCGGTGCGCCGAGAATGGCGCCGACGCCGATCTCTTCGTTGACCGCGCGGCTGGCCGTGCCGCCGAGGAGCGCGATAATCGGTACCGTCGTTTCCGGCAATGCCGTGCCGACCGCCGCGAAGAGCGAGCCGGTCACGCCTTCCGAAATACCGAGCCGTTCGCCGAGATGCTCGAGCGCGTTAGTGAACAGCTCCGATGCGATCAGAATGATCGCGAGCATCAACGCGAGTTCGAGGAAAAGCATCGTCATGCGGCACCTCGCATGGTACGACGCGGCACGCAGACACTGTCGGCGCGTAAGCGAATGAAGTCTTGTAGTTGTGGGGACACGATAATTCCACGGTCGGACGTCAGCGAACCATGATGCGCCACGCGCCGTCCGACCGAGAACGACATAGCGCATCAGTGGTCTCGCCAAACCGGACCGGTCGAACGCGCCACGGCAGCAGAGCCGAGGATGTTGACGCGTTCTCCTTCGCAAGCGGAAGGAAGGCTACTCCCCAAAGACCGGGGCAGTGTAGCGTGACGCGTGGCATTCGGCAAGCCGATGCGCCATGCGCGGGCATATGGGTATGCGCAACCGTTCGTTGTCGTGCTCACGCGCGTTCGCTAAGCTACGCGCGCGGGCGCGGTGCTTGCTCGGCATCGCGCGACTGCAACCATCGAGCAACAAGAACGAACGATGTGATTCACGGGGTGCGCGAAAGCGCGCGCGCCTGTCGACCGGAGAACCCATGCGCATGAAACGCTTGCCTGCCCTTCTCGCTGCCTTCGCCATGGCCGCGCCCATGCTCGCGCAGTCCAAGCCCCTCACCGTCTGCACGGAATCGAGCCCGGACGGCTTCGACGTCGTGCAGTTCAATTCGCTCGTCACGACGAACGCATCGGCGGACGTCGTTTTCAACACGCTCGTCTCCTATGACGAAGCAGCGAAGAAAGTGGCGCCGTCGCTGGCGCAGAAGTGGGACGTATCGAGCGATGGCCTGACCTACACGTTTCATCTCCGGCCGAACGTGCAGTTCCAGAGCACCGACTACTTCAAGCCGACGCGCCCGCTGAATGCCGACGATGTCGTCTTCACGTTCGAGCGCATGCTTTCCGAGAGCAATCCGTGGCACAAGGTGGCGGGCGCGAGCGGCTTTCCGCACGCGCAGTCGATGGGCCTCGTCAAGCTGATCAAGAGCGTGTCGAAAGTGGATAACAACACCGTCAAGTTCGAACTGAACGAGCCGAACGCCACCTTCGTGCCGATTCTCACGATGGGCTTCGCGTCCATCTATTCGGCGGAATATGCGGATCAGTTGCTGAAGGCGAACAAGCAGGTGGATCTGAACAGCAAGCCCATCGGCACGGGTCCGTTCGTGCTGAAGAGCTATACGAAGGATGCCGTCATCCGCTATGACGTCAATCCGACGTACTGGGGCGCGAAGCCGAAAATCGACCGTCTCATCTACGCGATCACCCCGGACGCCACCGTGCGCGCGCAGAAGATCAAGGCCGGCGAATGCCAGATCGCGCTTTCGCCGAAGCCGCAGGACGTGCTCGACGCGAAGAAGGACACGTCGCTCAAAGTCAGCGAAACGCCTGCGTTCATGACGGCGTTCGTCGCGCTCAACACGCAGAAGAAGCCGCTCGACAACCCGAAGGTGCGTCAGGCGCTGAACATGGCGTTCGACCGCACGACGTACATGAAGACGGTCTTCGACAACACCGCGACGGCCGCCGTCAATCCGTATCCGCCGAATACGTGGAGCTACGACAAAAACGTGCAGGCGTATCCGTATTCCGCGGACCGCGCGAAGAAGCTGCTCGCCGACGCGGGCTTTCCGAACGGCTTCGACACGACCATCTGGGTGCGCCCGAACGGCAGCGTGCTGAACCCTAACCCGAAGGCGGGCGCGGAATTGCTGCAAGCCGATCTCGCGAAGATCGGCGTTAAGGCGCAGGTGAAAGTGATCGAATGGGGCGAGCTGATCAAGGAAGCGAAGCAAGGCCAGCACGACATGCTGTTCATGGGCTGGGCCGGCGACAATGGAGACCCCGACAACTATCTGTCGCCGCTCTTTAGCTGCAACGCGGTGAAGTCGGGCATCAACTTCGCGCGCTTCTGCGACGCGCAACTGGACAAGCTCATTGCGGACGGCAAGGCGACGCCCGATGTCGCCAGGCGCACGAAGGCGTATGTGGATGCGCAGAAGATCATCCACGATCAGGCGCTGTGGATTCCGCTCGTCTATCCGACCGCCGCCGCGCTCGCGCGCGCGAACGTCAGCGGCTATAACGTGAGTCCGTTCGGGCGGCAGAACTTCGGCGTGGTCTCAGTGCAGTAAAGCGTTCAGCGCGAAGGCTCAGGCCGGCGAGAAGCGGATCACGCCGTCATCGCCGGTCCGGCACGCGAGCGTGCCGTCGAGCCACAGCAGATTGAGATGTGCGAGCGCCTCGCCGAGCGCGAACGTCATCTGATGAATATCGAGTGCGCGCCTGAACATGATCGGCACGATATCGGCGGCGCTGCACGGCTTCGCAGCGCACGCCTCGCGCACTTCCGCAAGCCGCGCCCGATGATGTTCGCGAAGCTGCGCGATTCGCGTGTGCACACCGCGAAACGGCTTGCCGTGCGAGGGCAACGCGAGCACGCCGGCGGGCATGGTCTCGTAGCGCGCGAGCGATTCCAGATACAGCGCGAGCGGATTGCCTTCCGGCTCAATGGCGAACACCGACACGTTCGTCGAGATGCGCGGCAGCACCATGTCGCCGGAAATGAGCAGCGCGTCGGTCGCGCAGTAGAGCGCGGCATGTTCCGGCGAATGGCCGTAGCCCGTCACCACTTCCCACTCGCGCGCACCGATGCGCAGCCGGTCGCCGTCGCGGATACGGCGGAATTCGCGCGGCATCGAAGGCACGAGCGTCGGGTAATAGCTGTCGCGTTTCTTCAGCGCATCGAGCGATGCAGCGTCCGTCAGGCCGTGCGCCGCGAAGTGCTGCGCCGCGCGCTCGCCGCCCGCGTTCGAGCCGTCGCCCGCAGCCATCACGCGGCCCATCGCGTATTCGCCGAGCGAGATCCACAGCCGCACGTTCCAGCGCTTCTTGTCGCCGCCCTGACAGATCCAGTCCGCGAGCCCGAGATGATCCGGATGGCAATGCGTGACGATCACTCGCAGCACCGGCTGACCGTCGAGCACCGTGTCGAACACGCGTTCCCAGTTGGCGCGAATGCCCTCGTTCGCGATGCCGCAATCGATAACCGTCCAGCCCTTCACGCCGTCGATTTCATCGCGCAGAAGCCACAGGTTGATGTGATCGAGCGCGAACGGCAGCGGCATGCGCAGCCAGTAGACGCCCGGCGCCACTTCCTTCGCGCCGCCGGGTGCAGGCAATTCGTCGGCAAAGACATAGTCGAGCTGATGTTCGAGTGCATTCATCGGTCGTGGCTCTGAGGGTTTGCGCCGCCGTTGCAATCAGGCGAAGTTGACGATAACGTAAACGTCATTCTAACGTTGCATGCGCTTGCGCGCCGCGCTTTTCCGATGACTCAGCCCACCCATTTCACGATCACCGAACTGGCGCGCGAGTTCGACATCACGCCGCGCGCCATCCGTTTTTACGAAGATCAGGGTCTTCTCGCGCCGCGGCGAGAAGGCGCGAACGGCTTGCGGCGCGTGTATTCATCGCGGGATCGCACGCGGCTGAAGCTGACCTTGCGCGGCAAGCGGCTCGGCTTCACGCTCTCGGAAATTCGCACGCTGCTGGACCTTTACGATTCGCCTACCGGCACGACCGCGCAATTGCGCGGATTCGTCGATACCATCGCGGCGCATCGGCAAGTGCTCGAACGACAGCTGGAGGACATCAACACGACGCTTGCCGAACTCGCCGCCTACGAAAAGGAAGGCCGCGCGCTGCTCGCAGCCGGCATGGACAAGCGCGCCCGCAGAGCGAAAGCCGCATGATGTGACCTGACCCTCGACCCACGACCCGCGCACGCCGACATGAACCACTTCCCCAAGCTGCTTTCGTCGCAGATCGGCTTCGATGTCGCAGAGACGCTGCTCGATGGGTTCGACCGCCATTACCGCGTGTTTTGCGATGCCGCCATCGAAGCGAAGCCGCTTTTCGAGCGCGGCGACTGGCATGCATTGGCGCGGCTGGCTCGCGAGCGCATTGCGTCGTATGACGAGCGCGTGGCGGAATGCGTGGCGCGGCTAGAGGACGAATACGATGCCGAGCATATCGACGACGGCGTCTGGCAGCAGATCAAGCTGCATTACATCGGGTTGTTGACGACGCATCGGCAGCCGGAATGCGCCGAGACGTTCTTTAATTCGGTGTGCTGCAAGATTCTGCATCGCTCGTACTTCAACAACGATTTCATCTTCGTGCGCCCGGCTATCTCGACCGAATATATCGAGAACGACGAGCCCGCCGCGAAGCCGACGTATCGCGCGTATTATCCGGACACCGACGGCCTCGCCGCGACGCTTGCGCGCATCGTCACGAACTTTCAGCTCGAGCCGCCGTTCGAGGATTTAGCGCGCGACGTGCAGTGCGTGATGCAATCGCTGCATGACGCGTTCGGCGATTTCGCGCCTGCGCCGAACTTCCAGATTCACGTGCTCTCGTCGCTGTTCTTCCGCAACAAGGCCGCGTATATCATCGGGCGCATCATTCACGGCGATTCGCTGCTGCCGTTCGCCATCGCCATTCGCCATACGCAGCGCGGGCTTCTCGCGCTCGACACCGTGCTGACCGAACGTCAGCAACTGCTCATCATCTTCAGCTTCGCGCACTCGTATTTTCTGGTGGATATGGAAGTGCCGTCCGCATACGTGAACTTTCTGCGCACCATCATGCCGGCCAAGCCGAACGCGGAAATCTACACGTCGCTGGGCCTGCAAAAGCAGGGCAAGAATCTGTTTTACCGCGACCTGCTGCATCATCTGAAGCATTCGAGCGATCAGTTCATCATCGCGCCGGGCATCAAGGGACTCGTGATGATCGTCTTCACGCTGCCGTCGTTCCCTTATGTGTTCAAGCTGATCAAGGACGCGTTCCCGCCGCCCAAGGAAACCACGCGCGAGAAGATTCAGGACAAGTATCAGCTCGTGAAGCGGCATGACCGGCTCGGGCGCATGGCCGATACGCTCGAATATTCGAGCGTCGCGCTGCCGCTTGCGCGCCTCGATCACGCGCTCATCCGCGAACTGGAGAAAGAAGCGCCCTCGATGATCGAATACGAAGGCGACAATCTGGTGATCCGCCACGTGTATATCGAACGGCGCATGGTGCCGCTCAATCTGTTCCTGACGAACGGCCAAGCAGACGACATCGACCACGGCATTCGCGAATACGGCGACGCCATCAAGCAGTTGATGCAGGCGAACATCTTCCCCGGCGACATGCTGTACAAGAACTTCGGCGTGACGCGGCACGGGCGCGTGGTGTTCTACGACTACGACGAGATCGAGTACCTCACGGACTGCAACGTGCGCCGCGTGCCGCCGCCGCGCACCGAGGAAGACGAGCTTTCCGGCGAACCGTGGTATACCGTCGGGCCGCACGACATCTTTCCCGAAACGTACGGCACGTTCCTGCTGGGCGATCCGCGCGTGCGCGAAGCGTTCATGCGCCATCATGCGGATCTCCTCGACCCTGCTTTGTGGCAGCGTCACAAGGAACAATTGCTGCAAGGCGAACTCGCCGATTTTTTCCCTTACGACCGTGCCATTCGCTTTTGCATCCGCTATCCGGAGCGATTCGATAAGGCACCGGCGCGCGCCGCTTAATGCGCGCGCCAATCGAAACAAGAAACACGAACACGACATGACTGACCGAATCAACGAAGCCGCCCATCCCCTCGTTCATCTTTTCGAGAACAATCAGACCTGGGTCACGCGCAAGCTCGCGGAAGACGCCGAGTTCTTCGAGCGCCTCGCCCATCAGCAGGCGCCGGAGTATCTGTGGATCGGCTGTTCGGACTCGCGCGTGCCCGCGAACCAGATCATCGGCTTGCCGCCGGGCGAAGTGTTCGTGCATCGGAATATCGCGAACGTGGTCGTGCACTCGGACCTCAACTGTCTTTCCGTCATCCAGTTCGCCGTCGATCTCCTGAAGGTCAAGCACATTATGGTCGTCGGCCATTACGGTTGCTCGGGCGTAGGGGCGGCGCTCGTCGGGCGGCGCGTGGGCCTCGCGGACAACTGGCTGCGCCATGTCGAGGACGTGCGCGAAAAGCACGCCGCCTTGCTCGACGAATGGCCGATGGGCGAAGCGCGGCATCGCCGGCTGGTCGAGCTGAATACCATCGAGCAGACGCTCAACGTCTGCCGGACCACCGTCGTCAACGACGCCTGGTCGCGCGGGCAGGCGCTGACCGTGCATGGCTGGACCTACGGCGTTCACGATGGCCGCCTGCGCAACCTCGGCATGATGATCAGCGAGCAGGAAAGAGTGGATTCGACGTATCAGGCGTGCCTCGCCGCGTTGAAGCGCGACGGCGCACATGCAGCGGAGAACGACGTGATCGCGTCCGACGCGGCGCGCCTCGGCGATGTTCCCGCAGTCATTCAGGGCGTCATTCAGGAGCTAAAACATGAGTGAGACACAGAACGATCCGGTGGTCATCGTTTCGGCCGCGCGCACGCCGATGGCCGCGTTTCAGGGCGATTTCGCCGCGCTGACGGCACCGCAACTGGGCGCGGCCGCGATTCGCGCGGCGGTGGAACGCGCGGGGCTTACACCTGAGCAGATCGACGAAGCCATCATGGGCTGCGTGCTTCCGGCAGGGCAAGGCCAGGCGCCCGCGCGACAGGCTGCGCTCGGCGCGGGCTTGCCGCTGTCCACCGGTTGCACGACCATCAACAAGATGTGCGGTTCCGGGATGCGCGCCGCGATGTTCGCGCACGACATCTTGCTCGCGGGCTCGGCGGATGTGATCGTCGCGGGCGGCATGGAGAGCATGACGAACGCGCCGTATCTGCTGCCGAAGGCGCGCGGCGGAATGCGCATGGGTCATGGGCAAGTGCTGGATCACATGTTCCTGGACGGCCTCGAAGACGCCTACGAAAAGGGCCGTCTGATGGGTACGTTCGCGGAGCAGTGCGCGTCGTCGTATGAATTCTCGCGCGAATCGCAGGATGCGTTCGCCGTGGAATCGCTGCGCCGCGCGCAACGCGCGAACGAAGACGGTGCGTTCGCGTGGGAAATCGCGCCGGTGACGGTGGCGGGCAGGAAAGGCGATACCGTCATCGACCGCGACGAGCAGCCGTTCAAGGCGAATATCGAGAAGATTCCGTCGCTGAAACCGGCCTTCGCGAAGGACGGCACCGTGACGGCGGCGAATTCGTCGTCGATATCGGATGGCGCAGCCGCGCTCGTGATGATGCGCGAATCCACCGCGAAGCGCCTCGGCGCGACGCCCATTGCGCGTGTCGTCGGACACAGCACGTTCGCGCAGCAGCCCGCGCTCTTCACGACCGCGCCCGTCGGCGCCATTCGCAAGCTCTTCGAGAAGAACGGCTGGCGCGCGAACAATGTCGATTTGTACGAGATCAACGAAGCCTTCGCCGTCGTGACGATGGCCGCGATGCGCGAGCACGATCTGCCGCACGACAAGGTCAACGTGAACGGCGGCGCGTGCGCGCTCGGGCATCCGATCGGCGCGTCGGGCGCGCGCATTCTCGTGACGTTGATCGGCGCATTGCGTGCGCGCGGCGGCAAGCGCGGCGTGGCGACGCTGTGCATCGGCGGCGGAGAGGCGACGGCGATGGGTATCGAACTGGTTTGAGACAGACAACCAAGGACGACTGATGAAAACCGCTCTGATTCTCGGCGCGTCTCGCGGCATCGGCCACGAATTCGTGCGTCAATATGCCCGCGACGGCTGGCGCGTGCTCGCCACTGCCCGCGATAAAGCCGCGCTATCCGCGCTCGACGCGCTCGGCGCGCAGACGTTCTCGCTCGATGTCACGCAGCCCGAGCAGATTGCCGCGCTCGCGTGGCAGCTCGACGAGGAGCGGCTCGATGCGGCGATCATCGTGTCCGGCGTCTACGGCCCGCGTACCGAAGGCGTCGAGACGATCGGCGCCGAAGATTTCGATCACGTCATGCACGCCAACGTGCGCGGTCCGATGCAACTGATACCCGTGCTGCTGCCGCTCACCGACGCCGCGCATGGCGTGCTCGCTGTCGTATCGAGCAAGATGGGCAGCATTAGCGAGGCGAGCGGCACGACCGGCTGGCTGTATCGCGCGAGCAAGGCGGCGCTCAACTCGGCGCTGAAGGTGGCGTCCTTGCAATCGCGGCATTCGGCGTGCATTGCTCTGCACCCCGGCTGGGTGCGCACGGAGATGGGCGGACCGTCCGCGGCCATCGACGTCGCGCGCAGCGTCACCGGTATGCGCGCAATCATCGCAGAAGCGCACGCACTGCACGACGACTACAACGGCCGCTTCATTCAGTACGACGGCACGCGGCTCGACTGGTAAGCGCGGCGACAAACATGAGAAACGCGAAGTGACTTATCACGTGCATGGCGTGGCAGCGTCCGGCAACTGCTACAAGGTGCGGCGCGCGCTCGAACAACTGAACCTGCCCTATGTCTGGCACGAGGTAGACATGATGCACGGCGCCACGCGCACCGACGCCTTCCGCAAGCTGAACGCGAACGGCAAGGTGCCGGTGCTCGTCATCGACGAAACGACGACGCTTTGCGAATCCGACGCGATTCTCTGCTATCTGGCCGAAGGCTCCGCGCTGCTGCCCGACGATCGCCTCGAACGCGCGCAAGTGCTCCAATGGATGTTCTTCGAGCAGTACAGCCACGAGCCGTATGTGGCGGTGGCGCGCTTTATCCGCGAGTTCCTCAAGCAGCCGGACGATCCGCGTCTGCCCGAGAAGACCGCCGGTTCGTATCGCGCGCTCGACGTGATGGAGCAGCATCTTGCGACGCGCACGTTCTTCGTCGGCGAGCGGTACACGGTGGCCGACATCGCGCTGTACGCCTACACGCACGTGGCGGACGAAGCGGGGCTCGATCTGTCGCGCTATCCGGCCATTCGCGCGTGGCTGGAACGCGTGCGCAATCAGCCGGGCCATGTCGAAATGCCGGGAGTCGATGCATGAAGCCGGCGGAGTGTCCTTGCGGCGGCGCATCAATGTCGCAGCGCCCGAACACGCGCGCACCGCGCTACGAAGAATGCTGCGGCCGTTTCATCGACGGTCATGCTTTTCCGGCGAACGCCTTGGAGTTGATGCGTTCGCGCTACAGCGCCTATGTGCTCGGCGACACCGCCTATCTGCGCGCGACGTGGGACGCCAAAAACTGCCCGCCGGATCTCGACGCCTACGGCGACGGCACCCGCTGGCTCGGCTTGCAGATCAAGCGCCACACGGTGATCGACGGCGATCACGAAGAGGTGGAATTCGTCGCGCGGTATAAGGTCGGCGGGCGCGCGCATCGTCTGCATGAAGCCAGCCGTTTTACGCGCAATGCTGATGGGCATTGGATTTATATCGACGGAAGAAGCATCGAGAAGTAAATCTTCGCTTAATATGACGCGGTATTAATTTCCTGAAGTTTCCCTTTCAGGTTAAGCGGTTACGGGGTTTCCTTTATTGTGCAGTGCAATTTTGAGCGGGTAATCTGTGTTTGCGTCAGGCGCTGTCATTTCTCGCGCCCGGCCAAATGCGGCAACCCGTTTTTTCCAGTCTGAAGCCATTTGTCATGCCTTATCGAGGCATGACTCCAAAGCCCGGCATTCGATACTGCTCATCATCAGCAGCGCGGCCAGCTTGTGACTTCAACCGGCGTTTCCGGGCCCGCGTCATATCAACATATCGATGAGTGCGGTCGGAGTTCACGGATGGCGATCAGAACCTGGTTGGTCGGATGCAGCATGGCGTGCTCGCTCGCGGCGTCGCTTGTCACGTCCGTCGTCCACGCCGAACCGATCGGCGGCATCCGCCAATCCGAAGGGCTCACGGCACCTGTCTTCAGCCAGATTCCCGATGCGCTCGACGCGCGCCTGCCGGTGGTCGCGAACGGCCTGAACGAAACGGTCATCGACGTGCCGGAAGACGACATCGCGCTCGAAACCACCGTGTTCAAGCCGGACGGCGCGGGTCCGTTTCCGATGATCGTCTTCAATCACGGCAAGCTCCCCGGCGATTCGCACGCCCAGCCGCGCAACCGGCCGGTCGCGCTCGCGCGTGAGTTCGTGCGCCACGGCTATGTCGTGGTGGTGCCGAACCGCCGCGGCTTCGCAGGCTCCGGCGGCGACTACGCGGGCCACGGCTGCAACGTCGAAGCGAACGGCTTTGCGCAGGCGCGCGATGTCGCCGCCACTGTCGAGTACATGAGCGCGCAGCCATACATCGACAAGACGCATATCGTGGTGGCGGGCACGTCGCACGGCGGGCTGACGACCATCGCTTACGGCGCGCGCGATGCGCTGTCCGCGCCGGGCGTGCGCGGTCTCATCAATTTCTCGGGCGGCTTGCGTCAGGACGAATGCGCGGGCTGGCAGAAGAATCTCGTCGATGCCTTCGGCGCTTACGGCGAAAACGTGCGCCTGCCGTCGCTGTGGCTCTACGGCGATAACGATTCGGTCTGGCAAGGCGATCTGTCATCGCAGATGTATGCCGCGTTCGTCTCGCACGGCGCGCGCGCGAACATGATCGACTTCGGCAACTACAAGAACGACGCACACCGGCTCGTCGGCGATCGCGACGGCGTGCAGGTCTGGTGGCCGCGCGTGAAGGCGTTTCTCGCGCAAATCGGCATGCCGACCACCGTGCAGTATCAGGTCGCCGAGCCGCACGCGCCGAACGCGACAGATTTCGCGAGCCTCGACGCGGTGCAGTCTGTCCCGTTCGTCGATGAAAACGGCCGCGCCGGGTATCGCAATTTCCTGAACCAGTATTCGAGCCGCGCGTTCGCCGTGTCGGACTCGGGCGCGTGGTCATGGGCGGAAGGCGGCGACGATCCGATGGCCGTGGCCATTGCCGGTTGTCAGAAGCAGAGCAGCGACCCGTGCAGGCTGTACGCGGTCGATAACGCGGTGGTCTGGAAGGACAAGTCCGCCGACACGCAGACGGCTTCGCGCTGAACACGCGCACTCGACACCGCCAGACACGCCGGCCGCTGCGCCGGCGTTTTTGCATCTTGCGGCGGCAATGCCTCTTTTAAGCGTCGCGTTCAGCGACGTTGTGCGCCGAAGTGTGTTTTCGCACGTCGGATGCGCGCGGCTCTATTGTCCAAAACGTGGGCGAAAAGCGAAGGCCGCGCTCAATTTCGGGATAATTGCAGCGCGCGACAGTCTCGCGCAGTTTCCTTGAAAAGCGCAGGCCGCCGCGCCTGCCCGATGTACCGGTTCGCGCTCGCGCGGGCCTGGGAGCCGTTTTGAACACAGAAGCCAATCAAGACTGGGTCGCGCGTTCGCTCGCCGCCGTGTGGCACCCGTGTACCCAGATGAAGCATCACGAGCGCATGCCGCTCGTGCCCATTGCACGCGGCCAGGGCGCGTGGCTCTACGATCCGGCGGGCAACCGCTATCTCGACGCCATCAGTTCGTGGTGGGTCAATCTTTTCGGCCACGCGAATCCCGACATCAACCGCGCGCTCAAAGATCAACTCGACACGCTGGAACACGCGATGCTCGCGGGCTGCACACACGCGAGCGCCGTCGAACTGGCCGAGCGCCTTTCCGCGCTCACGCAACAGACGCTCGGCCACGCGTTCTTCGCATCGGATGGCGCGTCGGCGGTCGAGATCGCGCTGAAAATGAGCTTTCACTTCTGGCGTAATCGCGGCCAGAGCGAGAAGCGCGAGTTCGTCTGTCTCGCGAACAGCTATCACGGCGAAACCGTCGGCGCGCTCGGCGTGACGGACGTCGCGCTGTTCAAGGACGCATACGATCCGCTGATTCGTCATGCGCATGTGGTCGCGTCGCCGGCTGCGGGCGTGGACCAAGCGATCGACGCGATGCGCGCGCTCTTCGCCGAACGCGCGACGCATCTCGCCGCCGTGATCGTCGAGCCGCTCGTGCAGTGCGCGGCAGGCATGGCGATGTATGACGCGTCGTATCTCACGCGCCTGCGCGCGCTCTGCGACGAGTTCGACGTGCACCTGATCGCGGATGAAATCGCGGTCGGCTGCGGGCGCACCGGCACCTTCTTCGCGTGCGAGCAGGCAGGCATATGGCCGGACTTGGTATGCCTTTCGAAGGGCATCAGCGGCGGCTATCTGCCCCTTTCGCTCGTGCTCACGCGCGATGAAATCTACGCCGCCTTCTACGACGACGACCTCACGCGCGGCTTCCTGCATTCGCATTCGTACACTGGCAATCCGCTCGCGTGCCGCGCCGCGCTCGCGACGCTCGACTTGTTCGAAAGCGCGAACGTGCTCGCCGAAAATCGCCGCAAATCGGCGCTACTGCGCGAAGCGTCGCAGCCGCTCGCGAAGCACGCGCGCACGCGCAACTTCCGCGAGCGCGGCACGATCTTCGCGTTCGATGTCGATACCGAAGACCGCGCGTTCTCGCGGCGCTTCTTCGCGAACGCGTTGCAGCGCGAACTGCTGATGCGCCCCATCGGCAAGACGGTGTACATGATGCCGCCGTACATTCTCTCCGACGACGAACTCGCGTTGCTCGCGCAGCGCACGCTGGATACGCTCGACGCCACGCTCGCGGAGTGCGCCGCATGAACGACACCACGCAGGCGCTTTTCGACACGCTGAACGAAGGTCTCGCCGATATCGATGCACGCGATTTGCGCCGCCGTCGCAGGATCATCGACGGGGCGAATTCGGCGCACATGACCGTCGATGGCCGCGCGATGATCGGCTTCGCGAGCAACGATTATCTCGGCCTGGCCGCGCACGAAGCGATCCGCGCGGCGCTCGCCGAAGGCGCTGCGCTTTACGGCGCGGGCAGCGGAGGTTCGCATTTGCTGGGCGGCCATTCGCGCGCCCATGCTCAACTCGAAGACGATCTGGCCGCATTCTCGGGCGGCTTCGTCGACGACCCGCGCGCGCTCTACTTCAGCACCGGCTACATGGCGAATCTCGCCGTGCTCACGACGCTGGCCGGGCGCGGCACGCTCGTGTTCTCGGACGCGCTGAATCACGCGTCGCTGATCGACGGCGTGCGGCTTTCCCGCGCGCAGACGCAGATTTATCCCCATGCGGACGTGGCTGCGCTCGACGCGATGCTGGACGCCTCGCGCGACGAGACCGCGACGAAACTCATCGTCACCGACACGGTCTTCAGCATGGACGGCGACATTGCGCCGCTCGCGCGTCTCGTCGAGCTGGCGGAGAAGTACGGGGCGTGGCTCGTCGTCGACGATGCTCACGGCTTCGGCGTGCTCGGCCCGCAAGGTCGCGGCGCGCTTGCGCACTTCGCGCTGCACTCGCCGCATCTCGTCTATGTCGGCACGCTCGGCAAGGCGGCGGGCGTCGCGGGCGCGTTCGTCGCGGCACACGCCACGGTCATCGAATGGCTCGTGCAGCGCGCGCGTCCGTATATCTTCACGACGGCCGCGCCGCCTGCGGTCGCGCATGCGGTGTCGGCCAGCATCAAAATCATTGCCGGCGATGAAGGCGACGCGCGCCGCGGGCATCTCGCGTCTTTGATCGACACTACGCGCGCCATGCTCAGGCGCACGCGCTGGCTTCCGGTGGATTCGGAGACAGCGGTGCAGCCGCTCGTGATCGGCGGCAACGACGAGACGCTCGCCATTGCCGCCGCGCTCGACGCGCAGGGCCTTTGGGTGCCCGCCATTCGACCGCCGACGGTGCCGTCCGGCACGTCGCGCCTGCGCATATCGCTTTCCGCCGCGCACAGCCGCGAAGACCTCGACCGTCTCGACCACGCATTGAATACGCTATGACCGCTTTATCCCTTTTCGTCGCCGGAACCGATACGGAGATCGGCAAGACGTTCGTCTCCTGCGCGCTGCTGCACGGCTTCGCGCACCACGGGCTTCGCGCCGCCGCGATGAAGCCGATCGCCTCGGGCGCCGTCATGCGCGACGGCGTGCTGCACAACGAAGACGCCGACCAACTGGACGCCGCCGCGACCGTCGCGCTGCCGCCCGACATGCGCACGCCGTTCATGATGCGCGAGCCGATCGCGCCGCATATCGCGGCCGCGCGCGAAGGCATCGCGCTGGATATCGGGCGCATCGTGGAGGCGCATCGTGAGGCTTCGACGCTCGCCGATATCGTCGTGGTGGAAGGCGTCGGCGGCTTTCGCGTGCCGCTCGACGAAACGCACGACACCGCCGATCTCGCCGTCGCGCTGAACGTGCCGGTGGTGCTCGTCGTCGGCATGCGGCTCGGCTGCATCAGCCATGCGCTGCTCACCGCCGAAGCGATTGCTGCGCGCGGGCTGACGCTTGCGGGCTGGGTGGCCAATCGCGTCGATCCGAATATGCTGTATCCCGAAGAAAACATCGCCACGCTGAAACAACGCATCGCCGCGCCGCTCCTCGGCGTGATCCCGCATCTCACGTCGCGCGATGCGGCGCTCGCCGCCGATGATCTCGACGTGCGCACGCTGCTCGACACGCTTCATCTCAAGGACTGAACTCACATGACGCAGACTCTCACTGCCGGCACCGCTCAACACGCTCAAGCACAACCGCAAACGCCGGCGCAAACGCAAGCGCCCGCGCGCTGGCGCGTCGCGGATGTCGTCGCGCTCTACGAACTGCCGTTCAACGATTTGCTGTATCGCGCGCAGACCGTGCATCGCGAGCATTTCGATCCGAACGCCGTGCAGCTTTCCACGCTGTTGTCGATCAAGACGGGCGGCTGCGAGGAAGATTGCGCGTATTGCCCGCAGTCCGTGCATCACGAAACGGGCGTGAAGGCCGACAAGCTGATGGAAGTCGATGCCGTGCTGAAGGCCGCCGAAACCGCGAAAGCCAACGGCGCGACGCGCTTCTGCATGGGCGCAGCGTGGCGCAATCCGAAGGACCGCCATCTGGAGCCGATCAAGGAAATGATTCGCGGCGTGAAGGCGATGGGCCTCGAAACGTGCGTGACGCTCGGCATGCTGGAGTCGCATCAGGCGCAGGCGCTGCGCGATGCGGGCCTCGATTACTACAACCATAACCTCGACACGTCGCCGGAGTTCTACGGCCAGATCATCTCGACGCGCACGTATCAGGATCGCCTCGACACGCTGGAGCACGTGCGCGACGCGGGTATCAACGTGTGCTGCGGCGGGATCGTGGGCATGGGCGAATCGCGTCGCGAACGCGCCGGGCTGATCTCGCAGCTCGCGAACATGGAGCCGTATCCGGAATCGGTGCCGATCAACAATCTCGTGCAGGTCGCGGGCACGCCGCTGACCGGCACGGAGGCGCTCGATCCCTTCGAGTTCGTGCGCACGATCGCGGTGGCGCGCATCACGATGCCGAAGGCGATGGTGCGTCTGTCGGCGGGTCGCGAACAGATGGACGAGGCGTTGCAGGCGCTTTGCTTTGCGGCGGGCGCGAATTCGATCTTCTACGGCGATCAACTGTTGACGACGAGTAATCCGCAGGCGGAAGCGGACCGGAAGCTCATCGAGCGGCTCGGGATGCGCGCGGAAGCGGCGCAGGATACGGCGGCGCGGCACTGCGGGGAATAAGCGTTGATGGCGGGGCTTGCGTCGATGGTCGCGAGCCCCGCGGGTCTTATTCGGCGAAACGCTGAAGACTGTGACCGGGCGGGACTTCCCCATGTCGTCACAGTTTGACGATTTCGACAAACCTCAACCGACCTTTACTTGCGGCCTTTCGCTGTTGTCGTATTCTGATGGTTTCGTTTAAGACGCGAAGCGTTTGGGTACAGGATCGCGATACATGCCACAAATCAAGCAGAACGAATCGTCGTCCGAGCTCTTCTGATGATGCGCCGAATAGCTGTCGTCGGCGACATGTTGAGTAATGGAGGCCAGATCTGCTCCGGCATAGGGCCGCTTTTTACGTTGGGCGATGCCGGAACGCGAGCGGCACTTATTAATGGGTCTGCCTACTGTCCGGTCTGCCGGACCACGGGTTACATCGCGAAAGACGGGGGTCCGCGTCGCATGACCATTGGCGGCAGCGAGATAGCTCTGGACAATGACGTAGTTGTCTGTGACTGCGCCGAGTATCCACGTCTCTTCGCGCGGCTCGCAGGAGAGGCTTGGTACGACGATCTCGCAGAAAGCCTTGGCGTGGTCGGCGCTACGGCGATCGCGGCAGGTTCAGCCCAAAGCGCTGGGCGCCAAAACAAACAACGCTCAACATGCGCTGCTTGGTTCTGCGTGCGGGACAGTGCGAGCGGCCTTCCTTTGCGACACCAAAATTTCATCGCCGTTGTATCGGGCGTCGAACACGCATCTAAGACGGATGGGAATGGCTTCGCGATGGTCGAAACCGACGGTCCACAAAGTATTGATTTACACGTCGTGTTTTCATCTCCCAAGCGCAAGCTGATTCCAGTGCAAGGAGACTGAAGTGGCGTCGGACTATGAGATTAGCCATTGGACGACAGCGCATACTGCCGCAGGCAACAGCCGCGACACGGCCGCTGCAATTACGGTAAACAATCAAGGCGCGACTCGGAAGGCGGTTATCAACGCGCTGGCCCGCAGCGGCTACCCTCTGATCGAGCGTTCCGCATGGCACGCGAAACCGCCGAGAGGAGCGTTGCGCGAGAGTCATTGGGACTATCACGACATCGTGCTGCATCACGCGGGCCGCAGTTACTCGTGCGGTTCGCCTTCCATTCAGCAGATGCAACGTGTACAGGCGGAGGATATGGGAAGGAGCCCGCCGTTCGACGATGCAGGGTATCACTATGCGATATCGTGCCAGGGCGAAATCTACGAGGCCCGAGACGTGAGGTTCACCGGCGAACACGTTGCTGGCGATAACACCGGAAAGTTGGGAATCGTTCTTCTCGCCGATCTCGTACAGGCAGGGGAGGCGTACGACCAGGAATACAGTCGCCTGTCACTTCCGAACAAGCTCAAAAATATCGGCGGAATCCTCACGGATCGAGTTGTAGTTTGGCACGACGAGCCAACACACCGTCAGATTACGGCGTGCCGCGCGCTGTGTAGCGTGCTCATGGACTTCTTCCATATCGAGCGGTTAGGCGGCCATCGAGAGTATCAACAGCTTGCAACGCATAAGGGACGAGCATGCCCAGGCAACCTCGGAATGGACGTGGTCAAGCTGCTACGCACAGAACTATCGCTATCTGCGCCGCAAGCGAACGGCTCATGAAGAGAAGAAAGGTGGCAACCGTGCTCCTCGGCGTTGCCGCATTGCTATCGCTCTGGTTTTACTTGGGCGTCGGCTACTACTACTCGTCAATCGATCACGAGGAACACGCCGTCTACTTCATCAAGAAAGGCCTGACGCGCGAGAGAGCGTTCATCAACCCTTTCGCGAATGAAGGTGATCCATCGCCCGTCAACCGGTTATCGCCTCAAGTTCGAAGCGACCTTGCTGTGTTGTGCAAGTACGCGTATGGGATAGAGCACTACGACAATAGGTCGCTTGAGGACTGCCGAACTCGGATCATTGAAGATGTGCAATGAGCGACGCGCAGTCCCCTTGATGCGGGCGTTAAAAGGTAAGCCAGCCCTTGCTTCGTCAGCCTCGCTGAGTCGATTGCCGGCCGCGCGCCGATCTCACTTCTTCTCCGCCACCACCTGATCAAACGTCCCCCCATCGGCAAAATGCGTTTGCTGCGCCTTCTGCCAACTCCCGAACACCTGCTCCACCGTAAACGTCTTCAGCGGCTTGAACTCGCTTGCATGCTTCGCGAGCACGTCCGCGTTGCGCGGCCGCAAGTGGTGCTGCGCGATGATCTCCTGCGCTTGCGGGCCGTATAGGAAGTCGAGATACGCCTGCGCTTGCTTGCGCGTGCCGCGCTTGTCCACCACCTTGTCGACGATGGACACCGGCGGCTCCGCCAGCAAGCTCGACGACGGATACACCGCGTCAAAATCCTTCGCGCCCGCGCCGGTTTCGATCAATCCCACTTCGTTCTCGAACGTCACGAGCACGTCGCCGATGCCGCGCTGCGTGAACGTCGTCGTCGCGCCGCGCCCGCCCGTGTCGAGCACCGGCACGTTCGCGAAAATGGCTTTCTCGAAGTCCTGCGCCTGCGCATCGGTCGCGCCCTGCTGCTTCTTGTAGCCCCACGCCGCGAGATACGTGTAGCGTCCGTTGCCCGATGTCTTCGGATTCGCGATGATCGCCTGCACGCCGGGCCGCGCGAGATCGCTCCAGTCCTTGATGTGTTTCGGATTGCCGTGGCGCACGAGAAACACCATCGTCGTCGTGTACGGCGCGCTGCCGTTCGGCAGGCGCGTGCGCCAGTTGGCCGGCACGAGCTGTCCGCGCTCGGCGAGCAGGTCGATGTCGTTCGGCTGGTTCATCGTCACGACATCCGCCTGCAAGCCCTGCATCACGGACAACGCCTGCGCACTCGACGCCCCATGCGACTGTCTCACTGACACGGTCTCGCCCGTGCGCTTCTTGTAGTCCGCGACGAACGCCGCGTCGATGTCCTTGTATAGCTCGCGCGTCACGTCGTAAGAGACGTTGAGCAGCGTGGTGTCCGCGTGCGCGACGCCCGTCGCCATGATCAATGTCGCGAGCGCGACTTGCCTGAATGCCGCCATGAGTCTCCCCGTCATCAAAAGCGAAAGGCCGCTCGGAGGCGGCCATCTATGTTATCGAATGCGCGGAGAAGCATCAGCCATACGCATGTTCACGCTGCAACCGCTCGCGCTCGCCGTTCGCTTCGCGCGGCGCGTAATGCGCGAGCGTATCGACGAGATACTTCGCGTGCGGCCACGGACCGAAGCCCGCCGCCGTGTTGATGTGCCCGGCATCGCCGAAATTCACGAACGCGCTGCCGAGATGCTGCGCGAGGTCGCGCGCCCGGTCGACGGGCATCCACGGGTCCGTTTCGCTGCCGACGAGAACCGACGGCACGGCAAGGCGCGCTGGCTCGAAATACCCCGCGAGCCTGAACTTGTCAGGGCTCGCCGGCGCGACCAGCAGTACGCCGCTCACGCGGTTGAGCGCACGGCTGCGCGCTCGCCTGAACGCATGGGCGACCGCGAGACAGCCGAAGCTGTGCGCGGCCAGCACGACGGGCCGCTGCAAGGCATCGAGCCGCGTTTCGACAGCGCGCGCCCACTCGTCGAGATGCGGCGCGTCCCAGTCGGCCTGCTCGACGCGCGACGCGTCCACGTATTGCCGCTCCAGCCAGCTCTGCCAGTGCGCGCCTTCGCTGCCATGCAGTCCCGGCACGGTCACGAGCACGGGCCGCCGCAAGGGTTCGTCGTTCATGTTCATGCGTGCCTCGGCTGCTTTCGATTCAGGCTTCATTCTCGCGTGATGCAGCGCCGCCGCGAACGATTCAATCGTCATTTGGTTATTCGAAGCCGCGCGCCGGGCGCGCCGTCACCGTAAAATGATCCGAATCGTCACAGGGAGGCACCATGTCCGATCTACCCGATGAATCCGCCGGCCGCTTCGAGCACGCGGACCATTCCAGGACGCAACGCACGCTGCAGCCGTTTCACCTGGCCTTTCCCGTCACGAGCCTCGAGAACGCCCGCGCGTTCTACGGCGAGTTGCTCGGCTGCCCCGAAGGCCGCAGTTCGCCCGACTGGGTCGATTTCGATTTCTTCGGGCATCAACTGGTCGCGCACCTTTCGCCCGACGAGGCGCGTCCCGCCCCAAAGAACGCCGTCGATGGCGACGCCGTGCCGGTGCGCCACTTCGGCGTCGTGCTTTCGATGAGCGACTGGCACGCGCTCGCCGAGCGCCTGAAAGGCGTGGGGACGAAGTTCATCATCGAGCCGCATATCCGCTTCAAGGGCGAAGTCGGCGAGCAGGCCACGATGTTCTTCCTCGATCCCTGCGGCAACGCGCTCGAATTCAAGGCATTCAACGACATCGGCCAGTTGTTCGCGAAATGAGCCGCATGAAAATCATCTTCCACGAAGAGAACACGGACACGGACGCGTGGCTTGGCGACTTCGCCCGCGAACTGCCGCAAGCCGACGTGCGCGTCTGGCAGCCGGGCGACACCGCGCCCGCCGACTATGCGGTCGTGTGGCGCGCGCCGCGCGAGCTGTTCGCGAATCGGCCGGATCTAAAGGCGGTGTTCAATCTCGGCGCGGGCGTCGATGCCATTCTCGATGTCGAGCGCAAGGAGCCCGGCACCCTGCCGCCCAACGCCGTGCTCGTGCGGCTGGAAGACACCGGCATGGCGCAGCAGATGGCCGAATACGCGAACTACGCGGTGCTGCGCTTCATGCGCCGCTTCGACGAATACGAAGCTCTGCAACGCGAAGGCCGCTGGCAGAAGCTGCCGCAACATGCGCGTAAGACCTTCACGGTCGGCGTGCTGGGTCTGGGCGTGCTCGGCGCGGAAGTGGCGCGTTCGCTCGTCCTGCTTGGCGTGCCGGTGCGCGGCTATAGCCGCACGCCGAAGGACATCGCAGGCGTCGAGGTTTTTTTCGCCGGTCCCGCGCAGTTCGACGCGTTCCTCGAAAACGCGAAGGTGCTCATCAACCTGCTGCCGCATACGCCGGATACCGAAGGTATCCTGAACGCTCGCGCGTTCGGCAAGCTCGCGCGCGGCGCATATCTGGTGAATGTGGCGCGCGGCCCGCATCTGGTCGATGCCGATCTGCTCGCCGCACTCGACAGCGGCCAACTCGCCCGCGCGATGCTCGACGTGTTTCATACCGAGCCGCTGCCGCGCGATCATCCGTTCTGGCGGCATCCGCGCATCGGCATCACGCCGCACATCTCGGCGGAGACGTTACGCGAGGAGAGCGTCGTGCAGATCGCCGCGAAGATCAAGGCGCTCGCGCGCGGCGAAGCGATCAGCGGCATCGTGGATTTCAAGCGCGGTTATTGAATCGCGCCGGCCTATACGAAGGAGACAGGAGACAGCCATGCTTCCCGCCAAAGTGAAAATCGTCGAGGTCGCGCCGCGCGACGGTCTGCAGAACGAGAAGGAATTCGTCGCCACGGAAACCAAGATCGAACTCGTGAACCGGCTCGCGCGTGCGGGCATCGTGAATGTCGAGGCGACGTCGTTCGTATCGGCCAAGTGGGTGCCGCAAATGGCCGACGCCGCCGCGGTGATGGCGGGCATCGAGCGCCGTCCGGGCACCATCTACTCCGTGCTCACGCCGAACATGCGCGGCTTCGAAGGCGCGCTCGAAGCCAAAGCCGACGAAGTCGTGATCTTCGGCGCGGCGAGCGAGGCGTTCTCGCAGAAGAACATCAACTGCAGCATCGCGGAGAGCATCGCGCGTTTCGAGCCGGTTGCGAAAGCCGCGAAGGACGCCGGCATGCGGCTGCGCGCGAGCATCTCGTGCGCGCTCGGCTGTCCGTATCAGGGCGAAGTGAGCGTGGCGTCGGTCGTGGACGTGATCGAGCGGATGAAGGCGCTCGGCTGCGACGAGATCGATATCGCCGATACCATCGGCGTCGCCACGCCGAAGCGCACGCGCGAAGTGGTCGCGGCGGCGTCGAAGGTGTTCCCGCGCGAGCGTCTGTCCGGCCATTTTCACGATACCTACGGCCAGGCCATCGGCAACATTTATGCGGCGCTGCTCGAAGGCATCGAGATTTTCCATGCGTCGGTGGCGGGGCTCGGCGGCTGTCCGTATGCGAAAGGCGCGACCGGAAACGTTGCGACCGAAGACGTCGTGTATCTGATGGACGGACTCGGCATCGAAACGGGCGTGAATCTCGATGAACTCGTTCAGATCGGCGACTTCATTTCGCGCGCAATCGGCAAGCCGAGCGCCTCGCGCGCGGGCCGCGCGTTGCTCGCGAAGAAGAAGAGCGGCGAAGTCTGCGTCTAAGCGGCGTCCAGAAGGGGAACACCATGATCGAACCGACTCCTGTCGAAGCCCTGCCCGATTCCGCGCGCCGCGTCGCGCTGCTGTTGCAGGAACGCGGCCATCCGCATCCGGTCGTGATGTTGCCGGAGACCGGCAAGACGTCGGCCGAAGCGGCGGCCGGGCTCGACTGCTCCATCGCGCAAATCGCCAAGTCGATTCTTTTTCGCCGCCGCGAAGACGATGCGCCCGTGCTCGTCATCGCGAGCGGCGCGAATCGCGTCGATGAAGCGAAAATCGCGGCGCGCGTCGGCGCACTCGCCCGCGCCGACGCGAAGTTCGTGCGCGAGAAGACCGGCTACGCGATCGGCGGCGTGTGCCCCATCGGGCATGCCGTCGAGCCCGTCACGCTGATCGACGAAGACCTGCTCGCGCTCGACAGCCTGTGGGCCGCGGCCGGGCATCCGCATGCGGTCTTCAACCTGTCGCCGCGCGAATTGGTCGACCTGACCGGCGCCCCGGTCGCCGATGTCGCGCTGCGCGAGACAGCCGCGCAATGAACGGCGTGCCGTCGCCCTGCGTCGATGTGTGCCGCATGAATCCGCAAACAGGCTTCTGCGACGGCTGCTTTCGCACCATCGGCGAAATCGCGGAATGGAGCGCGTATGACGACGCCGCGAAACGCAGCGTGCTCGCGCGCATCGAGAGCCGCCGGCAAGGCGCGCGCGTCGTGATGCTGGGCGAATCGTTCGAGGCGACGCTCGCGCTGCCCGCCGATTCCATTCGCCAGTTCGCGACGCTCGTCAACGACACGAACCCGCTGCATCACGACGAAGCCTATGCGCGCGCGAGCCGCTTCGGCGCGCTCATCGCGTCCGGCACGCAGCCGACCGCGCATCTCATGGCGATGATCGCCGATCACTTCGCGCGATACGCGCAGCCGCTCGGCCTGGAATTTGGCATCAAGCTCACGCGCGCCGTGAAAGCCGGCGACGTGCTCACCATGCGCTGGCAGGTCATCGAGGCGAAGTGGAAGGCGAGCCTCGGCGGCGATCTAACGAAGCTCGAAGGCGGCGCCCAGAATCAACTCGGCGAAACCGTGATGAAGGCGACGGCGACCATTGTCGTCATGCCGAAGGAGACCACGCCGTGAACGTGCTACCCGACTCCATGACCGTCTTCGAGCGCGGCTGGCTCTCGTCCAACAACGTGCTGTTTTCGAGCGAGGAGTGCGCGGCGCTCGTCGATACGGGCTACGTCTCGCACGCCCCGCAAACGTTGGCGTTGGTCCGGCAGAAGCTCGGCGCGCGCAAGCTCGATCTCATCGTCAACACGCATCTTCACTCGGACCATTGCGGCGGCAACGCGCTGCTTCAGCAAACGTATGCGTGCGACACGCTGATCCCCGCCGCCGACGCCGACGCCGTGCGCGAATGGAACGAATACGCGCTGACCTTCAACGCGACCGGCCAGCGGTGCGACCGTTTCGGGTTCACGGGCACCATCGCGAGCGGCGCGACGCTCACGCTCGGCGGCCTGTCGTGGTCCGTGCTCGGCGCGCCGGGGCATCATCCGCATTCGCTGATGCTCTATTGCGCCGACGCCCGCGTGCTCATCAGCGCCGACGCGCTCTGGGAGAACGGCTTCGGCGTGATCTTTCCGGAACTGGAAGGCGCGAGCGGCTTCGCCGAAGAGCGCGCGGTGCTCGATCTCATTGCGCAGCTCGACGTCGGTCTCGTGATTCCCGGTCACGGCGCGCCGTTCACGGATGTGGCGCGCGCACTCGAGGTCGCTTCGTCGCGGCTCGATTACTTGCAGGCCGATCCGGCACGCAACGCGAAGAACGCGCTGAAAGTGCTGATCGTATTCAAGCTGATGGAGGTGCGCGCGATGAGTTTCGACGCCCTCATCGCCACGACCGCGACCGCCCGCGCCATGCGCGCCGCCGCGAATGCGCTTGCGGCGCCGGGCGAGCGCCGCGCGTTGCTGGAGAAGATCGTCGGGGAACTGGCGCAGGCGGGCGCAGTGAAGATGGAGGCGGGCGTCGTGGCCATCGCGTAGAAGACGTGAGGCCAAAAAGAAAGCCGCTTGTCAGCTACGGCAAGCGGCGAACATAGACGTGATCAACGTCGAGTCGATCCTAACCCGACGATATACCCCGTGCATCGGTGCTTTCCCTACAGATGGTTGACGGGCGCTCGCCCGTCAAGCCGTTGTGTCGAAGAAGGCCAGCATCTCTTCGATCAACATGTCCGGCTGTTCCTCGGGAATGTAATGCCCGCACGGCAGCGCGCGGCCGCTCACGTCGCGTGCGACGCGCCGCCATTCTGCGAGCGCGTCGAAGCATCGCTCGATCACGCCCTCTTCGCCCCACAACACGCGCAACGGACACGCGATCCTGAGCCCGCGCTCCAGATCGGCGCGATCATGTTCCAGATCGATGCTCGCGGACGCGCGATAGTCTTCGCACATGGCGTAGACCGCGCCCGGTTGGGCGAGCGAATCGCGATACGCCTGCAACGCGTGCGGCGCGAACGGCGCGAGCCCCGCGTGGCGATTGCCCATCACGCGGTCGATATACGCGTTCGGATTGCCGCCGATGAGTAACTCCGGCAGCGGCGACGGCTGAATCAGCAGAAACCAGTGGAAATACGCGGTCGCGAACTCGCGGTCGGTCGCTTCGTACATGGCGAGCGTCGGCGCAATATCGAGCAGCATCAGGCGATCGACGGCATCGGGGAAGTCCATCGCCATGCGATGCGCGACGCGCGCGCCGCGATCGTGCGCGCACACGAGAAAGTGGTCGAAGCCGAAGTGCCGCATCACCGCGACCTGGTCGGCTGCCATCGCGCGCTTGGAATACGGCGTGTGCTGTTCGTCGCTCTCGGGCTTCGCGGACGCGCCGTAGCCGCGCAGATCCGTCGCGATCACCGTGAAGTGGCGCGCGAGAACGTCCGCGCACTTGTGCCAGATTTCGTGCGTCTGCGGATGGCCGTGCAGCAGCAGAAGCGGCGGGCCGTCGCCGCCCTTCATGCCGGCGATCCCGACGCCCGCAGCGTCGACTGTAAAGGGCTCGAAGGCGGCGAAAGACATGATGCGTTCTTGTTGTTACTGTGCGGGTCATTGTAGGCGTGGCGCTTCGAATGCTCACTTGTGCAACGCCCGAATTGCGCGAAAACCGAGGATTCACTCGGATTTGCCCCGGTTCACAGAAAGCTCGCGCTGCCTATAATCGAACGATCGTTCCTAATCATCGCTTCGGGGCATTCTTATGCTGCGTCGAACGAGATGACACATCAGGAGACTCGTCTCATGGCCCTTCCCGCCGTCCTCGAAAATCTGACGCTTCCCGTTATCGGCTCGCCGATGTTCATCGTCAGTTATCCCGAACTCGTGCTCGCGCAATGCAAGGCGGGGATCGTCGGCTCCTTTCCCGCGTTGAACGCGCGGCCGGCCGAATTGCTCGATGAATGGCTCGCGCAGATTCAGGCGTCGCTTGCAGAACACAAGGCGGCGAACCCGGATGCGGCGATCGGGCCGGTTGCGGTGAATCAGATCGTGCACCAGTCGAACGCGCGGCTCGAGCACGACGTGCGCGTGTGCGTCGAGCACAAGGTCCCGATTTTCATCACGAGCCTGCGCGCGCCGGTCAAGGAGATGATCGACGCGGTGCATTCGTATGGCGGCATCGTGCTGCACGACGTCATCAATTTGCGCCATGCGCAGAAGGCGCTGGAGGCGGGCGTCGACGGGCTGATTCTCGTCGCGGCGGGCGCGGGCGGCCACGCGGGCACGACCTCGCCGTTCGCGCTCGTCGGTGAAGTGCGGCGCATCTTCGACGGACCTATCGTGCTGTCCGGCTCGATCGCCAATGGCGGCTCGATCCTCGCCGCGCTGGCGATGGGCGCGGACCTCGCGTACATGGGCACGCGCTTCATCGCGACGCGCGAGGCGCATGCGCTCGACAGCTATAAGCAGGCGATCGTCGAGTCGAGCGCGGCGGACATCGTCTATACGAATCTCTTCACGGGCGTCCACGGCAACTACATTCGCCGCAGCATCGTGAACGCGGGGCTCGATCCGGACGCGCTGCCCGAATCCGACAAAACCGCGATGAATTTCGGCGACGGCGCAAGCAAGGCGAAGGCGTGGAAGGACATCTGGGGCGCGGGTCAGGGCGTCGGCCTGATGCACGACACGCCGAGCGTCGCCGAACTGGTCGCGAGACTGAAAGAAGAGTATGAGGACGCGAAGACGCGGCTCGGGATTCGTTGAGCCGGTTTCGCAGGCCTGGAAAAAAACACCGCGCACTCGGCGCGGTGTTTTCGTTTGCGGCTTGGCGCTGCGCTTAGAACTTCGCGCGAATGCCGACGCCGAACGTGTCGCCCGACGACATGCCCGTGTACTTGTCGTTGAGGTACGCGGCGTAGACGTCGGTGCGCTTCGAGAGCGGGTAGTCGTAGCCGACGGCCCAGCTCTTGTGCGTCTGATCGAGACCGCCGTTGCTGCGCGAGTATGCGTAGGACGCCATCACTGTGCCGGGGCCGACCGGCACCGTCACGCCGCCCTGCCCCGTGTTGACGTGGAACGAGGTCGGCTCGATGTCGTTCTTCGTGTACATGTACTGCGCGAAGAACTTCACGTACTTCATGTCGAACGACGCGCCCAACTGCCCGACGCTCTGGCTCTTGAAGCCGGGAGTGGTGAACGCATTGGAGGTCGGCAGATCGCCCGGCGTGTTGTTGAAGTTCACGTACTGGTAGACGCCGGTCGCCGCGAACGGGCCGTGGAAGTACAGGAACTGCACGCTGTACTTCTTCGAGCGATTGTCGCCGGCGCTGTTGCCGAACGCGTACATCGCGCTGCCCGAGAGGCCGTTGAAGTCGGGCGTCGTGTATTGAACGGCGTTGTTCCAGCCGGAGTCGCCGGTGACGCCCTGATCCGTCGTGTAGGTCGGGAACGTGCCCTGACCGAGGAACACGTGGTAGACCATCGGCGAGAAGACATACGAGTCGACGAACGGGTTGAACAGAATCGTCGAGACGAAGAGTTGCGTGGTCAGACGGCCAGCGGTGAACGTACCGATCGGGCCCTGAATGCCGACATACGAGTTACGAGCGAAGAACGTGTCGCCGTCGAAGCGGCCGTAGTGGCCGTTCTGCGCGCGGAAGAAGCTCTCGAGGGTGAAGATCGCCTTGTAGCCGTTGCCGAGGTCTTCGGCGCCCTTCATGCCCCAGTACGACGTCGACATGCCGCCGCCGCTGACATTCCATGCGCGTTGGCCGCCCGGAAACTTCGTTGCGCCGACCCATTCGTCGACCTGGCCGTACAGCGACACGCTCGACTGCGCGTGAGCCGCGCCTGCGGCGAAAAAGCCGATCATCGCGGCGATCGCGGTGGCCTTGACGGCTGCTTTCACCGTTTTCTGCGGCGCACGGTTGACGGTTGGCTTCATGAACTCTCCTGTCGTTTGTCGAAAATTAAATGCGTGGCGGGCGAGGAACGTGACGCTCGCCTCGTCTGACCGGCGTAATGGGCTTCTGGCGAGAGGCATCGCGTGTGGAGCGGCACCATCTTCACGGACCATTTCTCCGGTCAAAAATCTTTCTCGTTATTGCGGGTATAGCGTTTCGAGTACTCCGTGACGCGAAGGCCGGGCAAGGCGCTCGTTCATGCAAAGGCCGAGTGCGTCGAGCGAATGCCAACAAGGCGATTCGCCCGGCCGGGGGCGCGCACCGGCGCGACTTCCGACGCGATGAAAGGAGTTTCGAATCTAAGCAAAACGCGCAAAAAGCCGAAGGCCGCATTGTCCTTGCGCGGAAAAAAGAGGGGAACGTCTGACAGGAAAAGTGACGCCCGATTGTGGTGAGATTACGTCACCGTGACACGCGCGCTGGACGCGCCTTTTATTTTTCGTTAACTGCCACGAAACACGCGTTCGCGCGAAAAGCGAAGCACGGGTCGATCAATTGCGGAAGTTCGATGCGGCGGGCGCGCGGCCGTCGTCCGACGGGCGGCCCTGCGGTCGCGGCAGGTTGCGTTCTTCGTTATAGCGGGTGATGTCGGCGCGAATGGAGCCTGTGCCACGGAACGGCGCGGCCTGCTCGGCGCGTGGCGTCGCGCGCATTTCGGCGCTCACGGGCGTGAGGCCTTCCTTGGCGGCAACCGGGGTGGCATGAAGAGACTCGCGGCTCGACGCGGAATCGCTGAAAACGGCCGGGGACAGCCACTCGGCGCGCGGTCCCGCGAGCGCGAGCGTTCCCGTTGCCGCGAGCCCGAGGAGCGCGGCGGAAGCGAGAAACCGAGTCGTCTTGCGAAAGCCTGTGGGCGCCATGTCGATACTGCCTTGCATCCAAACGAATATCCGACCGTACAACCGCAGCGTTGCCATGCCGAACCGCCGAACGGGACGCTAGCCAAGTTTCATGCGGAGTAAGCGCGCATCGGGCAGAACGACCCGACGGCGCGCCGCACTGACCAGCGCAAGCAACAATTTATTAACGTTCGCGGCAGCAGTCGAGCCAAAAAGTGTTATGCCGGCGCGATGGTTGTAACACCATGTTACGTCAGAGTTTTTTTACTTCGATCTCCTTAGTTGCGCCTCAATTCATAGGACGATTGATACCAGCGTTTCCCGTTCGCCAGACGACGGTCGAGGCTCGCAAGTTGCTAGCGCCTTCCTGGCTCCAGAGTGTTTTAATGCGAAAATGGAATCAATCGATCGATTGAATGAATTTGCCAATTCAATCGACCGCAGGCGAAAATCATGGTTTTCCCTAACCTGCCGCCCGCCCGGCCTGTAAGCCCGGCAGCGTCCGAGTGCGAGACCTTTCTTGATGGCACGGCCCAAACTCCTTCCTGACAACTTCACACTGGCGCTGATCGGCACCGTCGTCATCGCTAGCTTGCTGCCGTGCCGCGGCAGCGCTGCGGTGGCATTCAACTGGATCACCGACATCGCCATCGGGCTGCTGTTCTTCCTGCACGGCGCGAAGCTGTCCCGCGAAGCAATCGTCGCGGGCGCGACGCACTGGCGCCTGCATCTTCTGGTGCTGCTCAGTACCTTCGTGATGTTTCCGCTGCTCGCCGTGGCGCTCAAGCCCGTGCTCAGTCCGCTCGTGACGCCCGCTCTCTACACCGGCATCCTCTTCCTGTGTACGCTGCCATCGACCGTCCAGTCGTCCATTGCTTTCACGTCCATGGCCAAGGGCAACGTGCCGGCGGCCGTGTGCAGCGCGTCGGCGTCCAGTCTGCTCGGCATCTTCATCACCCCGGCGCTCGTCGGGCTGCTGGTGAGCAATCATGGCGCGACCGCCGGGTCGCCGTGGCACACCGTCGGCAATATCGTGCTCCAACTGCTGGTGCCGTTCGTTGCCGGACAATTGCTGCGGCCCGCCATCGGCAAGTGGGTGGATCGGCACAAGCCGGTGCTCAAGTTCGTCGATCAGGGTTCCATTCTTCTGGTCGTCTACGTCGCGTTCAGCGAAGCGGTGAACGAAGGCATCTGGCATTCGATCTCCGCGTCGGCACTGCTCGGCCTGCTCGTCGTGAACGTTCTCCTGCTGGCGGTGGCGCTCTTTATCACCGCCTTCACCGCGAAGCGGCTCGGTTTTAGCCGCGCCGATCAGATCACCATCATCTTCTGCGGCTCGAAGAAAAGTCTCGCGTCCGGCATCCCGATGGCGAAGGTCATCTTCGCCTCGCACGCAGTCGGGGCGGTTGTGTTGCCGCTCATGCTCTTCCACCAGATCCAGTTGATGGTGTGCGCGGTGCTCGCGCAGCGTTGGGGCTCGCGCAGGACCGCCGCCGAACCCGCACGGGAAAGCAAAAGTGTCGGAGCGCCCGCGCGCCGCTGATCGCTGCATCGTCTCTTCTCGCTTCAAAGAAGGCCGCCCCGTGCGGCCTTTTCGTCATTTGAGCGCAGAGGTCACCCGACGTCGACTCGGCCGAACGGCATAGGCGAAACAACCTGACTGCGAGCAGCGTCGTGCAACGTTCGTATGCCTATCGTCCGGCGCTTTTGCCTATGTCGTTCGGCCGGGTATCGCTCGGGTACATGACTTGCCACACTGCGGTCACATCACGCATATGCGACCACGGGGAAAGCCATGCACAGCGCGCCATACATCCACGAACTCCTGTTGCGACGAGCCGCGCATCGCGGTCATCCGGCATCGCGCATTGGCACCCGCCGCGCCGGGCCTTGCCCGCGCCGCGCAAAGGCGGTTGAGTGAGTCTGCGCGCGAGTGAAAGGAGAGCATTGAATGGCTACGCTCAAAGCGCAGAGTTCGCCGACGCGGCAAGACGAGCCTTCCGCCCACGGCACGCCGGAGGACGCATGGCAGAGATCGGGACGTCTCGGCGCCTTGCCGGAAGTACGTTCGATTGAGCTCGTGCCGCCCGGCGCTCGTGCCGCCCGGCGCTCGCGCGGTCGTCATCGCGCCGCATCCGGACGCCGAAGTCCTCGGCACGGGTGCATTGCTCGCCCAGCTATCGGAGACGAGCAGGAACCTCTTCATCGTCGCGGTTACGGACGGCACCGCGAGTCACCCGAATTCCACCGAGTGGCCGCCGGAGCGCCTTGCCGCCGTTCGTCCCATGGAAACGCGCGAGGCGCTGCAACGGCTGCATCTACGAAACGTGCAGGTGGCGAGGCTCGGCCTGTTACACGGCAGCGCGGATAAGATGGAGCCGATCTTGTCGGCGTTTCTCGCGAAGCATCTGGAGCCGGACGACGTCGTCTTCGCGCCCTGGCGTCACGACGGGCATTCGGACCACGAAGCGGTCGGGCGCGCCGCGTTCTCGACCGCCGCTTCGCTGGGGCTGCCATTCGTGGAAGTGCCGCTTTTCACCTGGCATTGGGCGTCGCCCGACGATACTCGCGTACCGTGGGCCGCGCCCGCCGAATCGTGATGGACCACGCCACGCATGCCCGCAAGCTGCGAGCGGTGCAGGCTTTTCGCAGCCAGCTCGAGCCGGACACCGCGACAGGACAGGCGGCCGTTTTGGCCGAACATGCGCTGGCAAGGCTTACGCGGCCTTACGAAGTCGTCCTGATATGAGCGGCGGCGAAGCGAGCGGATGCATCATCGCTCGCGGGACGGACGCTGCGAGCAAGCGTGGAAACGATCTGAGCGACGACGATCGGCGAGCAAATGTCCCATGGCTCTCGGGGACGGAGTCGCGAGCGAATGCGCACGCGCCGTCGTACGATGCCGCCGGAAAGCAACGTCGTTACATTCACCTCCTGATGACACGAGCCGCAGCGCAGTCGCCAGCACGAGTACGCGCGGTACCGCCCCAGTCGGTTTCCAGCGTTTTACTAAACAGACGATGACGCCGAGAACCGCTTTTTAGAAGGCTTAGTGGTTTTCTCTAGGCGCTTCCGCACGCGTCGCACGCCCCTTTTACTATACAATCCGGCCCGGCAAGCGCCTGCACCTGCATACGCTCTCGCCTCATCCTAGAGAACAACACGATGGCCACTACCATCCGCGACGTCGCACGCGCGGCGAGCGTCTCCATCGGGACGGTTTCGCGTGCGCTCAAGAACCAGCCGGGGCTGTCCGAGGCCACGCGCGTGCGCGTCGTCGAAGTCGCGCAGCGCCTCGGCTACGATTCCGCGCAGTTGCGCACGCGCATCCGTCGCGTGACCTTTCTGCTGCATCGGCAGCACAACAATTTCGCCGTCAGCCCGTTCTTCTCCCAAGTGCTGCACGGCTTCGAAGATGCATGCCGCGAACGCCGTCTCGTGCCGTCCGTGCTCACCGCCGGTCCGACGCAAGACCTCGCGCAGCAACTGCGGCTGCATGCGCCCGACGCCATCGCGGTCGCGGGCTTCGTCGAGCCGGAACTGCTTGCGCATCTGCAATCGCTCGCGCGCCCCATCGTGCTCATCGATCTGCGCGCGCCCGGGTTTCGCTCCGTCGATATCGACAACGCGAAGGGCGCGGCGCTCGCCATGCAGCATCTCTTCGCGCTCGGGCGGCGGCGCGTCGCGTTCATCGGCGGGTCGCTCGCGCATCACAGTATCGCGCAGCGGGCGCTCGGGTATCGCAAGGCGTATTTCGATGCGGGCCTGCTCTTCGATCCGACGCTGGAAGTCACCGCGCAGGCCGGCGTACCTGCCGATGTCGCCGCCGCCGACGCCATGGAGCGCCTGATCGCCGAGACGCGCGCGCAATCGAATCCGCTGCCCGACGCCGTTTTCGCCTATAACGATGCAGCGGCCCTCGCGGCCATGCGCGTCTGTCTCGCGCACGGCTTGCGCGTGCCGGAGGACATCGCGTTCGTCGGCTTCGACGACATCCCCGCCGCCGCTCACAGCGCGCCGCCGCTTTCGACGGTCGCCGTGGACAAGGAAGCACTCGGGCGGCGAGGCGTCGAATTGCTGCTCGACGATCATTCGACACCGCCGGACCAGGCCGACTCGCTGATGAGCGTGGAATTCATCGCTCGCGCGAGTTCGGGCACGAAAGAGGACATCCGCACGCCATGAACATGACCGCTTCACCCGCCGTCGCCGCCGTCGCCTCGGGCCAGGCGCCGGAAGGTCGGATCGACTTCCGCAGCCGCGACTTCCTGCTCTCGCACGTGCGGGACACGCTCGCTTTCTACGCGCAGGCCGGCCGCGACCCTTCAGGCGGCTTTTACCATTTCTTCAAGGACGACGGCTCGGTCTACGACCGCACCACGCGCCATCTCGTCAGCAGCACGCGCTTCGTCTTTAACTACGCAATGGCGTACCGCCACTTCGGCGATGGGCAGTTCCTGGACGACGCGCGGCACGCGTTCCGTTTCCTGCGCGACGCGCACTGGGACGCCGCGCACGAAGGCTACGACTGGGAAATCGAATGGCGCGACGGCCAGAAGCGCACGCTCGACGGCACGCGCCACTGCTACGGCATGGCCTTCGTGCTGCTCGCGTGCGCCCATGCGGCGATGGCGGGCATCGACGAAGCGCGGCCGATGATCGACGAAACCTTCGCGCTGATGGAGCGCCGTTTCTGGGACGCCGAAGCGGGTCTCTACGCCGACGAAGCCACGCCCGACTGGCAGCTTTCGGACTACCGCGGGCAGAACGCGAACATGCACGCCACCGAAGCGCTGCTCGCGGCCTTTGATGCGACCGGTCACGTGCTCTATCTCGATCGCGCGGAGAAAATCGCGGGCAACATCACGCTGCGGCAGGCGCGCTTGTCGAACGGCCTCGTGTGGGAGCATTTTCACCGCGACTGGTCCGTGGACTGGCATTACAACGAATCGGACAGCTCGAACATCTTCCGCCCGTGGGGCTTCCAGGCGGGGCATCAAACGGAATGGGCCAAGCTGCTGCTGATTCTCGAACGGCATCGCGCGCTGCCGTGGCTCGCGCCGCGCGCCATCGAACTGTTCGATGCAGGCTTTTGCCGCGCGTGGGACGACCGGCACGGCGGCCTGTACTACGGCTTCGGCCCGGACGACAGCATCTGCGACCACGACAAGTACTTCTGGGTGCAGGCGGAGAGCTTCGCGGCGGCGGCGCTTCTCGGCGCGCGCACCGGCAGCGAACGCTTCTGGGACTGCTACGACGAACTCTGGCGCTATAGCTGGGCGCATTTCGTCGATCACCGCTACGGCGCGTGGTATCGCATTCTCACGTGCGACAACCGCAAGTACGGCGACGAAAAGAGTCCCGCCGGCAAGACCGACTATCACACGATGGGCGCGTGCTACGAAGTGCTGAACGCGCTCGCCTCGCCGCACAACTCACGGTAAGCACGATGGCAACCGATCACACCACTTTCCCGCAGTTCGTCTCGGCTGGCGACATCCTCACCGACCTGATCCGCACCGGAGACGAGAGCTGGCTGTCGCGTCCGGGCGGCGCGGGCTGGAACGTCGCGCGCGCCGTCGCCCGGCTCGGGCTGCCGACCGCGAGCGCCGGTTCGCTCGGCACCGACAATTTCTCCGACGACCTCTGGCACGCGAGCGTCGCCGCGGGCCTCGACATGCGCTTCATGCAGCGCGTCGAGCGTCCGCCGCTGCTCGCCATCGTCCACAAGACGCAGCCGCCGACCTATTACTTCATGGGGGAGAACGGCGCGGATCTCGCCTTCGATCCGGCGAAGCTCCCGCAAGGCTGGATGGAGCGCGTGAAGTGGGCGCACTTCGGCTGCATCAGCCTCGTGCGCCAGCCGCTCGGCGCGACGCTCGCCGCGCTTGCCGCGACACTGCGCGAGCACGGCGTCAAGATCAGCTTCGATCCGAACTATCGGAATCTTATGGAGCACGGCTACGAGCCGATTCTGCGCAACATGGCGGGCCTCGCCGATCTCATCAAGGTGTCGGACGAAGACCTGCACATGCTGTTTCGCGGCATTCCCGAGGAAGACGCGCTCGCGCAACTGCGCGCGATGAACCCGCAAGCCACCGTGCTCGTCACGCGCGGCTCGTCGGAGGCGACGCTTTATGCCGGTGATGAAGCGTTCAGCGCGCGTCCGCCGGCCATCGAGGTGGCGGATACGGTCGGCGCGGGCGATGCGTCCATCGGCGGGCTGCTCTATAGCCTGATGGCGCGTCACGGCGGCTGGCCCGAGCATCTGAAGTTCGCGCTCGCGGCGGGCGCGGCGGCGTGCCGTCATTCGGGCGCGCATTCGCCGTCGCTCGACGAGGTCGAGGAATTGCTCGGCTAAGCATCGAGCAAGCGCGCGCCGCTGTCATACGCGTCGCGCGGTCGCGTGCTAGCATCAATTTCATGCTTGCGTCCCGGGACTTGAGGCGAATCCATCATGGAAGACACGACCTACACGAAAGGCATCTATACCGCGAAGATCGGCGTACGCGCCATCGACGGCGGCAAGTTCCAGGGGCTCGTCTCGCTCGCGCGCGACGACGGCGAGCAGCCCGACGCGACGCTCTACGAAGTGGAAGCTGCATCGGAAAACGAGCACGAAGCGCTCGACGAAGCGCGGGCGCTCGCGCACCGCATCCTCGGGGAAATCGAACTGTAACTGGCGCGATCGCGGCGTGTGCGCGCCGCCCACTGCATCGGAGGCGACATGCCGGACCAGGTCTTCCTATATGGCGTCTATTCCATCCACGTGAGGCCGATCGAGCTTCAGGGCCCGCGCTGGGACGCCGAGTACGAGATTCGCCATCTGGACAAAGCCGTGCAGGACTGGAAGACGGTCGGCGGCGACGACGGCCTTCCCACATCGCACGAAGCCGTTCAGCTCGCGCACCTGCGCGCGGTCGCGGACATCGATGCCGGCGCGGGCATTCCAAAGCCTCGCACGTTTCCCTGACCAGCGGCTCGACGTCTTAATCCACCGGCATTTTCGGGTGCGGCCTGAGTCCGAGGCGCTCCGCCTCGCGATGGTCGATCTCAGCCGCGCGCTCGTAGCCCTCGCGCGCCACCGCCCGTTCGACGTAATCGAAGAGCACGCCTTGCGGCTCGATCAGCCTCGCGACGAACGCAATCTGCAACGTGCTCGCCAGCAGGATGTCGGCGGCGGTAAACAACTCGCCGAGCAGCCACGGCCCTTCTTCCAGCGCGCTTTCGACTGCATGCTCGACGCGCGCAAGATCGCCCCAGCCAAAGCTGAACGTATTGCCCTGCGCGCCCGTCATGCGTTCGGCCATCGCCGGTTCCAGACATGAGCCGGTGAAGAACATCCATTGCAGGAACCGGCCGCGCGCCGGGTCCGAAGGCGGCACGCCCAAACGCGCGTCCGGGAACCGGTCCGCCAGATAGAGCAGCACCGCGCCGGATTCCGCCACGCGCACGCCGCCGTCGTCGAGCGCCGGGAGCTTCGACATCGGGTTGACGCGGCTGAACGCGGCTTCATTCTGCGCGCCCGCGCGAATATTTACGAACGCCAGTTCATACGGCTCGCGCAGTTCTTCGAGCATCCACAGCGCGCGAAACGCGCGCGTCTTCGGCCAGTAGAAGAGTTTCATCGGCGGCGGCCTTCTCTCGTTTTCGGAAGCGATCAGGTTAGTCCTAATCAGCGCCGCCACGCGAGCGCCACGGCTGCGGGTTTACGCCGACGCGCGCCCGGATCGAGCAGATTTCTCCCGCATATCTCGAAAAAGCCTGCGTCGTTTCTCAACGCCTGCCGAATTGCAGCGAGTGCGAAAAAACATTCCGCTTTCGGTGACAAAAAATGACGTATCGCCTCACATACAAAAAACGAGACAACCATGAACGCACGCGTCCCCGCCGATGCCCTGTCGCCTCGCCTCAACGAACCCGCGCTGTCCGACTACCAACTCGGCGACAACCTGAGCGCCACGGGCGGCCGAATCTTCCTGACGGGCACGCAGGCGCTGGTGCGTCTCGTGTTGATGCAGCGCGCGCTCGACCGCGCCGCGCACCTCAACACCGCCGGTTTCATCAGCGGCTATCGCGGCTCGCCGCTCGGCATGGTCGATCAACAACTGTGGAAGGCGAAAAAGCTGCTCGCGTCGCACGACGTGCGCTTTCTGCCCGCGATCAACGAGGAACTCGGCGGCACTGCCGTGCTCGGCACGCAGCGCGTGGAGAGCGATCCGGAGCGCACCGTCGATGGCGTCTTCGCAATGTGGTACGGCAAAGGTCCGGGCGTGGACCGCGCGGGCGATGCGCTCAAGCACGGCAACGCGTACGGCTCGTCGCCGCACGGCGGCGTGCTCGTGGTGGCGGGCGACGACCACGGCTGCGTCTCATCGTCCATGCCGCATCAGAGCGATCAGGCGATGATCGCGTGGCATATGCCGGTGCTGAATCCGTCGAACGTGGCGGACATGCTCGAATTCGGCCTGTACGGCTGGGCGCTCTCGCGCTTTTCGGGCGCGTGGGTCGGCTTCAAGGCCATTTCCGAGACCGTGGAATCCGGCTCGACCGTCGATCTCGATGCGTTAAAGACCGACTGGACCGCGCCCGACGGCTTCACGCCGCCGCCCGGCGGCCTGCACAACCGTTGGCCCGACTTGCCGAGCCTCACCATCGAAGCGCGCCTGCACGCGAAGCTCGACGCCGTGCGCCACTTCGCGCGCACCAACAGCATCGACAAGTGGATCGCGCCGAGTCCGCGTGCGAACGTCGGCATCGTGACGTGCGGCAAGGCGCATCTGGATCTGATGGAGGCGCTCCGCCGCCTCGAACTCACCGTCGACGATCTCGACGCCGCCGGCGTGCGCATCTACAAGGTCGGGCTGTCGTTTCCGCTCGAAACGACGCGCCTCGACACGTTCGTCGAAGGGCTCGCGGAAGTGCTGGTGATCGAGGAGAAAGGACCGGTCGTCGAGCAGCAGATCAAGGATCACCTGTACAACCGCGTTCAGGGCGCGCGGCCCGTCGTGATCGGCAAGACGACGCAGGACGGCGCGCCGCTGCTCTCCGCGCTCGGCGAATTGCGGCCCTCGCGCGTGCTGCCGGTGTTCGCGCAATGGCTCGCGCGCCACAAGCCGGCGCTCGACCGCCGCGACAAAGTGGTCGATCTCGTCGCGCCGCAGATTTTGTCGAATATCGCCGATGCCGTGAAGCGCACACCCTACTTCTGCTCGGGCTGCCCGCACAACACATCGACGAAAGTGCCGGAAGGATCGGTCGCGCAGGCGGGCATCGGCTGTCACTTCATGGCGTCGTGGATGGAGCGCGACACGACCGGCCTCATCCAGATGGGCGGCGAAGGCGTCGACTGGGCCTCGCACGCGATGTTCACGAAGACGCCGCACGTCTTCCAGAATCTCGGCGACGGCACGTACTTCCACTCGGGCATTCTCGCGATCCGTCAGGCGGTGGCCGCGAAAGCCAACATCACGTACAAGATTCTCTATAACGACGCCGTCGCGATGACGGGCGGCCAGCCGGTCGACGGCAGCATTTCCGTGCCGCAGATCGCGCGGCAAGTAGAGGCGGAAGGCATCGCGCTGCTCGTCGTGGTCAGTGACGAACCCGAGAAGTACGAAGGTCACGAAGACCAGTTCCCGCGCGGCACGACGTTTCATCACCGCAGCGAACTCGATGCCGTGCAACGCCGCCTGCGCGACACGCCCGGCGTGACTGTGCTGATCTACGACCAGACGTGCGCCGCCGAAAAGCGCCGCCGCCGCAAGAAGGGCGAGTTTCCCGATCCGGACAAGCGGCTTTTCATCAACGAAGCCGTGTGCGAAGGCTGCGGCGATTGCGGCGTGCAGTCGAATTGTCTTTCCGTCGAGCCGGTGGAAACGGAACTGGGACGCAAGCGCCGCATCGACCAGTCGTCGTGCAACAAGGACTATTCGTGCGTGAACGGCTTCTGCCCGAGCTTCGTCACGCTGGAAGGCGCGAAGCTGAAAAAGGCCGACGGCCACGCTTTCGATCCCGGCGAACTCGCGCGCCGCGTCGATGCGCTTCCGCCACCGCGTGCGCATCTCGATCACGCGCCGTACGACATTCTGGTGACGGGCGTGGGCGGCACGGGCGTCGTCACGGTCGGCGCGCTCATCAGCATGGCGGCGCATCTGGAAGGCAAGAGCGCGTCGGTGCTCGATTTCATGGGCTTCGCGCAGAAAGGCGGCTCGGTGCTGTCGTTCGTACGCGTGGCGAGCGAGGACGCGCTGCTGAACCAGGTGCGCATCGACACCCAGCAGGCCGACTTGCTGCTCGCCTGCGACATGGTCGTCGGCGCGAGTCCCGAAGCGTTGCAAACGGTGCGGCATGACCGGACGAAGATCGTCGTAAACACGCACGCCATTCCGAACGCGAGCTTCGTGCAGAACCCAGACGCCAATCTGCACGCCGACGCGCTGCTCGACAAGATGCGCCACGCAGCAGGCGCCGATGCCGCTCACGCGCTGCGTGCCTGCGACGCGCAATCGCTCGCGACGCGCTTTCTCGGCGACACTATCGGCGCGAACATCGTCATGCTCGGCTTCGCGTGGCAGCTCGGGCTCGTGCCGGTGTCGCACGGCGCGTTGATGCGTGCGCTGGAACTGAACAACGTCGCGGTCGCGGCGAACAAGCTGGCCTTCGCGATCGGCCGGCTCGCATCGGCGGATGTCAACGCGCTGGATGCGCTGGCGTCGTCGGCGCAGCAGAAGCGCGTCGCGATGGCGGACATGCCGCTCGCCGATCTGATTCGTGACCGCGAGCAACGGCTTCTCGCGTATGGCGGCGCGAAATACGTCGAGCGGTATCGTTCGCTGCTCGCGCAGGCATCGCCGAATGAAGACGTGAAGCGCGCCGTGGCGATCACGTTCTACAAGCTGCTCGCGGTGAAGGACGAATACGAAGTCGCGCGCCTGCATGCGGACCCGGCATTCCGCGCCGCGCTCGCCGCGCAGTTCGAAGGCGCGCCCGGCGACGCTTACGCCGTGAAGTTCAATCTCGCGCCGCCCGCTTTGTCACACGGCGCGCCGAAGAAGAAAACCTTCGGCCAGTGGATGTGGCCGGTGCTCGGCGGTTTGTCGAAGTTGCGCGCGCTGCGCGGCACCGCGCTCGATCCGTTCGGCAGAACGCTCGAACGCCGCATGGAGCGCCAGCTCGCCAAGGACTACGAAATCACGATGCAGCGCGCACTTGCCAAACTCGACGCGGGCAACGCAAAAGACGTGGCGGCGCTCGCCGCGCTCTTCGAGCGCGTGCGCGGCTACGGCCACGTGAAGCTCGCGAATCTCGCGATGGTCAAGCGCAGCGAGCGCGAACTCGTCGCGCGGCTCGGCATCGAGGCGGCGACGGGCGAAGCGGTGCGCGCTTCCATCGAACGGATGAAGGGCGCGTCGTCGCTGAAGGGGATTCCGGTCGTCGTCGCGAAGTGACCGGCGTCAGTCCATGTCGTCGTCCGGCAGCCAGTCGATGTCGCCGCACAGCACGCAGCGCTTGCCGCCGGAACGCGTCTCCACCGATAGCGTGACGCACGGCATCGCCTCGTTGATCGACAGATAAGGCTTCGTCACATGCACGCGCTCGGGGTCGCCGAGCGCCGCGCGAAAGTACGGACGACGCAGCCAGTTCGCGCCCTGCGCATCGACGAGCGGCAGAAAGCGCGCTTCGTGTGCTGCGCGGTCGGCGCGCAGCACGACATTGCGGCCGGACTGCCGCCCGCTCTGGTCGAGCAGAAAGCAGCGCGCCGCGTGATCGAGCGCGAGGAAGTTCCAGCAAACCTCGTCGAGCGGTTCGCCCGCCGCAAGCCTTTCCGCCGCCCGTTCGAACGCGCGCACGTAGGGCTGAAGCCGCGTCGCGACGCGCCGCTCGCGCACTTCCGTCTGCAGGCGATACCGCTCCGTCAACTCGCCGATGATGGTCTGCGCGTGCACGCCGTCCGCGAGGCCCGGATGCGGCCGCGCGAAGAAAAAGCCCTGCACGAAGTCCGCGCCGCTCGCGAGCGCAAGCTGCGCCTCGTGCTCGGTTTCGACGCCCTCGATCAGCACGAGCTTGCCCGCCTCGTGCAGCAGCGAAACGATGCCCGACAGCACCGCTTCCATGTTGCGCCGCTGCTTGCGCGTGCGCTCCGACAGCGGCGCATGAACGTTGTGGCCGGCGTGAGACAGCATCACGCGGTCCAGTTTGACGATGTCCGGGTCCAGCTGCCAAATCCGTTCGATGTTCGTATGCCCCGCGCCGAAGTCATCGAGCGCGATCAGGAAACCCTGGTCGCGGAACTGCTGCACCGCCTGCGCGAGCCGTTCTATGTCCTCCGCGCTCTGCTCCAGCACTTCCAGCACCACGCGGCGCGGCTCGATATGCAGGCGCTTCAGGTTGGCGAGCAGCGCGGCCGCGTGATACGGCTCGGTCAGCGCGCCGGGATGCACGTTCAGAAACAGCCATTCGGTCTGCGCGCCGAGCATCTTGAAGTTCTCGAGATGCAGCGCCTGCGCAAGACGGTCGATCTGCAATGCTTCGCCCACGCGCGACGACTGCGCGAACACGTCCACCGGCGGCACGGGACGGTCGAGCGCATCGTGCGCGCGCAACAGCCCTTCGTAACCGACCGCGCGCATGTGCGAAAGACTGAACACCGGCTGGAACACGCTGGAGAGCGTCCACTCGCCATGCTCGACCGAATAGCGATCGAAGCCCGACATGACGCCGAGTTCGAAGCTGCGCGCGGCGAGCGTCGTCTTCTCCGGATTGGCGATCACCATGCGAATACCTCCGCGCGCGCGCCACGCGCTTTCTGCTCCGGCGCCCCGCCGGTCGTGCCCGATACCGTTTTCATAAGAACCGCCCTCGATGATCTCGTCGGGAGTCTCGTGTCCCGTGGCTCCCGATAAAGCAAGGTCCATGCGCGCGATGCCGCCGCATTTGTCGGGCGTTTGCATGCTTCATGCACCGGGAACAGGCGGTAAACGCATGCACGCGCACCGTCGATGTGCGTCGCCGGGACATGTCGTGGACCGAATGCCGGGCTACACTCTCGCGTCGCCTCGAACAACCAACGGACGCCGCGCGTCCCGCATCCGGCATGGAAATCGTCTTCACCGTTCTCATCCTGCTGATGATCGTGGCGCTGTCCGGCGTCGGCCTCAGCCTGCTGCCGGTCAAGCTGCCGCTGCCGCTCATTCAAATCGCCATCGGCGCCATGCTCGCGTGGCCCGGCTTCCGGCTGCACGTCACGTTCGATCCCGAACTGTTCATGCTGCTGTTCATCCCGCCGCTGCTGTTCGCGGACGGCTGGCGCATTCCGAAGCGCGAGCTGTATCTCGCGCGCCGCGCCGTTCTCATGCTCGCGCTCGGGCTCGTGTTCATCACCGTCGGCGCGCTCGGCTACTTCCTGCACTGGATGATTCCCGCGATGCCGCTGCCCGTCGCCTTCGCGCTCGCGGCCGTGCTGTCGCCCACCGATGCCGTCGCGCTCACGGGCATCGCCGGGCGCAACCGCATTCCGGCGAACCTCATGCACATACTGGAAGGCGAAGCGTTGATGAACGACGCCTCCGGTCTCGTCGCGCTGAAGTTCGCCATCGCGGCGGCGCTGACCGGCGTGTTCTCGCTGCACGAGGCGGCCATCAGCTTCGTCGTGATTTCGGTGGGCGGTCTTGCGATCGGCGCCGCGATCAGCTGGATCGTCACCGAGATTCCGGCGCGCGTGCTCAAATTTTCCGAAGACGACGATCCCGCCGCGGGCGTGATCCTCACCGTGCTGATTCCGTTCGCCGCCTACGTCATTTCGGAGCGCGCGGGCTGCTCGGGCATTCTGGCGGCGGTTTCAGCCGGGATGATGATGAACATCCAGAGCCTGCGCGCGACCATTCCGAGCGCCGTGCGCGTGCGCATGACGAGCACGTGGACGATGATCGAGTTCGTGTTCAACGGCATGGTGTTCATCCTGCTCGGTTTGCAGTTGCCGCACATCATCGGCCGCGCGCTGATCGAGGCGCATCAGGACGGCAACGCGCAAGTCGGCCTGCTGATCGGCTACGTGATCGCGACGGTGCTCGCACTCTACGCGCTGCGCTTCGTGTGGGTGTATTGCCTGCGCTGGGTCGCGAGCCGCAGCGCGGCAAAGGTCGGCATCGAAAGCGCCGCGCCGGGCATTCGCACGCTGGCGCTGACGACGATTGGCGGCGTGCGCGGCGCGGTGACGCTCGCGGGCGTGCTTTCGCTGCCGGTCACGCTCGACAACGGCGCGGCGCTCGCCGGCCGCGATCTGGCTATTTTCATTGCGTCGGCGGTGATTCTCGCTTCGCTGCTGATCGCTGTGGTCGGCTTGCCGGTGGTACTGCGCGGCGCGAAGCGCGAGCGCAATCCGCATGCGGCCGAGGAACGGCTGGCGCGCCGGCGCGCGGCGCAGGCGGCGATCCGCGCCATCGACGAAACGCACACGCTGCTCACAGACACCATGGACGAAACAGCGTCCGCCCGCTGCGCCGATTCGACGGCGCGCGTGATGGACGTCTATCGGCGGCGGCTGGAATCTCTCGGCGACGAAGAAGCGCCGCGCGTGGCGGCGAGAAAGAGCGAAATCGTGGAGACGCGGCTCAAGATGGCGGCGCTGCGGGCCGAGCGCGCGGAGCTGCTGCAGTTGAGAACGGACCAGGCGATCAACGATGAAACGCTGAACAAGCTGATGCGGGAGATCGATCTTTCGGAGACGGCGATCGTGAATCGTAAGCGGGGGATGACGGCTTGAGGGTTGGCGCGGCGTGAAGCCACGCCGGAGCTCATCGCGCACAAGGTGATGCGTACTGGCTTCGACGACGCATCAGACGAGCCGGCCTCGCGGAAGCGCGTCGAAGTGATGTCCGCGTATTGGCCGCCGCCCCGCCGTGGCTTGGCGCCGGCGGGAGTGGCGGTCGACGTTCCCATCGGCGCCAACGACACGTGAGTCACGCGCAAGCCGCGGGGACGCAGGAGATGTTGAGTTGATCGCGCGTACCGGTGTCTCAAGCGTTGGGCCACCGTTCGCGCCGCGAGCGGCAACGACGCGTCAGCTACGTCCGACCGGACCGGCGTCCGTCCGAATCGCTTGAGGAGCAATGCCCGGAGCTTACTGGCGCTTGGGCCTCGGTGCGGGCGCAACGCAGCTCGCAGCCAACGCTTGAGCAGGGTGGAGTTGATCGCCGTACCGGCATCTAGAGCGTTAGGCCACCGTTCGCGCCGCGAGCGCCAACGACGCGTCAGCTACGTCCGTCCCGACCGGCGTCCGTCCGAATCGCGTAAGGAGGAATGCCCGGAGAGTAGTGGCACTTGGGCCTCGGCGCGGGCGCAACGCAGTTCGCAGCCAACGCTTGAGCATGGTCGTCGAGATTAGCGTCGAACGTAATGGCACGCGCGAATCAACGCCTTGAGCGTCGACTTCGCGCCGCGCCGGGCGCGATGTCGACCAAACATCAAACCACACCCGCCCCGCGCCGGCGCAGGATCGCATAGAAAATAATCGCGCCGAACGTCGCGGTGCCGATGCCGCCGAGCGCAAAGCCGCCGAGCTTGAGCGTGAAATCGCCCGCGCCCAGCACGAGCGTCACCGCCGCGACAATCAGATTGCGGTTGTCCGAAAAGTCCACCTTGTTGACGACCCAGATGCGCGCGCCCGTTACCGCGATCAGCCCGAACACGACAATCGACACGCCGCCGAGCACAGGGCCGGGGATGGTCTGGATCAGCGCGCCGAACTTCGGCGAAAAGCCGAGCACGATGGCGAAGAGCGCCGCGATCACGAAGACGAGCGTCGAGTAGATTTTCGTGACCGCCATCACGCCGATGTTTTCCGCGTAAGTCGTGACGCCCGTGCCGCCCGCGAAACCGGAAACGATGGTCGCCAGGCCGTCGCCGATGAACGCGCGGCCGATGTATTTGTCGAGGCTGCGTCCGGTCATCGCGCCGACCGCCTTGATGTGGCCGAGATTTTCCGCGACGAGAATGATGGCGATGGGCGCAAGCAGCGTCATCGCCTGCGGCTGGAACACGGGCGCGGTGAAGTGCGGCAAGCCGAACCACGCGGCGTTCGAGACGATGGCGAAGTCGATGGGCTTGCCCATGCCCATGCCGTTCGTCAGCACCGCGTAGATGATGTAGGCAATCGCGAGGCCGATCAGAATCAAGAGCCGCTGCGCCATGCCGCGCGCAAAGACCGCGACGCCGCCCACGCACAGCACGGTGACGAGCGCCATCCACGAGTCGAAGTTGCTGCCGCTCACGCCTTTCACGGCGATGGGCGCGAGATTCAGGCCGATCACGCAGACGATGGAGCCGGTGACGACGGGCGGCATCAGCGCTTCGATCCAGCGCGTGCCGATGGCCGCGACGATTGCGCCGATGACCGCATACGCCACGCCGCACGCGATGATGCCGCCGAGCGCGACTGGAATGTTCGCGTTGAGACCGTGCCCGCCGTAGCCCGTGACCGCGATCACGAGACCGATGAACGCGAAGCTGGAGCCGAGATAGCTCGGCACGCGCCCGCCGACGAGCACGAAGAACAGCAGCGTGCCGATGCCGGACATGAAGATGCAGAGATTCGGATCGAAGCCCATCAGGAGCGGCGCGAGGACGGTGGAGCCGAACATCGCGACGACGTGCTGGACGCCCATCGCGATCATTTGCGGCCAGGGCAGGCGCTCGTCAGGCCCGACGACGCGCCCGCCTTCGGCATTCGGCTGCTCGGGCCAGCGCGGGAAATAGGAATCGGACATGGGCAGCTCTCCTTCTCGGCGATGATGCGCCGGCCACGCGGCGCGCTTGATTCTTCGGACAGGCGCGAGTGTACGGAGTGGGCTGAACGGAGGCAAGCGAGCCGAAAATCGGTGTTGCTTATGCGATGTTGCGAGGGATTTGGCAGAGATTGAGCTTGCGGGGCGCTATCGCGCCATGTCCGCTTCGCGGTCGCCGGATGGCGGGACGACCGGCGTTTGCGCGGAATGGGCAGCGGCCTGCGGGCGAACGCCTCAAGCTTTCGGTGCGCCTACAGGCGATGCTGCATACGTGATTGCGGTCACTGTTCGACGCGGCGTTGCTCGATGCGTCGACGCGCGGACGGGCGGCGGCGCGGGCCGGCATCCGCACGGCAACGCGGGCACTGGCCCGAGTCGGTTTCGTGGAGCGTTAGCGCGATGTGCCGTTGAAATACGGGCGAAGGAGATGCCTTACTTGCTGCTAACAAGCAGATGACTAGGAGACTTCCTACTTTTAGGATTTTTCGTATATAAGGGCGCGATGCTGCAACGTATGCTGTGTTCGTGCATATCCCCATGTATATGCACGTAGTCGTTGCAACTCTCCGATTACCGCCCTCGTTCCCCGGCTTGGGCGGTTCTTTTTTTTGTTCGTGTTTCTGCGGCCTAGCTGTTCGTCTACTGGCGCACCGGCTTCTTCGCCAGCTTCCGTTGCAACGTGCGGCGGTGCATGTTGAGCGCGCGCGCCGTTGCCGAGATATTGCCGTTGTTCTCCGCCAGCGCCCGCTGAATGTGTTCCCACTCGAGCCGTGCGACCGAAAGCAGCGTCGGATGCTCGATGGCTTCCTCGGCCGTCTGCTCACTCGCCTCTTCCTGAAGCGCCAGCAGAATCGACTCTACATTCGCGGGCTTCGCCAGATAGTTGTCCGCGCCGTCTTTCACCGCCTGCACGGCCGTCGCAATGCTCGCGTAGCCGGTCAGCACGAGAATGCGCGCGTCCGGCTGCAGGTCGCGCAACGGCGCAACGAGGCGCAGCCCGGAATCGTTGCCCAGATGCAGGTCCACCGTGATCTGACCGAACTTGTGCTGATTCGCGAGCTTCACGGCTTCCTCCGCGTTGTGCGCCTGATGCGCCGTGTAGCCGCGACGCGCCAGTCCGCGCGCGAGAATGCCCGAGAAGACCTCGTCGTCGTCGATGATCAGGAAGTTGTTATCGCTCATTTTTCGATTCTCCTTGCTTCTCTTGGTGGAGCAGCCTTACGCCGCGCCGCTTGATTCCATACGCGCCGCCGCAACCGGCGCCGCCGCCGCGCCCCGATTCGGCACCTTGAGCACGGCACGCGTGCCGCGCGGCTCGCCCTCGAACAGGTCGATGGAACCGTTGAGCCGCGCCGCCGCCGCGAACGCCAGATAGAGCCCGACGCCGTGGCCGCCCTGCGTGCTGTCGACCGGTCCTGCGCCGAGCGAGCCGCGCAGCGCGGGCGGAATGCCCGGACCGCGATCGCACACTTCGAAGCGCACGTAGCGCGCGCCGTCTTCGGTTTCCGCGTTGGCTTGCAGCGTCACGAATTCGCTGCTCGCGCGCGCGGCGTTGTCGAGCAGAATCGTGAGGATCTGGCCGACGGCCACCGCGTCGTCGATGGACGCGCCAGCCGGCGCGTCGCCCACCTGCTCGAACTTCACCTGCGGATGACGCAGCCGCCATTGCTCGATGAAGCTCGCGAGCCATTCGTCGAGCGCCTGCCGGTTCGACGGCCCGCTCGCGCGGCTGCGCAGCCGTGCGAGCGCCGACGTGCACAGCGCCATTTGCTGTTCGAGCAATTCGAAGTCGTCGGCGTAGGGCGCGAGATTGCGGTCATGCGCGGCGGCGTCGCGCAATTCTTCGGAAAGCATGGCAATGGTGGAGAGCGGCGTGCCCATTTCGTGCGCGACGGTCGCCGCCTGCACGCCGAGCGCGACGGCGCGTTCATCGCGCAAATGACGCTGCTGCGCGTCGGCGAGCGCGGCGTCACGCACGCGCAGCGCCCTCGACATCCGCGCGACGAACCATCCGATCAAGCCCACGCTCACCATGAAGTTGACCCACAGGCCGAGGCGGAAATAATCGAAGAGATTCGCCGGATTCTCGATATTGAGCGGCACGTAGTTGTAGCTGAGAAGCGCGTAACACGCGACGGCAAAGAGCGCGAGACACGCCATCATGTGCCACGGCAGAATGGCGGCGGCAATGGCAAGCGACGGCAGATACAGCGTGACGAACGGATTGGTCGCGCCGCCAGACAAGAAGAGCAACGCCGAGAGCGCGCCGAGATCGACGCACATCTGCCCGAAGAGTTCGAGATTCGTCTCCGGGCGCGCCCGCGCGACGCGCAGCCACGTCAGCCCGTTGAAGACCATTTCCAGCGCGATCACGAGCAACATGGCCGGCAGCGGCAGATTCGCGCCGAACGAAATCTGCACGACGGCGATGGTCGTCAACTGGCCGATGATCGCGAGCGAACGGAGCCAGAAGAGATGGCCGAGGTTGACGCGACCGGTATTCGTTATGCGATGCATGGGCCTTCGAGTGCGCGCCGGCAGCAAAAACGCGCGCCGGCAAGTTCGTGGTTCATGCGGCATTATCCCGCTTGCGCGCGCCGCCGAACCGCCGCTGGCGCGATTTGTCGCACCCTGGACGGCATGCGCTCTGCTATCCCGGCGTCCCGGACTTCGCTAATTCCGCGAGCAGACATGCGCGGCACAGACACGTGTCGCCGTCGCGCAGACGCTCGGGTGGCAGCGCGGGCAGCGACGCGCACCAGCAGCCGGCGTCGCCCGCGACCGAGCCGCATCGGAACGTCGCGCCGCAGCGGGTGCAGACGGCGGACCGCCCGTCGGTTCGAGGCGGTGTTTTCGTCATGGTGACGCATTCGTGACATCGAGAAGTTCAACGATGATCGCACGTCGCCAGCCGCGCCGGAAAACGCGGCGGCGTCGCGGCAAAACGTCATGTCGCGCCGCATCGGTCCTGTACAATTCGCCGTGTTTAAACGCTCTTCGCCTCGACTGCCGCCATGTCCGACCTTCCCGACCTCACGCAGATCGCGCCTACCCTGAAAGCTGAAATACTGGCCGAGGCGCTGCCCTATATTCGTCAATATCACGGCAAGACGGTCGTGATCAAATACGGCGGCAATGCCATGACCGAAGAGCGCCTGAAGCAAGGCTTCGCGCGCGACGTCATTCTGCTGAAGCTCGTCGGTATCAACCCGGTGATCGTCCACGGCGGCGGCCCGCAGATCGACCAGGCGCTGAAGAAAATCGGCAAGCAGGGCACGTTCATTCAGGGCATGCGCGTTACCGACGAAGAGACGATGGAAGTCGTCGAGTGGGTGCTCGGCGGCGAAGTGCAGCAGGACATCGTCACGCTCATCAATCACTTCGGCGGCCACGCGGTCGGCCTCACCGGCAAAGACGGCGGACTTATCCACGCGCGAAAGCTGATGATGCCGGACCGCGACAATCCGGGACAGTTCATCGACATCGGGCAAGTGGGCGAAGTCGAAGCCATTAACCCGGCTGTGGTGAAGGCGCTTCAGGACGACGCGTTCATTCCGGTGATCTCGCCTATCGGCTTCGGCGAAGACGGCCTCTCCTACAACATCAACGCGGATCTCGTGGCGGGCAAGCTGGCGGTCGTGCTGAACGCCGAAAAGCTCGTCATGATGACCAACATTCCCGGCGTGATGGACAAGGAAGGCAATCTGCTCACGGACCTTTCGGCGCGCGAAATCGACGCGCTTTTCGCCGACGGCACCATTTCCGGCGGCATGCTGCCGAAAATCTCGTCGGCGCTGGATGCCGCTAAGAGCGGCGTGCGCTCGGTGCACATCATCGACGGGCGCATCGAGCATTCGGTGCTGCTGGAAATCCTGACCGAACAGCCGTTCGGCACGATGATTCGCTCGCATTGAGCCCCGCTCATTTCATGACGACGCCCGCCTCCGCGCGGGCGTTTCTTTTCGCGCAATGAATTTGCATACGACTTCTCGCCGCCGCCGCGTCGAACCGCGCGTCCCGGTCTGGCTCTTCGATCTCGACAACACGCTGCATCACGCGTCGCATCAGATCTTCCCGGCCATCAATCGCGCGATGACGCAGTACATCATGGACCGGCTCGGCGTGGATGTGGACGAGGCGAATCGGCTGCGCGTCGGCTATACGGTGCGGTACGGCGCGACGCTCGTCGGGCTCGTGAAGCATCACGGCGTCGATCCGGCCGACTTTCTGCACGTCGTCCACACATTCGCCGATCTTCCGTCGATGCTGCGCGCCGAACGCGGTATCGGCCGAACGCTGCGCGCGCTGCCGGGCCGCAAGATCGTGCTGACCAACGCGCCGTCCGTGTACGCGCGCGCCGTGCTCGCGGAACTCGGCATCGAGCGGCTGTTCGAGCGCGTGATCGCGATCGAGGACATGCGCGAAGGCGACCGCTGGCGCTCGAAGCCCGACGCGCCGATGCTTCGCCGTGCGATGCGGCGCGCGCACGTGCGCCTCGCCGATGCGATTCTGGTCGAAGACACGCGCGGGCATTTGAAGAGCTATCGGCGGCTCGGCATCCGTACTGTGTGGATCGTCGGGCATCTGCCGGCGGCGCGCACGTCGGCGGGCGCGGTCTCCGCGCGCTTGCCTGGTACGGGCAGGCCGCACTACGTGGACCGCACGGTGCAGTCCTTGCGGGCGCTGACGCTCGGCATGCGCGGCGGCGCGCTCGGGCGGCGGGCGGCGGGCGGCTAAATTCGGAAAAGCCGCCGCGCGAGAATGTCTTCGAGGTCCGAACGACTATCGACGACGAGATGCACGTAGATCGTGTCGTCGTCGACCTTGTAGATGATTCGATTCGTCCCGCTAACGACTTCGTAATAGCCCGTCATGCGAAAGTCGACGAGTTCGGGCGGCGTCGCGCCCTTGCGCGAGGAAGCCTCGATGTCCGCGACAGCATCCGCTATCTTGTCGCGCGTCACTTTCCATGCGGTGCCGCCGAACTTGTTGATGACATAGCGCCGGAAGTCCTGCAAGTCCTGCCGGACGGGATCGAGAAAGACGGTCTTCATTTGAGGCCCTCTTCCTTGTCGAGCCGCTCGATCTCAGCGAAAAAATCGACCGCGCTGATGCAATGTCCCGCCTCGATGTACTTCTGTCCCATCGCGAGAATCTTGAGCAGCGCCACGGTCTGATGCAGATCCTCGTAGGACTGCACGTCCTGCACGACGACTTTCGCTTCGCCGTTCTGTGTGATGAGCATCGGCTCGCGGCTTTCCACGACGTTGCGGATCATCTCGGCTGCGCGGCTCTTCAAATGACTCAGCGGTCTGACGCGACTCGGTTTCATGTCTATTCCCGGCAAGGCGCGATGCCTAGACAATATAGACAGAAAACGACGCGCCACCCAAGCCGGCGGCCGCCGTCACGATTGGCGGCTTTATTACGTTTTCCGCTATACTTCACCGCTTGACAGAATTGAACACGCGCCGATTTGCTGACTCGATTGCGGGCGCGCGAACCAGGGCATGGCATTGCTCGGATTCACTATAAATGCGGCTAAAGAGGTCGTCAGCCGCGCCTATCTTCCGCTTCTTCGCGCCCAGCCGACACCGTTTAGCCGCCCAGTAAAGGCGGAATGAATGGAATCCATCGGCATCGTCACTCCCCAAACCTTGCGCTTTTCCGAGCCGCTCGTGCTTCAGAGCGGCAGTTCGCTCGGCGACTACGAACTCGTCGTCGAAACGTACGGTGAGCTCAACGCCGCGCGCTCGAACGCGGTGCTCGTCTGCCATGCGCTCAACGCGTCGCATCATGTCGCGGGCGTCTACGCCGACAATCCGAAGGACGTCGGCTGGTGGGACAACATGGTCGGGCCCGGCAAGCCGCTCGACACCAATCGCTTCTTCGTGATCGGCGTGAACAACTTCGGCTCGTGCTTCGGCTCGACCGGGCCGATGAGCATCGACCGCACGACCGGCAAGCCCTACGGCGCGCGCTTTCCCGTGGTCACGGTGGAAGACTGGGTGCATGCGCAGGCGCGCGTCGCCGACCGCTTCGGCATCGAGCGATTCGCCGCCGTCATGGGCGGCAGTCTCGGCGGCATGCAGGCGCTCGCGTGGAGCCTCATGTACCCGGAGCGGCTCGGGCATTGCATCGTGATCGCTTCGACGCCGAAGCTCTCGGCGCAGAACATCGCGTTCAACGAAACCGCGCGCTCCGCGATTCTCTCGGACCCCGACTTCCACGGCGGCGACTATTACGCGCACGGCGTGAAGCCGCGCCGGGGCTTGCGTGTCGCGCGCATGATCGGCCACATCACGTATCTCTCAGACGACGACATGGCCGTGAAATTCGGCCGCGCACTGCGCCGTGCAGAAGGCGCGCTCGACGCGTACAACTTCAACTTCGACGTGGAGTTCGAAGTGGAGTCGTATCTGCGCTATCAGGCGGACAAGTTCGCCGAATACTTCGACGCCAACACGTACTTGCTCATCACGCGCGCGCTCGATTATTTCGACCCCGCCAAAGCCTACGACGGCGATCTCACGCAGGCGCTCGGCCGCACGAAGGCGAAGTATCTGATCGCGAGCTTCACGACGGACTGGCGTTTCGCGCCCGCGCGTTCGCGCGAAATCGTGAAGGCGTTGCTCGACAACAAGCGCACGGTGAGCTACGCCGAAATCGACGCGCCGCACGGCCACGACGCCTTCCTGCTCGACGATGCGCGCTATCACAACCTGATGCGCGCCTACTACGAACGCATTGCCACGGAGATCGGCGCATGAACCAGAACACGCTTGATTCGCTCGCGCTGCGCTCGGACTTCCGGGCAATCGCTCGCTGGGTCGAACCGCGCTCGACCGTGCTCGATCTCGGCTGCGGTGACGGTTCGCTGCTCGCGCTGCTCGCCGAAGAGCTGGAAGTGAACGGCTACGGCATCGAAATCAACGACGCCGGCGTGCTCGCGTGCGCGCAGAAAGGCGTCAACGTGATTCAGCAGAATCTCGAAGACGGTCTGCGCCTCTTCGAAGACGACAGCTTCGACTTTGCCATCCTCTCGCAGACGCTGCAGACCATTCATCAAACGGCGGCGATCTTGCGTGAAACGGTGCGCGTGGGGCGCGAATGCATCGTCTCGTTTCCGAACTTCGGGTATTGGCCGCACCGGCTTTCGGTCATTCAGGGCCGCATGCCGGTGTCGAAGTCGCTGCCGTATCAGTGGCACAACACGCCGAACGTGCGGGTGCTGACCATCAAGGACTTCGAGGCGCTCGCGCCGGAAGTGGGCATCGAGATTCTGGACCGCGTGGTGCTGCACGGCGGGCAGGCCATCCGTTGGGGCGCGAACTGGCGTGGTAGTCTTGCGGTCTATCGCGTGAAGCGCCGGTGATGCGACCCGGCGCATCGCGCATCGACAACGCTTCTCCAACATCGACATGCCCGACACGCCACACGAGGCGCCCGCTCTAACTGCTCACGAAGAACATCCCCGCTGGCACGCGTTTCTCAACGCGCGCATCCTGATCTGCGTCTTTCTCGGCTTTACGTCGGGATTGCCGCTTTTCACGTTGTTGAGTCTGTTGCAGGCGTGGCTCACGAAAGAGCACATCGACGTCAAACAGATCGGTCTGTTCGCGCTGCTCGGGCTGCCCTATACGTGGAAGTTCGTCTGGGCGCCGCTGATGGACCGTTACGTGCCGCGTCTGCCGTTCTGGCGGCCGGGCCGGCGGCGCGGCTGGATGCTCGTCACGCAAGTGCTCGTCGCGCTGGCCATCGGCGCATTCGGCTTCGTTTCACCGAGTCAGGACATCTGGACGGTGGCCGCCATCGCCGGCTTGCTCGCGTTGTTCAGCGCGAGCCAGGACATCGCGATCGACGCGTACCGGCGCGAACTGCTCGAGGATACGGAGCAAGGACTGGGCAACGCGGTTCACGTGAACGCGTACAAAGTGGCCGGCCTCGTGCCGGGTTCGCTCGCGCTGATTCTCGCGGGCTTCTTGCCGTGGAAGACGGTGTTTATCGTGACGGCGCTGTTCATGGTGCCGGGCATCGTGACCACGCTCGTCGTGAAGGAGCCGGCCGTTCACGGCACGCCGCCGAAAAGCCTGCGCGATGCGGTCATCGAGCCGTTCCACGAATTCGTCACGCGCGACGGCTGGCGCTCCGCGCTTCTCGTGCTCGGCTTCATCTTTCTGTACAAGCTCGGCGACACCATGGCGACCGCGCTCGCCACCAAGTTCTTCCTCGACCTCGGCTTCACGACATTGCAGCTCGGCGTGATCGCGAAGACGGTCGCGTTCTGGACGAGTCTCGCGGGCGGCATCATCGGCGGCGTGTTTCTGGTGAAGATCGGCATTGCGCGCGGGCTGTGGATTTTCGGCGTCTTGCAGATCGTCGCGACATTCGGCTTCGCGTGGCTCGCGAAGATCGGCCCCTCGCCGGTCGCGCTCGCGGTGCTGTACGGCTTCGAGACGTTCGCCACGGGACTCACGCTCGCCACGTTTACCGCGTACATCGCGAGCACCACCGACCCGCGCTATACCGCGACGCAGTTCGCGCTTTTCACGAGCCTCTCGGCGGTTCCGCGCACCGTCGTCTCGGCGCTGAGCGGCTTCATCGTCGCGCGGACGGGCTGGTTCGAATACTTCCTCGTCTGCATCGCGCTGTCGATTCCGGGCATGTTACTGTTGCCGATAATCGCGCCCTGGAGACCAAAACGATGACGGTGCGCATGTCGACCCACCGCGCGCGCCGCGCGCTCGCGCGCACGCTTCTTTGCGCGCTGGCGTATGCGTCGCTCGCATCGCCGTGCGCGCGTGCGCAGGACGAAGAGCGCGCTCCCGCGCCTTACGCCGCGCCGAACAACCAGATTCGCTTCGGCAACACCGCGCTCTTTCGCAATCTCATTCCGCCTGCGGCGCTCGAACAGCAGTCCGCCGACGCCTACGCCGCGATCATCTACGACGCGGAGCACAGCAAGCGGCTGCTGCCGAACGACAACGCGCTGGTGAAGCGCGTGCGCGATATCGCGAATCACGAGATTCCGTTTGCGCTCAAGTGGAACGACCGCTCGAAGAACTGGAAGTGGGAAATAAACGTCGTGCGGTCGAACGAGATCCGCATGTACTGTCTGCCGGGCGGCAAGATCGTCGTCTATAGCGGCTTGATCGAGAAGCTGCATCTCAACGACAACGAAATCGGCATGATGATGGGCCACGAGATCGCGCACGCGCTGCGCGAACACGCCCGCGAGCGGTTGGGCCGCCAGCAGGCCGAGCAACTGACCGCGGGAACGATGCCGCAGCTTTTCGGCTTCGCGGATGTCGGCTCGACGCCGCTCGGCATTGGCGATCAACTGCTTGCCATGCGCTATTCGCCTGCCGACGAAACCGAAGCCGACGTGATCGGCAGCGAAATTGCCTCGCGCGCGGGCTATGATCCGCGCGCCGCCGTCACGCTGTGGAACAAGATCGATACGGCCACGCGCCGCCAGGACAACGGCTTCGTCTGGATGCACCCGTACGGGCCGGACCGCAAGCAGGATCTGGAGAAACGCATGCCCGACATGATGCCGCTTTACGCGAAGGCCGTCGGCAAGAGCATCGATGCGTTGCCGAACTACGCGGGCATGGGCAAGTTCAAGAAAAGCGGGCGGTAGTTACTTCTTCCCGACCTTCCAGTCGTAGTCGATCGTCAGCGGCGCGTGGTCGCTGAACTTGATGTCGCGGAAGATCGACGTGCTCTTCGCGGTCGCGGCAACCTCTTTGGTCGCGATGTGATAGTCGATGCGCCACCCGACGTTCTTCGCATACGCCTGACCGCGATTGCTCCACCACGTGTACTGCTCGGGCCGCTGGTCGAGCGTGCGGAAGACGTCGACATAGCCGACTTCATCGAAGAGCTTCGTGAGCCACGCACGTTCCTCCGGCAGGCAGCCGGAATTCTTCTGATTGCTCTTCCAGTTCTTGATGTCGATTTCCTTGTGCACGATGTTCACGTCGCCGCACAGAATGACTTCGCGTTCTTTCGAAAGCTCGGCGAGATGCGGCATGAACTCGTCCATGAAGCGATACTTCGCCTGCTGGCGCTCTTCGCCGCTCGATCCCGACGGCACGTACACCGACACCACAGAAAGCCTGCCGAAGCGCGCTTCCACGTAGCGTCCTTCGGGATCGAACTCTTCGCTGCCGAAACCGATGATCACGTCGTCCGGTTCATGACGCGTATAGACGCCCGCGCCGCTGTAGCCCTTCTTGACCGCGTGCTGAAAGTAGCCCTGAAAGCCGTGCGGCGCGAGGAACTCGGGCGTCAGGTCGTCCTGCGAGCACTTGATTTCCTGCACGCAGACGACGTCGGCTGCCTGCTCGCCGAACCAGTCGAAGAAGCCTTTCTTGGCAGCCGAACGAATGCCGTTCAGATTGGCGGTGATCACGCGAAACATACGCTTCCTTTGTTCTGTTTGAGTTACTCGACCTTCACGCCCGTGAGCGATTCCTTCGCCGGCGGGAATTCGAGCTTCATGCCCTGCATCGTGCGCAAGACGAGTTCGGCCACCATCACGTTGCGGTGCGGCTTCGAATCGCCCGGAATGATGTACCACGGCGCGTAGTCCGTCGAGGTCGCGCCGAGCGCCACCGAATACGCTTGCTGATAGTCGTCCCAGAGCTTGCGGGCGTCGAGATCGGAGACATCGAATTTCCAGTGCTTCGTCGGATCGTCGATGCGCGCCTGCAGCCGCTTGCGCTGCTCGTCCTTCGAAATATGCAGAAAGCATTTGACGATGGTCGTGCCCGAATCCGCGAGCAGCGCCTCGAACTCGCGGATATGACGATAGCGGCGCTCACATTCGTCGTCGTCGATTTGCTTCAGCACGCGCGGCACGAGCACGTCTTCGTAGTGGCTGCGGTTGAAGATCGCGAGTTCGCCCGCCATCGGCGCTTGCGCGTGGACGCGCCAGAGAAAGTCGTGCGCCAGCTCGCGCTCTGTCGGCGCGCGAAACGGCACGATGCGCAAGCCGAGTGGATCGACGTCCTGAAACACGCCGCGCACCGTGCCGTCCTTGCCGCTCGTGTCCATGCCTTGCAGGACCAGCAGCACGCGCTCGCGGCGCTGCGCGTGCAGCTTCTCCTGCAACTCGTTTAGTTGCGCGCCGATTTCAGCGAGGCGCGCGCGGTCGTCGTCTTTCGCGCCTGTCGAGAAAGGCTTGGCAGACGGATCGACTGAAGTGATGTCGAACGCCTTGAGCTTTTTTCCGCCGTCGAAGAACGGAACGCGATAGTCGTCCAGGTCGGATTTCTTGGCCATGTTTTTTCCGCGTCAGCAATAAAAAACGGGCCGCTGCACAGATCAACCGGCAACAGCCCGTACTTCTGAATCAGCAGACCATGCGCGACAACGCGCCGCCGACTCAGCCCAGCTTTTTCTTCAGCAATTCATTGACCTGCTGCGGATTGGCCTTGCCCTTCGTCGCCTTCATGGCCTGGCCGATCAGCGCGTTGAACGCCTTCTCCTTGCCCGCGCGGAACTCGTCCACGGACTTCTGATTCGCGGCGAGCACTTCGTCGATGATCGCTTCAAGCGCGCCGGTGTCGGAGATTTGCTTCAGCCCTTTCGCCTCGATGATGCGATCCGCTGCGGCTTCGTCCGTTGCCTTTTCTTCCCAGATCGACTGGAAAATGTCCTTCGCGATCTTGTTCGAAATGGTGCCGTCCGCGATGCGTTGCAGCACCAGCGCGAGTTGCGCCGCCGACACCGGCGATTCCGCAATGTCGAGCGACTCGCGATTGAGCTGCGCGGAGACGTCGCCCATGAGCCAGTTCGCGGCGATCTTCGCCTGCGCCGCGCCCGCCTTCGCGACGACCGCTTCGAAGTACGCGGCCATCGCCTTCGACGAAGTCAGCACGCCGGCGTCGTAGGACGTGAGGCCGTAGGTATCGACAAAACGCTTCTGCATGTCCGCCGGAAGTTCCGGCATCTCGGAGCGCACGCGCGAGACCCAGCTTTCCTCGATCACGAGCGGCATCAAATCGGGATCGGGGAAATAGCGGTAGTCGTGCGCGTCTTCCTTGCTGCGCATGGAGCGCGTTTCGCGCTTGTCCGGATCGTACAGACGCGTTTCCTGCACGACGGTGCCGCCGTCTTCGATCAGTTCGATCTGACGGCGCACTTCGTACTGAATGGCTTCTTCGAGGAAGCGGAACGAGTTCAGGTTCTTGATTTCGGCGCGCGTGCCGAATTCCTTCTGACCGACCGGACGCACCGACACGTTCGCATCGCAACGGAAGGAGCCTTCCTGCATGTTGCCGTCGCAGATGCCGAGCCATACGACGAGACCGTGCAACGCCTTCGCATACGCGACCGCTTCCGCGGCGCTGCGCATCTCCGGCTCCGTGACGATTTCGAGCAGCGGCGTGCCCGCGCGATTCAGGTCGATGCCCGTCATGCCCGCGAAGTCTTCGTGCAGCGACTTGCCGGCGTCTTCTTCGAGATGCGCGCGCGTCAGATTGACGGTCTTTTCGTATGCTTCCTTGCCGGCCTTTTCATTGGCGGGCACGTGGATGGTGATCTGTCCGCCCTGCACGACCGGAATCTCGTACTGGCTGATCTGATAGCCCTTCGGCAGGTCCGGATAGAAGTAGTTCTTGCGCGCGAAGATGCTGCGCGGCGCGATGTGCGCGCCGATGGCGAGCCCGAAGCGGATCGCGCGCTCGACGGCGCCGCGGTTCATGACCGGCAGCACGCCCGGCAGCGCGAGATCGACGGGACTTGCCTGCGTGTTCGGCGCCGCGCCGAATTGCGTGGGCGCGCCCGAGAAAATCTTGGAGACGGTGGAAAGCTGCGCGTGCGTTTCCAGACCGATGACGACTTCCCACTGCATGTTCACACTCCCGATGCCGATGGTGCCTTGCGGTGCCAGTCGGTCGCGCGCTGAAACGCGTCGGCGACCTGGAGCATCCGGGCTTCGTTGAAATAGTTGCCGACGATCTGCAGACCGACCGGACGATTCGCATTCGCGCCCGCGCCGAAGCCGCACGGCACGCTCATGCCCGGCAGGCCCGCGAGGCTCACGGAGAGCGTGTAGATGTCGGCGAGGTACATCTGCACGGGATCGTCGGTCTTCTCGCCGAGATTCCACGCCACCGACGGCGCAACCGGCCCCATGATCACGTCGCACTGCCTGAACGCTTCCTGAAAGTCTCGCGCGATGATGCGGCGAATCTTCTGCGCCTGCAGGTAGTACGCGTCGTAATAGCCGTGCGACAACACATACGCGCCGACCAGAATCCGGCGCTTCACTTCCGGCCCGAAGCCTTCGGCGCGCGACTTCTTGTACATGTCGAGCAGGTCCTTGTACTCCGCCGCGCGATGCCCGTAGCGCACGCCGTCGAAGCGCGACAGATTGGACGAAGCCTCCGCCGGCGCGATGATGTAGTACACGGGAATCGAAAGCTCGGTCTTCGGCAGCGACACTTCGACGAGCGTGGCGCCGAGCGCTTCGTATTGCTTCAGCGCCGCGTCGATAGCGGCGCGCACGTCGTCGGCCAAGCCCGCGCCGAAGTACTCCTTCGGCATGCCGATGCGCAGGCCTTTCAAAGGCTTGTCCGCATCTTCGCTCCAGTTCTTGCCGAGATAGCGCGTGTAATCCTCGTTCTCGCGTTGCAGGCTCGTGGAGTCGCGGTCGTCGAAGCCGCCCATTGCGTTCAGCAGCAGCGCGCAGTCGGCGGCGGTTTGCGCCATCGGGCCGCCCTGATCGAGCGACGACGCGAACGCGATCATGCCGTAACGCGACACGCGCCCATACGTCGGCTTGATGCCGGTGATACCGGTGAACGACGCGGGCTGGCGGATGGAGCCGCCCGTGTCGGTGCCGGTGGCGGCCGGCGCGAGGCGCGCGGCGACAGCCGCCGCCGAACCGCCGGATGAACCGCCCGGCACGGCCTTCACGTCCCACGGGTTCTTCACTGCGCCGAAGTACGAGTTCTCGTTGGACGAGCCCATGGCGAACTCGTCCATGTTCGTCTTGCCGAGACACACCATGCCCGCGCGGTTCAGTCGCTCGACGACGGTGGCATCGAACGGGCTCGCGTAGTTCTCCAGCATGTGGGAGCCGGCCGTCGACGCCCAGCCGCGCGTGACGAACACGTCCTTGTGCGCGATCGGCAGGCCGGCGAGCGGCCCGGCGTTGCCCTGCGCGATGCGCGCGTCGGCGGCTTTCGCCTGTTCCAGCGTCAGTTCCGGATTCACGCCGATGAACGCGTTTAGGTCCTTCGCGGCTTCGATGCGTTGCAGGTACGACTGCGCCAGCTCGACGGCGGAGATTGCCTTCGAGTCGAGCGCGGCGCGCAGTTCGGTCAAGCTTTTCTGATGCATTGCAGTTCCCTGATGAGCGCGGCGCTTCACGCCACGCGCGAGATCATTGTTCCGATGGGCCAATGGGCCGATGCGCGACGCTCACTCGATCACCTTCGGCACGAGATAGAGCCCGTCTTGCACGGCCGGCGCGCAACGCTGGAACTCTTCGCGCTCGATCCGCTCAGAAACAGCGTCGTCGCGCAGTCGCAGCGCGACCTCCTCGATGGCATCGATAGGATGCGCGAGCGGCTCGATGCCGGAGGTGTCGACCGCCTGCATCTGCTCGACGAGACCGAAGAAGTCGTTGAGCCGCGCAAGCGTCGGTTCTGCCTCGTGGTCGGGCAGTTCCAGCCGCGCGAGATGCGCAATGCGTTTAACGTCGGTCAGGGTCAATGACATGGGATCACCGGAGAAAAACATGAACAACTCCCACGCCGAAAAGGTTCGCTGTAACAGTCAGTTACGAACCTGGCGGAAAGCCGTCGAAGCGGGGCCGAGGATGGCAAAAAGTGCCGTCCTTTTCCTATAGAAACCCCCAAATTATAAGGTATCATTACACGTTCGACCCACATCCGGATCGACCTGTCAGCGGCTTTCTCCCTGAATCGATGCATCTCGAGAAACGTTTGCGTGGCATGTTCAATTCCGCGGTAGATTTCTGCTCGGATTTGCATTCACGGCGGCCCGTTTCGCCGTCCCGGCAAACCGTTATTTTTTCCGCTGCCGTCCCCGGCGCTCTTAGCGAGGCACGGCTACCCAGCGAGACAGGATTTTTGAATGTTCGGCTTTTTGCGCAGCTATTTTTCCAACGACCTGGCGATTGACCTCGGCACCGCCAACACGCTGATCTACATGCGCGGCAAGGGCATCGTCCTCGACGAGCCGTCAGTCGTCTCCATCCGTCAAGAAGGCGGCCCGAACGGCAAGAAGACCATTCAGGCTGTCGGCAAGGAAGCGAAGCAAATGCTCGGTAAGGTGCCGGGCAACATCGAAGCCATTCGGCCGATGAAGGACGGCGTGATCGCCGACTTCACCGTCACCGAACAGATGATCAAGCAGTTCATCAAGACTGCACACGAATCCCGCATGTTCTCGCCGTCGCCGCGCATCATCATCTGCGTGCCGTGCGGCTCCACTCAAGTCGAGCGCCGCGCCATCAAGGAAGCGGCGCACGGCGCGGGCGCATCGCAGGTGTATCTCATCGAAGAACCCATGGCGGCCGCAATCGGCGCTGGCCTGCCGGTCTCGGAAGCAACGGGTTCGATGGTCGTGGACATCGGCGGCGGCACCACGGAAGTCGGCGTCATCTCGCTCGGCGGCATCGTGTACAAAGGTTCCGTGCGCGTGGGCGGCGACAAGTTCGACGAAGCCATCGTCAATTACATCCGCCGCAACTACGGCATGCTGATCGGCGAACAAACCGCTGAAGCCATCAAGAAGGAAATTGGCTCGGCGTTCCCCGGCTCGGAAGTGAAGGAAATGGAAGTCAAGGGCCGCAACCTGTCCGAAGGCATTCCGCGCAGCTTCACGATTTCGAGCAACGAAATCCTCGAAGCCCTCACTGATCCGCTGAACCAGATCGTTTCGTCCGTGAAGATCGCGCTGGAACAGACGCCGCCGGAACTCGGCGCGGACATCGCCGAGCGCGGCATGATGCTGACGGGCGGCGGCGCGCTCCTGCGCGACCTCGACCGCCTGCTCGCGGAAGAAACCGGGCTGCCGGTGCTCGTCGCCGAAGATCCGCTGACCTGCGTAGTGCGCGGTTCGGGCATGGCGCTCGAGCGCATGGACAAGCTCGGCAGCATCTTCTCTTACGAGTGATCGCCGGCTTCGGCGTCTCGCGTTCGTCTATCGACGCGTCGCCGAAGCGCACGCCAAAGCATGCCGCGTAACGCGACGCGCGCACGGCCCGGCACCCGTCCGGGCCTTTGTCGAAACAGCGTAGGGCAGGTCCCGCCACAAGCGAAACAGCCTGCAGCATCATCCACCCGCTCACGCCCTCGGCGCTGACCATGGAATACAGTCCGCCGCCACTCTTCAAGCAAGGCCCTTCGGCGCTCGCACGCCTCATCTTCTTCGTGGTGCTGGCCATCGCGCTGCTGGTCACGGACGTCCGCTACAACACACTCGAAATCGTGCGCGGCATGCTCGGCGCCGGGCTGTACCCGCTGCAGCGCGCGGCGCTCGTTCCGCGCGACATTTTCATGGGCGCAGCCGATCTCGCCGTCACAAGCGCGACGTTGCGCAGCGAGAACCGCAAGCTCGCCGACAAGAACCTCGAACTGTCCATCAAGGCCGGCGACGCTGCACAACTCAACATCGAGAACGCGCATCTGCGCGCGCTCCTGAACCTGCAATCGCGCGCGACCACGCAGACCACGCCCGCCGAAATCCAGTACGACACGCGCGATCCGTTCACGCAGAAGGTCGTCATCGGCAAGGGCTCACAGCAGGGCATTCAGGACGGCGCGCCTGTCGTGGATGAAGAAGGCGTGATCGGACAAGTCACCCGCGTCTTTCCGCTGCAATCCGAAGTCACGCTGCTGACCGACAAGGATCAGGCCGTGCCGGTGCAGATCGCGCGCACGGGGCTGCGCAGCGTCATCTACGGCACGCCGAAAGGCGATACGCTCGACTTGCGCTTCGTGCCGATCAGCGCGGACGTGCAGGCCGGCGACCAACTCGTGACGAGCGGACTCGACGGCGTGTATCCGCCGGGGCTCGCGGTCGCCGAGGTGCTGCGCGTCGACAAGCAGGCGGACACGGCGTTCGCACGCGTCGTCTGCGTGCCGGTCGCGGCGGTGCGCGGCGCGCGCCAACTTCTCGTGCTTCACTACAACGTCAACGTGCCGCCCAATCCGATCGAAGTCGAAGCGGCCGCTGCGGCCAAGGAAGCGAAGGAAAACAAGGGCAAGAAGAAGTCTGCGCCGAAGGCGGCTGCGGGCGCGAGCGCGCCGGTTGCCGCATCCGCGCCGGCAAGCGCGTCGGCGGCTGTGGCTGCGTCGGCGCCCGCCGCGAAGGCAGCCGCGCCGAAAGCGGCATCGAGCGCATCGGCCAAATCGGGCAAGAAGGCGCACGCGCCGAAACCTGCTTCGTCCGGAGCCGCGCGATGAACCGTCCGCAGTACATCCTTCAGCCGGTCAATCCGTACTTCATCACGTTCAGCCTGGCCGCTGCGTTCCTGCTGAACCTCGTGCCGTGGGGCCGACTCGTCGGCGTGCCGGACTTTGTCGCGCTCGTGCTGCTTTTCTGGAACGTGCAGCAGCCGCGCAAGGTCGGCATGGGCATCGCGTTCCTGCTCGGGCTCTTGATGGACGTTCATAGCGCGAACCTGCTCGGCGAGCACGCGCTCGCGTACACGCTGTTGTCCTACGGCGCGATCACCATTCACCGGCGCGTGCTGTGGATGTCGCTGCCGGTGCAGACGTTCGTCGTCGCTCCGCTGCTGATCGGCGCGCATCTCGTGCCGTTCATCATCCGTCTGATGACCGGCGCGGCGTTCCCCGGCTGGAGCTATCTCACGAACGGATTCATCGAGGCACTGCTCTGGCCGGTCGCGAGCTTCCTGCTCCTCATGCCGCAACGGCGCGCAGCCGATCCCGACGACACGCGCCCCATCTGAGCGCCGCGCGCGACACGGCGGCCAAAAATCGCCCGCGCGCCGACTACACTTGAATCGCGAAAGAAGCGCGAACCACTCGCGAAACCTGCATGACCGAAATCAAGAACACCGAGCAACAGTTGTCGAAGTTCCGCCTGCGCGTCGCGGCGGCGGGACTGTTCGTGTTCGTCTGCTTCGGCCTGATCGGACTGCGCTTTCTCTATCTGCAGGTCTGGCACTTCAGCAAGTACTCGTTGCAGGCGAACGAAAACCGCATCTCCGTGGCGCCCATCGTGCCGAACCGCGGCATCATCACGGACCGCAACGGCATCGTGCTGGCGAAGAACTATTCCGCCTACACGCTCGAAATCACGCCGTCGAAGATCAACGGCACGCTCGACGAAGTCATCGACAGTCTCTCTGAAGTCATCCCTATCGATTCGCGCGACCGGCGGCGTTTCAAGAAGCTGCTGGAGGACTCGAAGAATTTCGAAAGCCTGCCCATCCGCACGCGTCTCACCGACGAAGAAGTCGCCAAGTTCACCGCCCAACGCTTCCGCTTTCCCGGCGTCGAAGTGCGCGCGCGTCTGTTCCGCCAGTATCCGCTCGGCACGACGGCGGCGCACGTGATCGGCTATATCGGCCGCATTTCGCAGCGCGATCAGGAGCGCATCGACGATGCAAGCGATCAGAACGACGAGAACTCCGATCACTACGACCCGCGTCTCGATGCGAACAACTACAAGGGTACGGATTACGTCGGCAAGATCGGCGTCGAGCAGAGCTATGAGACGGAACTGCACGGGCTGACCGGCTTCGAGGAAGTGGAAGTGACGGCGGGCGGCCGCCCGGTTCGCACGATGTCGCGCACGCAGGCGACGCCGGGCAATAATCTCGTGTTGTCGCTGGATATCGGCTTGCAGCAGGTGGCCGAGCAGGCATTCGCGGGCAAGCGCGGCGCGCTCGTCGCCATCGAGCCTTCCACGGGCGACGTGCTCGCGTTCGTCTCCGCGCCGAGCTTCGATCCGAATTCGTTCGTCGACGGCATCGATCAGCAGACGTGGGACGCGCTCAATAATTCGCCGGACCATCCGCTCTTGAACCGTCCGCTGCATGGCACGTATCCGCCGGGCTCGACGTACAAGCCGTTCATGGCGCTCGCCGCGCTCACGCTGCACAAGCGCACGCCCGGCTGGGGCTTTCAGGATCCCGGCTATTTCACGTTCGGCGGTCACACGTTCCGCAACGACGTGCGTTCGGGTCAGGGCTGGGTGGACATGAACCGCGCCATCGTCGTCTCCAACGACACGTATTTCTACATGCTGGCGCGCGATCTCGGCGTGAACGCGATGGCGGGCTTCATGAAGCCGTGGGGCTTCGGGCAGATCACCGGCATCGACATCGCGGGCGAGGCGCGCGGCATTCTTCCGTCAACGGAATGGAAGCGCAAGGCGTATCGCAAGCCCGAGCAACAGCGCTGGTATGAAGGCGAGACCATCAGCCTCGGCATCGGTCAGGGCTATAACTCGTTCACCATCTTGCAACTCGCGCACGCCACGGCGACGCTCGCCAACAACGGCGTCGTCATGAAGCCGCACCTCGTGCGTGATATCGAAAACCCGCTCAGCAAGGCGGTACGCCCGGTCGTGCGCGACCCGAGCGACAAAATCGCGGTGCGTCAGCAGGACATCGACGTCATCAAGCGCGCGATGGAAGGCGTGGTGACGAACGGCACGGCCGCCAAGGTGTTCGCGAGCGCGCCGTATCTCGCCGCCGGCAAGACAGGCACGGCGCAGGTCTATTCGCTTCAGGGCGCGAACTATCACGGCCACGCCACGGCCGAGCATTTGCGCGATCACGCGCTCTTTATCGCATTCGCGCCGGCGGAGAACCCGAAGATCGCGCTCGCGCTCATCGTTGAAAACGGCGGCTGGGGCGCGGAAGCGGCCGGCCCGATCGCGCGGAAGGTGCTCGATTACTACCTGGTGGACCGGATGAAGCCGGGCGCCGAAGCGGCCGCCGTGGCCGCCGCTGCCTCCGCGACGGAAGACGCGGGCCTGCCGGTGATCGGCGGCACGCAATCGCCAGCTGCGGCCGCGCTGCCCGCGTCGGTGGCGAATCAGTCGCCGGCGTTCTCGCCGTCCGCTGCGTCCAATCCGGATGTCGCGAAGGCAGCTTCCGCGCCCGCTGTCCCGGCTGGCCGCCCGGCATCCGCGCCCGCCGCCGCGCTGCCTGCGTCGGCTGCGCCGGGGCGCAAGCGCGGCCAGAAGAGCGCGCCGACGGAGCCGACGCCCACGATGGTGCGCGGCAACGCGGAGAACGGCGTGCGCACGATCGCGCCGACCGGCGGCATCGACGAATAAGGAAATCGGCATGCAAGTGCATCTGCAATTCGACAAGCACGTGTGGATCGAACGCGCGAAGCGCATGTTCGCCGGCTTCGACCGGCCGCTCGCGCTGATCGTTTTTCTGCTGCTATGCGTGGGTATCGTGACGCTCTATAGCGCCAGTCTCGACGTGCCGGGCCGCGTGGAGGACCAGCTGCGCAACATCATGCTGACGTTCGGCCTGATGTGGATACTCGCGAACATTCCGCCGCAGACGCTCATGCGCTTTGCCGTGCCGCTTTATACAGTGGGCGTCGCGCTGCTCGTCGCCGTGGCCGCATTCGGACTCACGCGCAAGGGCGCGAAACGCTGGCTGAACGTCGGCGTTGTCATTCAGCCGTCCGAGATCATGAAGATCGCGATGCCGCTCATGCTCGCTTGGTACTACCAGCGGCGCGAAAGCAATATTCGCTGGTGGGATTACATTGTCGGCTTCGTGATTTTGATGCTGCCCGTCGGCCTCATCGCGAAGCAACCGGACCTCGGCACGGCGGTGCTCGTGTTCGCGGCGGGCGTGTTCGTCATCTATTTCGCGGGACTCAGTTTCAAGCTGATCGTGCCGGTGCTGGCGGCGGCGGTAATCGTCGTGGCGAGCGTCGCGGTGTTTCAGGACCGCATCTGCCAGCCCGAAGTCAACTGGCCGCTGATGCACGATTATCAAAAGCACCGCATTTGCACGCTGCTCGATCCGACGTCCGATCCGCTCGGCAAGGGCTTCCACACCATTCAGGCGGTGATTGCAATCGGCTCGGGCGGCACGCTCGGCAAGGGTTGGCTCAAGGGTACACAGGCGCACCTCGAATTCATCCCTGAAAAGCACACGGACTTCATCTTCGCGGTGTTCTCGGAAGAATTCGGGCTGGCGGGCGGGCTGGTGCTGCTCTTTCTCTACATGGCCCTGATCGCGCGCGGACTGTATATCGCGGCGAACGGCGCGACCTTCTTCGGGCGATTATTGGCCGGATCGCTCACGCTCGCGTTCTTTACGTATGCGTTTGTCAACATCGGCATGGTGAGCGGGATCTTGCCCGTCGTGGGCGTGCCGCTGCCGTTCATGAGTTACGGCGGCACGGCGTTGACCACGCTCGGCGTCGCGGTCGGGCTCATCATGAGCGTCGCGCGACAGAAGCGGCTGATGCAGAGCTAGCGCGACGAGCGGTTACTGCGGCTGCGCCTGTGGCGGCGGTTTTTGCTGCTCCAGTTCGGCGCTCAACTGCAGGTACTTGAGCTTCGCTGCCGGATCGCCTTGCGCCGCAGCCGCCGCGTAGTACGCGCGCGCGACGTTGAGATTGCGTTCGACGCCATCGCCGCCGCGTTCGTAGAACGATCCCGCGACATACTGCGCCGTCATGTCGCCGCCCTGCGCGGCCTTCTTGTACCAGGTGAACGCCTGCGTGTTGTCGCGAGCGGTGCCTCGGCCGTCCAGAAACTGATTCGCGAGCGCCAGTTCCGCCTGCACATGCCCCTGATTCGCGGCGCGCAGAAACCATCGGTGCGCTTCCGCCGGGTCTTTGTCCACGAACTCGCCGTCGTCGTACATCTTGCCGTAGACGTACTGCGCGTGCGTCATGTTCGCATCGGCGGCGCGGCGCAGCCACTTCTTGCCCTCGGGCACGTCGGCGGCGCCGCCTTCGCCGTTGAGCAGCATCATCGCGTAATTGAATTGCGCCAGACGGCTGCCCTTTTGCGCCGCGCGACGAAATTCCGAGCGCGCGGCGACGAGGTTGCCCGCGTTGTAATCGGCGACGGCGTTCTGCGTCGCGAGATCGGTCGGCTTCGGCATGGCTTGCGCGTGCGCGCCGCCCGCCGTCGTCAGGACGAGCGCAGCCGATGCCGCCGCCACGCCGCCACGCCATGCGCCCTTCATGCTCGGGCCTCCTGCAACGCCTGCCGCGTCGCCTTCAAAAGCCACATCACGTCGGCGGCAATCGAAACGAGCTTGATGCCCGCCTCGGCGTACTGCCGCGCGCTCGCGACATCGAGCGCGAAAATGCCGCTGGCCTTGCCTGCGCGTTTTGCGGCGTCCGCGATTTTCGTGATGGCCGCGAGCACGTCCGGATGCTTGCTATCGCCGAGATGGCCGAGGCTCGCGGCGAGATCCGCCGGGCCGATGAAGAGGCAATCGACGCCCGGGGTCGCAGCGATCTCATCGACGGCGCCGAGCGCCGCCACCGACTCGATCTGCACGATGGTCGCGATCTGCTCGTTCGCGCCCGACACGTAGTCGCGCCGCATGCCGTATGCCGCCGCGCGCACCGCGCCTGCGACGCCGCGCAGCCCTTCGAGCTGCGCCTCGGTCGGATAGCGCGTGAGCCGCACGATGCGCGCCGCCTCCTCCGCCGACTGCACGTTGGGGAACATCAGCGTGCGCGCGCCGGCGTCGAGCACGCGCTTGACGAGCCAGCCTTCGGCGAACGGCACGCGCACCACCGGTTCCGTCGGCAAATGCGCGGCGGCGATGGCGCGAAGCTGCTCGACGACATCGCGGCTATCGTTCGGCGAGTGTTCCATGTCGATGCACAGCCAGTCGAAACCGGCGTGCGCGAGCGCTTCGGCTGCATCGGCGCTGCACAACGACAGCCACAGGCCGAAGAGCGGACCGGAATCGGCGAGACGTTGCTTGAGGGGATTGGTGAAAGTGCTCATCGCGCGGCTCCGTGGGAGCGCAATCTGCGCGATAGGCGCGACGCAAGGAAGGGGCACGACTGGATGGTTGACGGCATGTTGCGCTCCGGATGATCGACATGCACTGCGTGGCGTCGGCCAGAGTTGGCCGACTCACCGAGCGATCATACCGTGACAACGGCGCGGGCGTTCGCCGCACGTTAGGCGCTTACGGGCGCTCGACGTCCGCCCAGCAATTCGGCGTTTCGTAGAGCCGCACGCGCTTCAACTTCAAATCGACGCCGTAGTGGGCGTCATAAACGTCCGCGAGAATGCGGAACGCGACCGCCGCCATGTTCTCGACGGTCGGAATGCGGTCGAACACGACAGTCTTGTGATCCGTCATCGACTGCAGGAATTCGCGCACTTTCACGTCGCCCTCATAGACGATGAACGCGTGATCCCACTTGTTGACGAGATGCTCCATCGCAAGCGACTTCACGTCGGCGAAATCCATCACCATGCCGCGATCCGGCGCGCCTTCGGTATCGACGAGTTCGCCTTGCAGCGTGATTTCGAGCACGTAGCGATGCCCGTGCAGGTTGCGGCACTGGCTGCGGTGATCGGGAATGCGGTGGCCCGCATCGAATTCGAGTTTTCGGGTAATCGTCTGCACGTCGGCTCGATCGTCTTTCAGGGGATATTCAGATATTTGTGCGTCTGCATCGACAGCCGCCATTTCGGATGGCGCTTGCACCAGTCGATCGCGAGCTTGGTGTTGATGTCGCGTGACGGGCCGTCCATCGGCTGCACGAGGAAGTACTCGAAGTCGAGCTTTTCATACTCCGCGAGCCGTTGATTGTCCTGCGGCACGACGACCTTCAGCTCGTTGCCCTTCGTCACGACGAGCGGCGCGTCGGCCTTCGGGCTCACGCAAATCCAGTCGATGCTCTCCAACACGGCCATCGACCCGTTCGTTTCGATGGCAATTTCGAAGCCCGCCGCATGGAGCGCGTCGACGAACGGCTGGTCGATCTGCAACATCGGCTCGCCGCCCGTGCACACGACGAACTTGTGCGCCGCGCCCTCGGGCCACAGCGACGCGATCTTCGCCACCAGTTCCGCTGGCGTCCTGTACTTGCCGCCGTTTTCGCCATCCGTGCCGACGAAATCCGTGTCGCAGAAGCGGCACACCGCATCCGCGCGGTCTTCCTCGCGGCCCGACCACAGATTGCAGCCGGCGAAGCGGCAGAACACGGCGGGACGCCCGGCGTTCGCGCCCTCGCCCTGCAACGTGTAAAAGATTTCCTTGACCGCGTACGTCATGACTACTCTGTAACCTGTGTTAGTTCGCTCTGCTCTGCGTCTGCCATTCAGACGGGTTCGATCGTGACCTGCTCGCCCGCGCGATACGCCTCGTAGCCGCGCTTGCGCAGCTTGCACGCCGGGCACTGGCCGCAGCCGAAGCCCCATTCGTGCAGTTCGGAACGCTCGCCGACATAGCACGTATGTGTTTCCACACGAACGAGTTCGACGAGCGTCTCGCCGCCGAGCGTTTCCGCGAGACGCCACGTGTCGGCCTTGTCGAGCCACATCAGCGGCGTTTCCAGCGCATAGCGCGTTTCCATCCCGAGATTCAGCGCGACTTGCAACGCTTTCATCGTGTCGTCGCGGCAATCCGGATACCCGGAGAAGTCCGTTTCGCACATGCCGCCGACAAGCACCTTCAGCCCGCGCCGATACGCGACCGCTGCCGCGATGGTCATGAACAGCAGATTGCGGCCCGGCACGAAGGTGTTCGGCAGGCCGTTCGCCGTCGACTGAATCTCGATCTCACGCGTCATGGCCGTGTCGCTGATTGCGCCGAGCACGGACAGGTCGATCATGTGGTCTTCCCCGAGCCGCTCGGCCCAGTGCGGAAACTCACGCACGACCGCTGCACGGAACCCGTCGCGGCATTCCAGTTCGACGCGATGCCGCTGGCCATAGTCGAAGCCGAGCGTTTCGACGGTTTTGTAGCGTTCGAGCGCCCATGCAAGGCACGTGGCCGAGTCCTGCCCGCCGGAAAACAGCACGAGGGCGCTGTCCTTCGCGTCTATCCGAGTCACCGTGAAAACTCCGTGTATGAGATTGGCATCCGCGCCGCGTGGCCGGTCGAATAATCGACGTTGCGTTGAACGCGCGGGCTGCGGCGATCTGCGAATCCCAGTATAGGCTGGTGGCGTTTCGTCGGACGCAAGCGGCCCTTATGCCTCCGATAGCAACCAGCGAAGCCATTCGCCGATGCTTTTCGGGCATCGAAAAGAAAAGGACTTGCGGTCCGAGGACGAGGCAAGTCCTTAATTCGACGCGGATTTTATCACGCTGAACGATTGTTCGCCGAGCTGACCGTCCGCCGCTCGAGGCGTTGCGGCGCTCGATGCGCTTATCCGCAGCGCCGAACAAAACGACGCCACAAATGAAAAAGCCCGAGAGCGAAAACACTCTCGGGCTTCTTGCATTCTGGTGGCCTGGGGCGGAATCGAACCACCGACACGCGGATTTTCAATCCGCTGCTCTACCAACTGAGCTACCGGGCCAACGAAGAGGTGAAACTATATCAGAGTCATGCGCGGGCCTCAAGCCTTTCACCGAATTTTTCACGCTTTCGTCCGGATCACGTTGAGCGTGCCGCTCAAACTTCGCTCTTGTTCTTTCCGAGATCGACGCCGAGTTGCTTCAGTTTCCGGTACAGGTGCGTGCGCTCCAGTCCCGTCTTCTCCGCCACGCGCGTCATGCTGCCATTCTCGCGCGCGAGGTGATATTCGAAGTACGCGCGCTCGAAGGCGTCGCGAGCATCCCGCAGAGGAATGTCGAACGAAATCGACGCGGTTTGTCCCGCCTGGCTTTGCCCCGCGCCGCCCGCGCCCGCATCGCCCGACGAGGCGTTTAGCGCCGACGCCGTCGGCAACGCCGCCGCGACCGGCACGCCCGACGAGCCCGCGTTCAGCGCGGGCTTGGTCGCCGCCACCGCAGCCGGCGCGGCCGTGCCGTGCGCGAGTCCCTGCTCGACCGCCTTCAAGAGTTTCTGCAGCGCGATGGGCTTTTCGAGAAAGTTGAGCGCGCCGATCTTCGTCGCTTCGACCGCCGTGTCGATGGTCGCGTGCCCCGACATCATGATGACGGGCATCGTGAGCTTGCCCTGCGCGGCCCATTCCTTCAGGAGCGTGACGCCATCGGTATCGGGCATCCAGATGTCGAGCAGGACGAGATCGGGTGTCTGCTGCAAGCGGTATTCACGCGCGTGCTGCGCGTTCTCCGCCACATCCACGACATGTCCCTCGTCGCTCAGGATCTCGGAGAGCAGTTCCCGGATCCCCATTTCATCGTCTACCACCAGGATGGTTGCCATTTAAGCTGCCCTTGTCTGCACTGTTGCTTTTGTCGTTCCGTGTTTCGCGGCCGCCGGAGTCGAAGGCGCTGCGCCGTCGGCGGCAGTGTCGTCCGCGAGTTGAAGAAACAGAATCGAGATTTGCGCGCCTTGCACCACGTCGCCCGTCTTCGACCGGTTGCGAATGTCGATGCGCGCGCCATGCTCGTCGACGATCTTCTTTACCGTTGCAAGTCCCAGACCCGTGCCCTTCGCCTTCGTCGTCACATAAGGTTCGAAGGCCCGCGACAGAATGCGCGTGGGAAAGCCGGCGCCGTTGTCCGATACGCTCAGACGAACCGCGACGCGCGCATGACCCGAAGCATCCGGCTCGCCATATTCTACTGTCCTCGTTTCGAGCAGCACGCTCGGTTCGGGGACATCGGCGACGGCGTCCTGTGCGTTCTGCAGCAGGTTGTGGATCACCTGGCGAATCTGCGTCGCGTCGCCCCGGATCACGGGCAGCTTCGCGAGGTCCACCTTGATCGGGCTCTTGCCTTCCTCGATGCCGTAAAGCGCCAGCACTTCGCCGACCAGATCGTTCAGTTGCAGATTGCCGAGCACCGCAGGCGGCGTGCGCGCGTATTCGCGGAAGTCGTCGACCATGTGCTTCATGGCCTGCACCTGATTCACGATGGTCGTCGATGCCCGCTTCAGCACTTCGGCGTCCTGCGGGGCGAGCTTATCGGCGAGCTTCATTTGCAGACGTTCGGCGGAAAGCTGAATGGGCGTGAGCGGATTCTTGATCTCATGCGCGAGACGCCGCGCGACTTCGCCCCACGCCACCGAACGCTGCGCGGAAATGACGTCGGAGATATCGTCGAACACGACGACATAGCCGGTGGTTTCGGCGTCGTCCGTGTCGCTCTCGGTAGCGCTCAGCAATTGCGTGCCGCGCACAAGCAGCGTCAGCGGATCGTTCTCGCCGGGCACGGTCACGGCCACCTGCTGCTGCCAGTGTCCGCGATCCCCCGTCGGATGCCCGCTACCGATGGCGGCGGCATCGCGCTCGGCGAACGCTTTCTTGACCATCGCGCCGAATTCGGCGAGCACGTCGATATGATCGAGCGGCTGCCCAAGCAACGCGCGGAACGGCTGCCGGAAGATGCGTTCGGCGCCGCGATTCGCGGTGGTGAGCCGGAACTGCCGGTCGAACACGAACACGCCCGCCGTGAGGTTCGCGAGAATGCTTTCGAGATACGCCTTCGAATGTTCCAGCGCGATGCGGTTGTTCTCGACCGCCGCGCGCGCTTCGGAAAGCTGGCGCGTCATGGCATTGAACGACTGCGTGAGGAAGCCGAGTTCATCGCGCGAATTGATCTCGCGCTTCGGCGTGTAATCGCCTTCGGCCACTTCCTTCGTGCCTTGCGCGAGCAGGAAAAGCGGCCGCGCAAGCTGATTGCCGAGCGCGAGCGCAAGCATCATCGCGATGAACGTGGCGAGAAAGAGCGCAAGCGTCAGCGTGCCGATATACATCTTGCGCAAACCCGTGCGCCCGAGCCGTTTTTCCTGATACTCGCGATACGCGCGCTGCACGGCGTCGGCATTGCGCGCGAGTTCCTGACTCACCGGCTGCTCGATCTGCAAGAAGCGGTCGACGTGCTGAAATTCGGTGGTCGTCGTCGGGTCGGGAATCTTCGTGATGACGCGCAGCCGCAGCGCGCCCTTCGGCCCGTTCGATTTCGGATCGCCGTCGATTTCGCCCTCAATCGCACCGAACGGGTGATCCTGCGCTTCTTTCAGCATGGCGCTGGTCGGCTCGTTCGTGGGCAAGAGCGAATAGTAATTGCCCGACGCCTGCGCGATGGTCCGCAAGCCCGCCACGCGCTGCAATGCTCCGCCCGCGTTCAGATCCTCGCGATTGTATTGATCGCGTGGACGCTCGAACACGACGGCGTCCTGGACACCGAACTGATCGCGCAGACGCAAGAGCGACAGCGTGAGGCTCGACGGATCGGCGCTCGCGAGTTGATCGCTCATCTGCCGGCCGCGATTCTTGAAATCCGCAAGCGACGTTTCGAGCATGCCGCGCCCGAGCGTCAGGCCGGACGTGAGCGCGGTTTCCACGTTCACGTCGAACCACGACTCGATACTTCGGGAAACGAACTGATACGACACGACGTAGATGATCGCACCCGGCAGCACGCCGACGAGCGCGAAGATCAGCGCGAGCTTGGCAAGCAGCCGCGTGCCGAAGCGCCCCTGCCGCACGCGCGACACGATAATCAGCGTGAGGCTGATGACGATCAGCATGAAGATGACCGCCACCGCGACGTTCGCCGCATACAGCCAGCCGTAATAACGGTCGAAGAACTCGGTATTCGCGCTCGCGAGCGCGAGCATCACGAGCAGCAGGACCGCCGTGAGCGCGACTGTGGTGACCAGCAACCGGACCACGAAACTCTTCATGTCCGTGCGGCCGCGTCGAAATCTATTTCGCACGTTCCGCCGCCGTAAAAGTGAACCGCTTCCAATCCGAGGACAGGTTCCAGTCGCGGTTGTTGACTGCGTCGATCTGGAACGGCTTGGGCATCAGCGCGATATCCAACTGCATGCGCACCGATGCGGTGTACGTTTCTCCGCCATGCACCTGATTACGGTCGATCACATGCCACGACGTCACATGCTTGATGACCGCGAGCGCCTCGGCAAGCGAGGCGAAGCGCAATTGCAAGCCGCCCGTCGAGACGCGGTACTCGTTCGTGAGCGGCTGAAAGGAGAGCCGAATGCTTTGCGATACATTGACCGGCTCTTCGTCGAACCAGTACCAGCGCGGACGCGAAAGCATGAAGTCGATGGTGAAGTAGAGCGGTACGCTGCGGTTCACGGCTTCTTCGAGACTGCTGTTGAGATCGAAGTCGAAGTGCGCATCGAGGCTCCAGCCGTTGTTGTCCGCCTGCAAGGACGCGCGCTGCACCGAGATGGTTTCCGCGAAGGCGGACGCTGCCGGCGTGAAACTCAGCCAGAGCGCCAGCGCAGTCCAGATGACGGCCGCGAGCCGAAGCGGAAAAAAGCGTTTGATCGTCACCGTTTCTGAAAGCGCGCGTAGAAGAATCCGTCGTGATCCGCGAAGGTTTCCGCGTTCGACGGCGGACCTGCGTTCTGTGCCTCGCCGGAACCGGCGCGTTCGGCATGTGTACCATCCGGTGACGCTTGAACCGCACCCGCGCTTGCGCGCGCCGCTGTCGGCAACAGTTGCCCCGGCGCGTCCAATCGTACCGCATCTTCATGCGCCGCTCCAAACCAGCGGGCCTGGTCCTCGCCTTCCTCGGGAAAGACGGAGCACGTCACGTAGAGCAGCTCGCCGCCTTTTGCGACGAGCGGCCAGAGCGCCGCGAGAATGCGTCTTTGTTCATCGACGAGAGCGGCGATGTCCGACGAGCGCCGCAGCCACCGAATGTCCGGATGCCGGCGCACGATGCCCGACGCCGAACACGGAACGTCCGCGAGAATGCGATCGAAAGGCGCACCTTCGAACCATGACGAAGGATCGCCCGCATCGCCCGCGCGAATGTCCGCTTGCAGTTTGAGACGCTCCAGATTCTGCGCGATGCGGCCTGCTCGCGTCGCATCGCTTTCCAGCGCAATGAGTTCGACGTTAGCCAACTCCAGAATGTGGCCGGTCTTGCCGCCGGGCGCGGCGCACGCGTCGAGCACGCGCATGCCGTCGCGAACATCGAGCAACTGCGCGGCAAGCTGCGCGCCCGCGTCCTGCACCGACACCACGCCATCCGCGAAGCCGGGAATGCGATCGACGGGCATCGGCGTGGTTAGCCGAACCGCGTGCTGCCCCGCCGCGCGCGCTTCGATGTGTTCGGCCTTCAGAAGGTCCAGATACGCGCTCACGGTCATATGCCGCGCGTTGACGCGCAACGTGAGCGGCCCTTGCACGTTGCCCGCCGCGAGAATGCGCTCCCATGCGTCGGGATGGGCGCGCTTCACCGCGTCGATCCACCACTGCGGATAGTTCCAGCGCGCGACGGGGCTTTGCATCGCTTCGCCGATGAGCGCGTCGCGTTCGCGCAGGAAGTTGCGCAGCACTGCGTTCACGAGCCCCTTCGCGAACGCAAACTCGCGCCGCGCGGCGATCGAACTCACCGCCTGATCGACCACGGTGAACGGCGCATACGCCGCGTGCGCCTCGTCGTCCGCGAGCAAAGCGAACGCGCACGCGAGCACGTTGCTCACGTGCGGCGGCGGCGCCTTGCGCACGAGCTTGTGCAAGAGCGCATCTGCGAGCGCGAGCCGGCGCATCGTGCGATACGCGATGTCCTGGATCGCGCCACGCGCCGCCGCGTGCTTGCCCGACGCCGCGACGGTCTGGATTGCCGCCGGCAACGCCGAACCGGCCCGCACCGCGCCTACGGCTTGCGCCGCGCCGTCGAGCGCGAACGCGAGCGAATCGGGCGCGAGATGCAGCGCGCTCATGCGAGCGTGCGCGTGCGGCGGGTGCGCGGCGGCGGATCGCCGGGATGGCTTGTCTGTCATGTCGAAATGGGGTCTTGCGGCTGGCGCGCGCATATCAAACGACGATTGTAACGTGCGCCACAAACGCGGCCGATGCGCCGGCAGTAAAGAGAAAGGCCGCCCGAACGTGCCGGAGCGGCCTTGCATTCGACTACCGATGCGACTTGGCTTACATGCGCCCGGTCCGCGCCATTTCCATAAGACGCGCGACGCGCTCTTCGGTCGCCGGGTGCGTCGAGAACAGATTCGCGATGCTGCCACCTGACAGCGGATTCATGATCATCATCTGCGCAGTTGCGGGATGCGCTTCCGCTGCCGGGAACGGCACGCCCGACGCGTACGCGTGAATCTTCTCCAGCGCACTCGCGAGCGCCTGCGGATCGCCCGAAATCTGCGCGCCGCCGCGGTCCGCTTCAAATTCGCGCGCACGGGAAATCGCCATCTGGATCATCGCGCCCGCGATAGGCGCGAGAATCGCCACGGCAATGCTCGCGATGGGGTTAGCCGGACGGCCTTCCTCGTCGCGCCCGCCGAAGAACATGGCGAAGTTCGCAAGCGCGGAAATCGCGCCGGCCATCGTCGCGGAGATGGTCGAGATGAGAATGTCGCGATGCTTCACGTGCGCCAGTTCGTGCGCCATCACGCCGCGCATTTCACGCTCGGACAGCACGCGCAGAATGCCGGTCGTGGCCGCGACCGCCGCGTGTTCGGGATTGCGGCCGGTGGCGAACGCGTTCGGCGCGTCCTCGTTGATGAGATAGACACGCGGCATCGGCAACTGCGCGCGCGTGGCCAGCTCGCGCACCATGCGATAGAACTGCGGTGCGGTGGTTTCGTCGACTTCCTGCGCGTTGTACATGCGCAGGACCATCTTGTCCGAGAACCAGTACGAGAAGAAATTCATGCCAAGCGCGACGACGAGCGCGAGCATCATGCCCTTCGACCCGCCGATCATGCCGCCGATCACGACGAAAAGGGCCGTGATCGCTGCCATCAGCATCGCGGTTTTGACCCAGTTGAACATATGCGGAGCTCCTTCTCCCTGATTACAGTGCGCAATCTGCGCGGTGGACCCGGCCAGACTGGACGGGACGCTCATTGTAAGCAAAACGTTAGATAAGGGCATCCGCGAAAGATTCAACTATCTGTGCGAAGTCGCCAGTTTGATGCCGAGCCCGACGAATGCGCCGCCCACCCCGCGGTCCAGCCACCGCTTGACGCCCGGCTTGCCGGAAAAGCGTTCGGTGACGCTGCCGGCGATCCACGCGACGAAGCTGTTCCACACCGTGCTCATCGCGATGAACACGAGGCCGAGCGTAAGAAACGCGAGCGTCTTGTGTTGGCTGTCGGCGGCGACGAACTGCGGGAAGAACGAGACGAAGAAGAGCACGACTTTCGGGTTAAGGACGTTCGTCACGAAACCTTGCGTGAAGAGCTGCCGCAGCGATTTCGGGGCGCTTTTGGCACTGGCCTTGTCAGAAGCAGGGTCGCTCGGGGCGTCGTGTTTCGCGAAGATGAGCCGCACGCCGAGGTAGATGAGATAGATCGCGCCCGCGATCTTGACGACGGTGAACGCGGTCGCGGATGCCGCGAGAATCGCCGTCAGACCGAACGCGCACGCAAGCGTATGCACGATACATCCCGCCGAAATGCCGAGCGCCGAGACAATGCCCGCGCCGCGCCCTTGTGCGACGCTGCGTCCGACGATGTACGCGGTGTCCGGCCCCGGCGTGACGTTCAGCAGAAAGACGGCGACGAGAAAGAACGCGAAACCTGTGATGCCGAGCATGGAAACCCCGAAGAACGTGAGCGACTTTTTATTCTATGCCGCGCGCGTCGTTCTGAAGAGCGAAACACTGCCCCTTCGACAAGGCCGTGCCGGCCAGAAACTCGCGCGCCGGAAGCCGTTTGCCGCCGGGCTTCTGAAGCTGCGTCAGCTTGAGCGCGCCGCTCCCGCAGGCCACGACGATTCCTTCCGCAGAAACGTCCACGATGACGCCCGGCGCGCCGTGCGCACTGTCGAGCGGCTGCGCCGACCAGATTTTGATCGCGGTGTCGTCGAGCGTGCCGACCGCGCCCGGGAACGGATCGAACGCGCGAACCTGTCGCGCCAGCTCCGCCGCCGGGCGGCGCCAGTCGAGCGCCGCCTCGTGTTTCGCAATCTTTTCGGCGTATGTCGTGCCGTCTTGAGGTTGCGGCGTGGAACGGAGCGTGCCGTCGCGCTCCAGATCGCGCAGGGCCGCGACGACCAAATCCGCGCCCATTTGCGCGAGGCGGTCGTGAAGCGTGGCGGTGGTGTCGTCGGGAAGAATGGCCGTGCGCGCCTCGCGGATCATCGCGCCCGTGTCGAGGCCGGCGTCCATTTGCATGAGCGTGATGCCGCTTTCGGCGTCGCCCGCTTCGATCGCGCGATGAATCGGGGCGGCTCCGCGCCAGCGCGGCAGTAACGACGCGTGAATATTGATCGCACCGCGCGGCGGGATGTCCAGCACTTCCTGCGGCAGGATCAGCCCGTAAGCCGCGACGACCATCACATCGTGCGGCGTGGCGCGCAGCCGATCGATGGCCTCTGCCGCTTCCTGCGGGTATTTGCCCGCGCGCCGGAGCGACGTCGGCTGCGCGACGGGCAGCCCGTGCTCCACGGCAAAGCGCTTGACCGGACTCGCGGTCAGCTTCATGCCGCGTCCGGCGGGCCGGTCGGGCTGCGTGAGCACGAGAGGAACGGAAAAGCCAGCCGCATGGATGGCCGCGAGCGCGGCGGCGGCAAATTCTGGCGTACCGGCGAAAACGACACGCAGCGATTGAGTCATCGGAGAAAGCGCCGTTCGGCGCGCCTGCAAAAACGTGAATCGTACCGCCGCTTACAGCGCTTTTTCGAGCTTTTTCATCTTCCCGCGAATACGCGTCTGCTTCAGTTGAGACAGATATTCCACGAAGACGTGTCCGTCCAGGTGATCGATCTCGTGCTGAACGCATACGGCCAGCAGCCCTTCACAATCGAGTTCGAACGTCTCGCCCTTTTCATTCAGCGCCCTGACGCGCACGCGGTCCGGCCGCTCGACGATGTCGTAAATGCCCGGCACCGACAGACAGCCCTCTTCCCAGTCCTTCCTGACCTCGCTCGCCCAGACGATTTCCGGGTTGATGAAGACCATCAGTTCGTCGTGCGCATCCGACACGTCGATGACGATCACGCGCTCGTGCACGTCCACCTGCGTCGCCGCGAGGCCGACGCCGGGCGCGGCGTACATCGTCTCGGCCATGTCGGCGACGAGCTTGCGGATGCGGTCGTCCACCACGGCGACGGGCTTCGCCACCTTGTTCAGCCGCTTGTCCGGGTAGTTGAGTATCTTGAGCAGAGCCATGATTCGAATTATCTACACGCGCCACGACGCGGTGAAGTCGGCCATTCGGCCAGGTTGCGGAGGCCTTGCGGCGTGCCGAAGATATGCGGGCGAATCCACGGGATTCAACGCCGCCGGCAAGCGGCAGACAGCGTCGCTACGGACCGGCTGCGCGGCCGGGCGACGATTCTTGATTTATACGGGATCAAAAATCTTAACATGACGACCGACACCCTGCCGACCGACCCGGCACTTGCTGAATGCCCTGCGGCCCCGCCCGCATCCGACGACTTTCGCGCCTGGCTGCGGCTTGCGCACGCCAAAGGTCTGCGCCCGCTCGCGCTGCGCACGCTCCTCGGTGCGTTCGGCGGCCCGCTAGAAGTGCTGTCGGAGAGCTACGCCGCGCTCGCCCGCGCCACCGACGAAACCGCCGCGAAAGCCGTGACCGCGCCGCCAGCGGACGTCGAAGGCGCTCCCTTCGATGACTATATTGAATGCGTGCGCGATTGGACGTCCGAGCCCGGCAATCATCTGCTCACGCTCGCCGACGCCGACTATCCGCAGGCGCTCTTGACCATGCCCGATCCGCCGCCCGTGCTCTACGTGAAAGGACGGCTCGACGTGCTTCAGTCACGCGCAGTGGCGATCGTCGGCAGCCGCAACGCGACGCCGCAAGGCGCGGAAGACGCACGGCGCTTTGCGCGGGCGCTTTCCGATGCCGGACTCGCGGTGGTGTCGGGACTCGCGCTCGGCATCGACGCCGCCGCGCATCGCGGCGCGCTCGATGGCGGCGCGGGAACCATCGCCGTCATCGGCACGGGCGCGGATCTCGTCTATCCCGCGCACAACCACACGCTCGCGCACGAAATCGCCCGCGACGGCGCCATCGTGTCCGAGTGGCCGCTCGGCACGCCAGCGCGCTCCGCGAACTTTCCGCAACGCAACCGGCTGATCGCGGGATTGTCGGGCGGCGTGCTGATCGTCGAAGCCGCGATGCGGTCGGGCTCGCTCATCACCGCGCGGCTCGCCGCCGAGATCGGGCGCGATGTGTTCGCCATTCCCGGGTCGATTCACGCGCCGCTGTCGCAGGGCTGTCATCGGCTCATCAAACAGGGCGCAAAGCTCGTCGAAACGCCGGAAGACGTATTGGAAGAGTTCGGCTTTCCGGCCGCTCAAGCGCCCGCACCGGGTCGACGCGGCAAGCCGCGAGCACCGAGCGCCTCGTGGGCATCCGCCCGCCTGCCCGCCGACGCGCCGACTGGCGACGCCGAGCGCGTGCTCGCCGCGCTCGGCCACTCGCCGGCGACGCTTGAAATTCTGGCCGAGCGCACCGATCTCGACGGCGCGGCGCTTCAGGGCGCGCTGCTTCAGCTCGAACTCGCGGGGCTGGCGGCGGCGCTGCCGGGCGGCCGGTACGGGGCGCTCGAACGCTCCTGACCCCGCCTCGTGCTACATTCGCGAGAATTGCGCTGCACGGCGTTGCCATAAGAAAGGATCGTCTCAACCTCATGTCCGCGTTCAACCTCGATACCGACGCCGAACAAATCGCCGAACGCCTCGCCGTGCCGGGCACGCTGTTCGTCGCGTGCCTGTGCGCGGAATGGTGCGGGACGTGCCGCGAGTATCGCGAAGCTTTCGACAGACTGGCCGACGCGCATCCGGACATCTGCTTCGCGTGGATCGACATCGAAAATCAGGCGGACCGCTTCGATGACCTGGACGTGGAGAACTTCCCGACCGTTTTGATCGAAGATTCGGTCACGACCCGATTTTTCGGCACAGTGCTGCCGCAGGTCGCAATCGTCGAGCGCATGCTCACCGACCTCACCGCCCTGCCCGACATGACCGGCGCGCCCAAGCTGCGCCCGGCGCTTGCTATAGCGTAGACAAATGGATCGGCGGCACCCGGTTGCGTCTTCCGAAACGCACCCGGACGCCGGTTCGGCGGGCGTCGTAATCGAAACCGCGACGCGCACGGCGCAAACCGTGTGCTATAAAGCGGTCGTTAAAGCGGTCCAAACGGGGCCGCTGCCAGTCCCCAACCATATTGAGTCATGTCCAAAGCCCTGATCATCGCTGAGAAGCCTTCCGTCGCGAACGACATCGCGCGCGCGCTGGGCGGCTTCACGAAGCATGACGAGTACTACGAGAGCGACGACTACGTGCTCTCGTCCGCGGTCGGCCACTTGCTGGAAATCGCCGCGCCGGAGGAATACGACGTCAAGCGCGGCAAATGGAGCTTCGCGAATCTGCCGGTGATTCCGCCGCATTTCGATCTGAATCCCATCGCGAAGAGCGAGTCGCGGCTGAAGGTGCTGACCAAGCTGCTGAAGCGCAAGGACATTGACCGGCTCATCAACGCATGCGACGCGGGGCGCGAGGGCGAGCTGATTTTCCGCCTGATCGCGCAGCACGCGAAAGCGAAGCAGCCGATCCAGCGCCTGTGGCTTCAGTCGATGACGCCCGCCGCCATCCGCGAAGGCTTCGCGAACCTGCGCAGCGACGCCGACATGCAGCCGCTCGCCGACGCCGCGCGTTGCCGTTCGGAAGCGGACTGGCTCGTCGGCATCAACGGCACGCGTGCGATGACTGCCTTCAACAGCAAGGGCGGCGGTTTCTTTCTGACGACCGTCGGTCGCGTTCAGACGCCAACCTTGTCGATCGTCGTCGAACGCGAGGAAAAAATACGCCGTTTCGTGCCGCGCGACTATTGGGAAGTGCGCGCGGAGTTCATCGCGGCAAAGGGTCTCTACGAAGGCCGCTGGTTCGACCCGAAGTTCAAGCGCGTCGAGAACGATCCGGAACAGCGCGATTCGCGCCTCTGGAGTCTCGCGGCGGCGGAATCGGTCGTCGCGGCGTGCCGCGGCAAGACCGGCACGGTGACGGAAGAGTCGAAGCCGTCCACGCAGATGTCGCCGCTCCTCTTCGATCTGACGAGCCTTCAGCGCGAAGCCAACAGCCGCTTCGGCTTCTCGGCGAAGAACACGCTCGGGCTCGCGCAGGCGCTGTACGAAAAGCACAAGGTGCTGACGTATCCGCGTACCGATTCGCGCGCGCTGCCGGAAGATTATCTGGGCACGGTCAAGGAAACGCTGACCATGCTCAAGGAAAGCAACAACTACCTGCCGTATGCCAAGCAAGTGCTCGACAAGGGCTGGGTGAAGCCGAACAAGCGCATCTTCGACAACTCGAAGATTAGCGACCACTTCGCCATCATTCCGACGCTGCAAGCGCCCAAAGCGCTGTCCGAGCCCGAGCAGAAGCTGTATGACCTCGTCGTGAAGCGCTTTCTGTCGGTGTTCTTCCCGGCGGCCGAGTATCTCGTCACCACGCGCATCACCGAAGTCTCGGGACATCACTTCAAGACCGAGGGCAAGGTGCTCGTCGAGCCGGGCTGGCTGCAGGTCTACGGCCGCGAAGCCGCGGGCGAGGAAGGCAATCTCGTGCCGGTGCAAAAGGGCGAAACGGTTGACGTCGAAAAGGTCGAGGCGCACGGCCTCGTGACCAAGCCGCCCGCACGCTACAACGAGGCGTCGCTGCTGTCGGCGATGGAAGGCGCGGGCAAGCTCGTCGAAGACGAGGAACTGCGCGAGGCGATGGCCGCAAAGGGCCTCGGCACCCCGGCCACGCGCGCCGCCATCATCGAAGGCCTGCTCGGCGAAAAGTACATGGTGCGTGAGGGCCGCGAACTGATTCCGACCGCCAAGGCGTTCCAGTTGATGACGCTTTTGCGCGGCCTAGGCGTCGAAGAACTGACCGCGCCCGAGCTGACCGGCGAGTGGGAACACAAGCTCTCGCAGATGGAGCGCGGCAACCTGCATCGCGACGCGTTCATGCAGGAAATCGCGCGCATGACGCAGACCATCGTGAAGCGCGCGAAGGAGTACGACTCCGACACGATCCCCGGCGACTACGCGACGCTCGAAACACCGTGCCCGAATTGCGGCGCACAGGTGAAAGAGAACTACCGGCGCTTTGCCTGCACGAAGTGCGAGTTCTCGATCTCGAAGATACCGGGCGGGCGTCAGTTCGAGATTCCGGAAGTCGAGGAATTGCTGCGCGAAAAGACCATCGGTCCGCTGTCTGGTTTTCGCAGCAAGATGGGTCGCCCGTTCTCGGCCATTCTGAAGCTCGCGCTCGACGACGAAATCAAGAACTTCAAGCTGGAATTCGATTTCGGTCAGGACACCGGCGGCGAAGACGGCGAACCGCCCGATTTCTCGGAGCAGACGCCCGTCGGCGCGTGCCCGAAATGTCAGTCGCGGGTGTTCGAGCACGGCATGAGCTTCGTGTGCGAAAACTCGGTCGCGAATCCAAAGACGTGCGATTTCCGCTCGGGCAAGGTCATCCTGCAGCAGGAAATCACGCGGGAGCAGATGGAAAAGCTGCTGAACGAAGGCCGCACCGACTTGCTGACGAACTTCAAGTCGTCGCGGACCGGGCGCAACTTCAAGGCGTATCTGGTCAAGCAACCGGACGGCAAGATCGGCTTCGAGTTCGAGAAAAAAGAAGCCAAGCCGGGCGCGAAGACCGCGGCGGCGAAGCGCGGCGCAACCGCAGACGCGCAGAACGACAGCGCGGACGAAGGCGATAGCGACGTCGCCGTAGCCGCCAAGACCACGCGGGCGAAAGCGGCGACGAAGACCGTCGCGGCCAAGAAAGCCCCGGCGAAGAAAGCGGCCGCGAAGAAGACGGCGGCGCGCAAGGCGAGTTGATTCGCCGCGCCGGCTAGAAGCAAAAAAGCCCGCGAAGTGATTCGCGGGCTTTTTTTCGTTTGGTGAGCGCAAGACGCGCGCAGCGATCAGAACGGCGACGCCGCCGGCAGGCGCCCTCGCGGTCGCGAAGGCTTTGCCAGCTTCGGGCCGAGTTCACCGTCCATCGAGCGGGAACGCGGCGCGGGCGGCGGCGCTTTCGGTTCATCATCGTGGGCGTAGTGGGCTTCCGCGCTGCTCGCGGCCGCCGGCTTACCGATGCCGTCGCGAATCCATTGCTCGCCGAGCTGGTGATTCGGCGTCTGGCTGAAGTGCTCGACGAGGTGATCGATGAACGTGCGCACCTTCGCGGGCAAGTGCCGCCGGCTCGGATAGGCGACGTTGATTTCCACTTGAGGCAACTGGTAGTCGCCGAGCAGCCGCACGAGCTGATTGCGGTTCATGTCGTTGCCGATCAGATAGCTAGGCAGAATCGCGATGCCCATGCCGAGCAGCGCGAACTGCCGCAGCATCTCCGTATTGTTCGCGATGATCACGTTCTGCGGGCGCACGCGCACTTCGCCGTCCGGACCCGTGAACACGCGCTCGTCGCCCCAGTATTCGGACGGCAGGCTCAGGCACGGGTGCTCCAGCAGATGTTCCGGGCGCGTCGGCGTGCCGTGCTTTTCGAGGTAATCAGGCGTCGCGCAGACGGTCATGCAGCCGGTGGTCAGGCGGCGCGTGACGACGCTCGCACTCTTCACCTGCCGCGCAATGACGATTCCGACATCGAACCCTTCCTCGACGAGATCCACTTGGCGGTCCACCAGCGTCACATCGGGCAGGACCTTGGGATAACGCTGCGCGTAAGTCTGCAAGACGGGCGCGAGATTGTGCAGGCCGAACACGACCGGCGCGACGATACGCAGCGAACCGAGCGGCTCGTGATTGCGCGCCACCACCATCTGTTCGACGTCTTCTAGTTCATCGAGAATCTGGCGCGCCCGCTCGAGATACACCTGACCGGATTCGGTGAGGGAAAGACTGCGCGTCGTGCGGTTGAGCAAGCGCGTGCCGAGACGACTTTCGAGATCGGCGACGTGGCGCGTCGCTACCGCGTTCGAGATATCCATCGCGCTAGCGGCCCGGGCAAAACTGCCAAGATCGGCCACGCGGACGAACACCTTCATCGACTGCAAATGATCCATGGGACAACTCCTGCCGCCACGCGGCTATAAATTCTGCTGCAAGGCAATTCAGAATTATCCTAGGACTCGAAGATTCGTGCAGAAGTTGCGGACGCGCTGTGGTTTTTGGAAAAAATCGTTGTGGAAACGGCTTCGTCGGAGAAGATGACCGTTCGGTCATCTTCCACTGCGAAAGCCGCGGTGCTACGCAATAGCGATCAGGCAGCCAGCCGCTTTTCCATGTCCGCCTTGGCTTCCGGCAAAGCGTCGGGCAACCCGTGTTGCAGCTTCGCGAACAACTCGTCGTGCAGCGTGAGTTCGTCGCGCCACGCGCTGTCGTTCACCGAGATCACTTGCTCGAACTGCTCGCGCGAGAAATCGAGCCCGCCCCAGTCGATGTCTTCATAGCGCGGCGAGATGCCGAACGCGTGTTCCTCGCCGTTCGCCGTGCCCTCGATGCGCCCGACCATCCAGTTCAGCACGCGCATGTTCTCGCCGAAGCCCGGCCACACGAACTTGCCGTCCTCGCCCTTGCGGAACCAGTTGACGCAGAAGAACTTCGGCGGCTTGGCGTTTTGCGCCTCCAGGCGCTCGCCCATCTTCAGCCAGTGGCCGAAGTAGTCGCTCATGTTGTAGCCGCAAAACGGCAGCATCGCGAACGGATCACGGCGCACGACGCCCTGCTGGCCTGCCGCGGCGGCCGTCGTTTCGGAGCCCATCGTCGCGGCCATGTAGACGCCTTCCTTCCAGTCGCGCGCTTCCGTGACGAGCGGCACCGTGTTCGAGCGGCGCCCGCCGAAGATGAACGCGTCGATCGGCACGCCTGCCGGGTTCTCCCAGTCCGGATCGATCGACGGACACTGCGACGCGGGCGCGGTGAAGCGCGCGTTCGGATGCGCGGCCTTCGCGCCGGTTTCCTTCGCGATTTCCGGCGTCCAGTCGCGGCCCTGCCAGTCGATCAGATGCGCGGGCGGCGTGTCCGTCATGCCTTCCCACCAGACGTCGCCGTCGTCGGTCAGCGCGACGTTCGTGAAGATCACGTTCTCCTTGAGCGTCGCCATTGCGTTGAAGTTGGTCTTCTCGCTCGTGCCCGGCGCGACGCCGAAATAGCCGGCTTCGGGATTGATCGCGTAGAGACGCCCGTCGCGGCCCGGCTTGATCCACGCGATGTCGTCGCCGATGGTCGTCACCTTCCAGCCGTTCAGATCGCTCGGGGGAATCAGCATCGCGAAATTCGTCTTGCCGCACGCGGACGGGAACGCCGCCGCGACGTGATACTTGCGCCCTTGCGGCGAGGTCACGCCGAGAATCAGCATGTGCTCGGCGAGCCAGCCTTCGTCGCGGCCCATGGTCGACGCAATGCGCAGCGCAAAGCACTTCTTGCCGAGCAGCGCGTTGCCGCCGTAGCCCGAGCCGAAGCTCCAGATTTCACGCGATTCCGGGAAATGCACGATGTACTTCGTTTCGTTGCACGGCCATGGCACGTCTTTGCGCCCATCGGCGAGCGGCGCGCCGACCGAGTGAACGCACGGCACGAACTCGCCGTCGGTGCCGAGCACGTCGTACACCTCGCGGCCCATGCGCGTCATGATCCGCATGTTCGTCACGACGTACGGACTATCCGACAGCTCCACCCCGATATGCGCGATGGGCGAGCCGAGCGGACCCATCGAGAACGGCACGACGTACATCGTGCGGCCGCGCATGGCGCCGTCGAAGAGACCGTCGAGCGTCGAACGCATTTCCTGCGGGTCGATCCAGTTATTCGTCGGGCCTGCGTCTTCGCGACGCTGCGAGCAGATAAACGTACGATCCTCGACGCGCGCCACGTCAGACGGATCGGAGCACGCGAGATACGAGTTGGGACGTTTTTCGGGATCGAGCTTCTTCATCGTGCCGGCGGCGACCATCTGTTCGCAGAGCCGGTCGTATTCGGCTTGCGTGCCGTCGCACCAGACGATGCGCTCCGGCTTCGTCAGCGCCGCGACGCGTTGCACCCATTCGATCAGTCTTCGGTGCCGGACATAGGCCGGCGCATCTGTGTCGACGGCATTGTTATTGTTCTGTTCGACTACTGCGGGCTGGTTCATCGAGCTGTCTCCGTTCTTCTGCAATGAAAAACCGTGCGCCCGGACGCTGCTTGCGAGAGGCGTTTGGACCGGAACCGCCGGCTCTTCGCGCGAGACTGCCCGCGCGAATACGGTCACCGGCCGAGTGCGGCGTCCTCGGGGCGTGAGTCTTGCTGACCTTCCGGCGCTTCCTGCCGTCGCTTGCGCCGCGAAGGAACAAACTGTTAAAAAGAGATACTAAGCGGCCTGTCCCCTTGCTGATTACCGCTGTTTTCCGCAATGGGCTCCGCGATTTTTCGTTTTCCGGCAGGAGGTTTCGTCCGCGGCCGGAATGGGGAATCAAGCATAACACCGCATGTCAGCGCCATATTGACGCTGCGCATAAAGCACAGGTTTCGGCGGAATAGCGCGAATTTATCGGTAATTACCCGAAGATAATCCGCGCCTTTATTCGATGCCGGTTCGACAAAGCAGCAGGTTTGATGCCCAACAATACGCAATCACATTCCATGAAAATCGCCATTCTCGACGACTACCAGGACGCCGTTCGGAAGCTGGACTGCTTCCATCTACTCGATGACCATGAGGTGAAGGTCTTCAATAACACGGTGCGTGGGCTCGGACAGTTGGCTAGCAGACTGTCGGAAGTGGACGCGCTGGTGCTTATTCGGGAACGCACGCGCATCAGCTCGCAACTGCTTGATAAATGTCCGAAGCTGCGCATGATCAGCCAGACCGGCCGCGCGGGCGGCGGCCATATCGACATCGACGCCTGTACAGAACGCGGGATCGCCGTGCTTGAGGGAACCGGTTCGCCCGTCGCGCCGGCCGAACTGACGTGGGCGCTCATCATGGCGGCGCAGCGGCGCATTCCGCAGTACGTCGCGAACCTCAAGCAGGGCGCGTGGCAGCAGTCGGGACTGAAAACGTCCGCGCTGCCGCCCAACTTCGGGCTCGGGCAAGTGCTGCGCGGTCAGACGCTCGGGATTTGGGGTTATGGAAAGATCGGCAGGCTGGTGGCGGGCTACGGCAAGGCGTTCGGTATGAACGTGCTGGTCTATGGCCGCGAACATTCGCAGGAAGCAGCGCGCGAAGATGGCGTCGAGATTGCGGAAAGCCGCGAGATGCTCTTCGAGCAAAGCGACGTGCTGACCGTGCATCTGCGCCTGAACGATGAAACGCGCGCCATCGTCAAAACAGACGATCTCATGCGCATGAAGCCGACCGCGCTCTTCGTGAACACGAGCCGCGCCGAACTGCTCGAAGAGAACGCGCTCCTGAACTCGCTGCATCACAACCGGCCGGGCATGGTCGCGGTGGACGTCTACGAAAGCGAGCCGATCTTGCAAGGCTACGGACTCTTGCGCATGGAAAACGTGATCTGCACGCCGCACATCGGCTATGTGGAGCGCGAGAGCTACGAGCTCTACTTCAGCGCGGCGTTCAACAACATTCTCGCTTTCGATGCCGGCGATATGTCCAGCGTGGCGAATCCGGAGGCGCTTCAGCACGCGCGCCGCCGTTAAGGCTCACAGCGTCGACACGGCGATAGACGGCTCGCAGCGCACCGGAAAATTCACCGAATTCGCGATGAAGCAGTACCGGTGCGCCTCTTCATGCAGCCGCGCGGCGAGTTGCACGTCGCCACCCGCGCCGATGGTCACCTGCGGGCGCAGCAGCACATCGACGAAGCGCCCGCTTCCGCCCGGCTCCTCCTGCATCGTGCCGACGGCTTCGTCGACATAGCCGGTCACGACCACCTTGCGGGTCGCGCAGAGGTGCAGATACCACAGCATGTGGCACGACGAGAGCGACGCCACGAACAGTTCTTCGGGATTGTGACGCGCGGCGTCGCCGCGAAACGCCGGATCGCTCGATGCCTCGATCGCCGCCTTGTTGCCGACGCGCACGAGGTGATCGCGCGAATAGGCGTCGTAGGCGGACGTGCCGGAACCGAGATCGCCCGTCCACGCGACGGTCAGTTCATATCGATGCAGCTTCGACACGGCGTGCCTCCATGCTAGCTCAGACGAGATGCGACGCGGTCTCGAGAAGACGCGGCAGGCGCTCGAGAAAGTCTTCACCGTCCGCGCGGCCCAGTTCGTAAGCATGCTCCATCTGCGACGGGCTCGTATAGTCCCAGCTCGAGATCGGCACCTTGCGCGACGGCTGCACGTAAAGACGCCGCTGCTCGCCGTGCGGCACCACGAACATGCGCTCGCGCGGATACAGCCGCGTGACCATCACCAGCACCCTGCCGGGCGACGCGTCGAGCGCGGAGACGGGCACGTTGTCGACCATGCCGCCGTCGAGCACCGGGCGCCCGTTGCGACGCAGAATCGGCGTGAAAGGCGGCGTGCTCGACGATTGCAGAATGAGATCGGCGAGGTCTTCAATGGTCGCGCATTCCTGCGCCGTGACGAACTCGGGATGAAAGCCGAGCGCCTGACCGAGCGTCGGATGCAGCGTCTTGCGCACGTATTTCTCGATGTTATAGGCGACCAGCCCCGCCGCCACGGCGCTGTGCGCGCCGAGCCAGCGCGGCAGATGCGACACGCCGATGCGAATCTCCGGCGCCGACGCGAGTTCGCCGAAGCGCTCCGCGAAGATATCGAGCAGCGCCTGACGGTAGATGCGGTAGTGCGGAAACACGGATTGCCCGCGCAGCAAATTGCCCCAGTAGGCGTTCTTCGTGTTGCTGCGCAGGACGTCCGCGTAGTAGCGCATGACCCAGCGCGCGTCGTTGGTGTAGAGCATGCATGCGGTTGCAGCGCCCGCCGAGATGCCCGCGATGATCCGTGGCCGTAGACTCAACTCCGGCTGCACCACGTTCCAGAATCCGGCTTGCCACCAGCAGCGGTTGCCGCCGCCGGCAAATACGACTTGATCGAACATTGCTTACTGATCTTTATTGATGAGCGCGTAGGTGGTCGTGGCGTGAGCGGCGAGTTCGCCCTTGTCGTCGTGCATGTCGATCTCGCCGAAGACGAGGTTACGGCCGCGCCGCATCACGCGGGCGGTGACGAGCACGTCGCCGGATTTCACCGGGCGCATGAATGTGGTGTTGAGCGAGACGGTCGTCATCGGCGAGAAAGCGCCCATGACGTGCGAAATCGCGACGACCATCGCAGTATCGGCGGCGGCCATGAACACCTGGCCGCAGATGACGCCGCCCGCATGGCGCAGGTGGTCCGAGTACGGCAGGCGCAGCGTGACGGAATCGTCGCGGATGGCTTCGGGCGCGAGCGCCAACTCGCGGACCCACGGCGCGAGAATGCTGTCCAGCAACGCGCGGATGGCGGCTTCGTCCATGTCTTCCGTAGTCCCGTAGTGGATTGGCGAATCGAACGATGGTTCGGCGATGCGTCATGATAACGGGTGTTGTGTCGCGCGCTGTCAGGTGCGAGGGTCGTTGCGGCATCAAATTTCACGCTAAGGGCTTGCGCTTTTCGAAATATTGCCGCTATAATTTCGCTTCTGTTGGGGCGTTAGCTCAGTTGGTAGAGCAGCGGACTCTTAATCCGTAGGTCGAGTGTTCGAGTCACTCACGCCCCACCAAGGAATTCGAAAGGCCGGTCAAGCGAAAGCTGACCGGCCTTTTTCTTTTCCCAGTCATTCCCCGTAAGCATTCCCTCAGCGCGTTCGTCAAGCCCCGCGATTTTTCGGAACACTCCGAAGAGTCCGCTCTCCAAATCGCTCAACAATCTGCCTCCCTTTCCGCCGTCCGCCCTGCGTCGTGACCAGACGCACAAGCGGGAACAACGGCGTATTTCCGGAGGCAACCATGAAACTCACAAAAGCCCGCACGGCACTCGTCGCCGCTTCTGTCGCGGCAGTCCTGTGCGGATGCGCGAGCGAAGCGTCGCGCTCCCTGCCGGTGCCCGAAGTCAACAGCGCTCGCACGCCTTACGCGGGCAAACCGGTCGCCGTATCGGTCGGCAAGTTCGATAACCGCTCGAGCTACATGCGCGGCGTGTTCTCGGATGGCGTCGATCGCGTCGGCAGTCAGGCGAAGACCATCCTGCTCACGGCGCTGCAACAGAGCCGCCGCTTCACCGTCCTCGAACGCGACAACCTGAACGAACTGAAGCAGGAAGCCACGATCGCGAACAAGAATCAGGCGCTCAAGGGCGCAAGCTACGTCATCACCGGCGACGTCACGGAATTCGGACGCAAGGACGTCGGCGATCGCGAACTGTTCGGCATCCTCGGTAGCGGCAAGACGCAAGTCGCGTATGCGAAGGTCAGCCTCAACATCGTCGATACCACGACGTCCGAAGTCGTCGCATCCAGTCAGGGCGCGGGCGAATATAGCTTGTCGAATCGCGAAGTCATCGGCTTTGGCGGCACCGCGAGCTACGACTCCACGCTCAACGGCAAAGTGCTCGATCTCGCGATTCAGGAAGCGGTCAATCACCTCGTCGAGAAAGTCGACGCTGGCGCGTTGCAAGCCGCGAAGTAACGGCATCATTACTCATAAGCAGGTCTCACCATGCATCACAAAAAGCAGTTCTTGACCGGCCTCGCGTTGCCGGTCGCGGCAGCGTGCGCGCTGCTGACCGGTTGCGCCACGCAAGGCACGCCGCCGCTCTATCAATGGGACGGCTATCAGCCGCAGGTCTACGAATACTTCAAAGGCCAGAAGAGCCCGGCCGAGCAGATCGACGCACTCGAAAAGGCGCGTCAGCAGATTCTCGCCAAGGGCAATGCGCTGCCGCCCGGGTTCCATGCGCATCTCGGCACGCTCTACGCGAGCGTCGGACGAGTGGATTCCGCCCGGCAGGAATTCAACGCCGAAAAGCAGTCCTTCCCCGAGTCGTCCGCTTACATGGACTTCCTGTTGAGCCACCTCAAATAAGCGCCGGCAATGAACATGAATTTTTCCCGCAAGCTCTTCGCGATGCTCTCGGCTCTGCTGATGCTGAGCGCATGCGCCTCGCGCGCCCCGAATCAGACAGACTACACGGCGTTCCGCAACAGCAAGCCGCGTTCGATCCTCGTGCTGCCGCCCATCAACGAGACGTCCGACATCGGCGCGACGCACGGCATGTTGTCCCAGATGACGATGCCGCTCGCCGAAGCCGGCTACTACGTCGTGCCCGTCGCGGAAATGGACGAAACGTTCAAGCACAACGGCCTGACGACGCCCACAGACATTCAAAACGTGTCGCCCGCCAAGCTCCGCGAGATCTTCGGCGCGGACGCCGCGCTGTACACGACGGTCACGAGCTACGGCACAAAGTTCGTGGTCGTCGACAGCCAGACGGTCGTCGCCGCGAAAGCGAAGCTGGTCGACCTGCGCTCGGGCGACGAACTGTGGAAGGGCACGGCCTCGGCAAACGGCAATGAAGTCGGCTACAACGTCAGTGTGGGCAACGGCAGCCTGGTCGGTCTGCTCGTTCAGGGCATCGCGAAACAGGTCACGCACTCGCTCACGGATAAATCGTTCGATGTCGCCGGCCTGACGAGCCAACGCTTGCTCGCCACAGGCAACAATGCGGGCCTGCTGTACGGCCCGCGCTCGCCGAAATTCGGCACTGACTAAAGCATTCGCGATAGACGCTCCGACAGCGTCTATCGCGCCTATGCCAACTCCGCGCCGCGCTTCATCAGAAGCTCGCGCAACACCGAGCGATGGCAGCGCGCCTCGTTCTCGCAGTAGCATCCCACCGATAGATTCGTCGTATGCGAGAGCGCGGCGAGCAGATCGAGCGATCTGCTCGCTTCCGGCTTCGCCATCTCCGCTTTGAACTTCTTCACGAAGGCGCGCCACTCCTGCTCGCTTTGCGCGTGCAGCGCCTCACTCACACGCTCGGGCGACGGCGCGAGATTCGGATACCACACGTCATAGAAATCGCGGCTAGCAAACTCCGCCTTCGGGACGCCGCGCGGCGGCCGGCGAACCGTGCCGATGCGCAGGCCTTCGTTTTCGGCGCGCGGTGAGCCGAGCCGCACGATTCGAATCGCCATACCTGTCTCCTTCTTTTAGTCGTCACAGCATAACCGCCGCCGACGTGTTCGAGCGCGATCCGTCTGCTTCCCGTATCGTGTCGGATTATTCTTCTTCCGCTTACATCCGGAACACGACGTGGCCGCCGATCCCGCTCAACCCGCTCCCCGCAACGCCGATGCGCCGATGACTCCCCGCGAGCGGCGCGGCATGGCCGCCATTCTGCTGGCCGTCGCGCTGGCCACGCTCGATACGGCCATCGCGAATACGGCGCTGCCGGCTATCGCCGCCGATCTCGGCTCGACGCCCGCCGCGTCCGTCTGGATCATCAACGCGTATCAGCTCGCGATGGTCGCCACGCTGCTGCCGTTCGCGGCGCTCGGCGGCATCGTCGGGCATCGGCGCGTTTATCTGGGCGGGCTCGTCGTGTTCACGATCGCATCCGCGATATGCGCGTTCTCGTGGTCGCTACCGACGCTCGTCGCCGCGCGCTTGCTGCAAGGACTCGGCGCGAGCGCCATCATGAGCGTGAACACGGCGCTGATCAGCGCGATCTTCCCGTTGCATCGGCTCGGTCGGGGCGTCGGGCTGAACGCGCTGATCGTCGGCATTGCCTTCGCGGTCGGGCCGACGGTCGCGTCCATCGTGCTCTCGCTCGGCACGTGGCCCTGGCTTTTCGCGGTGAATCTGCCGGTCGGCGTGCTTGCGCTTTTCATCGCGTGGCCCGCGCTGCCGCAGACGAAGCGCAGCGCGCACGGCTTCGATCGCGTGGCCGCGGCGCTCAACGTGATCACGTTCGCGTCGCTGATCTTCGCGCTCGGCGAAGCGGCGCAGCGCGCGCCGTCGCACACGGTGCTCGCGGCGCTGGCCGTTGCGCTCGTCGCGGGCGCGCTGATGCTGCGGCGCGAGCGCGGTCATCCCGCGCCGATGCTGCCGGTCGATCTCTTTCGACGTCCCATGTTCGCGCTCTCGACGATGACCGCCGTCTGCTCGTTTGCCGCGCAAGGGCTCGCGTTCGTGTCGCTGCCGTTCTACTTCGAGACCGTGCTCGGCCGCACGCAAGTCGAGACCGGCTTTCTGATGACGCCGTGGTCGGTGCTCGTCGCGTTGATGGCGCCCATCGCGGGGCGCTTGTCCGACCGCTACGCGCCGGGCCTGCTCGGCGGCATCGGACTCGCGATTTTGTGCGCGGGCATGGTGTCGCTCGCGGCGCTGCCCGCGAATCCACATGCGCTCGATATCTGCATCCGCATGTCGATTTGCGGCGCGGGCTTCGGCTTCTTTCAGTCGCCGAATCTGAAGGCGTTCATGGCCAGCGCGCCGCGGGAGCGCAGCGGCGGCGCGAGCGGCGTCGTCGCGACCGCGCGGCTCGTCGGACAGGCGACGGGCGCGGCGCTCGTCGCGTTGTGCTTCGGCATCGCGGGGAAGCACGGTCCGGCGCTCGCGCTTTCGCTCGGCGCGGGGTTCGCCGGCGCGGCGAGCATCGCGAGTGGTTTGCGGCTGGTGACGCGTGATCGCGGCGCGGCGGCGGGGATGGCGCGGGAGTGATTTAGAGGCGCTCAGATGTGCCGCTCGTGGCGTGCAATACCGGCAGCGCCTCGGCATGCATGGCGCAGTTCTTCACACGGCGCGTAGGCGAACGAAGGCATTGAAGCGTGACAGCGACGCGACGCTGGCGACCGTGGCACGGGTGCAAGTTGAAAGCGCCAACCCGCGATAAGCGCGCCACGTCGACTGTCATGGCGCGCGAGCGCGTCGAAGCACAGCCGCTCAGACCCGCCTTACCTTGACCTTCCGCCCCTTCAGCTTCCCGACGCCGAGCCTGCGCATGGCGTCATCCGCAATGCCGCGTTCGACCGCCACGTAAGTCACCATATCCATCACGTTGATCTTGCCGATCTGCGCGCCGTCGAAGCCCGCTTCGCCGGTGAGCGCGCCGAGCACGTCGCCGGGGCGGATCTTGTCCTTACGGCCGCCGAGAATCTGGAGCGTCGCCATCGGCGGCTTGAGATGGCCCGGTTCGGCCGACGTCAGTTCCGACAGCGGATGCCACTCCACTTCCGAGCGCTGCGCCTCTTCGATGGCGCCAACGCGCCCCATCTCGTCCATGCTCGCAAGCGACAGCGCCCAGCCCTCCTCGCCCGCGCGCCCCGTGCGGCCGATTCGATGCACATGCACTTCCGGGTCCGGCGTCACGTCAACGTTGATGACCGCTTCCAATTGCGCGATGTCGAGCCCGCGCGCCGCCACGTCGGTCGCGACGAGCACCGAACAACTGCGATTGGCGAACTGCACGAGCACCTGATCGCGTTCGCGCTGTTCCAGTTCGCCGTGCAGCGTGAGCGCCTCGAAACCTTGCGCGCGCAAAACGTCGAGCAAATCGCGGCACTGCTGTTTGGTATTGCAGAACGCGAGCGTGCTCACCGGCCGATAGTGATCCAGCAGCAGCCCGACCGCATGCAGGCGCTCGTGATCTTCCACCTGATAGAACCGCTGCTTGATTTTGGCATTGCTGTGCTGCTCGGTGAGCTTGATCTCGCGCGGATTGCGCAGGAACTGCTGACTCAGCTTCGCGATGCCTTCCGGATACGTCGCGGAAAAGAGCAGCGTCTGGCGATCCTTCGGACATTGGCGCGCGACGGACGCGATATCGTCGAAGAAGCCCATGTCGAGCATGCGATCGGCTTCATCGAGGACGAGCGTGCGGACCGCGGCGAGCGAAAGCGTTTCGCGCTGCAGATGATCCATGATGCGCCCCGGCGTTCCAACGACGATATGCGCGCCGTGCTCGAGACTCGCGATCTGCGGACGCATGGGCGTTCCGCCGCACAGCGTCAGCACCTTCACGTTTTCTTCGGCGCGCGCGAGTCGGCGGATTTCCTGCGTGACCTGATCGGCGAGTTCGCGCGTCGGACAAAGCACGAGCGCCTGCACGGCGAACTGCTTCGCATCGAGCCGCGCGAGCAGCGGCAGCGTGAAGGCCGCGGTCTTGCCGCTGCCCGTCTTCGCCTGCGCGATGAGGTCGTGCCCCGCGAGCGCATGCGGGAGACTCGCGGCCTGAATCGGCGTCATCGACGTGTAGCCGAGTTGTTGCAGGTTCGCCTGCATCGCGGGGGAAAGCGGCAGGTTCGCGAAGGAGGTGTCGGTGGTCATGGCGTTAATGCGAGCCTCGCGGCGGGATGTCGCTGACTTGTTCGTAGGAGACGGCGCCGTCCGGCGAGTCGTGGCGCGTCACGTAGTTGCGCGCGCCGCACATCGGGCAGCGGAACAGCAGCCCCTGGCCTTCGTTTTTGATGACGACGTCCGAGGGCTCCCATTCTGCTTGGCAGGACTGGTTTCGGCAGGTGAACATGAGGAAGTTCTCTTGATTGCGATCCGCGCGGGCTCGGCCGCGCAAGATGGATTGGTTCGAAGCCGAAGTGTACGCGGGTTGCGGCGGGGCTTCGGGGATTAGAGCGGGCGGGCTTGTCCGCGGAAGACCTGGCTGCGATGCCAGTCGACGAACTGGGTCGACGGGTGATGCTCCGCTCTGACGGGCGCGTTCAGGCGATTGCCGTGATGTCGCAGCAAGATGTGGTCGAACTGGTCGGTGCCGTGCGCTTCTTCGGAGACCAGCACGCGACGTTCATCGCCGAGCGTGAAAGCGCCGATATCGAAGAGCTTGTGATGCAGACAGCACAGCGCGATGCCGTTTTCCACCACATCCGGTCCCTCGAACTGGAACCATTTGATGTGCGCGGCTTCGAGGCCGATCGTGCGGTTGCCGATGCGCATGTCGAGATTGCACAGCGCGCAGCGGTACTCGTACGCCCTGAGTACGTCGTCGCGGAAGTTGGGGCTGCGGCGCGTCTTGCCGGTCTGCGGCGCGTCGAGCGAAAGGCCGACGGCGGCGAGAATGTCCTCGTGCATGCTGTCGGGAAAATGCGCGTCGAGCAAGACGCGGGCGACGTCGCTGATGGCTTGCGGATCGCTGTCGAAGGCGCGCTGGACGTCGTCGGAGAACCGGCCCGTTGCGTCGATGGCGCGCAATTGCGTCTTGGTCAGCGCCGCGTTCGACGCGATCGCGCCGCGTGATCCGTGCGCGTCGACACGCCAGACATCATCGCTTTGCAGGCGAAGGAACGGCATTTCAGTGTTAATTTGCGCCGGAAACTGACCCACTTTTGCATCTAGAATTGAGCCACCCCTGATGCTCAGAAACATCATTCTGGTGTGTCGATTTCCTGCTCTATTGGAAGTTTGGATGAGCTTTTACGGGTTGCAGCCCGCGAAGCGGGCTGTGCCCCGCCGTGCTGTTTTTAAAGCGCCAGAAATCGTTGCCTGTTTCCACTAGCGTCCATCGAGCTTCCAACGTTGAGTGATTCGTAATCTTCAACCGTTGGAACTCGCCCCGAATGTGCGTTTCCGTTTAACATCGCGAACGAAGGGAAGCTTCAAGACGCCCCATTCAATCCCTGCTCGATAGCATCTGCGGCCTTCACGCCAGCGATGTACGGATAACATTGAATATGTACGGCGTCTTTGACGACAAGCTTCTCTTCGACAAACTCATCCTCGAAGCTTATCTTCCCGCTGACCCTGCTGAACCGCGCAACGCTCTTATCGATATTGAATCGGTAACCCGGCTGTTCGAGAAGCTCTGCCACGAAATTGGCCACTGGGCCTGGCAAAGCTGCCGCTCCCGCATTTCCGGCGGGAAATTTTTTTGGAAGCTCCTCGCTCAGCCAACCCACCAGCTCTTCGGACAAGACGACGACTCCGCTCTCGCTCGCGGTGCCTTTACGGCCACCTATTTGAACCATGGACACGAACTCGGTTGGGAATTTGACCAATATCGGCTGCGCACCCTGTGCCGTTCCCTTTATCCAAAGGCAACCAGTCATCGGGCGTGCAAATGATGGGTCGATAGGGACTCCAACTCGGCTCAAATCACTCATCAGCTTCTGCTTGATATCGTTAGAAAACGTATCGTTGAGGCGACCACACCTTTCGAACAATCGGGGATTCGCAAGTGTTCTCCAGCGGACAGTTTTGATTGCTTTCGTTTTCCATTTTATAAGCGCGACTCCATCGTCAGGGTCGCTACTTCTGCGCATCATGTAGCCATCCGAAACCGGATGGGGCATCCCGAAGGCGCTTACAATATCGGGTACTGTCTGCACCACCGTGCCGCGGACCACGAGCACTTCGAAATCCTCACTACAGCGCAGCAGGTCGCAAGCAGGTGACATGACAAGTAAAAGCTTGTCGCCCGTATTGAGCATGCGGGACTCGCTTACTTCTTGGCGCGCGGCGAAATCAAGCCAATGGCGGCAATCCTGCTCCAAGTCTTCAAGCATTGAGAGCGGAAAGTCGAGCTGGTCGAGAATGTGCTTTTCGCGAAGTACGTCTCCGAAGCGCAGACGCCCCGGCCTTACATTCCATGGGTAAGAAAAAGCCACTTCCGAGTACAGCTGGAACAGCAAACTTCCCGGCCGAAGTCGTCCGCTAAAGTAGAGCTCGTTCGCGTCCGGAATTGCAGCTCCCGCAGTCGACAGCTCGGGGCGGCCTCTCGTGCGAGCGGCTAGTGCCTCCGAAAAAAGCCACGAAAGATAATTACCAATATGCTGCTCCTCGGTATTGAGGCGACTGGCTTGCAAAAAAGCCAAGTCATGCAGCTCAAGCCTTTCGATGTCTTCCATCAGCCCTCGCGCTGCATGCTCGACTGCCTGTTTGAAGGAGTTGAGCATGTTGGACAAACCGCGCGCCGTTAAATCACCATTGCATTTCTCCCTGAGCTGCTTCGCTGTCCATTCAGCAGTAATCCGTGCTTTATCAACCGCTTGAAAAAACGCACTTCGAATCTTAGTCGTCTGGCGGAAGCGCTCCAGGTCTGGAACATCCGGCAGGTTGGACGACATCAAAATTACATACCTTTCGAGCGAAGCGCCATCGATTCGCGCTCCCTCGCTCAGGAGTGCTCCCCATTGCTCGTAGCTTTCGATGATTGCGCCCGCGTACGTCTGTCCACGCTCAAGCTCCGGCACCTGTCCTTTCAAGTTGAAGTCGAGAAACAGAAGGCGACTCGCCTTGATGTCGTCCTCTGCCTCCTCAACGCTCGGATGAGTTTTGACATCGAAGCCGACGGTATCTCGCAGAAATGTGACCAACTCTTCCACAGGAGCCGAAGGAGCACCGGCCTGCGCGTCAAACCCTTGGAAGAGCGCGTTGAGAAAACGATACTCTAGTGGTTTGGCCTTCCATAGCTTCCACGCGTTTTCGAGGAGGAGCTCGTCGACGAGAAAATCCTCGACAGAGTCAAGCTGTGGAATCTCGGCTCGTAACGCTTCTATCTCAGCTTCAGTCACGGTGCGCTCGAATCGCGCCGAATCAGTGCCGTCGATTCGCGAAAAATCCAACTTTGTGAAACAGTCATCAACGACGACAACAATTGGCGCGAAGGCACGAAGCAGGTTGTTATCTACTTGGGCAACGGTGCTCATTTTTTTGGCGTATTCTTAAACGACAACACAAAGGCGTGGTGAACGCCGTCCGTACTCACAGGTCCCAATTCCAAGGTTGCGTCGTTGTATCCCGCAAATTTTCTTGAAATATACAAACCAAGACCTCTGCCCTCGCCCGGTGGCTTGGTGGTCATGAACGGCACAAAGAGTTGTGGAACGAGCGTGGGCGGTATTCCCGGCCCATTGTCACGAAACGTAAGAGTACGCTCCTGAGCGTCGATGACGACCTGAATTGACGGGCGCATCGACCTATCCGACCGAGTCTTCAGCCAGTAGAACGAGTTTGCAAACAAATTATCGAGAATATTTAAAATCTGACCTCTTTCCACCTTAGCTAACAATGGCTTCTCGAGGCCAGAAACTTTGAAGTCGATATTATGACGAGTCACTTTATCGGCGTGCACTTCTTGGAACGCTTTGACTAGTTCAACGACGTCCGTACCGGTCCGCCGTTGTCGCCCCGGGATGCTATATACGTCCAAATTGCGAATCTTCTTCTCAAGAGTCTTTACTTGTGCCTCCAACATGCCCTTAACTGCGGCAGATTCAAGAGGTTTATCGCCCTTCAGTAAATTTAAGATGTTAGCTGTTACACGAGCCATCTCGTGCGCGATAAATTCGACTTGCAGTCCTCGCCCCGCTAGGTCTATGTACTGCTCCATTTCCTGTTCTTGAGCGGCAATTGTCAACTTCGCCCTTTCCCAAGCGTCTTGTATCTCACCAAGCTGATAGATAATCTCGCGAATATTGCTATCTTGCTCCGGAAGCTCCCTCTGAAGATTCTTAAGCATTCCTACAGCATCGCGCTGTGACTCGGACATTCTCGCTTCGATTTTGTCGATGCTACCGAGGTCCTCCTCTCTCTCCTCATTGTCGATTCTTTCGAGAAAAGGTCGACACACATTTATAAATACATGTCTCAAGAGGCGGCGCAATGCTTCTTTTTCCACGCAATCTCGAAAGCCTTCCCGGTTCGTCTGGTCTTGAAGCGCTGGGTTGTTGTCGTGGGCGATGCGCAGATAGCCGACAATCTGCGCACGGTTTAGACGATAACGGGATGCCGACAATGCGTTCCTATCCAGGTCCAGCCAGTCGTCTCCTTGAGCCCCATACGGGTATACACGAAAGCCGTCCCGGTAGACTAATAGTCCACCACTCCAATTCGCCACGAACGGTTTGAGCGCACTCCATAGGTCCTTGTCCTCTCGCTGTATCCGCCCGCGATTGAACCACCAAAATTTCGCTTCAAACGGACCGAGCCGACGCAATCCTCCCTCGACCGCATCGTTGGCGGGAAGCGGGTCATCAGCTTTTGGACGCTTTCCGCGAGTCGGGGCCAAGGTGATGCAGCTCTTCAAGTGGTCGCCACTGAACGGGAAAACTTGGCGCTTCCCGAAACGCTTGTAGTTAACGTCAACGACCAACTCCATTGGCGTCCAATCTTGCGAATTGCTGGCTTGTTGCTCTCGCTCCCGAAAACTGATTGTGCATTCAACGTCCGAGTGCTTGAGCTTCATACTTTCGAACTTCCCGAACTCAACTACCTCGTCCTGAAGCTTCAACAGAAAAAATCTTGTAGCAAACGAGGAGGCGAATGGGTCCGCTAGCTTCACCAACTGACTATTCGTCAAGCTTTCCAGCTTTTCTAAGTCCCAGTCGCTCTGCAGGTCACGAATTGTAAGCGTAGTCCCACTTGCCTCGGGGTCCGGCTTTGTGCCGCCGAAGGCCGGCTTGAAGTCAACGTCTTCAATACCGAGATTGGGGTCCGCGAATATTGGCCGATAGTCCAACCGTAGCACATTCCAGAGAGTTGGGTCCTCCGGCTCACCTCGTTCCGTTTCGGGGATTTGCATTCGGGCACGCGCGCCTTGCGGGTCGCTAGTTCTCACGTGTACGCTTCGTCCCAAGCGCATTGCGGCTAAGCGTCCGATACCTTTCTCACCGAGCACAGGTGCGGAAGCTCCTGAGTTGTCAGCTTGACCTGTCGCTTTCGACGTCTGCTTCTGAAGGAGACGCATAGGTGTTCCGACGGTCAAATAGCACTCCCGTAACGCGTGCCGAGTCATGCCATGCCCCTTGTCGGCGATGACAATTTTATTGCCTGCGAGGTACGCTTCATCGAGTGCGGTTCTAGCCGCCGCTGAGGTCGCGGGTTCCGCGAGTGCCTCATAGAATTTCGCACGCATCCTTGCTGGCGCGTCAATCTCGACTAAGGAGTCGACTTTGGCGGTAAAGGCCTCTATGTCATAGTTGGTTGCGTGGTCATCCAACCAGTCACACAAGAGCCGATATTTTGAATGCTGAAGGGTGATAGACACTTCAAACCGAAGTTCTTTCGAACCAGCATCAATCGCATTTTTTGCAAGCTCATACACCGCAACTGCATCCGAGCTTATTAGTTCTGCACCTAATTCGAGCAGTACACGTGCTTTAAAGGTGAACGCCATCACTTGCCCCTCGGTTTTGATTTTTCTTGTTCACAGCTGACAAACTAAGCAGCCTTGGTCATCATCGTCATCTGCCTCTTCGCCGGTATCTGCATCTTTGAACAGCTCGAGTAGCGTTACATTCTCTCGACGTTCAATTTTTCGCTGCACGCGGATGATATGCTCGGTCCTAATCTGCTCCATACGCGCAGGTTGCTCTAGCTCTGCCAGACTTTCACCTTGACTCCAGGTGAAGAAATTTCCCGTCTTCTCGTATGGCCGCTCATATTCCTTCGCCTTTTCATACAGGTCGGGATGCGTCTCCTTGAGCCTGACCCACTCTATTTTTTGCTGGTAAAAGCAGAAATAGCATCCCGAGCGCGTTCTTCCCCATTTGGTGTACGGCGGCATACCGACGCCGGCGACACGAAGAATTTCTTCAATGTCTCGCAATACCAGTCCCGCGTCAATGAACGGATAGACCGCTTTGATGTTGGGTTTGTGGCTAATGTACCCGGAGCGGTTCTCGTCTGCCCTTAGGCCCACGTAGTTGATGACTTCGTCATTGCCGCAATACTGCTCAAAAGGTTTCAGTTTGAGCGCTCGAGTGCACCAACGGCGGTGATTTGAAGGAATCATTCCGCCGTACATCTCATACCAGTGGTCAAAACCTAAGTCTGCGTTGAGTCTTGTGACCGGCTTTCCTAGGTAATTCGAAATCTTGTCCAAGAATTCGTACGTTTCTGGCAGTTCCTTGCGCGTATCGCTAAAAATATATTCCATCTCGGGTACCTTGTCTCTCATGAAGAGGGCCAAGGCGGCACTGTCTTTGCCGCCCGAGAGACTCAAAATGTGCCTAACTCGCTTTTTTTCGACCGTCAATCTCGGCTCCAATGCGCATTTCGTTGGCTTGCAATACCTCAGCCAGCGCTTGTGCAAGCGCTGCCTGCAACATTTCGGCGTCGCCGTTCACCTGCGGTTTCAACGAGGTCAATATCTTGTCAGCCAGCTCTTTCGCCTTTTTTGAAGAGGCCACGAGCAGCGAGCGTTCTTCACCGCCAAAAGAGGTAATCGTGAAGCTCAAGAAGCGCTCTGTCGCTTCTCGGTGTTGACCCCGCTCCATCGCAACCTTCAACCACCGCTTGTACCGACCACAAAGCTCCAAAATCACGTCTCGAAACATGGGAAGGCTGTCATCGGCCCAAGACTCCATGGGCCTTTTAACGATGAGCGTGGCGAGTGAGTCGAGCCAGCGGTCGTCTACAGGAGTAACGTCGACGCATCGGAGCACGAATGCCTTCAGCTCTACGTCAGCTAGGTCTGCTGCTAAGTCGGCACATTCCCGCTGGAGCTGAGTCCTTACCACAGCCAATGGTCCGGGGATTCCAAATGCACGGCCCAACGTGGCGGCAGCCTCTTCCTGAAGGCGACGATACGCGCTGCCCAGTTCATTCATTGCAGAACTCAAGCGGCGGACAAAGTCCTTCGCTCCTGCGTCTTGATTGAATAGGGAGGGGATTTGTTCACTCAGAAGTTCAATCGGGTCTGTGGCGCGTTTTAGCGTCGAGCGCAGCAATTTGGCGTCGGCCGATACGCTCAAGGTTTCTTGCGCGTACTCTGGAAGCCGGGCGTACCAGCGGACCATTGCTCGTGACAGTTCAAGGAACGTCGGTGCCGCCGACAGCGACTGGCCAACAGACGCCAGAACCGAGCAATACTGGTGTTGCAACTTTTCCCCGTGACCAGCGTCGGAAAACTCGCGCAGCTGAAATGCGTCGGGATTCTTGAACATGCGAGCCAAGTGGTCCGCAGTGAGCTCGAGGACGAGGGTCCCGCGTTCGAATACGGCGCATACGTCACGCTTTGCCAATAGATAACTGACGACCCAAACTGATGCTACGCCCTGCCTGATACCCAAGGGTGGCAAGCTCAGTTGCTCCAAGATAGTGCGGAAACTTGTCGGCATCGCCGTCCGGAGCAGTGTTTCGATTCTTTGCCAGACGTGTTTCAATGATTCTGGGGTCGACCAAGGCGCGTTGGCTCGCTCGGTATAGATTCCCGTGTCCCGCAGCAGCGTGGCATAAAGAAGACGCTCTGGAGGGAACTCGACGGTACCGAAAAGTGCTTCGCCTGGCATATGTGTTGCCATCAATTTTTCAAACAGTCTCTGTCGCGCGAGCACAATCGCGGAGGAGGGGCGGTCCTTATTGATAAGCTCATTGACGAGCGTCGGACAATCCGTGAATACGGCGTCAAACATCCACGACGCTGCCTGGCTGACATTCAACTGCGTAGCGCTAGGTACCGGCTCACCCTCGTAGTGGTAGTCACTTTGTCCGAGGAGCCGGCTCATCACATTGGCTTCGACACGCCGACGTACGTCGGCTAGTGAATTTTCAACGTATCTCGACGTCCAAGGGTCCAAGGTGCCGTTTTGTGTTGCGGCCTTGACCGACATCCAGCGCGACAATTCGCGAAGTGACGTGAGCGCGCTTTCGCTGAGCTCGATGGACGTCCAAAGGACCAATGGGCACCCTTTGGTCGATTGAAGCGCCATCGCTCTCTCGCGATGCTCAGAGCGAGACTCATCAACGAGGATGACATTAATCAAGCCATCTGCATCTGACGAATAATTCGGAAAGTCATCAACGGCCTGACCAACGTTGATTGACACCGTCCGAAATGTCCCCTTCCGGTGGTAATGGCCGCTTGCAACAACCGTATTTTCACTCAACAATTTCTGAAGTCCGGCAACCGTGAGGTCACTCGCAGAGTCTCCCGCAACTTCGTAAAGGGCATCAACATTGACGGATTCATTGACGGCGAACGCGTACCCTTCACCTCCTGGTGTTTTGAGCAAGATACATCGCTTGCAGCTTTCGTCCAAAGCGGCCTGAATATCAGCCACTGAAAATTTGTCTGCGAGGGCGAAGGCTATCAAGTCGGGAGTCGCGGCTAGCCGTGCACTGCTCCTCATCAGCTCGAGTACCGATAAAGCTTGCAATACGGAAACCTCGATTTCCGACCTCTCACCGGCATCCTCGATAGCGCCTAGAGCAAATTCCCATCTACGTTCGGTGGCCAAATCACGAAATCGCAGGCGGGCGCCCTGTCTCAAGAACGAAAATAGCTGCTCACTTGAGTACCAGTTCTTCGCGTCGAGAGTTCGCGTCTGAATAAAGTCTCGGAATGCATACGGTTCGTGCCCACGCAGGAATGCGTGAAACGAGCGCTCGCTCTGTCCCATTCGCTTGGAAACGTGCGCCATTGCCGAAAGCACGACCGGGTGCAGCGGGAAAAGCCTTTCAGCGTGCTCAAATAATTTATTGTCAGCTTCGCCGGAGCTACGAAGAAGCCCGAGCGTGAGAGCGCGCTTATAGTTTGCGCGCGCCGTCCGTTGAATAGACTGCACCCTCGTCACTGACGCCGGCGCCGCAAGCGCGTGAGCAGCAAAATGTGCGTAGCGTTGCACAGGCTCATCAAACGCGACCTCATCGAAACGGCCGGATATCTTATGCCACTCATCCGATGCGGTGCGGCCGACGCCTTTGGCGTAGTCGGCGAGGTGCTGGTGGAGCATCGTCACCACAAACAACGATGCATCGTCGCCTCGGCAGGCTAATTCCGCGACCTGCTGCAAAACCATGAGGTCGCCCTCCGCGGGCCATAGCGTCGCGTGCTCGACAAATTTTCCAAGTTCGTCGATGAGGAGGAGTACGCCACCATAGCCTTGTTCCTGGGCGCAGGAAATCAAATCCAATAGAAGAGAATTGGATGCCGAGTTCAGCCGCTGGCCTTTATAAGTTCCTTGCTCTAAGTCAATTGCCTTGACCACTTTGGTTGCGCCACGATGGTCCGTCCACGTCTGCAGTGTCTCTTTCGCGCTCTTGGCAATAGCGGAACCGAGAGACGTACGTGAACCACCGACTGCGAGTGGAAGCAGGTTGCTTCCTGGGCGGAAGAGTGCGGCGACATGTGGGGCTCGCTCGGAAAGGGCGCCAAAAACGTTGCGTGCCGCCTTTGGCCCGGCCAAAAGGCGCGAAAGCAGTAACGCCAGAGCAGATTTACCGCTGCCGTACGGGCCAATAATCTTCCAAGCTCTTTGCTTGCCCTGCGTCTTTACACCGGTACCAATTTGAGTCAGCGCAGAAATTACTGCCGGAGTAAGCATATAGCCGTCAAGGGCGTCCTTGTCATGCAAGTCGCGCTCGAGGGAAATCGACCGGCTGAAATGGCGGTCAAGAAGCAGATGAGTCGCAATAGGCTCAGACATGTGCTATGACATCCAGAAGCGAAAAAATAGATTCGGCAGATGAAAGAAGTTTCTCGTCGCAGACCACACTCTGGGTGTCGGCGGTGTCTATCAATCGAATCGCACCACCTGTTAAGCATTCCGTCTGCTGCAGAAAATCATAAAGACGGGGTTCATCGAGTCGAAAGATTGCGCCGGGACTCAGTTTCGCCAGTGCGAGCTCATGCATCGGCAGGGACTTCCGCTTTGACGATTGCATGCGAAAAAAGTGAGCTAACGCGGCAGTAAACACTCGCACGCTGAGGCCAATTGGTGATGCAACGGAAGAGTCATAGATTGTCGCGCCTGTCCTGCTTGGTACCGGTCGGACTAGCTTCAGGTCTTGCAGCGGGCACCACAGACTGTCGTCAGTTGACTCGTTTGTCCGCACGTAGCTCTGCAGGAAAATCGAGGTGTGCTGCTCAACAGTTGACTGGGCAAGCGCGCGTGCGTTGCCAGCACCACGCTGGGTCAATTTTGCAACGACATCGGCTTTCTCAAAGCGGGCCATAGAGACATCGCCAAAAACGACGTTCCAAGCAGCTATGTTGGCATTTGCGGAAAGCCACCAGTGAAGAAGCCAGAGCGATTCGGGCTTTTCGAGGAAAGGGTCCCATCCTCCATCGTTGAAGAGGAGTCGACCCGTTGGCCCAGCAACATGGCCTTTGCCGTCCCCACGCGCTACTTGAATAACGCCTGTAGCTTCCCCCCAGAACTGTAGTGACCTAACCATGTTGCGGCCGATACCTAACCGCTCCGTAGCTTCAGCGTCCTTCTTTAATATCTCAGGCGAGGCGTTGACGGCATCGAAAACCTTACGCAACCAGCCATAGCGGCAGACAAACGATTCATGACCCGAAAATCGTTCCGCAGTAAATTCCATATGCTGTTCGAATGATGTGTGACGCGCATGTCGCGCAAGTGCTCACTTACGCACCCCTTCCGGATACCAGCACCGAGAGCGCGCAGTTCCGCACTTATGGGAACGAATATTACCGTTTTTCCTGCGAATCAGCTCCGTTATCGGTGAAAATCACCGATTTCTCCGCCTCACCTTCAGTTGAAAAAGATGCCGCGACAGTTCGTCCGACCGAACGCCAAGGACTCTCTATTCCTATTTGGTATCGCAGATATATCGTTGCTCGCATTGTGAAATTTTGAGAATTTAATGCGTAATAGTCCAATGAGTTTGCTGGAAAGATGATGATGCGGGACTCTGTATCAAAATCTGCGCTTGCGTTGGCGGCGTTGGCGGCTGACATTCCGTACGATATTAGTAGCGCGACCCGACCGAGCGTCTGTCCTAATTACAAGGATGATGCCGTGCGGCTGTTTCGGGTTCACCGTCATATGGAAAATGGGCCGACGCGAGCCGTGTCTAAGCATCTGTCACTATCAGCGACTTTGCGGATTCTGCGATTTGAGGACTATGGCGCGAAAAGCATTGTGTCTCACACAGCTAACTCGCTCTATAGGCGCAGACTACTAACAAAACAAACCCATAAGTTTCTCAACTTATGGGTTTGTTTTTCTCAGGTTATGCGTCTATCTACATCTCCCCTCAAACATCAATATTCCCCGCCCGCAACGCATTGCTCTCGATAAACGCCCGACGCGGCTCGACATCATCGCCCATGAGCGTCGTGAAGATGCCATCCGCCGCGATCGCGTCTTCGATCTGCACGCGCAGCAAACGCCGCACGTTCGGGTCCATCGTCGTTTCCCAAAGCTGCTCGGGGTTCATCTCGCCGAGGCCCTTATAACGTTGCTTCGACACGTTGCGTTCGGCGTCAGCGATCAGCCATTTCATCGCGCTCTTGAAGTCCGACACGGCCATCGACCGCTCGCCGCGCTTGATCAACGCGCCTTCGCCGATCAATCCCTTGAACGTATCGGCCGTCGAAACCAGCTGCTTGTAGTCAGCGGTCAGTTGCAGGTCTTCGTCGAACACGGAAACCTTCACGTTGCCGTGATGACGCCGCTTGATATGCAGCGAGCGCACTTCGCGAACCGGGTCATACGCCGGCTCGACCGTGACCTCGGGCTTCAGCGGATCGGCGCGCAGCCGCGCTTCCAGCGCCTTCGCCGATGCAGCCGCCGCTTCTTCCGTCGACAGATCGATCACGACGCCGTCCATCACGGCTTCGAGCGCCGCCGCGTCGTAAATGCGGCTGATGCGATCCACCACCGCCTGCGCCAGCAGATACGCACGCGCGAGTTCGCCGAGCGCATCGCCCGAAATCGGGTCCGCGCCTTCGCTCGGAATCAGTTCCGAACCTTGCAGCGCGAGCTTCAGCATGTGCTGGTTCAGCTCGTGCGCGTCCTTCATATACCGTTCGTCCTTGCCCGCCTTGATCTTGTAGAGCGGCGGCTGCGCGATGTAGATATACCCGCGCTCGACGATCTCCGGCATCTGCCGGTAGAAGAACGTCAGCAAGAGCGTGCGGATGTGCGCGCCGTCCACGTCCGCATCCGTCATGATGATGATGCGGTGATAACGCAGCTTGTCGAGGTTGTAATCGTCCTTGCCGATGCCGCAGCCAAGCGCCGTCACGAGCGTCACGATCTGCTCCGACGAGATCAGCTTGTCGAAGCGCGCCTTCTCCACGTTCAGCACCTTGCCGCGCAGCGGAAGAATCGCCTGGAACTTGCGGTCGCGGCCCTGCTTGGCTGATCCGCCCGCCGAGTCGCCCTCGACGATATAGATTTCCGACTTCGCCGGGTCCTTCTCCTGGCAATCCGCGAGCTTGCCCGGCAGCCCGATGCCGTCGAGCACGCCCTTGCGGCGCGTCATCTCGCGCGCCTTGCGGGCCGCGTCGCGCGCACGCGCCGCATCGACGATCTTGCTCGTGATGATCTTCGCGTCGCTCGGCGTTTCTTGCAGATAATCTTCGAGCGCCTTCGCGACGATTTCCTCGACCGGCGCGCGCACTTCCGACGACACCAGCTTGTCCTTCGTCTGCGAGCTGAACTTCGGCTCCGGCACCTTCACCGAGAGCACGCACGACAAGCCTTCGCGCATGTCGTCGCCGGTGGTTTCCACCTTCGCCTTCTTGGCGATGTCGTTGTCCGTGATGTACTTGTTGATGACGCGCGTCATCGCCGCGCGCAGGCCGGTCAGGTGCGTGCCGCCGTCGCGCTGCGGAATGTTGTTCGTGAAGCAGAGCACGCTTTCATTGAAGCTGTCGTTCCACTGCATGGCCACTTCCACGGTCACGTTCTCGCGCTCGCCGGTCGCGTGGAACACGGTCGGATGCAGCACCTGCTTCTGCTTGTTGATGTACTCGACAAAGCCTTTCACACCGCCCGCGAACGCGAAGTCGTCTTCCTTGCCGGTGCGCAGGTCCGTCAGGCGGATACGCACGCCGTTGTTCAGGAAGGACAGTTCGCGCATGCGCTTGGCGAGAATGTCGTAGTGGAATTCGACATTGCCGAAGATCGTCGCATCGGCGAGGAAGTGGACTTCTGTGCCGCGCTTTTCGGTGTCGCCGACGACGGGCATCGGCGAGTACTGCACGCCGTCTTCCTCGACGATCTCGCGGTTCTGCACCACGCCGCGCGCGAATTCCATGAAGTGCTTCTTGCCGTCGCGGCGCACGGTGAGGCGCAGCCATTCGGACAGCGCGTTCACGCACGAGACGCCCACGCCGTGCAGGCCGCCCGACACCTTGTAGCTGTTCTGGTCGAACTTGCCGCCCGCGTGCAGCTCCGTCATCACGATCTCGGCGGCGCTGCGCTTCGGGTCGTGCTTGTCGTCGCGCTTCAGGCCGGTCGGCACGCCGCGGCCGTTGTCCGTCACGGAGATGGAGTTGTCCGCGTGAATCGTCACGTGAATGTCGTCGCAGTAGCCGGCGAGCGCCTCGTCGATGGAGTTGTCCAGCACTTCGAAGACGAGGTGATGCAGACCGGTGCCATCCGACGTATCGCCGATATACATGCCCGGACGCTTGCGCACGGCCTCCAGACCTTCGAGGATCTGAATGGAGGATGCGCCGTAGCTGTTGTCGGGTTGCGAATGTGTGTTTTCAGTCATGGATTTCTTCCGGTTCTGCGTCACTGCTTCGACACTGCTTCGATAACTGCTCGTAAATGCTCGAACTTTTCAAAACACCTTAAAAACGCCAAAGGGGCGCGTCGCCCCTTGGAGTGTCTTCGGTGTCGTACGCGTCAGATGCGCATCGGCATCACCACGTATTTGAATTCCTCGTTCTCCGGAACGGTGATCAGCGCGCTGGAATTCGCGTCGCCGAGCGCCACCTGGAGCGTGTCGACCTTCAGATTCGCGAGCACGTCGAGCAGATACGTGACGTTGAATCCGATATCGACGGTATCGCCCTGATACGCGATTTCGAGTTCTTCCTGCGCTTCTTCCTGGTCCGCGTTCGTGGACATGATCTTGAGCTGGCCCGGTTCGACGAGGCAGCGCACGCCCTTGAACTTGTCGGACGTGAGAATGGCCGCGCGCTGGAGGGAACGCTGCAACTCTTCGCGGCCGATCTCGAACGTGTTCTTGTGCGACTTCGGAATCACGCGCTGGAAGTCGGGGAACTTGCCTTCGACGAGCTTGGACACCAGTTCCACCTGACCGAACGTGAACTTCACCTGCGTCGCGGCGATGTCGATCTTCAGCGTGTCGTCGATGTCTTCAAGCAGGCGCTGCAATTCGAGAATGGTCTTGCGCGGGATGATGACTTCCTGACGCGGAAACGCGCCTTCGATCTTCATGGAAGAGAACGCGAGGCGGTGCCCGTCGGTGGCGACCGCCATCAGCTGATCGCCGTCCACTACCAGCAGCATGCCGTTCAGGTAGTAGCGGATGTCCTGCTGGGCCATTGCGAAATACACCATGCCGAGCAACTGGCGGAACGTCTTTTGCGGAACCGAAAGGCTCGCGCCGAAGTCAGTAGCCTGGTTGACCGTGGGGAACTCGTCGGCGGCGAGCGTCTGCAGATTGAAGCGGCTCTTGCCGGAGCGCACGGTGAGGCGCTTGTCGGAAAGGTCGAGCGCGACTTCGCCAACGGGCATGGCGCGCAGAATGTCGAGCAGCTTGCGCGCGGCGACGGTAGTGGCGACCTGATCGCCGCCGACGCCGAAGTCGGCGCGCGTGGTGATCTGGAGTTCGAGGTCCGTCGAAAGGAACGACACGTCCGCGCCGTTCTTGGTGATGAGCAGATTGGCGAGGATAGGCAACGTATGGCGGCGTTCTACGATACCGCTCACGGTTTGCAGCGGCCTTAGAAGATTATCTCGTTCGGTCTTGACCAGTTGCATAGAGTTCCTTCATTGATGTGACGGCCTGTCCGGGCGGTTCGCCACCGTAGCGCCACCGTTCGCCCGCCGGACAACCTCGTAACACGCGTTGCCGGCCCCCCGCCGGTCACTCGCGAAAGCTTGCGCTTCAGAACCGTCCAGGCCAGCGGACGGCAAACCTGTATTGTGCCTGAAAACAGCACGGCTCCCGAAAAATTGGGGGCGTTTTCGCCAATAAACAGGCCCGCACGCGCAACAATCGACGCTTGCCGCTGTGCGCCGGCCGGCGACTCTCGTCAGCCCTTGAGCGTCTGTTCCAGCACGTGGAGTTCGTGGTTGAGCTGTGCGTCGTTGCCGCGCTCGGCGGCAATCTTGCGCACCGCGTGCAGCACGGTCGTGTGGTCGCGGCCGCCGAACAGTTCGCCGATTTCGGGCAGGCTTTTCTGCGTCAGCTCCTTCGCCAGATACATGGCGATCTGACGCGGACGCGCGATGTTGGCCGGCCGCTTCTTCGAATACATGTCGGCGACCTTGATGTTGTAGAAATCCGCGACCGTCTTCTGAATGTTCTCGACCGAGATTTGCCGGTTCTGCACCGTCAGCAGGTCTTTAAGCGCTTCTTTAGTCAGCTCGATGGTGATGTCGCGGCCATGGAACTTGGAGTACGCGAGGATCTTGCGCAGCGCGCCTTCCAGCTCGCGCACGTTCGAGCGCAAATGCTTCGCGACGAAGAACGCCACGTCTTCCGACAGACTCACGCCTTCCGAAATCGCCTTGCGCATCAGAATGGCAACGCGCATTTCCAGTTCGGGCGGCTCGATGGCGACCGTCAAACCCGAGTCGAAGCGCGAGATCAGGCGATCGTCGATGCCGGAGATTTCCTTCGGATACGTGTCGCTCGTGATGATGACCTGCGCCTTGTTCGCGACGAGCGCCTCGAACGCGTAGAAGAATTCTTCCTGCGTGCGCGATTTGCCGGAGAAGAACTGGATATCGTCGATCAGCAGCAGATCGAGCGAGTGGTAGTAACGCTTGAAGTCGTCGAACGCCTTGCGCTGATACGCCTTCACCACGTCCGACACGTACTGCTCCGCGTGAATGTAGCGGATGCGCGCGCCGGCTTTGTCGATCAGCAGTTGATTGCCGATGGCGTGAATCAGGTGCGTCTTGCCGAGGCCCACGCCGCCATATAGAAAGAGCGGGTTGTACGAGATGCCCGGATTGTCCGCGACCTGAATCGCAGCCGCGCGGGCGAGCTGATTCGCCTTGCCGGTCACGAAGTTGTCGAACGTGAGCACGGGGTTGAGTTTCGAGCGTTCGTAGGCGGAATCGTTCTCACCGCCCGCCGATGGCGCGCCGCCCGGCCGCCACGTGCGCCGGCCCGCGGCCGCTTCGTTGGCATCGAGACTCGGGAGGTCGAGATCGACGTGATCTTCCTGCGTGGCCTGCGCCTGCTGCGCCGCTTCGGCGGCGAGCGCGTTGACGTGCGCGGTCGCGTTTGCGTGTGCGACGACCGAAGGCGCGGCCGGGGCGGCGGACGGCGCGGGCGGACGCGGCGGCGTGACGCTCACGCGCGGCGCGGCGCTCGGCGCGCCGACCGCGCTGCGGGCGGTCGCTTTCGGATCGAGAACGAATTGCACGTCGATGGGCGCGCTGAAGAACTCGCGCGCCACATCGGCGATGCGTCCGGAAAACTGGCTCTTCACCCAGTCGAGCTTGAAGCGGTTCGGCGCGGCGATGCGCAGCGTGCTCGCGTCGGCATCGAAGTCGACCGGGGTCAGCGGCTTGATCCACGTGACGTACTGCTGAGGCGTGAGCTCGCGCTCCAGCAGTGCGGAACAGTGTTCCCAGAAATCGTTCATCGAGTGCGGTCGTTATGGTTGCTGCGCGCGACCTGCGGCCATGCTTGCCGAACGCGTCCAATTACCTCCGATGCGTCGGCAAGTCCCGGCACAGCCAAGCAGGTATGCTCCGGAGGCTTACGCCGCAAGGGTTTGCGGGCGAACGGCGGGCCGAAGCAGCGGGCGGATATTTGGGAGTAAGGCGAGATTCTAACGCCAAACCCTCGCGGCGCGCGAGTTATCCACAGGGTCAAATCACCGCGCCGAACAGGGGCGAAAGAAGCGCGTTGCAGCGTCGCGGGACGCTAAACTATTGACGGTCAATAGGAAAACGGTTTAAATAGCGGGTTCCGCGAAAACAGAATTCCTGAACCTCCGGCCATCGTGCTTGCAGTGACCACACTGGAGCCAAGCCCGCGCGGTCATTCAACTCAAGTGAGAGCACCATGAAACGTACTTACCAACCTTCCGTGACGCGCCGCAAGCGCACCCATGGCTTCCGCGTTCGCATGAAGACCGCCGGCGGCCGCAAGGTCATCAACGCTCGCCGCGCGAAGGGCCGCAAGCGCCTGGCCATCTAAGACGCCAGTGCTGCTCGCAGCCGCGTCGCGTTCGGAGACGGGCGCATCGGAAGGTGGCGAGCCGCTTGCCGAGCGCCGCACAGAAGTCTTGAAACAGGACATCGTCGAGTTGCCGGCGTCGGCCGCGTTCCCCAAGGCCGCAAGGCTGCTGAAAACGGATGAGTTCTCATCCGTTTTTCGTTTGCGCCCCTGGCGGCGTTCGCCACACTTCGTTCTGTACGGCAAACCGACGGCCAACGAAGCGCGGCTCGGGCTCGTCATCGGCAAGAAGCAGGCGCCGCGCGCCGTCACGCGCAACCTGATCAAGCGGCTCGCGCGCGAGGCGTTCCGGCTGCGTCGCGAGCAACTGCGCGGGTTCGACATTCTCGTGCGGCTGCACGCGAAGATCGACCGCAAGGCAATGCCGAGCGCCAGTTCGCCGCCGCTCGGCGCGCTGTGCCGCGGCGAACTGGAAGTACTCTTCGACCGTGCCGTGCGGGAAGCCGCGCGCCGCGCGGCCGAACCCGTGGCGGCGCCGCCTTCCGCGCCCGCCGTCGACGATTCACCCGGCCCTGCCGGGTTATGAAGCGCGGGCCGCGTCGGTTTGTCTCTCACGGCAGATCAAACGTGCAGCGCGAAGCTTATGCAAACGGCACTCATCGCGTTGTTGCGCTTCTACAAGGTTGCGATCAGCCCCCTGCTCGGCAACCGGTGCCGCTTTTACCCTTCCTGTTCCGACTACGCGCGCGAGGCAATCCAGTATCATGGCGCCGCGCATGGCACGTATCTCGCCGCAAAACGGCTCTGCCGCTGCCATCCCTTTTCGGCGGGCGGCGTCGATCTCGTGCCGACACCGTCCCGTGCTTCCGGTTCTTCATCCGCTTCCACGCAGGCGGATAGCCCGGCTGCAGGTTCCGCCCAAGAAAAGCATTCACCACTAAACGGCGCACAAGCGCTTACCGATCGACACTGAGACAACGCATGGATATCAAACGCACCGTCCTATGGGTCATCTTCTTCGTGTCAGTTGTCATGCTGTTCGACAACTGGCAGCGCGACCACGGGCGCCCGTCGATGTTCTTCCCGAGCGCGACGCAGCCGGCCAAGACCGCCAGCAATCCGGCACCGGGCTCGGCCGCGCCGGGCGCACAGCCTTCGGAATTGACGAACGCGCCGGCCGGCGCTGCGCCGGGCACGTCGACGCCGCCCGCCACGGCAGCTTCGCAACTCGTGAAGTTCACGACGGACGTGTATTCCGGTGAAATCGACACGCGCGGCGGCACCCTCTCGAAGCTCTCGCTGCTGAAAGAAGGCGACGGCAAGCAGCCCGACCTCTACATCACGCTCTTCGATCACACCGCGAACCATACGTACCTTGCGCGCACCGGCCTGCTCGGCGGCGACTTCCCGAATCACAACGACATCTTCACGGCGGTGCCGGGCCAGACGTCGCTGTCGGGCGACGCGAAGACGCTGACGCTCGCGTTCGAGTCGCCGGTGAAGGGCGGCGTGAAGGTCGTGAAGACGTACACGTTCACGCGCGGCAGCTACGTGATCAATGTCGACACGAAGATCCAGAACGTCGGCAACGCGCCGGTCGCGCCGAAGCTCTACATGGAACTCGTGCGCGACAACACGCCCGTCGAGACGCCGCGCTTCTCGCACACGTTCATCGGGCCGGCTGTCTACACGGACCAGAAGCACTTCCAGAAGATCGATTTCAGCGACATCGACAAGAACAAGGCCACGTTCGAGCCGTCCGCGAACAATGGCTGGATTGCGATGGTGCAGCACTACTTCGCGTCCGCGTGGATTCCGAAGGAAGGCGCGCAGCGCGATATCTACGTGCAGAAGATCGACCCGAACCTGTATCGCGTCGGCGTGCAGCAGCCGGTGCAGACCATCGCGCCGGGACAAAGCGTGAACGTCGATGCGCGTCTTTTCGCCGGTCCGGAAGAAGAGCGCATGCTGGAAGGCATCGCGCCGGGTCTGGAACTGGTGAAGGACTACGGCATGGTGACGATCATCGCCAAGCCGCTTTTCTGGCTGCTCGAGAAGATCCACGGTTTCGTCGGCAACTGGGGCTGGGCGATCGTGCTCTTGACGCTGCTCATCAAGGCGGTGTTCTTCCCGCTCTCGGCGGCGAGCTACAAGTCGATGGCGCGCATGAAGGAAATCACGCCGCGCATGCAGCAGATTCGCGAACGCTTCAAGAGCGATCCGCAGAAGATGAACGCGCAGTTGATGGAGCTGTACAAGACCGAGAAGGTGAATCCGTTCGGCGGCTGCCTGCCGGTGGTGATTCAGATTCCGGTGTTCATTTCGCTGTACTGGGTGCTGCTGTCGTCGGTGGAAATGCGCGGCGCGCCGTGGATCGGCTGGATTCACGATCTGTCGCAACAGGACCCGTATTTCATTCTGCCGGTGTTGATGGCCGTGTCGATGTTCCTGCAAACGAAGCTGAACCCGACGCCGCCGGACCCCGTGCAAGCCAAGATGATGATGTTCATGCCGATCGCGTTCTCGGTCATGTTCTTCTTCTTCCCGGCGGGTCTCGTGCTGTATTACGTGGTGAACAACGTGCTGTCGATCGCGCAGCAGTACTACATCACGCGGATGATGGGACAGCGTAAGAAGAAGGTGGCTTGAGGTTTTGGCTGCTGGTTTGGATGTGGAAACGCCCGGCTTTGCCGGGCGTTTTTTTTTGCGCTGTTTGGCGCGTACCGCACCGCTTCTTTCACGATTCCTTTTTTCGTTGCGATGCGCCGCCGGAAAGATGGTCGCCGAGTCGTTCATCTAGCCGGTTCAGCTTGGCCAAAACAAGGTACGCGGCGGCCGTTGCCTCCCGAATATCGCGACGAAAAGCGTCCTCGTGTTCATAGCCTCCAAACGCCGGTACGGTTTCAGCCGCCTCCAGCCGGGTCGAGACATATGGCGTGATGTTCTCACCGTTCAACAGCATCGTTCCCCGGTGGCCGATGAGCATGGTCAACGAGGTCCGATTCTTTCCCCGCGGCATCGTCTTTGCATCGAACCAGTTCTTCACAGTCGTCGGCGTCACGCTCGCGTCCGGGTCCGCATGCGCGAGTGCGTGGACGAGATCGTCCGGATGTCCGACACGGAAAAGCTTTTGTTTGAAATAAGGAACGTCACGCTGGATGGTGTCGGCCACATCTGCGACCAGCAGCCGTAAGCCGCGCGCGAAATCCTGTTTTGTACGATTGGTCGCCATGCAGGTAGTGTCGTGGACATTCCAGTCCGCGTCTCCAAACTCGAATTTGCGATCTCCAATTCGAGTTTGTATCCGCAGCCGGACCGAGCCGAGGCCCTTGCACCGCAAGCTTTTGGCCCTCAACGGCACAGGATAAGTCTGGCGGAGAAGATTGAAAAATTTGGTCAAAGCCGGACGGCTTACCGCTTCATCGCCCCATAAAACTGGTCGATGAGCTCCTCCAGCAAATACCGATGATGCGGCGACAGCGCCTCGATCTTCGACGCAAGCTCCAGCGTGTCCTCGGACGCCGGGTACTTTTCGTCGCGCGCGAGAGGTTTTGGCGTGGCCTGCGTGCTGCCGCTCGGCGGAGGGCCGTAGTGCAGCCAGTGAAGATCTACCTTGAGCCATTCAGCGAGCGTCTGGAGTTTGTCGCTCGTGGGAATCGACCGCCCAGTTAGCCACTTGTGCGCGGTCTGCGGAGACACCGGCTCGCCGCGGTAGCGCAAATTGAATTTGTTCGCGAGATCGGTCGCACCCCGCATCTTCTCGGGCGAGCGGGCCATCGAAAATTTGAGCCGTTCTGAGAATTCGGCCTTCTCTTGCTGTGTTGGCATGCATGGAATTGTGCAAGGCAATCGCTGCCTGTACGTCAACCAACTACGCTACTTTTTACGCGTGTCAGATGGCATTTATCTTAGGCACGCGAGCAAGTTAGTTGCCTTATCGCAACCAAATATGCGCCCAAGTGCGCGGCCTAAGCCCAACAAGCGATTCTTTCGAGGAGCATCGCTACTCAGTCTGAATCGGAGCCGTATCTTGTTTAAGATAATGCAAGAATCGTCCGAGCGGAAACCTCAGAAGTGCCCGCGATACAATGCCCGCTCCCCGACGCCTCCGCTCCAACCGCCATGCTGACCAACGACACTGACCCCATCGTCGCAATCGCCACCGCGCCGGGGCGTGGCGGCATCGGCGTGGTGCGGCTGTCGTTCGGGCGCGCGGGCGAAGCCGCCGCGCAGCAGGCGATGCGCGCGCTATGCGGTCAGCTGCTTGCGCCAAGGCACGCGAGCTACGTGCCGTTCATCGACGGCAAGGGCGAGGCGCTCGACCGCGGCATCGCGCTGTACTTTCCCGCGCCGCATTCGTACACGGGCGAGCACGTTCTGGAGTTGCAAGGGCACGGCGGGCCGATCGTGCTGCAGCTGGTGCTGCAACGGGCGATCGAAGCGGGCAGCGACTTCGGCCTTCGTCTTGCGGAGCCGGGGGAGTTCACGCGGCGCGCCTTCCTGAACGACAAACTCGATCTCGCGCAGGCCGAAGCCGTCGCCGATCTCATCGAGGCCAGCACGGAAGCCGCCGCGCGTTCCGCCGGCCGCTCGCTGGAAGGCGCGTTTTCGCGCGAGATCCACGCGCTCGTCGAAGACGTGATCACGCTGCGGATGCTCGTCGAGGCGACGCTCGATTTTCCTGAGGAAGAGATCGACTTTCTGGAGGCCGCGGATGCTCGCGGCAAGCTCAGGCGCATTCGCGAACGTCTGGACCGCGTGCTGGCCGACGCCCGCCAAGGCGCGCTCTTGCGTGAGGGAATGTCGGTGGTGCTGGCAGGGCAGCCGAACGTCGGCAAGTCGTCGCTGCTCAATGCGCTCGCCGGCGCTGAACTCGCCATCGTCACGCCGATTGCAGGGACTACACGCGACAAGGTCGCGCAGACCATACAGGTCGAGGGCATTCCGCTGCACATCATCGACACGGCCGGCTTGCGCGAGACCGAAGACGAAGTGGAGCGCATCGGCATCGAACGGACGTGGGGCGAGATCGAGCGCGCGGACGTGGTGCTGCACTTGCTCGACGCTCGCACCGGCATGACGCCGGACGACGAGGCGATTGCGGCGCGATTTCCGCCCGGCGTGCCGGTCGTGCGCGTGCTGAACAAGACCGATCTCGCAGGCGCGCCCGCCGTCGTGCGCGACGGCGATGGTCACGCGCGCGAAGTGAACCTTTCCGCCAAAACGGGCGACGGCATCGCTCTGCTGCGTTCCGCGCTCTTGAAAATCGCCGGTTGGCAGGCCGGCGCCGAAAGCGTGTACCTGGCGCGTGAACGGCATCTCATCGCGCTACGCGAAGCCCGCGAACACCTTGCGCTCGCTGCCGATCACGCCAGTCAGCAATCGCAGGTGCTCGACCTTTTTGCCGAAGAATTGCGGCTCGCGCAGGACAAGCTCAACGCGATCACCGGCGAGTTCACGTCCGATGACCTGCTGGGCGTTATTTTCAGCCGCTTCTGTATCGGGAAATAGGTTTCACACGGCGCGGGGTTTTTCCAATTCGCGCAGCTCGGCCGTGAGCTTCTCGGCTTCGTCGGGCCGTCCGTGGAAGGCAGCGGGCGTGTTCTGCAGCATCTCGATTTCATACGCCCCGTCGTTGAGGGAAAGCACGAGCGTCTGCACCGCGTTGAGACGCGGATCGATTGCGTGTTGCCCGCGCGGCCACATGCCCGCCACTGCGCGCAGCAGCAGCAGCGCCTGCCCGGACGCCATCCGCCTGACCTCGCGGACCTTGCCGACGAAAAGCGGCGTCGGATGTTCCGCGAAAATCGGCTTTAGATGCGCCGAGATGCACGCCCGACCGTCGACTGCACTGCCGTCAAAACCGACGAGGCTGCCGCGCTCGGTGAAGCGCGCGGCCATCGCGGCGGCGTCCTGCCGGTTCCAGTCGTCCAACAGCGCGAAGTACACGCGTCGCGCGCTGGCTGTCCAGTCATCGGTTTGGTTCACGCTGCTTTCTTCCATGCTGCCGCGAAAATGCCCGCGCCCATCAGCAACGCGCCGCCGGTGCGGTTCACGGCGCGCTGCACCGATGGCTTGCGAATGGCGCGGCGCGCGCCGGACGCGAGCAGCGCATAGGCGAACGCATTGGCGGCCGCGATGCCGACGAAGGTGGCTTCGAGAATGGCGATTTGAGAGACGGTCGCCGCGTGCGGATCGATGAACTGCGGCACGAAGGCGACGAAGAAAATGATGCTCTTGGGATTGAGCGTCGTCACCGCGTAGGCGTGCGCCATGATGCGGCTCGTGCGTAATTCGCCGCTCGGCTCGACGGCGTCCGTGTCGACGACCGGCGCGCGCCACAACTTGATGCCCAGATAGAACAGATACGCCGCGCCGATCCATTTTACCGCCATGAAGAGTTCCGCCGACGCCGCGAGCAGTACGCCGAGACCGAGCATCGACGCGGTCATGGCCGTGAGATCGCCTAACGCGACGCCGAGCGTCGTGGCAAGCGCGTATTTGCGGCCATGTCCGAGCGCGTACGAGACGACGAGCAGTACCGTCGGGCCTGGAATTGCCACGAGAATCGCCGAGGCGATTGCAAACGGCAGCCATTGAGCGAGCGTCATTCCGATTTCTCCTGAGATCGATCCCGTCGATTTATCCACGAAGCGCCGCGTGTGGCAATAGGCCGTTCGGCTAGCTTCCGCCGCCGTGCATGGACTGTTATAGACGTTCGCTTTCCTACAGGAACCGCTCCTGCGGCGCATCAAACTCGCGGCGAGACAAATTGCCGCACGGATGCACTGGTTGTGATGCCTTTATTTCCGCTTCATCCGAATAAGCGGCCATTCGTCGTGATAGCGAACGTGCGTAATCTCAGAGATAACGCCTGCGACATTGCGTCTTGTTGCGTCCGCACACAACATGTGCTTGCAACTTAACGTCGCTCATTTAGCATGATTCGCAGCATGTTTTATATACGTTGCTACTTTCGCGGCTCTGCCGGAGGCTCTATTCATGAAGAAACGCACCAGTGCTGTCTTCGCCGTGGTGAGCTTGGTCGTCGCGGCGTCTGCGGCTTACGCGCAGGACAGCGCAATTCAGCCGCAGCAGACGTTCAAGTTCAGACCCAACTCGTACGGCTGTCTGTCGAAAGATAAATTCGATTCAGCGGATCAGCACGCGAGAGCCGGCGAACATCAGCAGATGCAGCAATTCTTCGAAGGTTACGAGTGCATATCGACGCCGGTCGGTTCGCATTTTCGCGTGGTGCGCGTGGTCGGCCATGACGTCGAATTCGTGAATGCCGCGAATAGCGATACGCAAGGCATGTGGACCGCGGACCGATTCATCGACCAATAAACGGGTCGAATTCGCGCGCGCGAAAATCGCCTCCGAAAAGGACGCGGCCAGCCGGTCGGGCTGACCGCGCGATATCTGCTTCCAATTGCGCATCGTTTCGCCGCACAATGACGGGCTCGTCGCGTCCGATGTGCGGCTTCTCGCCGTTGCGCCGTGCCGCTTTCCAATCTCATTCGAATCGCCGGTCGCGCGCACCGGTGACATTGCTGCATGGCTCTCAAATCCACCATTTACAAGGCCGATCTTCAGATTGCCGACATGGATCGTCACTACTTTGGCGACCACTCCTTGACCATTGCGCGGCATCCGTCGGAAACCGATGAACGCATGATGATTCGCGTCGCGGCGTTCGGCCTTTTCGCCAACGAGCGACTGGAATTCTGCAAGGGCCTCTCCGATACGGACGAGCCTGATCTGTGGCAGAAAGATCTCACCGGCCAGATCGAATTGTGGATCGACGCGGGTCAACCGGACGAGCGACGCATCGCGAAGGCGAGCGGGCGTGCTGAGCGCGTCGTGGTGATCGCGTATGCGGGAAAGACGGCGGACATATGGTGGCAAGGCGTGCGGGCGAAGGTCGAGCGCCTGCAGAACGTGGCGGTGTGGTCGCTTGCGGACGGCGTAGCGGACGCGCTCGGCAAGCTAGCCGAACGGACGATGCGTTTGCAACTGACGGTGCAGGACGGCGAGGCGTCGCTCGGCAGCGCGACCGTCGATCCGGTGGCGATTCGATGGAACGTGCTGAAGGCGCCGGGGGAGTGAGAGGGGCGCTTTTGGATTCGATCATGCTGCGTTTGGGATCAAGCGGGCACGGCGAAGGATCGAGGGCGTTGGCGTTTGGATGCTGCGGTTCATCGCCTGGCGCGACGGCTAAGATGCGGAGCGAAGGTTGCGGCGTGCGGCGGCAACCTCTCTTGCCGCCGGTCGATGGACGCGCCTGCGGCAGGCAGATCGGCGAGGAGCGCCTGCGCGCATCTACAGGACACTTATACGGCGGTCTCTTGGTCGACGGAGTGACGTTAGCGGTGGATCATCGCGCCAAGGCAGGGCGCAGGAGATTGACGGCGGCGAATGATGGGCGTCGCTCAGGGGGCAGAGTGACGCGGCAAACGAAAAAGGGCTTGGCGCGATGCCAAACCCTTTGAGATTTCGTGGTGGAGAGGAGGACTATGCAACTGACATGCCAGGCGCAAGCCGGGCAAGCATCAAGCGGCACACAAACGCGCAGCTGCCCCCAGACATGCCCCCATATTTTGTTGCCTGCGCAAAAGGCCCGTCACCGGCGATCGCGCAATTCGGTCCAAACAATTATTTGTTGCGCACAAGCGACGCCTGTTTGTTGATTTCAGCTCACTCAGCCATCGCTTTAATCAAGGCATCCTTGGCATCCGAATAGAACTGGATGTCGACCTTGGTTGCCATATCGTCAGATAAATCGACCAATTGGCGCCTACACGCCACCGGCATAAGAAGCGACGTCGCCCCCTTCTCCACAGCAACCTCCGCAATCGCGACGGCGTTGTGAAAAGGCTCGATCGAGCCACCAAGATTGATCTCGCCAACAATGATCAAACCGCCGCGCACGCTGCGCTTCAACAGCGACGTACATAGGGCGACCAAGCAGGCAACGCCCAGCTTCGCACCGGACTTACCGGAGTCAAATGCTCGAAGCTGCACAGTGAACTCATGCTGACGCGGCTCCTTGTCACCAACCAACTGTAATGCCCTAGCGTACAGGTTCTGCTCGGCGAAGCCTATGCTTTCCCGGAATGCAGGAGGGTTTGGTTTGTTGAGTACCTTCACGCCAGTTCCAGGGCCTTCGTTGACTTCAATGCGGTAAAGGCCAGCGCTTTCTTCACCGTTGCCGGGGCTTATGGTCCATACCTGTCCAGGTTCGAGCGGGTCGCCGCCGATGGCGTTGTCGCTTTGGAGCTCGGGCGTGGAAACAAACTTCTCAATACCGTCCGCGCCCATGCTGTAGCTGAAGTGTGTATTACGAAATTCTGCTGCACCCACGCGCTTTTGCTGCTCCTTCACCCTGCGACGCGCCTCCATGGCAACTCGAACGGCCCACTCTAGATCCTCGTCGGGGACCACAGCCTCTCCATTTGGATAGAGCAGTTTCAGTAGGCCGGAAACCGTCTTGTTGACCGCGTTAGTGTCGCGGCCAGACAGCGCACCACCAAAGCAGACTCGGTTCTGAAGCTCGCTCACACGACTCTGCTTTCGCAGCTGACTCCAACACTCGGACAAGAAGTCACTGACCAGGCCAAAGTGATTGGTCACCAGATCTTTGTTTATCTTCGGGACGTCCCACCCTGGCAGAAATGCGTGAATGCGGTCCATGAAGGCAGTGTCGTTGCGCATTTCCGGCGGCATGGGGCCAAACAGGTGCCCCGTTCGCTGCTGGTGTTCAACGTCGACATCGAAGTTGCCCACCATCACGATACTGCCGTCGGCGCGGATGCTCTCTTTTCCACGACTAAATTCGCCCGACTCCATGTAGCCCTTCATGATATTCACACCATCCTTTTGATCGAAGGAAATGCCCGACACCTCATCGAAGCAGACGACGTCATATTGACATACCAGCCCTCGGCGCCCCTTGGCCGTGTTCTCCACGAACATCTTGGCTACCGTAGCTTTCCCACCTGATACAAGGTGCGCATAAGGCGAGACCTGTTGAAACAGATGGCTTTTACCGGTGCCGCGAGGCCCTAGCTCCACTAGGTTGTAGTTGCTCTCGACGAACGGAACCATGCGTAGCATCAACGCGCTGATCTGGCGATCAGTTAGCCCGATAGGTTCAATACCAACAGATCGCAGCAGGAAGTTCTTCCAATTTTCGGTCGAAAACGCTTGACGGGCCTTCGTCAGAGTATCCAACACGTCACGCTTGGATAACTGAATTTCCCGCAACGATGCGATGCCAAACGGACGTCCTTTGCTTTCTTGGGCAATCGCCACATCAAAAGTCACCCCCAGTTCGGCATAGAAGCCCCCTGTCAACATTCGCTCGTGTTGATTGACCAGTTCGCTGCCGATGCGTACTTCCGTTAGGCGCAAACTCGGCAAACTCGCCACGTACTCACCTTTGTTATCCACCCGCGCCGTCACTAGGTCGATGATCTTCACTTCGCCGGTTTCAAGCGCCTTGGCCTTGAAAAGCTCTTCCTCGCCCGCTCGCACAGTGCGGGACCTAAGCTGGCGCTGAACAATTTCCAAACCCTCGTCGATCTCCTCCTGATCGGTGCTAGCACAATAACGCCCGAGCATAAATTCAACGACGTAGGTGGGTACCGGAAACTGTCGGCTGAAAGTGCGAACCAAGTCTTTCCGGACCAGATACCCGTCCAGCACCGAGGCGGCATCTCTATCGATCTGATCCAATTCAATCATGCATCATCCTCCACCAATCACGGTGGTGGCGGAAGCCACCACGTCGCCTGACGCATTGAGCAGGACGAGAAACGCCTCGCGACCATGCAATTCTTCGTTTTCGACAACTACCGAGGCGGTGCCGTTGTCCTTAAACGGCTTGATGCTCACTACCACACTGGTTTCCGCATCGCCAACATGCATCCGAATATCCAGTGCCAGATTCGCATACCGCCCGTCCACAGCAACCGTGCATCTCATCGAGCCTTTCCAGGCAATGTCAGTCACCTCAGCCACCGGCTGGCCCGATATGTCCGCTCCTTGGGTTACTACGAGGTCTAGGACAAGACATTCTTGCAGGCTAAGCCCTCCATGGCTGTAGTCCACCGATTTACCGTAACAACTCACACCATCGGCAAGCGCAAACTGTTGATGCGGATTCCAAAACCAAGGATACAAGCGCTCGCTGGTTGAAGCACCAGGCTTGATCGAGGCGCAACGGCCCCATTTATTGTCGGTGAGATCCTTGGACATCGGAATACTGGGCAACTTGCCCGGCATCAGCAGCCAGCCGTGGTCGGTCACTACCCTGACGCTGCTCCAACCTTCGGCCAGCAAGGCGGAAATGCGCTCAGCAATTTCTGCGAGAAGCAAGTTGATGTGCTTAGCCAGCTTCCAACCGCGGGCATGCCCCTCACTATCGAGATCGCCGAACTCGCACCATGCGTTCCCTTGCCCGTCACCGTTTTCGGTACGGTCCAGCACCTTCCAATGGTTGTCGATTAACAGCTTCTTCAAGTGGTAGCCGCCCTTGAGCGACTGGCCAGTGGCCGCAATGCAAGGCTCGAAGTCATCGCAGTCATCGGTGCCACTGATCTTGCTCCGTACCGGTGAGACCGCCGCTTTTCCCGTTGCAGTCACGCTCGGCAACGCCGTCCAATTCACGGCTTCGGCCACTTTGTAGCCGTGAACCTCCAGGACGGCCGTGAGCCGACGAGCTGCATCAAAGCGAAGGCCATCCACAAACAGCACGCATTCACCCTTTGAGGCAGAAAAAGGCTTGGCGCTTGCGATCGTTCCACCGGGGTAGCTCGATCCTTCGACGACCTTTTGTAAATATCGTGCGGACTCTTCCAGCCAAGGCAGATAGATGGCCCGAATTGCTGTTGTCACTGCATCAACGTCCGACGCTCTTTCGACGCAAGCGAGTGCTGCCAGCATCGCGTCATCGGCTCGCCAACCTTGATTGGAGTATCCGGCCTGCAAGTCTGCAACCGAGCCGGCAGCCAGCGCCGTCTTGGTCACATCCGCCACAACGGCTAGCGGCTTGGTGGCCAATGCCAGCGACGATTCGCCCAACTCTGCCCAAACCAAGTCACGCCGTGGCGCATGGGTTCTATCAAGCTCCAGCACGCGCTTCCTTGCGTCATGCGCCGGCAGGTGTTTCAAGGTCAGCAGATCATGCTGGAGCGACTTCTCTTGATCCTGATTCCATTGGGGCCAGCCGCCTGCGGAATCTGCGGTAGCGAAAAGATCAAAGATTGGCGGCTTGCAGTGGCGAATGCGATTGGAGATGTTCGGGTAGCGCTTCGGCGCTTCGCTATAACGGTCCCACACCGAATGCCATGGCCCCTCACGCAGGGCTAGCTTGCTGGCACCTGCCAGAACACCCTCCGCTTGCGGGTCGAATGCCAATTGCGACTTGCAAACCTCGACGAAGGCTTTCCACTCATTGAAGCCACGCGTGGCTTGGAATGCGTCGCCCAGATTCAGCCACTGCAGCAGGTCGCGCACCGGGTCGCCGCCGGTCAGCAGTGTGTTGAAGTAGTCCTTGTCCAGCCGCTTGCCCCTCAAGAGCTCGAGCTCTTCATCCAGCAGCCGATACAGCGCAAGTTGCATGGCGTTCTTAGCTTCTTTGTCTTGGGCCACATCGAGACCCATGCCGCCCTGATCCGACTTAAGGAAGGCCATGACGGTCCAGTCTTTGGCGTTCGACTGGGACCAGATCACACCCCGGTACTGCAATTCAGCCAAGGGCTTCAGAAGGTCCGGGCAGTCTTCGATCGCCCGCAAGTCTTGTCGGCTTACCCCAGGCAGGTAGAGCACCGGCACGCGGTCGGCCGGCAAGTTGACACCGGGCGCTTTGCCAGCGATCACGCAGCGCAGCCAAATGGCCGGGCCGAAACGATTCTCTGGCGCGTAGTCGCTCAGCACCAGCATTTCCGCCAGCTCGCTCTGCAGCCGCGGAATTACCGCCTCCCACTGACGGTCTTTGTCAGGCCACAAGATGCACGACGGCGCGACCTGAACATCGGGGTTGAAAATTGCCACGTCGCGCACCGTCTTGACCAGATGCTCGATTACGCGCACGGCTGCCCCCCTGCCATTGCGAAGAGGATCGTCATGATCTAAGCCTTCCTCTGTTTCGCGCGTGCGGCGTTCTTCTCGGCGAGCGCCAAATGGTGGTCATTGACGCGGTCGCCCACCTTGCCGCCGTATCGGATGCCGAGCTCGTACCATGGGGCCGATGACACATCGCTACCACGGTCCTTTTCCCAATGCAGGCTTTTTGGTTTATCGCGCAGCACGCCCGCCCCGCGTTTGCCCACATCGGGCACCGATAGGAAAGGGCGAATGTTCACGCGAACCCCGTCGTTCAAATCGGGAGTCCAGCCGACGGGCTGTTCTTCGATCGACTTCCAGCGTACAAAAATGTCGTACGGCTCTTCGCCTGCCAGTATCAGCTCCAGGCGCTTCTTCAGCACCTCGGCGGCGGCCAGCTTTTCTTGGGCACCGTCCACGCCGTTCTCAGCATCGCGCTTCTGGCGGCCGATCCAGTCGCCTAAGTAGGTGTAGGTCAAAGCCTCCAGCGTCTTGTAGTCCAGCTTGTGATAGTTCACCAGCGCTGCGAAACCATCACGCAATCCATCCCACACGTGCCACACAAAGGGACGATTGCCAAACAACGCACAGTGCTGGGTGAAGAATTTGTCACGCAGCCAAGTCTCCAGCGACTTCCCAGCGTGGTCAGCAGAAGTCAGCAACTGCGCCAGAACATCATTGCTCCAAGTATCGCCATAAGCATCGGCGAGTAGATTCAGCAAACGGTCTGCGGCTGCGGCTTCTCGGCCAACCGGCGGAATGCAGACGATGCCATCCTTGTCAGCATGGCGTCTAAGTGTCTTGGCGCGCGCAACCCATGCACGAGCCTCGTCAGACAGATCAAGCCTGTCGTCGGATTCCGCTGGCCAAGTGTATCCAACCAAGCGTGCAATAGCGACTTGGAGCGGATTAGTAGAAGGTCGCGGGTGACCGTGAAAAATCCACTGAGCGTGATCGTCCGAATATAGTTTCGGGGAACCTTTTGGATAGGACGAAGTTGCCACCTCCTGCCAGTACGCCAAATCAAAGGGAACCTTTAGAAAGGTGGCATTGGTAACGTTTCGCTTTCTATCTAATTTGCGAACCGCTTCACTGAACGCGCTGGATTCACAAAACGCCATGATGGCAAGTGCATGATCTTTGTTCTTCGGAACAATAACGCTCACACTTCCGTCGAATTTCTCTCCGAAGTAAGGGGATGCACGCAGGTCACCTTGCGGATTTACTCTCACGCCGTTACGCCCCCACGCCCTATTTCCAGACTCATGCATGTCATGCAATTTGTGACGCGTCTCACGTGCGTATTTATGTAACTCGCCAACACCACTTTGCCAAAAGATAATCTCTTCCATGCCTCCGAAAACGGAATTCCCATTATTGGTGGTTGAAAGCTTATCCCAATTGCCTGCAAATTCACTCACTTCCCAATGAAACCTGAAGAATCGATCTTTGTCGCCTGTGATGACACCTTGATAGCATTCAGCAACAGTTGACAGGGGCACGCCGCCCGTAATTTCATGGAACGATATGCGAGCATCGGGATTAGAAAGTTGTGTTTTCGTTTTTAGACAAATCAGCGGCTCCGTCTTTAGAGCAATGGACTTTTCATCGGCAGTTTTTTGTTCGTTAGTCGATATTGCTGAAAATATTCCTTGATCTTTGTTTCCATCGCGAACCGAGAAGAGAATCGGGGCTACCCCTAGCGGGGTCCGGAACGCTTTGTCCCCCAAGACCGCCAAATTGAGCCAATGGAAATTTTCCAGAAACCGGGTTCTCATTCGCGCATAGCTTCCGAGAAAAAGCCAGTTCTGAGGCATTACTATCTGAACGACCCCGTTCCCATGGGGCGAACAAAGCTCTGTACAGCGCTCAAGGAAGACATTAGCCAAGTCGCTCTTTGCATCGTCATAATACGTTTGACAGAAAGATTTGAGGCGATCTCCCTGATCGCGCCGGCCCAAATATGGAACATTAGTAACGACCAGGTGAAAGCGCGAGTCCAGCAATCGTGCTGCTTCCAGTAGGCCTTGTGCGCTCAGCGCAAGCTCCCAAAGATCACTATCATCACCCAACGGGTGGGCCGAACGCTCTGTCGCCAAGGCCTTACGAAGCAAGGCCATCAACGTCTCATGGCTGGAAGTTGCCAAGTCGGTCTTCAAACTACGCGCCGGGTCTAGCAAACTGCCAAGCAGTGGCGCATCGGAGAAACTGGCATGCAAATGACGCAATTCTTGTCGCACGTATTCAGCATCCGGAGCATCGTCAGGTACTAGGGCTTCCCAGTCCTGCGCCTTGGACGCAACCTTCAGGCCACAGCAAGCGATGTTGGGTGCAGGAATCTCGCGCACACCGAGAGCCTTGCCGGATGCATCGGGATAACGCCAAGCCTCCAAAGCCACGGCGAACACGGCAATCTCCACACAGCGCGGGTCCAGTTCCAGGCCATGGATGTTCTCGGCCAAGACACGGTTGACGGCCTCCTTGGGACTCAGGCCCTCTGTCGCCATACGCATGGGCACCAGCATCAGGAAAGCGGCCACCAGGAAGTGACCGGAACCACAGCACGGGTCGAGCAACTTGAAGTCGGCCAACGCGTCAGGCCATCCTTCGAACTTGCCTGCCGCTGGGGTGCCGTCTTCCAGGGTGCGGAAGTAGTTGAGATCGACCGGGCAGGGCTTGCCTGGGTGCCGAGTCGCCCACCAGGCACCCAGCGAGTTGTCTAGCAAGTAGGCCACCATGTACGGCTCAGTAAAGAGCTGCGTGACGGCCGGCAACTCATCTGCGCCGATCTTCACTTCCGATTTGTTGATGCGCTCCTTATTGTCGGCCTGCCAGAACTGGTACACCCAACCCAGGCTGTCGCTGGCCTTGAACACCTCATCCGGCAGGTCCTTCAGCAGTCGTTCGAGCTCGCTCTGGTGCTCGGGCGCAAAGGTGAGCTCAAACACCGGTGAGCCGGGTTTGAATATCTGCGGCAGCATGCGGGCCGCCAGCTTGCCGGCCAGCTCCCAACCGTTCTTCGCACTTTCATCTGAGGCGAGTTCCTCGCATTCATCGAGTGTGACGGCCACACCGTCAAACATCAGCAGGTCATTGTCGGCGAGAAAGCGAGCGAACAACATGCGGTGCCAGTGCTGGTAGGCCACCTCTTGCAGCAGGTGCTGCACCTCTTGCTTCCCATAGGTTGGGTTAGTGCTGTTCGAGTCGCGGGCGTCGCCGAGCTGCTTCCCGTGGGTGCGCAGGCGGTTGCGCAGCGCCTTCTCTGCATCGCTTAGAAAGGCCTCAGGCTTGTCGTGGCCAACGCCAAGTTGGTCCACTGCCGCGTGCGCAGCGGTCTCCGCGACCGTGCGGGCCACTTTGACGGTTTTCTCCAGCGCGCTACGCAGGTCTTTGTCGAGTGCTTGCATCATGGGAATCAGGCGTCAGTGAAGGATGACCGGGCCATTTTTTAGGGCTTGTGCGATGGCCTCTTTTGCATCCTGCAGCCAAGCCTCGATATCTTCGTCGGTCTTAATGGTGCGGTGGGGCAGCTTGACGAACTGCGCCTTGGGCTCCATCAACTCGGCGGCGGCTACCAGCACGGCGTCAAAGCGCGAGTCAATCGCCGCGACGCGGTCAGCGAACGACGACAGCGACAGACGTTCGACCGTCACAAGCACTTCTTCGGTGGTGGCCACTTGCACTTTGGGTGCGTCGGCTATGGTGAGCTTTTGGGCAGCCAGCAGGCTGTTTCGCTGTTCGGGCTCCAGCTGATTCCAATTGAATTCCGCCTCCAGGCGTGTCATGCCGCGCTTGTGGCGGGTCTGGTAGTCGGTTTGCAGACGATTCAGTTCGTCGCGCAGCAATTGGGTGAGGCTGCCCACCAGCGGCGTAAGCGGATCGGGTTCCTCTAGCAGCTGGCGTTGCTCCTCGATGTGGGTAACTTGTGCCACCAACACATCTGCGCCAGACAAACCATTGACCTGGGCCAGCAGGCGTCTGAGTGTGTTCCAGGCCGGCAGCCGCTTGCCGATGTGTTCGGCAAGATCCGTCCAGGTGTCAATGGCGGCGCTGAGTTCGTCGCGTTGGTTGTAGAGGGCCAGTAGCTGCTCGTTCCCGGCGGTGAGGCGGATCTCTTCCAGACCCTTCGTTTCCGGGCGCGCTGGACGAGGTGCGTCTCCCCCTGCGCGGTTGGCCAGTTCCTGCGCGCTAACCAGGAACTGCGGCACGTAAGCCAGTTCGTCGCCTTGCTTGGCAGTGAGGCCGACCTTCTGGAGCACCTTGCGGATTTGAATGCGCTGCGTCGCTGAAACGGTAGCCGACTCTACCTTGAACATGGTCTTGCCGATGACCTTGCGTTCCAAGTCTTTCGGGTCCATGGCCTGGCCCTTGTCGTCATGGGCGCGAATCAGCCCGGCCACCAGCAGCACCTGCAAACCCCCATCCACTGCATCGCCCGGCCAGCCATAGGTGGCGCCTTCAAAGTGCTTGCGGATGTCGATGCCCTTCTTGCCACCCGCGATGAAGGCCAGGATGGCCTTACAGACCGGATTCTTGGCGGCCTCGCCGTCGTCGCCCACGCTCTTGAGGGCGTCCGGTGCGCCTTTCTGCGCCTTCTCGTAGACCTTGGGCCACCCGGCATGGTCGGCAATGTGGAACTGCGGGTAAAGCCGCTGTAGCGCGTTGGTGGCGGCCTCCAGCGTCATCTCCTGCAGATCGGCGCTCAAAATTTCATTGCCCCCCCCTTGGAAAACATGGGCACCAGAGAAGGCCTCTTGCAGCAGTTCGCGGATTTTGCCCTCAGCGGTTTGCTTGGTGGTCTCCATGGCCGAGCGGGCCTCTGTGCCCTCGGCGGTGCTGGGCGCGCCGCGCTTGTCCAGCGTCGCGCTGGCAGCCTTGAAGTCGATCAGGTAGTGCCGCAGGTCGTCGGCCGAGCGCTTGGGGATGAACACGAACACGGTGGGCGACTGGTTGCCCGCCTGGCGTGCGTCAGCACGTACCGAGTTCTCGTCGATGCTCCAGCCATCACGCACCCAGACACAGACCTTCTCATTGGCATCAGCAGGCAGCTGCGCATCGAACACCGGAAAGATATCGCGCGTGACCTTGGACGTGCCTTGGGCGAGAGACAGCTTGCGCACCATTTCGCCGAACTTCTTGCGGATGCGATCGTCGCGCTCGGCATCCACACGGTGGGCCTCGTTGGCCAAGCTGTTGCGCTGACTCAGAAACTCGTCGTTCCAAGCGGCACTTTCCTCAGTCTGGATGCGATACTCGTCACCGACCTTCATCAGCAGCTCGCACTTGTCGAGAAGCCCCGGGAGCTTGCTGCGCAGCGCACTGGAGCCACGGGTGAGGTCTTCCACCAGCAGATCAGCGAGAGTGTCCGCGGTGGCGCGAATGCCGATTTCGTTATTGCTGCTGGCCAGCTTATTGATGAGAAAAACCAAGCCGCAGGACCGCGCCATCAGGCATTGATCGTCGGTGCCCTTGGCCCAGACCGTAGTCTTCTCATGAACCTTACGCGGCAGAATGCGCGACTGCAGGAGTTTGTCGGCCGCGTCGAAATAGAGATAGTCGGCAGGTACCACGCTTCCAACGGGAGCATTCACATTGGTCTGAATGACCTTGTGGATCATCGAGAGCTGGTTGCGCAGTTGGCTATCGGTGCCGGTCTGATCCAGCACGCGCAAGGTATTCTCCCAAAAGCGACGGCGCACCGGCAGGATGGGGTAGTCCTGTGGGAAGAATTGGATGTCGTCGGCACGGTGGCCGATGGTGGTACCGGCTAGGTGACGCGAGATCTCACCCAAGTTGGTCTGCATCACATTCTCCACTGAGGCTTTGGCTTCAGGCTTTTTGGCGAGGATGACCTGGCGGATCACGGCATCAACGTCGGCGTCGGACAACTCAACCCGGACGGTGAAGCGGCCTTCGAGCTTCTTGAGGTTGGACGTACCGGTGACAGCGGTTTGGCCCGTGCCGATGAAAAGCATCTTCGCGCCGATGTTCTTGCAGCAGGCTTCAACCACCTCCTGCACATCGATGGAGCGTTGACTATCTTCCCCGATATACTGTTGCACTTCGTCCAGCACCACCAAGGTGAGGGGGAACTTGCCGTCGCGGATCAGCGCCTGGCGAATGGCTCTGAGCATGTCGCCGCTGGAGACGTCCTGCACATAGGGGTACAGGTTGTTCAGGGTCTCGACGCAGGACACTGGCGACGTGAACAGGTTGGGCTTGGCTTTGACCAAGGCCTCGTGCAGGCCCTCGGCCACGTAGAAATTGTCGAGCTCTTCGTTCCAGTCAAAACCGCTCTTCTCAACATGGCCCCGAACAGCGTCGTAGATACCTTCGTGCTGGAGCCACATGACGAAGCGTGCCACCGGGTACTGCTCCGGCAGGCCGACGGACTTAAAGAGGATGCCCAGCAGTGCCATGCGTACGGATTTGTCGCGCGAACTGGAGCCCAATGTGCCCGATGCCGCATGCAGGCCACCGTGGCGCTTCGCCTGGGTGCTCAGCTCCTTGAGCTCGTCGCTCACGCCTTGTGGCAAGTTCGCGATTCCACGCGCGGTGGCACCATCGTCAAACGTGCTGTCCACCCAAAGCGCCCGCAGCATCTTGACCAGGTGCGATTTGCCCGAGCCATAGAAGCCGCTGACCCAGACAGCAGGCTGCTCGGCCTGCTCGACGTTCTTCAGGTAGACATCTAGGATGTGCTCTAGGCCCTTTTGGTATTGGCCATCGCAGACGAAGGTTTCAAGCTCGTACCGCAGAACGGACAACGCCTGATTGGTCTTCTCGTCGTTGACGCTGGCCACGCCCTCATTGACCAGTTTTCGGGTCGACGGGTCTTTTTGGTAGATGTCACGATTGAGCATGTTTTTCCCTTAATCAAAATTCTTTGTCTGCGGTGATGGGCACGGCCAGGTAATTCCAGCCGTCGTACCCGTCCAGCAAGCGGTAGTTGTTGTCTTCGTAGCTGCCGGGAAAGAACACCAGCAAGCGGCCCTTCACCTTAGGCGCGAGCTTATCCACGACCTCCTTGACCTTCAGGAAACCGAACAGCGAGCCGACGCCTTGAAGCGCCACGACGAAGTGTTCGCTGACGTTCATGTCCTTCAGGAAGGCATCGAACTCGACTTCGATGTAGCTGAGGTACTTGGGCAGCAGCGTGGACAGCAGATTGGGCTTTTGAAAGTAGCTCTTGGCGTAGCGCTGGGACGCGAGCCAGTCAGGGAACGAGTCCGTTAGGTCGAACATGGCCCACTCATGACCCGCCGCGCGGGTAGCGATTTCAAACTCGTCAACTTTGGCGCGCAGGCGCAGCTCTTCCGTCTCGTGGTAGACGCAGAAGATCACGCGCTGAGCGGCCGCCGCGTCGGCGCGCCATGGCACGGCGACGTACTTGCTGTAGGACTGAGTCAGTCGTTTAATTCGGCTCACGTAACCACTCCATTTCCTGTGCTGTGATCAGGTTCCGGAAAAGCACTTCTACCACTTGGCCGACGCGCTTGAGCGAAATCCAGCTCCTGCGAGACGCGTCCTCGGACAATTCGATGGTCTTCTCGAAGGAGCAGTCGAGCATCCGGGTGTAGTCGCTCTTGAACAGCGACTCGCCGCGCAGACCGCTGACGTAACCTAGAAGTAGTGCCAACGAGACCGCGCCTGGCGTCGCCAAGGCGTGGGCGCGCACTTTGTGGACGCGGCCGGCCAGGTGACCCGATTGGGTCCAGGACGAGTTGATGTTTCGCACGGTGGACGCAAGCGTGGCCTTGCTGAAGCGCCCCGGCTCTTGCGCGTCGATGAAATCTTCCATCGCGTCCCGGGTAACAGTCGCCCCTTCCTGGAATCCTAAGATAAAGGGGGCGGTGGCCCGAAAAATGGGGTCGCGCGAGTAGGCGCATAACGCTGCCAACAGCGGCTGCCCATCCACATCGCGCGGCCAGAAGAAACGCAGGGAGCGAAACAGCAACAAGCTTGGATCGAGCGCGTAGAGATCGACCAAGTGCCGGAAGGTCAGCGCCCGAGTCTTGCCCGAACGTTTCCCGAGGCAATTGGCAGTCTGGATGGCTTCGAGGTACTCTGTCCTGGGTGCATCGGCTTTGTCCACATAGGACAGCAAGGTGCGCAGTTCGACCAGCATCATCGTTCGAGAAGTATGGGCCCCGCCGCGCTCATAACTGAACCCGAGGCGCTCCAGCTTCTTGTTTTGCTTATTCTCTACGGTCACGTTGGTATCAGTCGTGGTATTCAGTTGGCGTCGACATCGATCCGCTGTTGATCGGAGCGGTAACCCGGCGCCAAAACGGCACTCTTCACGCCGTAGATACTAAGGTGGTCCTTCAGCCACAGACGGTATTCATGGCCGCGCAGGCAGTGGTCCGGTGAACAGTCGACGCTCCACTTGCGCAAGATGGATCCGGCCGTGGCAGCACGTAGCTTCATCCGCAGTGCGCCGTCGCGCATGCTGTAGTCCTTTTCAGTAATTTCAGGTCGAGGCTGGTCGGGATGTGGCACCAACTCCACCTCAACAATGCGTGTCCATTGAATATCTTGGTCACTGAGTTCGTGTGGCGCTGGTTTCTCGCCCTTCAAGACCTTCGGATACTTGATGCGCGTGATCACGAAGTCCCGAAAGTCCTGTGACTTACGATCGAAGGCGCGAACGTGCCACCTAAGACCGCTATCGATTAGGGCGAAGGGCACGATCTCGCGTTGCGTGCGTCCATCGGAGATCGAGTGGTACTCGATTCTGAGCACACATTTCTGATGAATGGCCCGCGTGATGCTAGCTAGAATGCTTAGATCCGGCTGTGTGATCCGTGAGGCAGTTTCGTTCGTAACCCAAGCATCGATACACCGTGGCTCACCATCTCCGAAGCCTTGGGTAAGCCATGACAATACGCGCTCTGGCGGGAAGTCGAACATTGGACGAAAGCCGTCGCCCAAGACGTATGCCTTTGCCTTAGCGTCGTAATCGATGTTTCCAGGAACATGCTCTCTGTACAGGGCAAGATCCCGGGTCGCGGCAGCCGACTGGATGTCGAACCTAGAAACCAAGTCTTGTCGACGAATCTCTCCGATGAAACGGATGCGCAACTCCACGAATGCAAGGCGATCACGCTGCGGCTGGGTCAAATCGGCAAGTTGTTCGATCAGCATCCGAAATGGCTCATTCGAATTGTACGCATCGTTGGTAGGTCATGGCATGCTTCGGATGCGCATCTTAACTCTTCGCACAGCACTTATCCATCGCATTTTGATTAGGACCGGTCTCATACGAAGGCGCTCAGCCCACAAAAAAAAAGCTCTGGCAGCTGCAAGAGCGCGCCCACTCGGAGCGCGCTGCCCTACGTTATGCCCCGCCAGCGTGTGCAATGACATTCGATGGAGAATCGTCGGGAACCAGAATGGTCGTGGCTGACCGATCCCATCCGGTGATAACCCACACGCTTTGCCCGGTCGGCAAATCATAGCTTGACAGCAGCCGCAGCCCGGCTTCGACCGACAGTTCATTCTGCCGACGGTCACTGTCAGAAAGGTTGCCCCAGTCGCCGCTCACGTGTCGCAGCACCAGCTCGACGGGAGAGACACCGGCCGTGCGTAAGACCTGCAGCGCGGCCGGCGACACGAAGATGCGACCGGGCCGAAAAAGCGGGTGGAAGAGGCGGAGGGAAGGTGAGTTCATGTCGGTTGCTCCAGATATCGGGCGTGTGGCTGCCTCCGGCAGAGCCGGATGCGAAGCGGTGGAAGCGAAGAAAATACGGGGACTGATGAAGCGGGCGTGACGCCCGGCCTATGGCTTTGCGCTACGTTCGGCAAGTTGGCGCCGCAATGCCGCCGCTCTCGCGTGCGAACAGCTTAGATGCCGCCGAATATCGGCAACGGTGGCTCTCACGCGCCCTGCCGCAACCTCGGTGGCGAGACGTGCGAGCTCCACATCGGGAGCATCGCTTACAGCTCCTACATCACGATCATGTTCGGCGACGTAAGCAGTAGGAGGCGATTCGTGACTCGCCGTCGCCGTTTCTCGGACCGGCTTCGTGGCGGACTCCATGACTGGCGTTGTGACGGGCGGCACGACGGGTACGGTCAAGACTGGTGAGATGATGGTCGCTTCCGTGACTGCGTGACGTGACTCGAGTGCGAGCACCCACAGCAGGCAGGCCAAGCCCTCCAGTACGGTGGCGAACATCAGGCCTGCAAGCAGATCGAGTCGTGTGACGCCCGTACCGAGTAACGCGGCAAGCCGCACCGTGACGGGATCTGCCCGCAGAGCGTCGCGCTGCGCCGTGACCAAGTCATCCGCCGCCTGACTTCGGCGAATGTCCTCGGCTTCGGCGTCAAGTGCATCAAGCCTAGCTGCAAGCAGGACGCGCCGCGCTTGGAGCGACGAACAGTTGCGGGGACAACGCTGCAGCGCCGCGAACTGGAGCTGACGCGTCATCGCGACCCGCTCGGCCATGACAACCGTGAGGCTGCGACCGGATACGGATGGCGCGATCGGCACAATTGCAGCGACGGCCTTCGAGCGTGCCTCACCTGTTGATTTGCGCCGGAAACTGACCCACTTTTTGCATCTAAAACTGACCCACCCCTGATGTGCAGAAACGTCATTTCGGTGCGTCGATTTCCTCCTCTTTTTGTCGTTTGGGTGAGCTTTTTCGGGTTGCAGCCCGCGATGCGGGCTGCCCCGCCGTGCTGTTTTTGAAGCGCCAGGAGTCGTTGCCTGTTTCGACTATGTGGCAGTGGTGTGTGAGGCGGTCGAGCAGCGCAGTCGTCATCTTCGCGTCGCCGAATACGTTCGACCATTCGGAGAAGCTTAGGTTAGTCGTAACTAGGATGCTCGTGCGCTCGTAGAGCTTCGAGAACAGATGAAACAGCAGTGCGCCCCCGGTTTGCGTGAATGGCAGATAGCCGAGTTCGTCCAGCACAATTGCGTCGACATACATCAGCCGATTCGCGAGTTGTCCCGGTTTGCCTGCGGCCTTCTCAGCTTCAAGTTGGTTCACGAGTTCGACGGTGGTAAAGAATCGAACCCGCTTGCCGTGGTGCTGTATCGCTTCGATTCCGATTGACGTCGCAAGGTGCGTCTTCCCCGTGCCGGGTCCGCCGATGAACACGATGTTTTGCGCCGATTCGCAGAATCGTACGGTGTGGAGTTCGCGAACGAGGCTCTCATCGACGCTCGCTTGCTCGAAGTCGAAGCCCGCGAGGTCGCGGTGAGCAGGGAAACGCGCAGCGGCCATCTGATAGTTGATTGACCGCACCTGGCGCTCGGCTGTTTCTGCCTTCAGCAACATCTGCATGAACTTCTCCGGCTCGAACTCGTTGTGACGCGCCTGCGCGAGCAGTTCGGGCCACGCTTGCGCCATACCGTGGAGCTTCAACGACTTCAGTAATGCGGCGGTTTCATTCGACATGACCATCCTCCTCGTTGCGAACGCGAAGCCGCTCGTATCGGTGAACATCCGCAACCGGTTCGACCTTGAGCGTGATTGCCGTTCTCACCACATCGCCTGGTCGAGCCGACGGGCTTTTTAGCCGCGCAAGGATGTTGAGGACATGGTCACCGCTCGGACGCCCAGATTCGAGCGCTAGCTCAACCGCCACTAACACAGCCTCCAGCCCATGGATGGGAGTCGCCGCGAGGACCTGCACCATCACGCGGTCGCCGCCGGTCTGCTTCAACAGGTGTCTCTGCAGTCGAAGCATCGGTTCGGGCATCGTCAAGAACGGCGCACCGTTTCTCAACGAGCCGGGCTTGCGCTCCACCAACGCGATGTAGTGGCGCCAGTCGTAGAAGGTTTGATAGCGGTCGAAGCTGCGCGGATGGCGGGCAATCTCGATGCCGTCGGCGACCAGGCTGATATAAGTCGGATAGCAGCGCAGGCTGACGATTTGATGTGCGTACTCGGTCGGCACGCTGTAACGGTTTCGGTCGAGGTGTACCAAACTTGTGGGCGACACGCGCACCGGCTTCTCGATGTAGCCATCGAACGGCTTCGGCATTTGCATCAGCCGTGGACGTTCGTCTGCCAAAGCCTCTTCGACGCTTAGTTCAGGCCACTGTGGATGTTTTAATTCCTTCCACGCCTGTCGGCATCGCTCGGCCAACCATATGTTCAGAACTTCAAGCGACTCCCACCGAATCGCGATTGCATCGTGCCAAATCTGTCGGCGCCGGTCTTGAACGTTCTTCTCGACGATGCCTTTCTCCCAGCCGGCGGCTCGGTTGCAGAATTCCGGCTCAAACAGGTAATGACCGCACATCGCGTGAAACCGCGCATTGATAGCGCGCTCCTTGCCAGGTCCGACCTTGTCGACAGCAGTCTTCATGTTGTCGTATATGCCGCGACGAGGGACGCCACCGAGAGCAACAAACGCTCGTGCATGGGCGTCGAACAACATCTCGTGACTTTGGGTCGGGTAGGCAACGAGCCAGAAGGCGCGACTCGCGGCGAGCTTCAGATGCGCGACCTCCACTCGTCGCCTGAGGCCACCGATGAAGACGTACTCGCAGCTCCAGTCGAACTGGAACGCTTCGCCGTATTCGAACGCGAGCGGCACGAAGGCGCCACGCTGCGCTCCGGCATCGCGTTCCTTCTTCCAGTTGCGAACGAACGCTGATACGCGGTCGTAACTGCCGTCGTAGCCGGAGGCGCGCAAATCCTCATACATCTGAGTCGCCGAACGTCTCTCTCGTCTTGGACGTTTGGTGTCGGCGAGCAGCCACAACCGCAGTTGCTCGGACCAAGGGTCGACAACGCTGTTATTGACGCGTTTCGGATACTTCGGCTCACCGGTCGACGGCTCGCGCAGCCAGCGTCGAATGGTGTTTCTTGAGAGCCCCGTCTGTCTCGCAATGTCCCGCAGCGGGACGCCGTCGCGGAAATGCATCCGCCGAATCTTGGCCAACATGCTCACGGTTATCACTCCGTTCTCCCGCTTGGCGTCCAAGCGGGAAGTTGAACATGTGGGTCAACTTTCGATGCAAATTTCTAGCGGAAGTGGGTCAGTTTTGCGCGCCTATCAACACTCACCCGCATGTTGCTGCGCAAGCAGAAAAAACGTTGCGTGGCCGTAACACGCACTCGCCATACAGGCCGCCCATAACGCGGCGGCCAGGAGACGCACAATAGGCGGCGCAGCTCGCACCAGCGCTGGCAGGAGGTGCGCGCTGACAACCAGCACGATGCCAAGCGCGACCCAGACGAGGCGCTCCGGCAACGTGCCGCCGCGCTGCCAGCCCGCCAGCACCGACAGACACAACGCCGTGCCTGTAGCCACAACCGCTAGCGCAAACGCCCAGCGAGAGGTGAGCGTCATGTGCCCTCGCCTCCCAGCAGGGCCGCCTTGCGCGCCAGTCGGTCGCGCAGCGACGAGCGCAAGTCTGCTGCGTCTGCTGCTTCAGACGGTTGTGACTGCCCAGGTCCGCCGGCTGGTGGGCTACCGCTGGTCGAGCCGTCTATCGAGTCGCCACCCGGATAGAACTCCTCGGCCACGGACATACTTTCCTCCGGGCTATCCTCAAATGCGCCGTTTGCAAAGCCCACACGCGCAGCGGCATCGAGCGCCGACTGATCGAAGCCCGCTGCCTTGCGACGCACGTCCAGTTCACGCGCCTGCGCAATGGCGTCCTCTAGCGTGCTGCCCGCGCGTACACCCAGGTCCACGTAGTAGATCGCCGAGCGGTAGCTCTGCGTAGTTGACTTGCCGCGCAGCTTCAGTTCCAGTGGTAAACACGCGAGCAGTCCGCCTGACACGGCACTAAAGTAATGCAGGCGCGCGGCGAGCGTGCGGATCGAGTTGTACGAGGTCGTGCGCAGGATGAACGAGCCCAGCTCGTCATCGTCGCCGATGGTCACGTTCAGGCGCGCGTAGGGCTTGCAGCCTCCCTGCTTTCCGAATGTACATCCGTCCGGCGATGCGCACGGCTGATGCTGGACGCCTTCTCGGGTCATCCGCATACACGTCTCGCCGTTGCCTACACACACCGGTCGCCCCGTGTCACGATCAAAGACGCTATAGTCGGCACGCAGGTTCAGGTCCGGGTCATTGAACAGCATGCGCACGGGAATAGCGCGCAGCTTACCCGTCGTTGCCTTGCGCAGCGTTTCGTTCAGCGGGTGCAGCATCCAGCCATCGCGCCCTTGAACCTGCGTCGTCAATGTGAACTGGTCGTCCGTTTCCGGCAGACGCTTGCCGTTTTTCTCGACAACTCTTCCAATCGAGATGCGCCCGACCACGGGCGGCGTAATCGCAAGTCCTTTGAGCATGGTGATTCTCCTGTATGTCAACGTGCCTCAGACCGAGACAAGGAACCGGCGTGAGCCGGGTTTGGTGATGGCGTACTGCTGGGCAAAGGCCGGGTGATCGGCAACCAGGCGCTTCACGTCTACCGCAGAGGAATCCCTGCTGCGTTTGAACGAGACCTCGCCCGTCTCGAAGATCGCGCGCGACGCATCACCCATGGCCTGCTGGATCGTCTGCTTGAGCAACGCTTCCTGCGCCTCCTGCTTGTCGATTGCAGCGCGGACGGCTACCAGATCAGCAAACACGGCTGACAGCCGCCCGTCGTCCGTAAAATCCACGGTACGAGCGTCACCTGGATACAGACATCTCAATGCGCGATCCGCCGATTCCGATCCATCCGCCGGCGGTGGCGTGTCGCTCGTGACGTACTGCCAGAACTGCGCCTCGAGCGGGATCAACCGCGCAATCAGTTCGTCGTCTCGTTCGACACGATGGATTTCAAGCTTTTGGCCGCATAGCAGCACGGCAACGTGCGCCACACGCTTGCTTGTCACGGCCAGTTGGTGCTGCACTTGAAGCTGCACGTACTCGGGCACGCCCTCGCGCCAGTGGCGCGCACCGAACTCACCAGCCGTCTTACATTCGAGGATCTGCACGTCCAGCCCCCCGATGACTTCCCGATCGAGATTGGCGAGCATCCACGGGATCGTCGGATGCTGAAGCACTGCATTGACCTTGCGCACGCGGTTGCCGGTCTGGTGCGTGTAGGCGGCAGCGACAATTGGTTCAAGCAGCGCGCCCCAGTACACCGGCTCGGTCGTATCGTGCGGGTCGGGCCTTGCGAGCGTCGCGTCCCTGCCCGTCTTTTCGAGCCACAGTTCCAGTTGGCTTTTGTACGGATTCAAACCAACGGCTGCTGCCGAATCTGAACCGCCAATGCCCGTCCTGCGGACCTGCAACCAGTCGGCACGGCACAGGTTGCGGGTCTCGACGAGACGTAATGCGCGTGGCATCCTCGTAGAGCTCTCACCTGGTATCGCTTGTGACATGTCATGCTCCTGACGGCATAAGGCCCGGCGAGCGCAAGCTCGACCGGGATGTGCAAATGAACGAGATAGAAAAATGTGGGTGACAGCAGACGACCGTGGGAGTCAGACAACGAGTTTGAGCGCTTCATCCCACGCCTTTCGCTTGAGCGCAGCGCCTGCGCCAAACCACGCGGCATCGCGCCGGTGATCGTGGCTGCGCGCACGGCGCTCGTGGTCGACGTACTCGGTGACACTGTTGAGTAGCCCCCACGCAGTGCCCGCCGCCGAGGCCAGTTCCGCGCCCTTTCCGCGCCCCGCGAACAGTTCATTCACGGCCTTCACGGCGCTGTCATTGGTGGCCGCCACCGGACGCTCAGTCGTGCTGCCCGGGTGATAAGTAAGCACGCGCCTGAAATACGCTTCCACGGATTCCGTGCTGACCTTGCGTTCCGAGAGCGCCTTCATGCGCGCCATGAAGCCGTCCCAGGAGGAAATAGCAATGCCCAGTTGCCGCTTGACAGCATCCGCATTGAACTGGCTGCGGTGCGGCACCTTGACAGCGCCCGTGATGTCGCCCAGCGCAATGGCGAGCGTGTTGTTGCACACGACGCGCACCGACGTGAATTGCGCGGTCGTCGCAAGCGTGCCGTCACAGGCTGTGGCGAGCAGCAGGTAGCCGTTCACGCGGTCGCGTCCCTTGAGCGTTGCGCTGTGACCGGTTTTGGCGAGCGCCCAGAACTTGCGGCCCTCCTTGAGCACGCCGGCCGTCTCCAGTTCAAAGCCGCCCACTTCCGTGAGGTCCCGATAGAACTCCAGGATTTCAGACGGCTGCACGACCTGGTAGCGGCTGGAGACAACCGAGAGCGGTGCTTTAGTGTCGGAGCGGTACAGCACCTTTTGATCGGGATACGCATGGATTGATCCGAGGTTCGAACCGGCGCTGCCCGAGACGAAGCGCACTTCGGCTTCCTCGATGCTCCAGTTCATGCCGGCCTGCTCCGCCCACACTTCGAGCGGCTGATTCTGCGCAAGCTGGTTGCCCAGCCTGTGCCACGGGGCTTCCTTGACATACGCCATGGTCTGGACAAGATGCATGGTGAACTCCAGAAAAAGGATGAACGCAGACCGCCCGGTCGGAACCAGGCTGCCTGACAGAATCGAAAGAAGGGGAACGAGAGAAATGGAAAGACGGATGAACCGTGCGGCGGGACGCCTACGCAGGCAAAGGAAGGCCCGGGTGCGTGACGCCTGCGCCGGTCAACGATGCACGCTGAACGTATGCCCGCATGAGCAGCACCGGTAGTTGTCGAGCACGTTCGTGTCGATAGCTTCGCCGACGGCGATGCCTGTGGCACACCCGGTAGCCGCACCGAGCAGGCCGGCGATGACCGCGCCAGCAATGCTGCCCACTAGCGCACCGCCAGGTCCAGCAAGCGAGCCGACAGCTGCACCCGCTTCGGCGCCTGAGAGTACGGCTCCGGCACCGCTCGCGGCGCCGGCCACCGTGCCAATCGCACCGCCGACCTTTTTGGCGTGGTTACGGATCTCGATGCGAGCCGAGCCACACTTTGGACATTGGGTCATTGGGAAACTTCTCCATGTTCGTGATTGACGACGTTCAGGCGCCGCACGCCGGGCGCATAGCCGCGGCCTTGAGCCGGTCGATGTATTCGAGGATGGTCGTTGTGGACAGCACTCCTGACAAAAACACAATGGCAAATGCGATGAGGGTATCGATGGGTGAATTGATGGGTAGCATCATGACTTCCTCCTTGGTGGATGCGCGGGAAACTTGCAGGAGGCAGAACCGAAGACAGGCCTAGTTCTGCACATGGAGGTGATATAGAACTGAGATTTTTTTGAATCGACGGGCGACCGGCATAGAGTCCGAAGGCCTGCGCCTTCGGACTCTATTGCGATCAGATCGGTGAGGACAGCGCGTCCGCGGGCTAACAAACGAGTAGATGGAAGAGAACGCTGGCAGAGAAGGCGGCTACGGCATCAGGCGAGCTATTCGTCTGGTGCCGCCGCGGCTCCCGATCATTTTTGCATCCTCCAGACCTGGGCTGCGCTCAAGGCTCCCATTCCCCCTCAATCTAGCGCTGGACCCCCTCGCAGGAACCAGAAGTTAAGATTGGCTCAAGAACAGACCGTGTCTGGCGTCCGGCCAGCATCCGGCAACGGGTAAAATAGTCACCACAGCCGCAGGCCAAGGACCATCCGGGATGACGGTCGCCAACTATCTGCGCCAGCTATCAAAATCGGCAGCCAGGCATACCAGGAGGAAATCAATGCCGAGAATGCGTGTCAGAAACTTCGGCCCGATTCGTCAGGGGCGAGAAGAGAACGACGGGTGGCTCGAGATGACGAAGGTCACAATCTTCGTCGGCAACCAGGGCTCGGGAAAAAGTACGCTGGCAAAGCTGTTCTCGACTTTCGCTTGGATCGAGAAGGCGCTTGTGCGCGGCGACTATGAAAAGAAGTGGTTTGAGCGCAAGAATCGGCTCCAGCATCAGTTCTTGAAATACCATCGTCTTGAAAATTACATGCCGCCGAAAGGCAATGAGCCAGCAACGCTCGAGTACCAAGGCGATGCGTATTCAATCACCTTAGCCGACGGATACGTCTGCTTCGAAGAGAGCCGGCCGCGCTCAAAGTACGAATTGCCGCAGATTATGTACGTGCCTGCGGAACGGAACTTCATTTCATATGTCAGGCACCCCAAGGAGTTGAAACTGTCCTCTGACTCCCTAAAGGAGTTTCTGTCGGAATTCGAGAAGGCGAAAACAGAATTGCGCGGTCGGTTGCTACTCCCCATCAATGACGCCGAGCTTGAATACGACAAGCGGAACGACACGCTCAGCATCCGTGATAATGCGTACAAACTTCGCCTGACCGACGCATCCAGTGGATTTCAGTCCGCCGTGCCACTGTTTCTAGTCAGCCATAGTCTCGCCCATAAGGTCAAGGCGAATGCCGGGCAGGCATCCGAGGGCACGGCAGAGCCGATGAGTGTGGAGCAGCTCGACCGTTTCAAGAGCCTTATTGCCGATATTTCCGGCAATGACACACTGACTCAGGAGCAAAGACGGGCCGCGATCTCCACGATCTCGTCGAAGTTCAACAAGACGGCGTTCGTGAACATTATTGAGGAAGCCGAGCAGAACCTGTTTCCCACGTCGCAATGGGCTGTGATTACCCAGCTGCTTGCAATGAACAATTTAGCAGCTGCCAACCGGCTTGTACTCACAACACACAGCCCGTACATCGTCAACTTTTTCAGTATCGCGATCCAAGGCCATTTTCTTCGCCAGCGGATCGAAGAACGAGGCTCAGCCCCCGGATTACTTGACCGACTCGGCCAAGTCGTTCCACTGAACGCGCTAGTAGATGGTCGTGATGTATCGATTTACCAGTCCGACGAAATAACAGGATCGATCCAAAAGCTGGCGACCACCGACGGCATTCCGTCGGACCAGAACTATCTGAACCTCCAGCTCATGAAAGGCAACGACCTATTTGATGACCTCCTTGACATTGAGCAGGAGCTTGGTGCGTGAAATTTTTCGACACGAATTGCCAGCAAGGTCCGTTCGCCCACGCAACTTTCGGCATCTGCGACGACGAGAACGGCGGTGTCGCATATGTCGCAACCACCACGCCGTCAGATTGGGTTGCAACGGTACTCAATCATCAGCAGGTAGCCGTCACGTTCACCGCAATCGATAAATGCGTGATCAAGGACGGTGAGGAAGAAGGCCGAGGTAGATGCGACGGCATGCTGACCACAGACAGACACCTGTACCTAGTCGAACTCAAGAACCAGCGGAATGCATGGCAAAGTGGCGCAATCGAACAACTCAGGTCAACACTTCGCTTCCTCGTACCGGAAGCCGGCGATCTGGGACAATTTCGCTCCCGTAAGGCTTTCGCCTGTAACCGCAGGCACCCGAAATTTGCCGTCATTGATAACGAGACGAAGAAGGCATTTTTCACCGAGTTCAGCTTCCGACTACACATCGGGGCAAGCATTGTCATCGACTAGTGCTCGACAGGCTTCGTGTCGTCATCCACGCTTCCTGCATCACAGCAGCTACGGGCACGTTCACACGACGACCTGAGCGAAGCGGCAGTGAACCGTGCACTTATAGCGAGCATCACATCGCTCCAGGTAATCAGCAAGGCGGTTGCTCGTCTTTTCGACCACCAATGAACTGATGGCTCTCACCGACTTCACTTTCTTGCTGTTGCAACTCCGCGCGGGGGCGACCCGACTTTAACTTCTTCGGCACCTGTCCCATATCGAACGTGCGGATACGTTCGACACTCCAGCTCATGAGATATTGTTCCGCCTTCGCGAGATAGACAAGGTTCTTGCGCAATGCCTCACGCTTTTTCGTATCGCTCCAGTCGATTTGGCCGACACCGATACCGTGGCCAAACTTCTCGTAGCGCTTCTTTAGCCAGGCCCGGTTGCTGTTCCAGTAGTCGCCCTTGCCTTCGGTTACCACATCAACCCAATATTCACCGATCTGCTTCGCGATGAACTCGTCGTGGTTGTGTTCGCCTGAATAGAACAGGATGACGTGCAGGTGCAGTCCCGTGTCGTGTCCCTGTTCGATTGCCCAGACGTAGTTCCTGATACCTGCCATGAGCTTGTTGAAGCGACGTGCGGCGAAGAGCCGGTCCCGGTGCTGCTGCATAGTCTCCGGTGTGATCCAGCGACGATATTTCGGCTTGTAGCGTAACGTCAACGAGAGCACCAACCACCGGCCTTTCGCCTCGAACATCTCTTCTTCCATTGCAAGTACGTTCTCCTCGTTGCGTTTCGTATTGAACTGGCGGAGACGCTCCTCCTCCTTAAACTCACGTGACTCACAACGCATGCTGATCTCTGCGATCAGCATGTTGAACGCGTCCATGGACCTCGCTCCGTCAGCACGGGCAATCTCGCCCGGCTCTTCGAAATGGAAGTTTTGCTGGCCAATCAATCCCATCGCCTTGCATACGCTGTAGAACACTTCGACTCGTGCTGAATAACGGTACTGGTCCGAATACCGCTCGATCCAGTCGTTCAACAGTCGATAGTATTTCTTGCCAAGGTATAGCTCATGGATCGTCTTTCTCCCGCTGTAGCGCGCTGTCTTTTCAATGAACCCTCCCTTCCATCCTCTCTGGATTGCTTTCACGAACTTCTCGATACCGAACAGATGTCGTGACCCATAGCCCTGGTGGATGACAAAGGTGCTGCGACCATTGATGTTTGTTTCTTCGAGGTTCATCCGCTCGTCGAGGTGAGCGATGACCTCCAGCGCTTCCTGGTCTTCGGTGATTTCGTGCATGGTTGAGTAATGATGTGTCGTCACCATGGGTGACGGTTGTTGACGTTAGGTCTTTTGTTCGTCGTATTGCTGAATTGTCTGCTAGCAATGCTCAGCTAGCGACGAATCTGAGACCTCCTTTTTGTCGTTGACTGATATGCCTGGGATCCTGCTCAAGTGTCCCTGCCTCTACGTGACATGAACTCGAATCGATCGAGACTTCACTCGTGTCAGAAGGTACTTGCGTCTTTACCCATGCTCTCCCATATAGTTTGCTTTCTAACACTATCTATTCCATTAGAAGCATAAGTAGCAACCACTGCAATCACACGACGTTCACCACGATTCAATCGACAACAGTCCAAAGAAGCTTGCGTTCTTGTCATGTTCCTTATGTGCATACGTACACACGCAGTAAGAATTTAGTTGCGTCAACTTGCTGTACTGAGATTCGCTGGTCTATCTGGACAAGACTGCATAAATGCTGCAGGCTAAGGCTGCAGCAGGCAGTCGACAAACCACGGGAACTTGTGGGATTAACAGGATTCCATGAAACGGGCAACAGGGCTCAGCTCTGGCGCCCACAGAAAGCATAGCCAGCCTTGATTCGTAGCGACATCTGCGACAGTCGCGGAAGTCGACACGAAAATCGACACAGGCCGCATCAAGAAAATGCCACCCGAAGGTGGCGTTCTGATCATTGGTACATCAGCGAATTGAAGTAGTTCGGGTTCAGTGCAATCATGATTCTGTTCGATGGGCCGTCCTTGAACAGGCCAATCCGGCCTTGCGCCGTCATAGCGTGAATGACGGGTTCAAGCTGCCCCTTGCTCCTCAAATGGTTGGGGCCATTCCGAAGCACCTGATTCTTGCCGACATTCAACAACCCCACCTTCCAGTAGTTGAAGTACAGGTGCTTCTCGACGGCCACCATGTTTTCCAACATCGTTGGAGTCATGGCCTGTGGCGAAAATAGGCGTTTGTACTCGTGCAGATGCCATTCGACGATGGCTTTCGCCCGATTGAACGTATCGAGCGTGATCCGGCCTTTTTGCCTCGTGAAGAAGTGCAGCAGCGCTGCGACACGACTCACGATTTCCATGACCTTCGATGCGAAATCGTGGATGTCGCTCAAATACTGCCAAGGCTGGATCATGCCTTCCGTAACGTTCACCATCCTGATCCAGTCTGCCGCTGCTGCCGGGTCAAATTCGATGACCTGCCGCTTGACCTCACCTGACTTCATCATCGAGTCGTACCGATCCAGCAGTTCCTTAACGCGTGAATGAAAGGCTGGCAAGTGATGCCATTCCTCGTCAATGTAGGTGATGAACCGGAATCCTTGGGTCGAGTCTGGTGCACCGACAAGGTATCGCGCCCAAAAGCCCGACCCACGCGCGACGGCTCCGCGATCCTGCTGATAGACATCGAGCACCGCATCCTGCACCATAATGTTCACCGTCACGCGCGGCTGCCTCGCGATGATGCTGCCCGTGCTTACCCGGTCGAACACCAGCAGCTGTGCTCCATCCCAACCCTTGTTGCGCAGCCCAGCGCGATTCATCAGACCGCCCTTGAACACGACCTCCCCCTCATCAGAGGCGATGGCAATGGACCGCCCTTCGCCTTCCAGGATGTGCATCAACGCAGCTTCCGTCGCGTTCTGGTGAATGAACCGGCGCGAGCGGGGTTTGACCGGCTCCTCCTTCAAGTGCTGATCGAGCCTCATGCGCAGATCGTCTACGCTGCCACCCTCCTTGACGGCTTTCGCGATAATGCCCTTGATAGCCGACTCGACCGTCTTCCAGAAACTGTAGTCGGACCTGTACTGACGCAGATCGTGTTCATACTGGCCGACACTGGCTTCGTCATGGGCATAGATCGGGGCGCCAACGATCTTGTCGGTAGCGGTCTTGCGCTCACCGGATTCGGCCTTGACGAGCACGTTCAACGATACCGGGCTTATTTGCCCGATTGGCAGCTTCACATCAATCAAGCCCTGACACACGATCGACATCGTCGCCAGGAAGGAGGTTGCAACCAGTGCATCGGGCGACTTGACCTTGTTCATCACTTCATACATTGCGTCCTCAATCTCCGCCGGAAAGGCATTGATCGGATAGAGAGGCGGCGCTTGGTTAAAACCGTTGTTCACTTTCTCAATCCCCCCAAACGTGGGGCACCGAAGTGCCTCAGAATTGTTCAGACCTGCTCGGTGTGTCTCGCCACCAGTTCATTCCATTTCTTCCGGAATGTTGCAGGTGAATATTTCGCACCGAGCTTTTCGTAATTCACACGTATCCGTGCCAGACTCACGCCGGCCTCGAAGCGCTCGAATGCCTTGCGGAAGTGCTCTTCAAGGATCGTCTCCTTCCTTTCCTTGTCGTCCGCTAGCAGGGCATCCCAGCCGTCATGGGATTTCTCAGATCGACCGTCGCTGCCAAGCTGTTCATCGCGCATAGTCTTCTCGTCGCTCATGTCTTTCTCCTTCACGCAGAGGCTTTCTTCTTCAGATAACAAGCCGTCGCTTCGCCTAGAATGCGCGTTGCGCAGCCGATCTTGAAGGGCTTAGGGAGATCGCTATCTGTCTTCTTCCACTCCGCGTAAGCCCACGATCTAGATTTGGCGATGATCTGGCAAAACTCTTTCACGCTGAGAACAGGCGGTATTTCGTTCAGTGTCATGTAACACCCATCATTTCGATGGCCAGCAGCGTGTCCGCGCGCTCGCGCGTTGGCAGTGCTGCAGCTCATTGTTGAAGATCAGCGGAACTCCGCAGCCACCACGACCTGCGCCGCTCCTGTCCTGCCTGTACCGATCTTTGCCTCACTGCACTGCATCGATCGATGTCGCCATCGTAGGGATGCAGCTCCATCCTCTCTACGCGTCTGCTAAAAGAAAAATTCGGGGCATAAAAACCCTTCCGTTGAAGGGTTATGAACCGTGGAAGGGGGACTGGAGAGCTGCGGCGCACCTCCGGGTCGGGGAGATCAGGGCTTGCGGCCACAGAAGTGCAGCCGCGTTGCGCGCGTCGAAGCAAACGGGCCAGCCGAAGCTGACCTGTCCGCTGATGCAAACTTAGAGCATGATGTTTGGCCGGCACCGCCACTGGCGGCCAAGCCGCGATGCACTGGTCGCGGCGCCCCCGACGCGGGCGCGCACCAAGGTTGAGGTACGCTGGGTGCGTCAACGCCGCGCGGCCTCAGAGATGTAGGGCTGCCGCCTTCCAACGAAGTGCGAGGATCGTCAGAAGAATCCGAACGGAATCCTGAATTCGGACTAGCCCAGCAATTTTATTGGCCGCACCGGCACCGCTTTGCTAACGGCAGGTCTGTGCCAACGGCTATTGCCAGGCTAAGCCTTGGGCCTGATGCGGTACCGGAATCTCTCCGGTTGCTCCTTGACCCACCCCCCAATCGTTCTCGGCAGGTTGGAGGGCTCCATACCGCAACCCTCTACAAGCTGGACACATGCTTTTCCCGCCAGTTCATCTGCCACTCTGTCAATGGCTTCCCGGCCGGAAATCCAGCCGCCATCTGGCTCCAGCTCCGTAAGTAACTCAATCACTCTCGCCTTGACGGGCTCATAGTTAGCCGCCTTGCCGTGTCCGCCCGCGCGGGCTCTTTCCTTAAAACGATGGCGGGGGTTTGGGATCAGCATCTCCGAGCTAGACCAATAGCGCGCGCGCTCAACGCAGTACGAAGCGTGCTCCAGAGCGTTTCTTACCAACGCATCGGTACCTTCGATCAAGTAAGCGGTCGCCATGAGCGGCGCGTAAAGATGTGCGTCATTGCCGTAGTTGGCGATGGCTCGAACTGGGATTTGCGCGTGGTATTCCAGGGCATCCACAGAACCCCCCGATTTCATCGCCTCTCTGAGCTCCGCCTCGATTGCGATCCAGTCCTCGCTCAGCTCATTATCAACGATATAGCTGCGCACGGCCTCCTGCGCACGGGAGAATCTGCTCCTTAGAGCCTCTGGGGATTCAGGCAGGTCGGACTCTAGATCTCGTGTAAAACGCGTGATCCAAGCGCCGTTCGCGGAGCGCGCCCCTTTCATGGAGATCGTTCTCGGTTCGTCGATGCCCTCACGGTAAAGCGTCACCGAGATCTGGAAGCTAACTAGGTCCGCATCTTTCAGCAGCTTCCGCATCTTGCCAAACATCTTCCGTGCGTGCGTCATTAAATCCAAATTGCTGAAATCTATCGCAAAGTAGAGCTTTCTAATTTTCATACTCATTTTCGCCAACTTGAACTGAAACCGCGCTATCGCGAGACTTCAGTTCGTCAAGGTAGTCGGCCCAACGCTGCATCATCACGATCCGATCATCGATGAACTTCGTACGGTTGTATGCCGATCCGAGAGCGTCGGGAACCTTGTGAGCAAGCTGATGCTCAATGACCTCGCTGGGAAAGCGCAATTGCTCATGAAGAATGGTACGTGCCATCGCTCGAAACCCATGCCCGGTGATTTCAGTTTTGGTATCGAAGCCCATACGCCGTAACGCCGCGTTGATAGCTGCACCGCTCATCGGCTTTTTGACGTCACGCCCAGGAAAAACGTATTGACGATGCCCGGTAAGAGCGTAGAGGTCACGCAGCATCGCAACGGCTTGAGTCGGCAAAGGCACAAGGTGTTCGGTTTTCGTCTTGGAGACGGTGTAGCGCCATTGCGCTTTTTCGAGGTCGAATTGCGCCCATTCTGCCGTGCGCAGCTCGCCCGGACGGACGAACAGCAGCGGCGCGAGACGCAGCGCACACTGTACGACGAATGTGCCTTTGAAACCGTCGAGCGCCCGCAATAGGCTCGCAACCTCGGCCGGCTCCGTCACGGACGCGAAATGTGTGTGCCGCGCAGGCGGAAGCGCCCCCCGCAGATCAGAACTAATATCGCGCTCCGCCCGCCCGGTCGCCACCGCATAACGGAAGACTTGACCACAATTCTGGTGAACACGGTGGGCAGTATCGAGCGCACCTCGTGCTTCTACCCGACGTAGCACCGCCAAGACTTCAGGCGGCTTGATCTCTGCTATAGGCCTGCCACCGAGCCACGGAAACACGTCCTTTTCTAGGCGCCCCATGATTTTGTCAGAGTGGCTAGCGGCCCAGCCCGGCGCCTGCCGGGCAAACCATTCGCGGGCAACAGCTTCAAAGCTGTTGGCAGCACGCTCGATCGTTGCTGCCTTCTGCACCTTGCGCTCAATACTTGGATCGACACCTTTAGCAAGGAGCTTGCGAGCCTCATCCCGACGATCGCGCGCTTCCTTCAAACCCACGTCGGGATAGACGCCGAGAGATAGCCGCTTCTCTTTGCCCCCAAATCTGTACTTGAGACGCCACCACTTGCCCCCCGTAGTCGAAATCTCCAGGTACATGCCCCGCTCATCGAATAGACGATAAAGCTTGTCCCTTGGCTTGGCGTTTCGAACATTCACGTCGGTCAATGCCATTTTCATTCCTTGACGGTTACACCACGCGTTGCATCCAAAAAGGCGCGAAGCTGGGCTGGTTCCGATGGGCTACGGTTCATGCGACGGGCGCTGAGTCGAATTGACAGCGCCCGTCGCTGTCCAAGGAAAAGCGCATTGCGGCATCGAGTCAGGGCGGCTTCGTCCGGAAGGGTCGCGTGCTCCTGCTTCCTTACCTCACTTGGATCAACTCCCGCGACAAGGAAAGCCCGAGCCTCGTCCCGCAGCTTCCTTGCTGCCGCAAGCGTCACCTCGGGGTGGGCACCGGACGACAGGCGTTTCTCTTTGCCGCCAAACCGGCATTTGAGCCGCCAGCGCTTGCCGCCGCCCGGTGCATTGAGCAGGTACAGGCCACCACTGTCGAACAGCTCCCTCGGCTCCTCAGCGGCCCTCGTACCCTTGATGATGGCTTCCGCTAGCGGCATTCCGGGAATACTGCCTATGTTGGATGAGTGGTTGCCCCAGGAGTTTTCCCCCGGTGGGGGCAGATGTCAACGGACGAGCTCGGACGGAGCAGGAAAGAAAAAACCCCGCGAGCCTTATCGGCTGCGGGGTTTACGGACATTCTTGGACTACTTTGGAAATGTTCTTGGTGGAGAGGAGGAGGATCGAACTCCCGACCTTCGCATTGCGAACGCGACGCTCTCCCAGCTGAGCTACCCCCCCAACGAACCGCGATTCTACCACAGCCAAGCCGTCAGCAAGCAAGCCCCTCAGCTACGGGATAACGGATCACTTCTGCGGCGCGCCCGCCAGCACCCACGCGACCACGGTCTTGATGTCGCCGTCGTTCATCGAAGGATGCGAGGGCATGGGAATCGAGCCCCACACGCCGCTGCCGCCATCCTTCACTTTCTTCGCGAGTTTCGCGCTCGCCTGAGCGTCGCCCTTGTACTTCTGCGCGACCTGCTGGAAAGACGGCCCCACGAGCTTACGATCGACCGCATGACAGCCCATGCACGCATTGCTGCGCGCAATCGCTATTGCGTTCGAAGAGGAAACCGGCTGATCCGCCGCAAAAGCAGCACCCGACACCGCCAACAACGCGGCCACCACAACACATCTTCCTTCAACCATCTTCATGCACCGTCACTTAGCCGAACTGGAACCGCCCGGATGCACATCCGAGTTCTTGACAGGCGCGGGCGACTGGACATCGAGCGGTCGCGACGTCACGGAAGAATCCGGCACCGTGCCCACCGTCGCGTCGGCAGCAGCAGGCGCCGTCGGTGCGCTCGCGCCCGACGCGGCTGCCGCTTCGAGCGCCTTCGCTTCTTCCGGCTTGATGTACTGATACACCTTAACGACCTGCTCGACGCCCGACACGCGCGCCGCCACATCCGCGCCATGCGCGCCCTCGTCCTGCGTGACGAGGCCCATCAAATAGATGATGCTTCGCTCGCACACGACCTTGTAGTAGTTCGTCGACAGATCCTTCTCGCCGACCATCGCGGTCTTCACGCGGCCTTCGAGATACGAATCGTTGGCGCGCGACGACAGCGAACTAGCTGGCTGCACCGACAGTTCGTTGACGATGCCGCCAACGTTGTTGATATCGCGCACGACAGCTTCGGCTTTCTGCTTCGATGCGTCGTCGGGCACTTCGCCCGTTAGCAGCACGCGCCGGTTGAACACCGTCACGTTGATGTGCGCCTGGTCGGACACGTTGTCCTTGATCCGCGAAAGCGCCTTCACTTGAATCTCGCGGTCTTCGGTCTGCGCGCCGAGCGTGCGGCGATCCGTGGCGATCAGCGTGCCGCCCGCCGCCGCGCCCACCACGGCGAGTGCGCATCCCTGCAGTGTCAGCGCGACGCCGGACAAGAGGCTGACCGTCAGCGTGGCTTGAGCCAGCGCCGCCTTGACGCGTGTCTTCTTCATCAACTCCGTTCCCCTTTGTGGATTCAGTCTTCGCCCAGCAGCATCGCGTCGATGCCGTCGCACAGGCAATGGATGGTCAACAGATGAATTTCCTGAATACGCGCGGTCCGCTCGGACGGCACGCAAATGTGAATATCGGTGTCGGCCAGCACCTCGGCCATCACGCCGCCGCCGTTGCCGGTCAGTGCGATCACGACCATCTCGCGTTCGTGCGCTTCCTGCACGGCGGCAAGCACGTTCACCGAATTGCCCGACGATGTAATCGCGAGCATTACGTCGCCGGCCTGCCCGAGCGCGCGGACCTGATTCGAGAAGATCTGCTCGAACGCATAGTCGTTGCCGATCGACGTGAGAATCGAGGAATCCGTGGTCAGCGCGATAGCCGGCAAGCCGGGGCGCTCACGCTCGAAGCGGCCGATAAGCGCGGACGCGAAGCGTTGCGCGTCCGCTGCCGAACCGCCGTTGCCGCACACCAGAATCTTCGAGCCGTTGGCGAGCGCGCTGAACAGCGTATCGACGGCGGCCGCAATGGGAACCGCGAGCGTATCGAGTGCTTCGAGCGTGAGCGCGGCGCTGTCGCGGAAATGCTGTTGGATACGTTCGACTGACATCGACTCTCGGTGTTCGGCCGCGATGCGGCGTTCGTTGCGTATGGCGTGAGACGCGAGGCGCGCGCAATGCGCGGGCGAGCGTTCCGGCGTTGAGTCTGCGCAGTTTACCGCATGCTCCCTGCGCCGAACCGCACGCTATGACTCGTCCGCGCGAAACGCATCGGGCAGCCAGCGAATATGTCCCGCGTCGAAGGCGATCACATCGAAGCGGCACGCGGGCAGCGCGCCGCGCCACGTCGCCAAAAAGTGCTGCGCGGCGCGCACGAGACGCGCACGCTTCATGACGCCGATGCTCGCGGCTGCGTCCGCGAACCGGCGACTCCTGCGCGCGCGCACTTCGACGAACACCAGCGCGCCGCGTTCATCCATCATGACGAGATCGATTTCGCCGCCGCGACAGCGCACATTTCGCGCGACAAGGCGCATGCGTTGCCGCTCGAGATAGTCGAGCGCGCGTGATTCGAATGCGTCGCCGAGCGTTTTGGACATATGTGCCTCACGAAAGTTGTCGGCAGGCAGGCGAAGCGCGCGTGGCAAAATGACGTCCTCTCTTCTTTTCGCTTCACCCGCCCGCGCACATGCTGCAAATCTCCGAATTGGCCGCCGGGCAGCAGTACCCGGCGGGCGCGCTATACGTCGTCGCGACGCCTATCGGCAATGCCGCGGACATCACCGTGCGCGCGCTGCATGTGCTCGGGCTTGTCGACCGCATCGCCGCCGAAGACACGCGCAACACCGCGCAATTGCTCGCGCGCTATGGCATTTCGAAGCCGTCCATCGCCGTGCACGAACACAACGAGCGCAGCGCGGCCGAGCGCGTGATCGAACATCTGCGCAGCGGCGAGCGCGTCGCATGTGTCTCGGATGCAGGCACGCCCGGCATTTCCGACCCGGGCGCGCGTCTTGTCGATGCCGTGCGCGAAGCCGGCTTGCCAGTCGTTCCGCTCCCGGGGCCGAGTGCAGTCGTCACCGCACTGAGCGCGGCGGGTGCGTGGGTCAACGGCTTCACGTTCGTCGGCTTTCTTCCATCGAAGGCGAAGCAGCGCGCCTCGCAATTGCGCACGCTCGCGAATCTTCCGATGGCGCTCGTCTTCTACGAAGCGCCGCATCGCATTGTCGAAACCACGCGCGCGCTCGCCGATGCGTTCGGCGGCGAACGACAGCTTCTGATTGCACGCGAATTGACGAAGTTACATGAGAGCCTGCATCGCTGCACCCTGGCCGAAGGGCCAACGTGGCTCGAAGGCGATGCGAACCGGCAGCGCGGCGAATTCGTTCTGGTCGTGGAAGGCGCGCCCGAAGCGGAAGACGCGGAAGACGCGCACGACGCGCTGCTGCTCACGCTGCTGGAAGAGTTGTCGGTGAAGAGCGCGGCGCGGATCGCGGCGACGCTCACGGGCGCGCCGCGCAACGCGCTTTACGAACGGGCGCTGCGGCTCAGCAAGCCGGCGCTGGAATGACAACGGGCCGTCGCATGACGGCCCGTTTCAAGTGGAAGACGCGGGAATCGCTCAGTTCACGCTGTCGTCCGCGAGCGACTGAGACTGCTCGCGCGCCGCACGCGCTTCCTGCTGCGTGAGGCCTTCGATCTTCACTTTCTGCGTGCCCGCGCCGCGCATTCCGAGCGCGGCGGCGGCAGCATACGACAGGTCGATCACCCGGCCGCGCACGTAAGGCCCGCGATCGTTGATCTTCACGACGACGGTCTTGTGATTCGACTCGTTCGTCACGCGCACCCACGACGCCAGCGGGAGCGTGCGGTGAGCGGCGGTCATCGCGTGCATGTCGAACTTCTCGCCGCTTGCGGTCTTGCGGCCATGGAACCAGCGGCCGTACCACGACGCCTTGCCCTGCTGCTCGAAAGTACCGACCTCCGGACCGTCCGAGATCGGCTGCGCGTCGGAGAGCGACTGGCTCTTGTTCGCGTTGTCGGCCGGGACCGAACTGAGATTCGTGTCGAATGCAAGCGGCGCATTCGAGCGGGCACTTGCCGTGCTGATAGAAGGCGTGGTCTGATGATATGACGCGACGTCGCCCGAGCCGGGCGCGGCGCAGCCTGCCAGGACGCCGACTGCGAGAAGGCTTGCGATATGTCGAATGAATCGAGCATTCATAGGCGGTTTTACCAACGGTAAAAGGGCCGCCGCGCCGCGCTCGTGAGCGCGCGTCTGGCAGCCAAAGGCTTTGCCGTGCAAAGCAGCGCGCCGTTCGACTTGACGAACGGCGGACTGATGCTCGGATGCGGCGAACTCATGCCGCAAACGCCCGGTTATCGTTCACGTCTGGCGCAACCTGTCCCCGGCAGCCTGACCAGACCCCACATGCCGCCATCGAACGTGGCATCACGTTCGTGCCCGGCTCGACAACGAGACGGCGCAGGAACGGCGGCGTAGGCCCCATCCAGCGTGACGGCGGCAAAGGCCATCGGACGGACGCGCAGCGCCCGGCTGGACAAGACGTGTGCACCTACGAGAAGGTGCGTTGAGTTGCAGTTGCGAGGCTTTTGGCCCCTAACAGCTTACTGATGGCGATTGTAAAAACGCACTGGCGTTGTCGCACTCGCCCATTGACGGCATGGCCAAATCCATGCACTAGTGAGCCCATTATACAAAAAAAGCGGGGTCTAGCCGCCCTGACTGCGAAAATCGTGATTGATTCTGCCTATGAGCGCAAGAATTTCCGATCGCGTCGGCCTTCTTGAGCGACCGCGCGCAGGCCTCATGTGTCCCGGGCCACCGGTACAATGAACGTTTTTACAGGCATCTGTAGCCCGGACAGCCCAATGAAAGTCACTCTCGTTCCTGTCACGCCATTTCAGCAGAATTGCTCGATCGTCGTCTGCGAGGCGACGCAGCGCGCAGCTGTCGTCGATCCGGGCGGCGACATAGAGCGGATCATCGCGGAGGTGGATCGGCAAGGCGTGACGGTCGAGAAGATTCTGCTGACGCACGGCCATCTCGACCATTGCGGCGGTGCGAAGGCGCTGGCGGATCATTACGCCGTGCAGATCGAAGGTCCGCAGAAGGAAGACGCGTTCTGGATCGATCAGTTGCCGGCACAGTCGCAGCGGTTCGGCTTTGCGAACGCGCAAGCCTTCACGCCCGACCGATGGCTCGAAGACGGCGAAGCCGTGCAGTTCGGCAATGAGACGCTCGAAGTGCGCTTTTGTCCCGGTCACACGCCGGGACACGTCATCTTCTTTAGCCGCGAGCATCGTCTCGCATTCGTGGGCGATGTGCTCTTCGCAGGCTCCATCGGCCGAACGGACTTTCCGCGCGGCAATCACGACGAGCTTATCCGGTCGATCCGCGAGAAACTCTGGCCGCTTGGCGACGACGTGACCTTCGTTCCGGGCCACGGCCCCGCTTCGACGTTCGGCGAGGAACGCCGCAGCAATCCGTTCGTGCGCGACGGAGTCGCCGCATGAACGCGATCCCCGAAATCTACGTGAGCACCGACGTCGAAGCGGACGGTCCCATTCCCGGACCGCATTCGATGCTGAGCTTCGCCTCGGCAGCCTACACGGCGGATAAGCAGCTCATCGCGACGTTCTCCGCGAACCTCGAAACGCTGGAGGGCGCGGCGCCGCATCCGGTGCAGGCGGCGTGGTGGAAGACGCAGCCCGAAGCGTGGGCCGCGTGCCGGACCGATCTCCAAAAGCCCGAAGTCGCGCTGGTGCAGTACGTCGAATGGGTAGAGGCGCTGCCGGGCAAGCCGGTGTTCGTCGCGTATCCGGCGGGCTTCGACTTCACGCATATGTTCTGGTACATGATGCGCTTCGCTCAACGCTGCCCGTTCTCATGGTCGGCGCTGGACATGAAGACGCTCGCGTTCGCCATCACCGGCCTGCCGTATCGCAAGGCGATCAAGCCGCGCTTGCCGAAGCACTGGTTCGACGACTTGCCGCATACGCATGTCGCGCTAGACGACGCCATCGAGCAAGGCGCGCTCTTCTGCAACATGCTTGCGGACCTGCGCGCGTCGCAGGCGGCAGCATCGGCATCATTGCAGGCAGCGGCGGGCGCAGACGAACAGACGGAAAGTCTTCCGGAAGGTAAAACCCCGCCCGCAGGCCAGTGAGTTAGGTAATCTCCCTCGTTGAGCCCGCGTTGCATTGCGCTTCTTTTCTGGGGCCTCTACCATTGAAGTCAGATGGCGACCGAACGGAGGCGCAGTTGACTCTCGATACATTCTCACAAAAAATCCTGCGTCTTCTGCAACTCGACGCGCGGCGTTCCGTCCAGGAAATTTCGGATCAGGTCGGGCTATCGAGCACGCCGTGCTGGCGTCGTATCAAAGACATGGAGCAGTCCGGCGTCATTCAGCGCTATACCGCGCTGCTCGACCGCGAAAAGCTCGGGCTGCATGTCTGCGCGCTCGCGCATATCCATTTGACGCGGCATACGGAAGGCGGCGTCGAGCAATTCGAGCGCGAAATTGCCACCTGTCCGGAAGTCACCGAGTGCTATAGCACGACCGGCGAATCCGATTACATACTCAAGATCGTTGCGCCAGATATCAAGGCCTACGACGCCTTTCTTCACGACCGCATCTTCAAGATTCCGGCGGTCGCGCAGGTCCGCACGAGCGTCGTGCTCAGGGAAATCAAATTCGATACGCAATTGCCGCTTTGAAAGCGCGCGCCGCTTTCAGTGCGGTGCACTTTTCGCGGGCTGCGGCGCGGCGAGTTTCACCGCTTGCGTCATGCGGATTTGACGAGCGCCGAGCCGTTGCCTGAGCGCATCCAGATCCATATCGGCGAGTCGTGGCGCCGTCTCGCTTTCCGCAGCGGCCGGCAGAACGATTTCCACGTCGAAGCCGCGCTTCAAATAGTGCAGGTTCAGCGTATCGACGGATAAGCCGTGCTCCGACAACGCGGCGCTCACGGCTTTCATCACGGTGGCACGCAGCGGATAATCGCCGGGCAGCGGATTCACCGCATCGCCTTCCGGGTCCACATGAATGAGCGCATCGATTACGCGGGAATCGGCCAGGATATGCGCGCGCGCCGACTCGGCGATGAAATGACCTTCAGAAACCGATATAAACGGGTCCACCAGAATATGCGCGTCGACGATGGCGAGATCGCCCATTTTGCGTGTGCGCAAATCGTGCACATCGCGCACGCCGGGCGTACCGAGCAGAATGCCGCGGAAATCGGCGGTGGTGGTTTCATCGAGCGCGCGATCCGAAAGGTCTTGCAGCGCATCCCACGCGAATGTCCAGCCCATTCTGCCCACCATGAAACCGACGAGCGCGGCGGCAATGGGATCGAGAATCCTGAAGCCCGCAATACTACCGAGGATGCCGAGCGCGACGACAAGCGAAGAAGCGGCATCCGATCGCGCATGCCACGCATTGGCGACGAGCATGGCGGATCGCACGCGTTCAGCCGCGCGTAGCATATAACGGAACAGCGCCTCTTTCGAAATGAGGACGATTATCGCGACGACGAGCGCACTTGCGTGAACCGGCGGGATATCGCCCAGATTCATCACGCGTGTGCCAGCCCGCCATAACATTCCCACGCCGACCGCAATCAGCAATCCGCCGAGGAATAGCGAAGCAACGGTCTCATAACGGCTATGGCCGTAATTGTGATCGATGTCGGGCACCGCCGCCGCCTTGCGATTCGCAATGAGGACGACAAGGTCCGAAACGATATCGGCGAGTGAATGGACGCCGTCCGCAATCAATGCCTGGGAATGCGCAACCAGGCCGACCGCGAGCTGTGCCGTGGTGAGACCGGTATTGAGCGCAATACTCGTCCATGTAGTCCGAACCGCAACGTCGTGCTTTTCCGTTGCGTGCGCCGCTGAAAGTGTCATGTAATATGCCCGAAGTGCGATCTGGCAGCATTTTATCAGTCAGTCGCGGCTTCTGCTTTTAAATCAACGACTTAATAACGCGACGCATTCTCGTCCAGTGATTAACCGGTCGTGACGAATGAACGGCGCAGTGACAAAAAAAGGCCGCGCCAATTGGCGCGGCCTTCGTTGAATTCGGATTGGCGCTGGCTTATTTGCCGATCAGGAAACTATCGCGATCCTGACCCGCAATCCACTTCGGCGGCTTGCCGCGACCGGACCACGTGCTACCGCTTTCAGGGTCGCGGTATTTCGGCGCTACACCCGTGCGGCTGCGCGATGCCTTGGCGGACTTGGCGCCACGGCCACCGGCCAATTCCTGAAGCGTGATGCCGTAATCAGCCATCTTCTGCTTGATCTCATTAAGTACTTCGGCGTATTCGCGCGACTTCGCTTCTTCAATCTGACGCTCGAGAGACTCGCGCTGCGCGAGCAATTCCTTGTATGAAGGCATGGCAAATTCCTAAGAAGTGTACAGGCTTGCGAGTCGAGTGCTCGCTCTTCGGTTATCAGTATAGCCTCGGACTGGACCGCAGATTAACACACTTCCGTTAAATCGCGGTATGGAGAGATTCTGATTAATTCCTATTGGCTAAATACTCGTAACATTTGCCGACTCGCCTGCCATCTGCGAACCGGAATGAAGTGGCTTAAATCGCCGGTTCGGCGTCCGATGAACCGGTGTCGCATGAAATGGAAACACTGTTCGCTGCACCGCATGAACGTTTCATCTCATGGCAACTTGCCTCGCGGATTCACCGCTTAACGACAGGTTTTCGAAGACGCGCGTTACGCATGGCGTTCGAAACAGTCGATAAGCGCCGCTTTCAAATCCTGCACATCCAGCTTTGGTTTATCGAAAGTAAAACGATTGCGAGTACCGGATTCGAACAAATCGCATCCGTATCGATCTATCCCTAATATTCGAATGTGGGTCGGGCGTCTTGCATCAGTGTCGGAGAAGGCGCAAAGCGCCGCTTCGTCTTCGCTACTCACCGGCTCAAGCGGATCCATTTGATTGCCGTCGAGCCAACCCATTGCACCGAAGCCTCCGATAAAGCGCATTCGCTGCGGCGACATTACCCAGAAAGCGAAGTCGCCCAACTCGAGATAACGCGCCGCGTCCGGGTGATAGCGCATATACCGGCGCGCCAGTTCTTCGTGATCGGTTTTCGGGGCAGGTTCGAACGTCCCGAGCAATGTCAGCCGCTGGCCCTCGAGCACGCTCGCTCCATTGGCATGTGCAATGAGAAAACCGCCGCGCGAATCGGCTTCCAGATTTCGCGTGTGTTCCGCGAGGCGGCTGATCAACAGCATCGGCAAATGACGGCTGGTCAGCGCGAATGGCAACGCGGTCGGATAAGGGAAACCCGCCGGATCGCGCGAATGAGTCGCGAGTGTTCCTTCCGATACTCGATGCAGCAGATGAAGCGGTGCTTGCGGCGGGATATTCATGAGCAGGTGTCGATCGGATCACGTGCTGAAAATGGTAAATCAGCACGCCGAGCGTGTCTCCTGGCCGTTCGATAGAATCGTAAGCTCTCGCGAAAGGCGGCATGCTCTTCGGTTTCTTCCGCGCACGCCGCCACGCGCCACCTCTTCTGACGGCTCAACCGTGTCCGACTCGACCTCCGCTTCTTCCGCCCGCGAGTCCAATCCTTCGCTCGCTTTGCACCGCAGCCTGCCCCAAGCCACGCGGCAGCGCGCCCGCTACGCCACCATGGCCGTGTTCTTCATCGCCGGCATGATGTACGCGTCGTGGGGCGTTCACGTGCCGACCGTACGCGACAAGTTCGCGCTCAGCCCCGGCATGCTCTCGCTCGCGCTGTTTGCGGTTGCCGGCGGCTCGATCTTCGCGATGCTCACCACCGGATCGTGGATCGCACGCGCCGGCACGCGTACGGCGTGCATGGCGGGCGGGATCGCGATGACGGTGTGCGGCGCGCTGATCCTCGTCGTGCCGTCTTTCTGGCTGCTGCTGATCGTGCTCGCGGTGTTCGGCGCGGGCATGGCGACGCTCGATGTCGCGATGAACGCCGAAGCGAGCGCGGTCGAAGAGGCGCTCGGGCGGCCGATCATGTCGTCGCTGCACGGCATGTTCAGCATCGGCGGGATGGCGGGCGCGGCCATCGGCGGCGCGCTCATCGCGCACGGGCTTGCGCCGGCGGCGCACCTGGCGCTTGCGGCAGGCGCGAGTCTCGTCGTGCTGCTGGCATCGATGCCCTCGGTCCTGCCGCACGTGCCGCATCACGAGGCGCACGCGAAAGCTTCGTCGTCGAATCGCTGGCGCTCGGCCGCCCTCTGGGCGCTGGGCGGCATGGCGCTCGTCGCGCTCATCGCGGAAGGCGCGATGTACGACTGGGCCACCGTCTATATGCGCGATGTCGTCGAGGCGTCGCCGTCATTGTCGAGCGCCGCTTACGCCGCGTTCTCCGGCGGAATGGCGGCCGGTCGCTTCGGCGGCGATGCCGTGCGCGCGCGCTTCGGCGCGCCGCAGCTCGTGTTCGGCAGCGCGGGCCTCGCGTTCGTCGGCATGGTGATGGCGCTGGTCTTTCCGAACGCCGTCGTGACGATGACCGGCTTCACGCTCATGGGCCTCGGTCTCGCGAACATGATGCCGGTGCTTTTCGCGGCGGCGGCGCGGGTCGAAGGCGTGACGGCGGCTGAAGGGCTCGCGCAGGTCGCGGGGCTCGCGTACTTCGGCTTGCTGCTCGGGCCGGTGCTGATCGGCGGCGTCGCGCAGGTAAGCACGTTGCCCATCGGCTTGTGCGTCGTGGCGGCGTGCTGCGCGGCGATCGCGCTGATCGGACCGCGCATCCTCCGGCGCCTGAAAATATAAAAAAACGCGCGGACCTTTGGTAGTCCGCGCGTCTTTCGGGGCTCACGCCCGGCTGCGATTACATCTTGACGACGTCGAGCAGCGTCTTCTTGCCTGCCTTGTAGTCGTACAGCGAGATCACGCCGTGCTTCAGATCGCCCTTCGAATCGAAGGTGGTCTGGCCGATCACGCCCTTGTAGTCCGTGTTCGGCATCGCGGCGAGAATCTTGGCCGGATCGGCCGAGTTCGCGCGCTTCATCGCGTCGACGATGATGTACACCGCGTCATACGTGAACGGCGCGTAGATCTGGATCGGCTGGCCGAAACGCTTCTGATACTTCGCAGCGAATGCCTGACCGCCTTCCATCTTTTCCAGCGCCATGCCTGCTTCCGAGCACACGACGTTGTCGGTCGCGTCGCCGGCCAGGTCGGCCAGCTTTTCGGTGCAGACGCCGTCGCCCGCGAGCACCTTCGCGCGCAGGCCGAGCTGCTTCGCCTGCTTGGCGAACGGGCCGCCGGTCGCGTCCATGCCGCCGTACATCACGGCGTCGGGGTTTTCGCCCTTGATCTTCGTCAGAATGGCGCGGAAGTCCACGGCCTTGTCGTTGGTCGCGTCGTGCGAAACGACCTTCAGACCCAGCGACTTCGCGGTCTTCTCGAATTCGTTCGCGAGACCCTGACCGTAGGCGGTCGAGTCGTCGACCACGGCGACGCTCTTCACCTTCAGGCTCTTCGCCGCGTAGTTCGCGAGCGCCGGGCCTTGCTGCGCATCGGTCGCGACGACGCGGTACGTCGTCTTGAAGCCTTGCTGCGTGTAGGTCGGGTTCGTGGCGGACGGCGAGATCTGGACGATGCCCGCGTCGCTATAAATCTTCGATGCCGGGATGGACGTACCGGAGTTCAGGTGGCCGACCACTGCGACCACCTTGTCGTCGACGAGCTTCTGCGCGACTTGCGTGGCGGTACGCGGGTCGGCTGCATCGTCTTGCGGGTCCAGTTGCAGGGTGATCTTCTGGCCGCCGATGGTGAGACCCTTGGCGTTGATCTCTTCGACTGCCAGCCGCGCGCCGTTTTCGTTGTCCTTGCCCAGGTGAGCGATACCGCCGGTCAGCGGAGCGACGTGACCGATCTTGACGACCTGGTCGGCTGCTGCGGACGTTGCCAACGTAGCGAACAGCACGGCTGCGGCGCTGATCGGCAACACTTTGTGAAGCTTGGTGTTCATGTAAGTCTCCAGTTTCGGTCCCAAAAACAACGTAATCGCCCTGTGCCCCGTCTTTCATCACGATCGCTCAGTCCCGTGGACGACCACGCCGGATGCATCGTATTGCACTTGGCAAGTCCTTCCGGCCGGCTGTTTGTGGCAGCCGCCATCCGCACCGCGCGAGAAGTGTAGGGTTGTCAAATTAATTTAGGGAATTTTTTTAAGATACTGGTGCGACTACCGATTAACGACCGGTTGAGAACCGCGCGCGTTTGTGGTGGCAATTGCGCCGCGAGGCCCGACCGATGCGGGTTTCGGCCCAGCCTTGGAGTTCTTTCGCAAGTCCGCCGATAATCCCGCGCCGTCCGTCGCCATTAGCCCGATTCAAAAGCCGTTTAACGCCTGGCTTTAGGCAGTCGCCTCTAAAAATCGTCTGCCTCGTCAATGCGTGTGCCTGCGCGCCGCCCGCGACAGACCGCGCTCAGGCGACTGAAAGGGAAAGCTGGCAAACTCACTCGCCTGCATTCTTATCAGTCAACCAAGCAAGGAGCATCGACGTGACCGTAACCGTGACTTCCCGATGGATCGACATTCCCGCCGATGGCGGCAGCTTCCAGGGCTATCTCGCGCTGCCCAAGACGGGAAAGGGACCCGCCGTGATCATCCTGCAGGAGATCTTCGGGGTGAACTCGCATATTCGCAGTGTCGCGGATCAATATGCCGCCGATGGCTATGTCGCGCTCGCGCCCGACGTGTTCTGGCGCACGCAGCCGCGCGTCGAACTGGGCTATGAAGGCGCGGATCGCGAAAAGGCGATGGAACTGCTGCAAAAGACCGACGTGGATTCCGCCGTCGCGGATGTCGGCGCAGCGGCGAAGGCGTTGCGCGCGCTGCCGGAAGTGAGCGGCCAGGTCGCGGCAATTGGCTATTGCTTCGGCGGGCGGCTTGCGTATCTCGCGGCGGCGCAAGGTTCGGTGGATGCAGCCGTGGCCTACTACGGCGGCGGCATCCAAAACCAGCTCGACAAGGCCGATCAGGTGAAAGCGCCGATCCAGTTCCACTACGGCGAACTCGACGCGCACATTCCCGCCGACGCGGTCGACGCGGTGCGCCAGCGTTTCGCGAGCCGGGCGGACTCCGAGCTTTACGTCTACCCCGCAGCCGATCACGGCTTCAATTGCGGCGACCGCGCGTCGTATAACGCGAAGGCATCGGCGCTCGCGCACGGCCGCACGCTGACGTTCCTCGGCCAGCATCTGTAAGCAAGACAAAGCGCGCGGCGAACGCCGCGCGCCGTCATATCAGCGCGGGCAAGCCCTCGACCAGCAAGAACGCGACGAGCACGCCCACGAGCGCACCGCACGCTCGCAATACGTTGTTCCTGAAATGCGACGCGCACGGAATGGCGCCGAGAAACAGCGCGCCAGCAAGCGCCATCGGGATGACCAGAATGAAGTCGCCGATCGTGAAATACGTCATGGTGCGTCTCCCATCGTCCTGCTTTTCTTGCTCGAATCGTGCCGGCGCGAACGTGCGCATCGACGATTCGAGTATAGGCGTCAGGGAGAAACGCGTTTCGCCGTTGCCGCGAAACACGGCGTCTCGGAAGCGCGCCGAGCCTTGCCATGCAAGGCTTCGGGCGACGCGTTATTAAGCGGACACGGTAAAACCCTTAGTTTCGTCCGATTTCATTCCGCTTTCGACGAACGGATGCGCGCCCGTTCGCGGCCGTTCAGATACGCCGCGCTCGCGACTCCGATCAGCAGCAGTCCCGCGATCAAACCGACCACGCCCGGCCAGCCGAACGCGGTCCAGAAGTGCCCGCCATACGATCCGATCAGGCTCGATCCCAGGTAATACGCAAGCAGATACAACGCGGCGGCTTGCCCTTTCGCTTGCGTCGCGAGGCGGCCGACCCAGCCGCTCGCCACCGAATGCCCCGCGAAGAAGCCGAATGTAAGGCACGCGATGCCGCCGATGATCACCGGCAGCGACATCGAAAGCGTCAGCGCGATGCCGGCCATCATCAGCACGATCGCGGCGATCAGCACGCGGCCGCGTCCGAAGGCGTCCGCCATTTTGCCGGACCACGGCGATGCAACCACGCCCGCCAGATAGACGGTGAAAATCGCGCCGATCTGCGTCTGGTTGAGCCCGAACGGCGCGCCCAGCAGCCGATAGCCAACGTAGTTGTAGACCGTGACGAAGCTGCCCATCAGCACGAAGCCGATCAGAAAGAGAAACGGCAGTCCGCCATGCCGCAAATGCCCGACCAGCGAACTCCGATGATGCGAAAACCCGACGCCGCGACGCGGCTTGAAGCGTCGCGACGGCGGCAGCAGCGACCGGAACGCGAGCGTGGCGAACAGCCCGAGCACGCCGATACCGCCGATCGCCACTCGCCATCCGAACAGGTCCGCGAGCACGCCGCTGATCACGCGCCCGGCCATGCCGCCGATCGCCGTGCCGCCGACATAGAGGCCCATCGCGAGGCCGAGGCCTTCGGGATGCACTTCCTCGGCGAGATACGCCATCGCGACGGCGGGCACGCCGCCGAGCGCGAAGCCTTCGAGCGCGCGCACGAGCAGCAGCGCGTGCCAGTTCGGCAGCAACGCCGCGATCACGGTGAGCACCGACGACGCCAGCAGCGAGAGCGTCATCAACCGGTGCCGGCTCCAGCTTTCGGAGACGAATCCCGCGATGAAAATGGCGACGGCCAGCGCCGCCGTGCTGACGGACACCGCGAGCGCGCTCACGGCTGGACTGACGCCGAAGCTCTTCGTGAACTCGGGAAGCAGCGGCTGGACGCAGTACAGCAGCGAAAACGTCGCGTAGCCCGCGAACAGCAACGCGAGCGAAGCGCGCCAATACGCCCGCGAGCCGCGCTCCAGATAAAGCTCCGCAGGCGCGGGCGGCACTTCTTTGCGCTGCGGCGCGGGTGATGCGTTCACGAATGAAGTCTCCGCTTAACACGACAAACCCCTAACGATACGCCGTTACTTAGGGTTTTGCCTGATACGGCGGCGCATTCCAAGTGCCGCAGACAGCGTTCATGCGGCGAGCGTCTGCCTCGGGCAACAGATCGCGGCATTGGGCATCGCGTTTGCGCGTCGTCATACGCTAAAGTAGGCGCACAATCGTTCACGAAAGCCGCGCACGTCGCGCTTACCGCAACAAAGACGCGGCGATTGTCGGGTGCACGCGCCGTCAGAAGCCTGTGCTGTTGCAACAAATGACCGGCGGTATATCTAGTCGGCATGGAAACGGGGATTCATCATGCAAATCGGTTCGATTGTTCGCTCCGTGCATATTGCCGTGCCTCAGGGCGCGCGCGGCATCGTCATGCGCATTCTCGGCGACATGGCCATGGTCGCGTGGTACGCGGGCGAGCCCGGCGTCACCAAGCTTCTCAACACGGAGCCCTTCTTTCTGGAAGACCTGATCGATACGGGCGATATCGTGCGTCCGTCGAATTCGGTCGTTCATTGAGCGGTGTTTCGCCAGGCGACGTCGTTCGCTGAGTGCAAACGACGCTGATGCCAGCGGCGCGAAGGCGCACAATGCCGGAATGAACTCACATCATTCCGACTCTCCCGGCGTGCCGGCGTCCGACGCCGCGCCGCCGTTCGCGGGCCTCACGCCCGAGCGCGTGCTCGACGCCGTCGACAGCGTGCTGATGCCCGCCGGCGCCCGTACCGACGGCCGCCTGCTTGCGCTCAACAGCTACGAGAACCGCGTGTATCAGGTGGGTGTCGAAGACGCGCCGCCTGTGATCGCAAAGTTTTATCGGCCGGGGCGCTGGTCGAACAAAGCGATTCTCGAAGAACATGCCTTCGTCGCGAGCCTCGCCGCGCGCGAGATTCCGGCGGTTCCGGCACGCGTGCTTCAAGGCGCGACGCTCCACGAATTCGAAGGCTTCCGTCTCGCCGTCTTCGACCGGCGCGGAGGCCGCGCGCCCGATCTCGACAACCGCGAGACGCTCGAATGGCTCGGCCGCTTCATCGGGCGCATTCATGCGGTCGGCGGCGTGGAGCCGTATCGCGAGCGGCCGACGCTCGACATCCGCACTTTCGGCTACGAGCCGCGCGAGTTCCTGCTGACGCATCGCTTCGTGCCCGACGACGTGCGTGAAGCCTACGAGCGCGCCGTATCCATGGCGCTGGACGGCGTCGCGCAATGCTTCGAGCGCGCAGGCGACGTGCGGCATCTGCGCATGCACGGCGACTGTCACCCGAGCAACGTGCTGTGGACGGACGCGGGCCCGCATTTCGTCGATTTCGACGACAGCCGCATGGGACCGGCGATTCAGGACTTGTGGCTCCTGCTTCCCGCCGGCCGCGCGGAAGCGTCGCGTGCGCTTGCCGATCTGCTCGCCGGCTACGAAGACTTCTGCGAGTTCGACGAGCGGGAACTGCATCTGATCGAGGCGCTACGGACGCTGCGTCTGATCCACTACGCCGCGTGGCTCGCGCGCCGCTGGAACGATCCCGCGTTCCCCGCCGCGTTTCCGTGGTTCAACACGCAGCGTTACTGGGAAGACCGCATTCTCGAACTGCGCGAGCAGATCGGCGCGATGCAGGAAGGGCCGCTCTGGCCGGTGTGAAATTTTTGGTCATGAAGTGGCGGCATGGCGCCGCCAGAAAGCATTGTGTCAGGCGTTCTCGCGTGCAATGATAACGATTCTCATTTGCCCGCTTCGAACGACGTCGAGTCGCTAAAGCGTGGCGTTGCCGACGAACCCGCCGACTCCGGAGAGACGCTTGAACGCGCCTGACACACTCAATGCCCCGCCGAGCGACACCGCTCGCTACCGTCCGCAAGGACGCTCGATGAACGACGCCGACGAAGCGGCGCGCAAGAACCGCTCGCGCCGCTCGACGTTTCTCAAATGGCTGCGCAAGGTGCACGGCTGGGTCGGCTTGTGGGGCGCGCTCCTGGGCTTGCTGTTCGGCGTGACCGGCTTCCTGCTGAATCACCGCGCGCCACCGCTGCGCGTCTCGACGGGCGAGCCGCAAGTCTCGCAGATGCAGCTTCCGCTGCCTGCTGGCGGCTTCAGATCGCCGCGCGAGATGGGCATGTGGCTCAAGAAGGAACTCAAAGTCGACGGCAATCTGGGCCGCACGCGGCGCGAGCCGGCGCACCCGGTCGGCTGGGGCGACAAGAGCACGATGCAGCCCGAACAATGGTCGACCATGATTTCATCGCCCGGCAGCAGCGTGATGGCGGAGTACTGGGTCGGCAACAACTTCGTCTCGGTGAAGCGCACCGAGAACACCTTCCTCGCGATGCTGACGAACCTGCACAAGGGCGTCGGCTTGAGCGTCGGCTGGGTGTTGCTGATCGATACGCTCGCCGGCAGCCTGATCTTGCTGTCGCTGACGGGCGTGCTGCTGTGGACCGAACTGAACAAGCGGCGCACGGCGGGCGCGGTGATCGTGACGGTGTCGCTCGTCGCGATGATCGTCTGCGGGCTGATGTAAGCGGCAACGGCGGCGCTTTATTGCGCGGTCATCACACGCCGCAGACTTCGCCCTTGCCGGCGACTTCGCGCGCCGCCTTCGCGCCTTCCACTTGCAGCAGTTCCGGCAGCGACACGCCGTTCTTCGCCGCCGTCACTTCGGCCAATATCGACACGGCGATTTCCGGCGGCGTACGGCTGCCGATATAGATGCCGACCGGCCCGTGCAGCCGCGCGAGTTCGGTGTCGGTCAGATCGAATTCCTTCAGACGCTCGCGCCGCGCCGCGTTATTGCGACGCGAGCCGAGCGCGCCGACATAAAACGCCGGCGTCTTCAACGCTTCCATGAGCGCGAGGTCGTCGAGCTTCGGATCGTGCGTGAGCGCGATCACCGCGCAACGCTCGTCGAGCTTCATGTCCATCACGGTGTCGTCGGGCATGGTGCGCACGATGGTCGTGCCGGGCACGTCCCACTCGTCGGTGTATTCCTCGCGCGGATCGCACACGGTCACCTGATAATCGAGGCCGACGGCGATGCTGCACAGATAGCGCGACAACTGTCCCGCGCCGATCACGAGCATCCGGTAGCGCGGACCGTGAATGGTCAGGAGCTTCGCGCCGTCGAAGAGCACGCCGTCGGTGGCCTGCGCCGGTTCGAGGCGCGCCGCGCCCGTCGCCATGTCGAGCGTGCGCGCGACGAGCCGCCCGCTTTCCACCGCCGCGCACAGTTGCGCGATGCCGCTCTCGCGCGTGAGCGGCTCCAGCACGAGCTGGATGGTGCCGCCGCACGGCAGGCCGAAGCGATGCGCCTCCTCCGCGCTGATGCCGTATTTCACCGCTTCCGGCCTCGTCTGCTCGATACCCCGCTGCCGCACGCGGTCGATCAGATCGTCTTCGATGCAGCCGCCCGACACCGAGCCGACCACATGGCCGTCGTCGCGCACCGCGAGCATGGCGCCTTCGGGCCGGGGCGACGAGCCCCACGTCTTCACGACCGTGACCAGCAGCGCGCGATGCCCTTCTTCGAGCCATCGCGCGCTGTTTTTCAGGACTTCGAGATCCACGCTGTCCATGATTTCTTTCCTTTCTCTTCCTTGTCGGCGTCAGCCGGTTCCTCCGCGACGCCGTTCTGTTCTTGCTGCGCTTCGCCCGCGCCCTGCAACTTCGCGCCGAATCGCTTGAAGAACTCACCCGCGATCTTACGCGCTGCGCCGTCCACGAGCCGCGAGCCGATCTGCGCGAGCTTGCCGCCCACCTGCGCGTGCGCGCTGTAGGTGAGCTTCGTGGTGTCCGCGTCCTCGCCCGGTTCGAGGTTCACCTTGGCCATGCCCTTGCTGAAGCCCGCCGCGCCGCCCTGTCCTTCGAAGACGATCGTATAGGTATGCGGCGCGTCGATATCCGTCAGTTCCATGCGTCCCTTGAAGCGTGCCTTCACCGGGCCGACGGCGGCAGTCATCCCGACGGCATAGGCATTTTCGCCGTCCGCTTCGATGCTGTCGCAGCCCGGAATGCAGGCTTTGAGGATCGCCGTGTCGTTGAGCGCCTCCCACGCGCGATTTTGCGGCACCGGCAAGGTATGCGTTTCGGTCAGTTCCATTGCGTGTGTCCTCCTGGCATTCGGGGCGCGCCGCGCGCGGAAAGCGCGGCCATTTCCCGTCCGACAGCGGCCAGGCTGTCGAGGTTGTGGGCCGCGAGCATCGCATCGACGTGCGGCAGGATCGCGCGCACGCCGCGTGCGCGAGGCGTGAAGCCGGAAAATCGCAACAGCGGATTGAGCCACACGAGCCGATGCGCGAAGCGCCTGAGCCGCGCCATCTCGGCATCGAGCACGTCGATGGCCTCGTGATCCAGCCCGTCGGTCACTAAGAGCACGGTCGCGCGGCCCGCGAGCACGCGACGCGCCCAGCGCCGGTTGAATTCCGCGAGCGCCGCGCCGATGCGCGTGCCGCCCGACCAGTCCGCGACCTGTTCGCCGAGCGCGGTCACCGCGACATCCGGATCGCGCTCGCGCAACGCGCGCGTCGCGTTCGTCAGCCGCGTGCCGAACAGGAACACCTGCAAGCGTTCGCGCGATTGCAAAAGCGCGTGACAGTAGTACAGCACGGCGCGCGAATACGCGCTCATCGAACCGGAAATGTCGAGCAGCAGAACGAGCGGCGGCCTGCGTTCCACTGCCGCGCGATACTTCCACACGGTCCAGTCGCCGCCCGCGCGGACGGCCTGCCGCGCGCTCGCGCGCAAGTCCGCGTGCGTGCCGCGCGACGCCGCTTTCAGCCGGCGCGTCGGCTCGGTCGCGAGCGGCAGCCGATGCGCGCGAATCTGATGCCGCAGCGCGCGCCACTCGTCGGCGGTGAGCGTGTCGAAATCGCGATGACTCAGCCGTTCCTGCGCGCTGAACGACAGCCGCGCGTGGGTTTCTTCGGCCTGCGTTTCGGGCTGCGGCGTGTCGCGCATGTCGCGCGTGTCGGTGCGCGTGGCGAGCGCATCGGCGAGACGGTTGTTGCGCTTCGGCGGCGGCGCGGCGCTTTGAATCTTCGGCAGGAGCAGCGCGCGCAGCTTGCTTTCCCAATCCGGATCGCGCCAGAAGAGATCGAACGCCGAATCGAAGATGTCGCGCTCGTCGCTCGCATGAACCAGCAGGCACGCGAGCGCCGCGCGCACGTCGTCACGCCGGCCGAGGTCGATGAAGCGCAGCGCTTCGAGCGCATCGACCGCCTGCGCCGGCGACATGCCGAGGCCCGCGCCGCGCAGCAAGCGCACGAAATGGACGACGTTGCGCGCGAACGGTTCCACGGTCACGCCCGCGCCGCCGAGAGACATTGCGCGAGCGTCGCGGCGTCCATGCGCGCGAGATCGTCCTGATACTTGAGCAGCACGCCGAGCGTGTCCTGCACCGATTGCGGATCGAGTTCGGAGACCGACAACGCCGCGAGCGCGCGACACCAGTCGATCGTCTCCGCGACGCCCGGCGCCTTGAACAGGTCCATCGTCCGCAACTGATGGACGAACGCGACGGCCCGCGCCTGCAACGCCGCGCCCGCCTCCGGCGCACGCGCCGCCACGATGTCCAGTTCGACATCGCGCGCCGGATAGCCGATCCATTGATACAGACAGCGGCGCTTCAGCGCATCGTGGACTTCCCGCGTGCGGTTCGACGTCATCACCACGAGCGGCGGTCGCGCCGCGCGCACAGTGCCGTACTCGGGAATCGACACCTGAAAGTCCGACAGCAGTTCCAGAAGAAACGCTTCGAACGGCTCGTCGGCGCGGTCGATTTCATCGATCAACAACACGCGCCTTGCATCCGCGTTCGCGGGATCGGGCAACAGCGCCTGCAACAGCGGCCGCTTCAGCAAAAACTCGCCGCGATACAGCGAATCGTTGGACGGCGTTTCGCCCGCGGCTTCCGCGAGCCGCAGCGCCATGATCTGACGCGGATAGTCCCATTCGTACAGCGCGCTCGCCGTGTCGAGCCCTTCGTAGCATTGCAGACGCAAAAGCGTCGTGCCGCACAAGCCCGCCGCCGCCTTCGCCAGTTCCGTCTTGCCGACGCCCGGCTCGCCTTCCAGAAAGAGCGGACGCTGCATCTTCAATGCGAGAAAAAGCGCCGTCGCCAGTTCGCGGCTCGCGAAGTACTGCTGCTCGCGCAGGCGCGCGAGCGTGTCGTCGATGGAAGCGGGTTCGTCGAACATCACGCCGAAAACGACAGCGCGCGTTCGATGGCGCGGCCCGCGAGCACCGGAATCAGATGCGCGCGGTAGGCGGCGCTCGCGTGCATGTCGTCGTTGAGTCCGTCGGCGGGAATCGTCACGCTGCGCGCGGCCGACACCGAAAAGTCCTTCGACAACGCCGCTTCCAGTTCGGTCGCCCGGAACGCGGAAGGCGCGGCGCCGGTCACGCCGACGCGCACGCCGTCCGCGTGCTTCGCGACGAACACGCCGACCAGCGCGAAGTGCGACGCGGGATTGCGAAACTTCTCGTAAGCCGCGCGCTCGGCGAGCGGAAACTCGACGGCGGTAATCAGTTCATCCGGTTCGAGCGCGGTCTCGTACATGCCGAGGAAGAAATCGTCGGCGGCGATGCGGCGGCGGTCCGTCACGATCGTCGCGTTCAGCGCGAGCACGGCGGACGGATAGCACGCGGCGGGATCGTCGTTGGCGAGCGAGCCGCCGATGGTCCCGCGCTCACGCACCTGTCTGTCGCCGATGCGGCTCGCCAAGTCGGCCAAGCCCGGCAGCGCGCGTTTGACGTCCGCGTTCGCGCCGACTTGCGCGTGGCACATCGCGCCGCCGATGGTCAGCTTGTCTGCATCCAGCGTGACGGTTTTCATCGACGCGATGCGCGTCACATCCACAAGCGCGGACGGCTGCGCGAGCCGCAGGCGCATGGTCGGCAGCAGGCTCTGGCCGCCCGCGAGATATTTGGCGTCGCCGTTGGCCGCGAGCGCGGCCACCGCCGCCTGCGCCTCGTCCGGCCGTTGATAGTCGAATGCGTACATGTCGGTCTCCGTCAGGCGGTTTCAGCGGTTTGGGCGGTCTGGGCGGAGTGCATCGCGCTCCAGACGCGGTGCGGCGTCGCGGGCATCTGCATGTCCTTGACGCCGAGCGGCGCGAGGGCATCGAGAATCGCGTTGATGACAGCGGGCGGCGAACCGATCGCGCCTGCTTCGCCGCAGCCCTTCACGCCGAGCGGGTTGTGCGTGCACGGCGTGCCTTTCGCGGTCTCGACGGTGAAGCTCGGCAAGTCGATGGCGTGCGGCATCGCGTAATCCATGAACGAGCCGGAAAGCAGCTGGCCGCTGTCCTTGTCATACACGCAGCGCTCCAGCATGGCCTGACCGATGCCCTGCCCCAAGCCGCCGTGCACTTGCCCTTCCACGATCATCGGGTTGATGACGTTGCCGAAGTCGTCCACCGCGGTGAACTTCTGGATGCGCGTTTCGCCGGTGTCGCGGTCCACTTCGACTTCGCACACGTAAGCGCCGGACGGGTACGTGAAGTTCGTCGGATCGTAAAACGCGTTTTCGTTGAGGCCCGGCTCCATGGTTTCGAGCGGGAAGTTGTGCGGCACGTAGGCGGCGAGCGAAACCTCCGCGAAGCTCTTCGTGCGGTCCGTGCCCGCGACGCGAAACACGCCGTTCGAAAACTCGATGTCTTCCGCCGACGCTTCCAGCAAATGCGCGGCGATCTTCTTCGCCTTCGCTTCCACCTTGTCGAGCGCCTTCATGATCGCGGAGCCGCCGACCGAGATCGACCGCGATCCATAGGTGCCCATGCCGAACGGAATGCGGCCGGTGTCGCCGTGAATGACTTCGACGTTCTCGATCGGCACGCCCAGCCGGTCCGCGACCACTTGCGCGAACGTCGTCTCGTGGCCCTGACCGTGGCTGTGCGATCCGGTGAATACGGTGACGGAGCCGGTCGGATGCACGCGCACTTCGCCTGCTTCGAAGAGGCCCGCCCGCGCGCCGAGCGCGCCCGCAATGTTCGACGGCGCGAGCCCGCACGCCTCGATGTAGCACGAATAGCCGATGCCGCGCAGCTTGCCTTCCTTTTCCGACTGCGCGCGACGCTCGGCGAATCCCGCGACGTCCGCGAGTTCGAGCGCGCGGTTCAGGCACGCGTCATAGTCGCCGGTGTCGTAGGTGAGGCCGACCGGCGTCGCGTACGGAAACTCGCGGATGAAGTTGCGTCGGCGCAGTTCGACCGGATCGATATTCAGTTCACGCGCCGCTGTCTCGACGAGCCGTTCGACCACATACGTGGCTTCCGGGCGGCCCGCGCCGCGGTAGGCATCGACAGGAACGGTGTTCGTGAACACGGCCTTCACTTCGGCGTAGATGGCGGGCGTGGCGTACTGACCAGCGAGCAGCGTCGCGTAGAGCACCGTCGGCACCGACGACGCGAACGTCGACAAATACGCGCCCATGTTCGCCGTCGTGTGAACGCGCATCGCGAGGAACTTGCCGTCGTTGTCGAGCGCGAGTTCCGCTTTGGTCACGTGGTCGCGGCCGTGCGCGTCGGAGAGAAACGCTTCGGAACGCTCGGCGGTCCATTTGATCGGACGCCCGACTTTCTTCGATGCCCACGTCAGCGCCACGTCTTCCGGATACAGGAAAATCTTCGAGCCGAAGCCGCCGCCCACGTCCGGCGCGATCACGCGCAGCTTCGATTCCGGCAGCGATAGCACGAAAGCCGCCATCAGCAGACGCTCGACGTGCGGATTCTGATTCGCGACGTAGACCGTGTAGCTGTCGTCGTGCTTCGAATAGCTCGCGTTGACGGCGCGCGGCTCGATGGCGTTCGGCACGAGCCGCTGGTTCACGATATCGAGCGTCGTCACATGCGCGGCCTGCGCGAACGCGGCGTCGGTGCGCGCCTTGTCGCCGTGGCCCCAGTTGTAGCAGACGTTGTTCGGCACGCTGTCGTGCACGAGCGGCTGGCCGGCATCGGCGGCGCTGCCCGTATCGACGATAGCGGGCAGTTCCTCGTAATCGACCTCGATCAGCTCCAGCGCGTCTTTCGCTTCCTTCACCGATTCGGCGACGACGAGCGCCACCTGATCGCCCACGTGCAGCACCTTGTCGTGCGCGATCACAGGATGCGGCGGCTCGTGCATCGGCGAGCCGTCCGTGCTGTGGATCAGCCATCCGCACGGCAAGCCGCCGACGTTTTCGCCCGCGAGATCCTTGCCGGTGAACACGCCGATCACGCCCGACGACGCGAGCGCCTGCTCGGTATTGATGCCGCGAATGCGCGCGTGCGCGTGCGGCGAACGCAGGAACACGCCATAGCTTTGGCGCGGCAGGACGACGTCGTCGGTGTATTGGCCCGCGCCCGTCAGGAAGCGATAGTCTTCTTTGCGCTTGACGCCAGCGCCGATCAGTTTCTGTTGCTCAGGGGCATTCATCGCGATCTCCGTGATAGGCGCGATTCGTGGTGTCGAAAAGGGAACGAGGGAGTCAGGCGCCCGCTTTCATGTTCTGCGTGCCTTCGAGGACCGCCTTCACGATGTTGTGATAGCCCGTGCAGCGGCAGAGATTGCCGTCGAGCTGATCGCGGACTTCTTCCTCGGTGAGATCGGGCGATTCGGCTGCGAGCGCGCTTGCGCTCATCACCATGCCCGGCGTGCAGAAACCGCATTGCAGGCCGTGACATTCCCTGAACGCCGCCTGCATCGGATGAAGCTGGCCGTCTTTCGACATGCCCTCGATGGTCGTCACGCTCATGCCGTCGGCTTGCGCGGCGAGGATGTTGCACGATTTGATCGCGCGGCCGTCGAGATGAACGGTGCACGCGCCGCACTGCGCGGTATCGCAGCCGACGTGCGTGCCGGTCAGCCCGAGGTTTTCGCGGAGAAACTGGACGAGCAGGACATGCGGTTCGACCTTCGCGGTCACGGGTTTGCCGTTGACCGTCAGGCTGATGCTGAGCGTCATTACTGTCTCCTAGTCGACCGCGGCGGGCGTCTCGCTCACCGCGGTCCTTGCACGATTGCAAGGGGATGGACCAGCCTTAACGTCACTCGGGTCACTCGAACGCACGTCACCACGTCTCTACCTGCCCGCGCGTCGCGTCCGGCTGGGATTTCGTGTTATGTGTACGGCGAGTAAAGCACAAAACAGCGGGCGTCGCTATTAGGCGCACGCCCGTGCCGCCCTCGCCGACCGGCGAAAAAAAACGCCGCCCGGAAGGGGCGGCGTTCTGCGCTTTTCGCGCTGATCCATCAGACAAGCAGTCAGTGCGTCACGGTTTCCCGCTTGGCGGACTTCGCGCCCGACGGCTGCGCCTGAACGCGGCCGAGCACGGAATGACGCCGCGAGTAGACGAAGTAAATCACGAGGCCGATCACGAGCCAGACGATAAACGCGATCCACGTGGTCGCTGCGAGATTGAGCATCAGGAAGAGGCACGACGCCACCGCGAGAATCGGCACCACCGGCACGCCCGGGCAGCGGAATGCGCGCGGCAGGTCGGGATGCGTGCGGCGCAGGATCAGCACGGCGATGGACACCATCGAGAACGCGGCGAGCGTGCCGATGTTAATGAGTTCGGCGAGCACGTTGAGCGGCACCAGCGCGCCGATCAGGCCGAAGAAGATGCCGACGAGCCACGTCGTGAAGAACGGCGTCGCGAAACGCGGATGCACGCTCGAGAGCTTCGCGGGCAGCAGTCCGTCACGCGACATCGCATAGATGATGCGCGTCTGGCCGTAGCTCATGACGAGAATCACGGTGAGCATACCGAGCACCGCGCCGAGGTCGATGAAACCGGCCACCCAGTTCTGCCCCGCCACTTGCAGCGCGTACGACACCGGATGCGAGATGTGCGCGAACTGCGCCGCCGGGACGATGCCCGTCACGACCGCCGCCACCGCCACGTACAGCACCGCGCACACGGCGAGCGACGAAATGATGCCGATGGGCAGATCGCGCTTCGGATTCTTTACTTCCTCGGCGGCAGACGACACCGAATCGAAGCCGATGAACGCGAAGAACATGACCGCCGCCGCGCCGAACACGCCCGACCAGCCGTGCGGCATGAACGGATGCCAGTTGTCCGGCTTGACGTGGAACACGCCGACCGCGATCACCAGCAGCACGACCGTGACCTTGATCGCGACCATGACGTTGTTGATGCGGGTGGATTCCTTCACGCCAATCGACAGCAGCCACGTAATGACCATCATCACGAGGAACGCGGGCAGGTTGAAGTATGTGACGTGGTCCGGCAGCGCGCCGGGCGCGGCGGTGAGCGCCGTCGGCAGGCTGATGCCGAAGCCCGACAACAGCGATTGCAGATAACCCGACCATCCGACTGAAACGGCGGACGTCGCGAGTCCGTATTCGAGCATCAAGTCCCAGCCGATGATCCACGCGGCCAACTCGCCGAGCGTCGCATAGGAATAGGTATAGATGGAACCGGCGACCGGAATGGTCGAGGAAAACTCCGCGTAGGCGAGCGCGGCGAAGCAGCAGGCAATCGCCGCGACGATGAACGACACCATGAGCGCCGGGCCGGCCTGCACGGCGCCCGTGCCCGTCAGCACGAAAATGCCGGTGCCGATGATCGCGCCGATGCCGAGAAACGTCAGATCGAGCGCGCCCAGCGTTTTCTTGAGAGACGTGCTGTGCGCGCCGGCCAGCATGTGCTCGATGTTTTTCTTGCGGAACAACGACATTGCAATAAGTCTCCATGCGGCGCTCGCGCGCCCTGCTGCGGGAAAACCCGACATTCTATCGGAGACTCGAGAAATGCCCACAAATTGGGCAAGCGGCGCAGTTCCTGTGCACGTTTATCCTGAACGAGATAAATCGGCGCTCAGCACGCGATGGCCGGATTCATGTCCACGAGACGGTTGGAGAGGACGTAGAACGTGAGTTCGGCGTTGTTTGCGAGCTTCATCTTGTCCAGCAAGCGCGTGCGATAAACGCTGACCGTCTTTACCGACAACGACAGGGCGTTCGCGATATCGGTCAGCCGCTTGCCCGATGCGAGCATGCACAGTGTCTGGAATTCGCGGTCGGAAAGGTTCTCGTGCGGCATGCGTTCGCTGTCCAGCGAAACGTAGCTTGCCAGCGCCTCGGCCATTTCGGAGCTGACGTACTTGCGGCCAGCGGCGACTTGCTGAACCGCGCGGATCATCAGCGCCGGGTCCGCCGTTTTCGACAGGTAGCCAGACGCGCCGGCCTTCAGCGCGCGCACCGCGTACTGATCTTCGCGATACATCGAAAACATCAGGACCGGCAGACGCGGCGTGTCGCGCTTCAGGCGCTTGAGCACGTCAAGACCGTTCGTGTCCGGCAGCGAGATGTCGAGGAGCGCGACGTCGAAAGCGACACGCGCGGCGAGCGCCAGGGCCTGCGCGCCCGTGTCGGCTTCGCTCGCTTCTGACGCCACGCCGCGTTCCAGCAGCAATTGCGCGACGCCTCGCCGCACGATGGCGTGATCGTCGGCGAGAAGAATCTTGAGCGTCATGAATGCGCTCAGTCGTTGACCGCACGCAGCGCGGCGCGCGGCGTCGCGGTCAACGGCAGGCGGGCGCGCACGCACGTGCCGCCCGTGCTCGATGCCGCCACGCGCAGCGCGCCGCCGAAGGCTTCGCAGCGCGTGCGCATACTCGCGAGCCCGAGCCGCCCGGACTTGCGGCGCGCGGCTGGCGTGATGCCGATGCCGTCGTCTTCCACGACGAGTGTGACGGCCTCGTCATCCGCCGTTAGCGTGACGTTTGCGCGTGTCGCGTGCGCATGCCGCGCCACATTGCCGAGCGACTCCTGCGCGATGCGAAAAAGCGCAACCGCAAGGTTCTGCGGCAGGCGTCGCGCGTAGATTTCAACCGAACAGGATAAATTGACGACAAGACCCGCGCGCGCGCCGAAGCTCGCGAGCCATTCGGCGAGCGCGGCAGCGAGGCCGTCTTCCAAAGACGGCGCATGTAGCCCTTCCACGATCCTGTGATTTGTCGCGGCGACTTCGGCGAGACACTCCCGCGCGTGGCGCAAGGCTTCGGCGCACGCGGCGGGGGCATCGGCTGGAAGGAGGAATTCTGCGCGCGCAATCGCGATGTTTGCCGCAGTGAGAATCGCGCCCGCTTCGTCGTGCAGATCGCCGGCGAGATGGCGGCGGGCTCGCTCGTCGGCGGCGCCGGCCTGCGCCGCGAGGTCGCGCAGGCGGGCGCGCAAACGCTGGTTCTCGCGATCGCCTCGCAGCTTCGCGTCGATCAGAGCGGAGAACGGTGAGCCGGGCGCGTCCGGCGTCGGTGACGAAACGCCGCGCAAGCTGGCGCGGGACGGTGCGCGCTCATCCAGCGCGATCACGGCCGACGGATTCATTCTTTCCTCGCTTTGAGCGCAACTTGCGCTACGTCCTCGGCGGCATCACGAGTCGGCGTAACTAAATTTACACTCTGTAACATCGAAGACGGACGAAGCGCGTTGCGCGCATCGCCTCAGGGTGATCGCATCATATCTCAAAAATATGATGAGTCCATGTCGGACAAGGCGATGGCGTGCAAACTTCATGTGAGTTAGCAACAGCGGCGTGGCAAATCGGCAGGAAGGACGCCTGCGCGACATGTAACAGTCCGCCGGCGCGCCAGCGAAAAAAAAGCCGGAGCAAACGCTCCGGCTTCCTGTACGACGACGACTTCGATAATCAGCCGACGAACGCTTTTTCCACGACGTAATGTCCCGGATGGTTGTTGCTGCCTTCCTGGAATCCCAGCGAGTCGAGCAACTGGCGCGTGTCGCGCAGCATGTGCGGGCTGCCGCAGAGCATCACACGGTCGTTTTCGATCGAGAACGGCTCCACCGACAGATCCGAGAACAGCTTCTTCGTCTCGATCAGGTCCGTGATGCGGCCGCGGTTCGCGAATTCTTCGCGCGTCACGGTCGGATAATAGACGAGCTTCTCCGACACGATTTCGCCGATGTGCTCGTGCGCCGGCAGATGCTCGGTGATGAAGTCCTTGTACGCGAGTTCATCGACGAAACGGCACGTGTGCGTCAGCACGATCTTCTCGTAGCGGTCGTACACGTCCGGGTCCTTGATGATCGACATGAACGGCGCGAGCCCCGTGCCCGTGGAGAGCAGCCACAGCGTCTTGCCGGGCAGCAGGTTGTCCGCGACGAGCGTGCCGGTCGGCTTCTTGCCGATCAGCACGGAATCGCCGACCTTCAAGTGCTGCAGACGCGAGGTCAGCGGGCCGTCCGGCACCTTGATGCTCAGAAATTCCAGATGCTCTTCGTAGTTCGCGCTCGCGAGGCTGTACGCGCGCAGGAGCGGCTTGCCGTCGACTTCGAGGCCCACCATCGTGAACTGGCCGTTCTCAAAGCGGAACGAGGCGTCGCGGGTGCAGGTGAAACTGAAAAGCGTGTCGGTCCAGTGATGGACGCTCAGAACGGTTTGAGAATTAAGGTTGCTCATGGCTTCTTGGACTAGGCGAAAACGGTGACGCTCACAGGCTGTGCGCCGGAACGCGGGTCGCTGGACGCCGCGCGAACGGACAAATCGCCACGTTCGTCGAGCTTTCGGCTGAGTGCAGCGTGTCTGCGGCAGGCCCGCGCCCGCAGCGTTGAGCCGGGCGTTGCAAGGGCGCAATCGCTCATTTTAACGCGATAGCCGCCGGGCGTCCTCGGGCCGGTTCGCCAGCAGCGCGTGACCATCCGCCACGCGCCGCCGAACGCGCCCGCTGCCGCTCGCTGCCGGCAAGCAGCGATTGCACCGCGAGCCCGGATGATAGCAACCGAAGCCGCGCCGCTTCCGAATCACCCTGCTGACGGAAGGCAGCGCAGCGCGCGGGCGCGGCGCTTCAGATGCGCTGATCCGTCGACGGCTTTTCCCACAGATTGATGCCGCCTTCCTGCGCGTACCGGTCGATTTCGGCGAGTTCTTCCTGGCTGAACTCCAGATTACTCAACGCACCGACGTTCTCCGTGACTTGCTCCGCGCGGCTCGCGCCGATCAGCACCGAGGTCACGCGCCCGCCGCGCAACGCCCACGAAAGCGCCATCTGCGCGAGGCTTTGGCCGCGCCGCTGCGCCAGTTCGTTCAGCTTGCGCACGTGCTCCAGATTCTCCTGGCTCAAGTGTTCCTGCTTGAGTGATCCGCCGCCCGGCTTGTTGACGCGCGCATCCTGCGGCACGCCGTTCAGATACTTGCTCGTGAGCAGCCCTTGCGCGAGCGGCGTGAACGCGATGCTGCCCGCGCCGATGTCGTCGAGCGTATCGAGCAGTTCTTCTTCGATCCAGCGGTTCAGCATGTTGTACGACGGCTGATGGATCAAGAGCGGCACTTTGTGCTCTGCCAGCAGCCTCGCCATTTCGCGCGTCTTGGCCGCCGAGTACGACGAGATGCCGACATACAGCGCCTTGCCCGAATGCACGGCCGTCGCGAGCGCGCCGGCGGTCTCTTCGAGCGGCGTATCGGCGTCGAAGCGATGCGAGTAGAAAATGTCGACGTAATCCAGGCCCATGCGCTTCAGGCTCTGATCGAGGCTCGCCAGCACGTATTTGCGCGAACCGCCGCCCTGCCCGTACGGACCCGGCCACATGTCCCAGCCGGCTTTCGTCGAGATCAGCAGTTCATCGCGATACGGCTTGAAGTCGTCCTTGAAGAGACGCCCGAAGTTGGTTTCCGCGCTGCCGTACGGCGGGCCGTAATTGTTCGCCAAATCGAAATGCGTGACGCCGAGGTCGAATGCGGTGCGCAGAATGTCGCGCTGCGTCGAAATAGGCGTGGTGTCGCCGAAGTTGTGCCAAAGACCGAGCGACAGAGCCGGCAGCTTGAGGCCGCTCTTGCCGCACGTGCGGTATTGCATCTGCGAGGAGTAACGCTCGGATGCTGCTTCGTAAGCCATGACGGTTTTCCTTTTCGAGTGACGGAATTGGACTAACTTTGACAATCGTGAAGACGGTGGAAGTACGCCGCTGCACTATGCTCGCGCATCGACCAAAGCCGTTCATGTTAAGCCAATCGGCGGCGGCGCGAGTGCCGCGCACGTGCATCCCGATATCCGGGAACGCCTGCGCGCCGCCCCGTCAACGACACATCGCAAAAGGAGCATTCAATGAATTCAATCGACAAATTGCGCCCCGCCTACGACTTCATGCTCACGCTTGGGCTGACCTACGGCGTCAACATCCTGATGGCGATTCTGATCGTCGCCGTCGGCTGGTGGATTTCGAACATCGTCGCGAACGCGCTGCGGCGTACGCTCAACCGCACGAACGTCGATGCCACGCTCACGCCGGTGCTCGCCAGTCTCGTGATGTGGGCGATCCGCGTGGTCGCCATCGTCGCGGCGCTCGGCAAGTTCGGCATCGCGGCGGCGAGCATTCTGACCGTGCTTGGCGCGGCGGGGCTTGCCATCGGACTCGCGCTGCAGGGCACGCTGCAGAACATCGCAGCCGGTTTGATGTTGCTGCTGCTGCGGCCGTTCCGCGTGGGCGACTATATCGAAGGAATCGGCGTGACGGCGGGCACGGTCAACGAGATCGGACTCTTCACGACGCGGCTCACGAAGGCCGACGGCGTCGTCATGTACGTGCCGAACAGCATTATCTGGGCGAACCCGGTGACGAACTTCAGCGCGAACGAAAACCGGCGCGTGGTGCTGAATTTTCTCGTGCAGCATGGTCAGGACGTCGAGCGCGTGCTGGCCGAACTGCGCAGACTCGTGACGGGCGATGCGCGCATCGTTCAGGACGGCGCGTCGGCACCGTGGATCGCCGTCACCGATTACACCGATACCGGCGTGAAGTTCAACGTGGGCGTGTGGACGCGCGCAAGCGATCATCCCGGCGTGCAAGCGGACCTGCTGCGTAAGATTCAGCCGCTGACGCGCGTGCCGGTCGCTGCATGACGCTGCCCTGACTGGACGCCTCGCCGCGCGCCTTGTAAGCTGGCGCGCCCTATCTCAGAACCCGCGAGGACACTTCATGACCCGAGCGATTTCTCTTGCGCTGCTCGTCGGCGGCATCGTGCTTCTGTACTTCGGCGGACAGTCGTTTCACTCGCTCAGCAACGACGTCTCGCGCTTCTTCACGGGGTCGCCGACTAACAAGACGATCTGGCTGATCGCGGGCGGCATCGTCGCGTCGCTCGCGGGGCTGATCGGACTCGCGCTGCCCTCGAAACGCTGAACGATCAGACGAGCGCGACTTCCGGCTTCGACGCCGAACGCGTCGCCGGCAGCGCCGCGTTGCTCGCGCCGTGATAGGTGTACACGAGCGAGAATTTCACCTGATCCGTGAGATTCTTGCCCGCGGAATGCAGCGTGTTGCAGTGAAAGAACACGACATCGCCCTTCGCGAGCGTGGGCGAAACCGCCGTGCGAATCAGCGCCGTGTTTTCCGGCAAATCGGCGCGGAAGAATTTAGCATCGTCGAATCGGTCCGACGTGAACGCGAGCTTGTGCGATCGCGGCACGAACCACAGCGCGCCGTTCTCGACGGTTTCATCGCCGAGCGCAACCCACGCCGAGACCAGGTCGTCGCGCTCGAACGCCCAGTAGCGCACATCGCGATGCCAGCCGGTCAGGCTGCCGTACGCCGGATGCTTCGTCATTACGCAGTTGTGATGCGCGCGCGATAGATACGGCGTCTCGCCGAAATAGAGTTCCATCCAGCCGCGCACTTCCGGCGAAGTCGCGAACTCCGCGAAGAGCGGATGACGCGCGTAAGCGTCGAGAAGCCGCCGCACCGTATGTCCGCCGGGCGCGTGCTTCGATTCAGGCGCGCCCGGATACTTCAGGTCCGCTTCGTATTCGACGGGCGCGGCGGCTTGCGCCAATTGCCGCTGGGCGACTTCTCGCAGCGCATCGCACCGCGCGTCGGACAGGAGTCCTTTTACGATGACGAAGCCCATTTGGCGCAGCTCCTGCACCTGATCGTTCTTCGATTTCAGCGACGTTTGTTCAGACATGTTGGTTCAGCCTCGGCGCGGCCTCGGGATCGCCTCATGTGGCCAGCGCAATACCCGAAATTGGGGCGAAATTGGGCGATGCGGCTATTGTAGTCGGCGCGAGTCGCCCGAGGCGCTTGCGGTCTGGCGCACAGAGCGCGCCATAAAGCGTCTGCTTCAATACTTCGGCAGGGAAAACGCGGACTTACGACAGTCACGCACGTCCGGTAAATTGGCCGCATCGTTTCGGTGCAACTTCGCAGTCGAGGTTGGATCGAAGCCTTGAACGCCAATTTTGAGACGACTATCGTCGAGCTTGCCACCACGCAGACGAACTTATCGCCGACATGAACCACCGAATCGCTAAGGGGCTTCGACGCGCTGCATCGCGTGCCGCGCGGCCCGCCCGGCGCGGCATGATCCGCGCGTTGCGGCATCATTCCGCCCGCACCCAGGCGCTCGCGCCGCAGACCAGCACGGCGCATCCGGCCAATGGCATCCGCTCCTGGTTTCGCGGTTTCTTCCTGAATCTGCGCGCGCGCGCCGCCTCCCGCGACGTCTCGCTGAGAACGCTGCTGCGTCGCCCGATGCAGTTGCGCGCGCCATCGCCCAAGCCGCGCGCCGCCGCGCTGACGAGCCGCCGGCCGCGTCGCACATCGGCAAGCAGCGCGGGCTGGTACGCGTTCGCGGTGCGCTAGAAAGAGACGTTCTCGCCAAAAACGGACGAAAAAAAACGGCAGGCGCAATGCCTGCCGTTTTTCTTTTGCGCTGAAGCTTACGCCACGCGCACCACCGGTTCCGTGCCAGCAGCTTCGGCCAGCAACAGCGCCTTGTCTGCCGCTTCCCACGAGAATTCCGGCTCTTCGCGGCCGAAGTGACCGTACGCCGCCGATTTTTCGTAGATCGGGCGCAGCAGGTCGAGCATCTGAATGATGCCCTTCGGACGCAGATCGAAATGTTCGAGCACGAGCTTGGTGATCTCGGCATCCGACACGCGGCCGGTGCCGAACGTGTTCACCATCACCGAAGTCGGACGCGCGACGCCGATGGCATACGACACCTGAATCAGGCACCGCGATGCCAGACCGGCCGCGACCACGTTCTTCGCGACATAACGGCCCGCGTAAGCGGCCGAGCGGTCCACCTTCGACGGGTCCTTGCCCGAGAACGCGCCGCCGCCGTGCGGCGCCGCGCCGCCGTACGTATCGACGATGATTTTGCGACCCGTCAGACCGCAATCGCCTTGCGGGCCGCCGATCACGAACCGGCCCGTCGGGTTCACCAGGAACTTGATGTCGCCCTTGATGAGTTCCTTCGGCAGCGTCGGCTTGATGACTTCCTCGATCACGGCTTCGCGCAGTTGCGGCAGCTCGATGTCCGGCGCGTGTTGCGTCGAAAGCACGACGGTGTCGATGGAGTGCGGCTTGCCGTCCACGTAGCGCACGGTGACTTGCGACTTCGCGTCCGGACGCAGCCACGGCAGACGGCCGTCACGGCGCAGATTCGCCTGACGCTCGACGAGACGGTGCGACAGGTGGATCGGCAGCGGCATGAGTTCCGGCGTTTCGTCGCACGCGTAACCGAACATGAGGCCCTGGTCGCCCGCGCCTTGATCGAGATTGTCGTCGTGCGCCTTGTTCACGCCTTGCGCGATATCCGGCGATTGCTTGTCATACGCGACGAGCACCGCGCAGCCGCGATAGTCGATGCCGTAGTCCGTGTTGTCGTAGCCGATGCGCTTGATGGTGTCGCGCGCGATCTGGATGTAATCGACGTTCGCAGTGGTCGTGATTTCGCCCGCGAGGACGACGAGACCGGTATTGCAGAGGGTTTCCGCCGCGACGCGCGAGTATTTGTCCTGAGTCAGGATGGCGTCGAGAATGGCGTCGGAGATTTGGTCGGCGACCTTGTCCGGGTGGCCTTCGGAAACGGATTCGGAGGTAAACAGGTAGTCGTTCGACACGCTTCAGACTCCAATTGAGTACGGTTGAGATTCACGTAGCCGACTTCGTTTGGAGTCTGAAGCGGCGACGCTTTAGCGGATGTCCTTTCTCCGTCCTTGACCCCGGTGCACGTGATGCACGCATCTGGCTCAGGCCGGCTTCGCCCCGCAAGTTGTCCATTAACTCGGCGAAGGTCTTATTATACCGGTTTCCCGTGTTTTTACAGAGTCGAACGCTTGTTGTCATTCGTCCCGCGCTTATCCTCCGCTGGTAGCCGCCGCCCGTATGTTCGCGGGAGCACCTCATGTTAGGGCGCATCGGCGTGTCGCTCGCCATTGGCTTTCTGAAGTTTCTCGCGATCATTCCTTACGGCATTACCGCGCGTTTCGGCGACGGCCTCGGCTGGCTGCTGTATCAGATTCCGAGCCGGCGCAAGCGCATCGTGCATACGAATCTCAAACTTTGCTTTCCCGAATGGTCGCCCGAGCGTCGCGAGGAAGTCGCGCAGATGCACTTCCGCCACGCCATTCGCAGTTATGTGGAGCGCAGCGTGCAGTGGTTCGGATCGGCGAAGAAGCTGGAAAAGCTGATCGAAGTGGACAGCGCCGTCGATCTCAGCGATCCCGATCTGCCGCCCACGCTCTTCCTCGGCCTGCACTTCGTCGGCATCGAGGCCGGGTCGATCTTTCTGAACTACTCGCTGCACCGGCAATGCGGATCGTTGTATCAGCCGTTCTCGAATCCGCAGGTCGAAGACATTGCGAAGCGGCAGCGCGCCCGCTTCGGCGCGGACATGGCGAGCCGCGCGGACAGCGCGCGCATCGTGCTTCGCTGGCTGCGCGACCGCAAGCCCGTCATGCTCGGCGCGGACATGGATTACGGCATGCGCAATTCCACCTTCGTGCCGTTCTTCGGCATTCCGACCTGCACGCTGACCGCCGTCGGCCGGCTCGCGAAGACGGGCAAGGCGCAAGTGGTGCCGTTCATCGGCGAAGTGCTGCCGAACTACAAGGGTTATCGGCTGAAGATCTTCGAGCCGTGGGAGAACTACCCGACCGGCGACGACGAAGCCGACGCGCGCCGCATGAACGCTTTTCTCGAAGAGCAGATTCCGCGCATTCCCGAGCAGTATTACTGGGTTCACAAGCGCTTCAAGACGCGGCCGCCGGGCGAGGCGAATTTTTATTGAGCCGCGCGGCGCGAAACGCCGCACCGAGGCTCACATACAATAGCGGCCATGAAACTCAAGTTCACCAAGATGCAGGGCGCGGGCAACGACTTCGTCGTGCTCGACGGCTACACGCAGGCGCTCCATCTGAGCGCCGCGCAGGTTCGCGCGCTCGCCGACCGTCATTTCGGCGTGGGCGCGGATCAACTGCTGCTGGTCGAAAAGCCGACCGTCGATGGCGTCGATTTCAAGTACCGCATCTTTAATTGCGATGGCGGGGAAGTCGAGCATTGCGGCAACGGCGCGCGCTGTTTCGTGAAGTTCGTACGCGATCGCGGGCTGACCGCTGCTTCGACGGTGCGCGTGCAGGTGCAGAAAGGCGTTATCACGCTGACGATGCAGGACAACGGTGAAGTGACCGTCGACATGGGCGCGCCAGTGTTCGATCCGCCGCGCGTGCCGTTCGACGCCAGCGCACTCGACGGGCGCAGCGAGGGCAACGACACGCTCTGGCCGCTCGATATCGACGAAACGACGCGCTGGGTGTCCGTCGTGTCGATGGGCAATCCGCACGCGGTGCAGGTCGTCGACGATGTTGAAGCGTATCCCGTGCTCGCCGAAGGGCCGCTCGTCGAGCGCCACGCGCGCTTTCCCGAGCGCGTCAACGCGGGCTTCATGCAAATCGTCGATTCTCATTCGATCAAACTGCGCGTCTACGAGCGCGGCGCGGGCGAGACGCTCGCCTGCGGCACGGGCGCATGCGCGGCGGTGGCCGCGGGCATCCGGCGCGGTTTGCTCGAATCGCCGGTGCGCGTCGAGACGCACGGCGGCACGCTCACGATCAGCTGGGACGGCGCACGCGACGAATCCGCCGCGCTTTTCATGGCCGGACCCGCCGCGACGGTCTTCGAAGGCGAAATCGAGCTGTCGGACATCGGCTGACTTGGGCCACGCATTCAAACGTATCAGGCAAACATGAATCCACGCGAAGTCGCCGACTATCTGCTCGACAATCCCGATTTTTTCGTCGAGCACGCCGAACTGCTCGGCACCATCCGGCTTTCGAATCCGCACGGCAAATCGGCCGTGTCGTTGCAGGAACGCCAGATGGAAATGCTGCGCGACAAGAACAAGCAACTCGAACGGCGGCTCGCCGAACTGCTGCGCTACGGCCACGAAAACGACAGCATCGCCACGAAATTCAACCGCTGGACCGTGCGCGTGACCGGCCAGCGCGATCCCTACGCGCTGCCGTCCACCATCAGCAAAGGACTGTGCGAAGTCTTCGATGTGCCGCAAGCCGCGCTGCGCATGTGGGACGTCGATGAAGCGTACCGGCAGGCGGATTTCGCGCGTCACGTCGGCGAGGAAGTGCGCATTTTCGCGGGCAGTCTCGACGCGCCGTATTGCGGCGCGAACAGCGGCTTCGCCGCGGCGCAGTGGCTGGGCGTGGCGAACTCGGCTTCGGCGTCCAGCGGCGGCTCGCTTGAAGACGCGTCCGCCGAACGCGGCATTCAGTCCATTGCGCTCGTCGCGCTGCGCGATCCGCAAGCCGGCCCGGATGCCCCCACGTTCGGCCTGCTCGTCATGGGCTCGCCCGACGCGCGCCGCTTTCACGACGGCATGGCGACCGATTTCCTCGCGCAGATCGGCGTGCTGGCGAGCGCGGCGCTCTGCCGCCTGCTGCCGAACTAGGCGCCGACACATGGAACCCGCCGATCACATCGCCGCTTATCTCGCGATGCTCGAACACGAGCGGCGTCTGTCGGAACACACGCTGCGCGGCTACACGTACGAACTCGGCGAACTGCGCGCGCTCGCCAAGGGCCGCGCGCTCGAAACGCTGACGGCCGCCGACATGCGCGGCGCGGTCGTGCGCGCGCACGCAGCGGGGCTGTCACCGCGCTCTATCGCGCATCGGCTGTCGGCGTGGCGGGCGTTTTACCGCTGGCTCGCCGAACGCGTCGAGATGCCCGCGAATCCCGTGGCGACGGTGCGCGCGCCGAAGCGCGAAAAGACGCTGCCGAAGGCGCTTTCCGTGGACGACGCAATGGCTTTGATGGACGCGCCACGCGCCGACACCACCGAAGCGTTGCGCGACCACGCCATGCTGGAACTGTTCTATTCGTCGGGGCTGCGGTTGTCGGAACTGGTCGGGCTCGATGTCCGCCACGTCGATACGAAGGACCATCAGTCCGCCGGCTGGCTCGATCTCACCGCCGCCGAAGTCACCGTGCTCGGCAAAGGCAAGCGGATGCGCAAGGTGCCGGTGGGCAGCAAGGCGATCGATGCGCTGCGCGCGTGGATCGACGTGCGCGGCGAATTCGTTAAGCTCGATCCGCACGCGCTCTTCCTTTCCGTGCGCGGCAACCGCATGTCGCCGGGCGTGGTGCGCGAGCGCGTCAAGCGCTTGGCGCTGCTCGCGGGCATTCCGGCGAACGTGCATCCGCACGTGTTGCGGCATTCGTTCGCCACGCACGTTTTGCAGTCGAGCGGCGACCTGCGCGCGGTGCAGGAACTGCTCGGCCATGCGAGCATCACCGCGACGCAGATCTACACGTCGCTGGACTTTCAGCACCTTGCTCGCGTCTACGACTCGGCGCATCCGCGCGCGAAGAAGCGCGATTAACACCGCAGCGCCACGCGCGCCGCTACCCTCATCGCAATGAACACCATCACGCTTAAACCGGCGAAGGACAAGTCGCTCGTTCGCCGCCATCCGTGGATTTACGCGAACGCCATCGCGCGCATCGACGGCAATCCCGCGCCCGGCGCGACCGTCACCGTGCGCGCCGCGGACGGCCGCTTCCTCGCGCGCGCGTCATACAGCCCGCATTCGCAGATTCGCGCCCGCGTCTGGACGTTCGACGAAGCCGAACCCGTCGATCACGCGTTCTTCAAGCGGCGCGTGCAGCGGGCGGTCGCGCATCGGCAGACGATGGTCCGCGATACCGGCGCGACGCGCCTCGTCTTCGGCGAAGCGGACGGCTTGCCGGGTCTGATCGTCGATTACTACGTCGCCGATCAAGGCTCGCACGCGCAGCTCGTCTGTCAGTTCATGGCGACGGGCGTCGAGGCGTGGAAGGCGGCCATCGTCGATGCGCTCATCGCCGCGACCGGCTGTCCGAACGTCTACGAACGCTCCGACGTATCCATTCGCCAGAAGGAAGGGCTTGAACAGACGACCGGCGTGCTCGCGGGCGATCCGCCGCCGGACACGCTCATCACGAACGAATGCGGCGTGCGCTATCACGTCGACGTGAAGCACGGCCACAAGACCGGTTTCTACGTCGATCAGCGCGACAACCGCGTGCTCGTGCAGCAGAACGCGCAAGGCCGGGACGTGCTGAACTGCTTCTGCTATACGGGCGGCTTTTCGCTTGCGGCGTTGAAGGGCGGCGCTGCGCGCGTGGTGTCCGTGGATTCGTCCGGCGAGGCGCTCGCGCTCGCGCGTGAGAACGTGAAGGCCAACGGTTTCGACGCGGAAAAGGCCGAATGGCTCGACGCCGACGCCTTCAAGACGCTGCGCCGTTTGTACGACGAAGGACAGCGTTTCGACCTGATCGTGCTCGATCCGCCGAAGTTCGCGCCGTCGCGCGAAACCGTGGACCGCGCCGCGCGTGCGTACAAGGACATCAATCTGAGCGGCTTCAAGCTGCTGCGTCCGGGCGGGCTGCTGTTCACGTACTCGTGTTCGGGCGCGATCGATGCGGATTTGTTTCAGAAGATCGTCGCGGGCGCGGCGGCCGATGCGCGCGTCGATGCGCGCATCCTGAAGCGCCTGGGTGCGGGCGTCGATCACCCGCTGCTCACGGCGTTCCCCGAAGGCGAGTACCTGAAGGGCCTGCTGTTGCAAATCGCGTAAGCGGCCTTATCTGGCTGCGACCCAGTCCTAACGCAAAGCACCGGCGCGGCGAATATGTTTCAATATCCGATTCACTGCGCCACCCAACGGCCGCGCGACTCCGAACACTGACAAGGAAACAGGCGACACCATGATTCCCGTAACCATCCTGACCGGCTTTCTGGGCAGCGGCAAAACCACGCTGCTCAAGCGCATTCTGAACGAGAAGCACGGCATGAAGATCGCCGTGATCGAGAACGAGTTCGGCGAAGAGAATATCGACAACGAAATTCTCGTGCAGGAGACGAACGAGCAGATCATCCAGATGAGCAACGGCTGCATCTGCTGCACGATTCGCGGCGATCTGGCGCGCGCGCTGGAAGACCTCGCGAACCGCAAGAAGGCGGGCACGCTCGACTTCGACCGCGTGGTGATCGAAACCACGGGTCTCGCGAATCCGGGTCCGGTCGCGCAGACGTTTTTCATGGATAACACGGTCGCCGACGAATTCCTGCTCGACGCGATCATCACGCTCGTCGATGCCAAGCACGCGAACGCGCAGCTCGACCAGCACGAAGTGGTGCAGCGGCAAGTCGGTTTCGCGGATCGGCTGTTCATCACGAAATCCGATCTCGTGGATGCGGACGCGTTGGAAGCACTGAAGCATCGACTGCTGCACATGAACCCGCGCGCGGCGATCAAGGTCGTGAATTTCGGCGACGCGGACATCAAGGAAATCTTCGATCTGCGCGGCTTCAACCTGAACTCGAAGCTGGAGATCGACCCGGACTTCCTCGCGGAAGACGACCACGATCATGACCACGATCACGCGCATGACCACGCGCATGACGATCACGACCACGCCACGTGCGGTCACGATCACAGCCACGATCACGAGCATCATCATCATCACGCGCACCACGACGACAAGATCAAGTCGTTCGTGTATCGCAGCGACAAGCCGTTCGACCCGAACCGTCTCGAAGACTTCCTCGGCGGCATTTTGCAGATTTATGGCGAGCGCCTTTTGCGCTACAAGGGCGTGCTGTATATGAAGGGCGTCGATCGCAAGGTCGTGTTCCAGGGCGTGCATCAGATGATGGGCAGCGATCTCGCCGCCAAATGGATGCCGATCGAGAAGAAGAACAGCAAGATGGTGTTCATCGGAATCGAGCTGCCGAAGGATCTGATCACCGACGGTCTCGACGCCTGCCTGGTGAAGTAACTGCGACGGTCAAGCGCGGCACGCATTTCGCTTATCTGCGCCAAGCGCGCGAAACGGCGGATGCAACGTCGATGCGAAGACGATTTGAACGCAAGCGCCGCCCGCGACTCTCGCCGGCGGCGTTTTTCGTGGACGAATATCGTCGCTGAAATGTAGTCGCGCCCACCAAGCGCCGTCGCTTTTTGCGTGTTCAGGCGTTATATTTTTGAAATTCCGGCGGCTTTCGACAGGGTTTTCCTCGGTTATCGTCGGAAATTGCGGTTCAGTTACAATACAGCCCCACTGGAGAAGGGCGAATCCGTTCGGCGCAGGGGGTGTACGGAAATTGGCCGTCGGATGTTAAAACGGATGCCCCGGCGGACGATCTGCTGATAGGCCGCGAGGGCCAACGAGGCGGGCGTTTTCGGAGCAGCCAATATCGGTTTCCAGAGGAGTTCGGCCCCGCATCGAGTGTCGCGTGACGCCAAAACGCTGCATGTATGCGGGCAACGCAAGTGCGGGCGTTGCGAAGACATCGCCTTACATTGAAGAAGCAAGCAGATGACAACGAAACTCTTGACCGAAGCCGAAATCCTGAAGATGAGCGAGAAGGACTACATGAACGAGGAACAGCTCGCCTTCTTCAAGAACCGGCTCGAGCAGTTGCAAGCGGACATTCTCAAGAATGCCGGCCAGACGACCGAAAATCTGCGGGAAACGGTGATCGTGCCGGATCCGGCGGACCGCGCGACCATCGAGGAAGAACATGCACTGGAACTGCGCACGCGCGACCGCGAACGCAAGCTCCTGAAGAAGGTGCAGCAGTCTCTCGCGCGCATCGAGTCCGGCGACTATGGCTGGTGCGAAGAAACCGGCGAGCCGATCGGCATTCCGCGCCTGCTCGCACGGCCCACGGCCACGCTCTCGCTAGAAGCGCAAGAGCGCCGCGAATTGCGCCAGAAGCTCTTCGGCGACTAAAGCGGGGACCGCGCGGCGAACGGTGCGGGACCGCCCGCAACGGGGAACTCGCCGCCGCGAAAATCCGCTTTGTCGGGCGCTCGCACTCGCAAAAGGCACACGTGAATCGTGTGCCTTTTTGCTTTTCGCGCGCGCAACACACCCGCACTTGATAAATGCCGCCGCGCCCTAAACTGAACTCGACGCGCCCGCTCATCGCGAAGGCGCGCGCGCGGCGCCGTTCGCTTCGAGCCATTCGGCCAGGCGGAACCCCGCGCCGTGCACTCCATCGAATTCTCGACTGCGTGGCGGCTCGTCACTGATGCCAGCCGCCCGCGTTCTCCCGGTTTTCTTAAGGAACGCACATGGAACAATTTCACGGCACGACCATCGTCTCCGTGCGACGCGGCGGCAAAGTCGCGTTGGGCGGCGATGGTCAGGTGACGCTCGGCAACATCGTCATGAAGGGCGGCGCCAAGAAAGTGCGCCGCATCTATGGCGGCAAGGTGCTGGTCGGCTTCGCCGGCGGCACCGCCGACGCGTTCTCGCTGCTGGATCGCTTCGAAGCGAAGCTGGAGAAGCACCAGGGCAATCTGACGCGCGCCGCCGTCGAACTGGCGAAAGACTGGCGCACCGACCGCATGCTGCGCCGTCTCGAAGCCATGCTGATCGCCGCCGACGCACAGGCCACGCTCGTCATTACCGGCAACGGCGACGTGCTCGATCCCGAAAACGGCATCTGCGCGATCGGCTCGGGTGGCGCGTATGCGCAAGCCGCCGCGCAGGCGCTCGCCGAAAACACCGACCTTTCGCCACGCGATATCGTCGAAAAGGCGCTGACCATCGCCGGCGACATGTGCATCTATACCAATCACAATCGCGTCATCGAGACGATCGAATAAAGGAACCCAGCGATGACCACCATGACTCCCTCCGAAATCGTCTCCGAACTCGACAAACACATCATCGGTCAAGGGCGCGCGAAAAAGGCGGTCGCCGTCGCGTTGCGCAACCGCTGGCGCCGTCAGCAGGTCGCCGAGCCGCTGCGCCAGGAAATCACGCCGAAGAACATTCTGATGATCGGGCCGACGGGCGTCGGCAAGACCGAAATCGCGCGGCGTCTCGCGAAGCTCGCAGACGCGCCGTTCATCAAGATCGAAGCGACCAAGTTCACCGAAGTCGGCTACGTGGGCCGCGATGTCGACAGCATCGTGCGCGATCTGATCGAAATCTCCGTCAAGCAGACGCGCGAGGCGGAGATGAAGAAGGTGCGCACGAAGGCGGAAGATCGCGCGGAAGACCGCATTCTCGATATTCTGCTGCCGAGCGCGCGCCCGGTCGGTTTCGGCGCGGCAGAAGCGACCAGCGAAGGCGATAACACCACGCGCCAGACGTTCCGCAAGCGCCTGCGCGAAGGCGCGCTCGACGACAAGGAAGTCGAACTGGACGTCGAAATGCCGCAAGTCGGCATGGACATCATGGGTCCGCCGGGCATGGAAGACATGACCGAGCAGATTCGCTCGATGTTCGCGAACATCGGCGGCGGCAAGAAGACGCGCCGCAAGGTGAAGGTGAAGGAGGCGCTGAAGCTGCTCACCGACGAAGAAGCCGGCAAGCTGCTCAACGACGAAGAGGTCAAGACGAAGGCGGTGCAGAACGTCGAGCAGAACGGCATCGTTTTTCTGGACGAGATCGACAAGATCGCGTCGCGCAGTGAAGTCGGCGGGGCGGAAGTCTCGCGCGCGGGCGTGCAGCGTGATCTGCTGCCGCTCGTGGAAGGCACGACCATCAACACGAAGTACGGGATGATCAAGACGGATCACATCCTGTTCATAGCGAGCGGCGCGTTTCATCTCGCCAAGCCGAGCGATCTGATACCCGAGCTGCAAGGGCGTTTCCCGATTCGCGTCGAGCTGGATTCGCTGTCCGTGGGCGATTTCGAGTCCATCCTGAATTCGACCGACGCGAGTCTCGTCAAACAGTACAAGGCGCTGCTCGCAACGGAAGACGTCGAACTCGACTTCGCCGATGACGGCATCCGGCGTCTGGCCGAAATCGCGTTCTCGGTGAACGAGAAGACTGAGAACATCGGCGCGCGGCGGCTTTATACGGTGATCGAAAAGCTGCTCGAGGAAGTGTCGTTCGCGGCGGGCAACCACGCAGGCCAGCCGGTGAAGATCGACGCGGCGTACGTGGACCGCGCTTTGGGCGATGTCGCGGAAGACGAGGATTTGTCACGCTACGTGCTGTAGTCGGACGCAACTACGAGAAAGCCGGGCCACTAGCGCCCGGTTTTTTTACGCCTGCTGCAGATGAGAAGGCGAAAAAAAAAGCCCGCCTAGTCGGCGGGCTGAATCCATATCAGGAGGAGACATGGAGGAGACAGTTCCAATAATACACAGCGGGTTGATGCGACGCAATAGAAATTTTAGTAAAAACCCCTATGGCGTCGATGTGTGGTATCTGCGCGTCACTTTTTGTCGCAACGCTGGACGAGCCAAAAATGACAGAGCAAGGAACGGCGCGTAACCTCATCGGCACGGCTCTACAGTGGACGCGTACCCAAAAGCCGCCGAGGTCATCATGAACGCCGCAGAAATGCCCCTCTATCAAACGGATGAAAGCCGCTGGCAAGCCGTCGCCGGACGCGACGCCAAAGCCGACGGCGCATTCTTCTTCGCCGTGCGCACGACCGGCGTATTCTGCCGCCCGTCATGCGCGTCGCGGGCGCCGCGTCGCGAGAACGTGTCCTTCTTCACGACAACCGACGCAGCCGAAGCCGCCGGATATCGCCCGTGCAAGCGCTGTCAGCCGACGAGCCTGCCGCGCGAACTCGCCATCGTCGAGCGCGCGTGCAAGGTGCTCGACGCCGATCCGCAGCAGCGCATGACGCTCGCCCAACTGAGCGACGCCGTGCACGTCAGCCCGTTCCATTTGCAGCGGCTGTTCTCGCGGATCGTCGGGATTTCGCCGCGACAATATCAGGCGGCCCGGCGCGCGGGCGTGCTGCGCGATGCCTTGCAGCGCGGGCGCGATGTCACGCGCGCCACGCAGGACGCCGGTTTCGGCTCGCCGTCGCGTATGTATGACGCCGCCCCAGCGGAACTCGGCATGACGCCGTCTGCGTATCGGCGCAAGGGCGCGGGACTGACCGTGCGCTACGCGACCGCGGCCACGCCGCTCGGCACCGTGCTCGTCGCGGCGACGGACAAGGGCGTCTGCAAGATCGCTTTCAGCGATGATCCCGCCGCGCTCATCGACCAGCTCGCCGCCGATTTCGCGCTGGCCGAGCGCGTTCGGGACGACGCGCGCATGGAGCCGTTCATCGCGCAGATTCGCGCGTATCTGCACGGCACGCGCGAGCGGTTCGACTTGCCGCTCGACATCGGCGCGACCGCGTTTCAGCAGCGCGTCTGGGATGCGCTGCGCCAGATTCCCTACGGCGAGACGCGCAGCTATACGGACGTCGCGGCGTCGGTCGGATCGCCGGGCGCAGTGCGGGCCGTCGCGAGCGCGTGCGCATCGAATCCCGTGGCGTTGGCGATTCCGTGTCATCGCGTGATCGGCAAGGATGGCGCGATTGCCGGCTATCGCTGGGGCTTGTCGCGCAAGGAAGCGTTGCTCGACACCGAGCGCACACACAGCGAAGCGGGAAAGGTCGCCTGAAAGCAAAATTAGCACCGCTGCGCCCGCCGTCGAACGACGCGCGGGCGCTTTTTCATTGCATCGCCAACACGCGTTCATCGCGCTGCGAACCGCGCCAATCGGAGCCTCAAGCACGGGCAACACCGAGATGTTAAAGTGCCCGCTACCCGAAAATTTGACCGGGCGCGAGCCACTCGCGCTCTTCGCAGAACGCTTCAATGGCAAATAAAAATCCCGCTCACCCCGCAGCCGGCGCATACCAGCGCAGGCTTGCCGCGCTCGCGTCCGGCCCACACGCCGACGCCCTGCGCCAAGGCTTGCGCGGCATCGAAAAGGAAAGCCTGCGCGTGACGGCCGATGGCAAGCTCGCAATGACGCCGCATCCGCGGTCGTTCGGCTCGGCGCTCACGCATCCGCTCATCACGACGGACTATTCGGAAGCGCTCGTCGAACTCATCACGCCCGCCGAGCCGGACGCCGCGCGCGCGCTCGCGCGTCTCGACGCGATTCATCGCTTTGCCTACGCGCATCTCGGCGACGAGCTGCTGTGGAATCACTCGATGCCCAACGCGCTGCCGCCCGAGGACGAGATCCCGCTCGGTTATTACGGCACGTCGAACATCGGCAAACTGAAGCACGTGTATCGTCGCGGACTCGCGCTGCGTTACGGCCGCACGATGCAATGCATCGCGGGCATTCACTACAACTATTCGCTCGACGAGAACGTGTGGCGAGCGTGGCAGGCGCTCGATCCGGCGAGCACGCTGTCGTTGCAGGACTTCCGCTCGGAGCGTTACTTCGCGCTGATCCGCAACTTTCGCCGCACGAGCTGGCTCTTGATGTATCTGTTCGGCGCGTCGCCCGCGCTGAATAAACGCTTCGTCGAAGGCAAGCCGCATCGGCTCGAAACGTTCGACGACGACACGTTCTATCTGCCGCATGCCACCAGCCTGCGCATGAGCGACCTCGGCTACACGAACAATCCGGCGCAGGCCGATCTGCTGCCGAGCTACGATCACCTCGACGCGTACCTCGACGTGCTCGCAAAAGCCGTGAGCCAGCCGTATGCGCCGTATGAAGCCATCGGCACGCAGCGCGACGGCGAGTGGGTGCAGATCAATACGAATGTGTTGCAGATCGAAAACGAGTTCTACTCGACGATCCGTCCGAAGCGCGTAGCACGTTCCGGCCAGCGCCCGCTGCACGCGCTGGCCGAGCGCGGCGTGCAATACATCGAAGTGCGCTGCCTGGATATCGATCCGTTCGCGCCGGCCGGCATCGCGCTCGAAACGGCGCGCTTTCTGGATGCGTATCTGCTTTACTGCGCACTGGAAGACAGCCCGCTCTTGCCGCGCGAGGCGAACATCGAGGCGAACGACAACTTCAACGCCATCACGAAGGAAGGACGCAAACCGGGCCTGACGCTTCGTCGTGACGGCGCGCAGGTTTCGATGCAGGCGTGGGCGAACGAATTGTTCGATGCCATCGAGCCGGTCGCCAGCACGCTCGACGCGCTCGCCGGTAACGACGACCACACGCGCGCACTCGCGGCGCTTCGCCCGCGCATTGCGGACGCGTCGCTGACACCGTCGGCTCGCGTGCTGCAGACGATGCGCGACAAGCAGCAGTCCTTCGAGACGTTCGCGTTCGACATCAGCCGTGCGCACGCGGAGTACTTTCGCCGCCGCCCGCTGCCGCCCGACGAAGAGCGCGACATGGAAGCGCTTGCCGCGAAGTCGCTGACGGAGCAAGCCGCCATCGAACGCGAAGAGACTGAACCGTTCGACGCGTTCGTCGCCGCGTATCGGGATTACAAGCCGAACAGCGTCGGCGTGTGATCGCGCTCACGGGCGTTTTTTCCTGCTTCGCTTCGGCGAGTCTGGCAAAAACGACGCGTTTTGCAACAGACGGAAACGCGCCGAACATCGCACGCGCGTGCGGACCGAAAATTGGCTTTTTATCGACTATCGGGATTGCGATGAACTACCGACTCATCAGCGCAGCCGCGTCGCTCGCCTTGATCGCCGGGTGCGCCGCCGAAACGCAGGTCAGCAGCCAGACGATCGAACAGGCCACCGCGCCGCTCACCTGCATGAGCAAGCTCGAATGCGACGCGTGGTGGGCGCGCGCGCAGGTTTGGGTGACGAATCATTCCGAGTACAAGTTGCAAGCGATCACGGATTCCGTCATTCAGACGGCCGGCCCGTCGAGCGGCAAGCGCGCGCTCGCGTATCAGGTCACAAAGACGCCGAGCAACGAAGGCACGGCGACCATCGGCTTCGCGGCGCACTGCGACAGTCCGCTCGGCTGCGATCCGAACCCGTGGCAGGCGGGCGCGGACTTCAAGCAATTCGTGCGCAACGGCACGTCGCGTCCCGTCAGCGCCACGCCGCAGGCCGTGCAGCAGCCGCAGCAGATGCAGTCTGTTCCGCTCAATCTGGACAGCCAGCCGGCGCAATCGGTCACGCCGATTCAGTGACGCTCCTGCGTCAATGACCCATCGACGCGGATGCGCCCTTGCGCGGACGCGTCAGCCAGACCATCGCGGCGAGCACGAGAAACGCATAGAAGGAAATGCGGAAGAAGTCGTTGGTCGACATCATGTACGCCTGCGCGGCCACGACACGATCCAGTTGCGCGGTGAGCGCCTGTCCTGACAGGCCGACGCCCGAAAGCAGGTCGGAATAAGCCGTGGTCGTCTGCGCGTAGGGCGTGACCGATTCGGTGAGCACGGCATGATGGCGAATCATGTCGTTTTCCCAGAACGTCGTGCTGACCGCCGTGCCGATGGCGCCCGACAGCGTCCGCAGGAAATTCGACAATCCTGCCGCGCCCGCGAGCCTTTCATCGGAGACGCTGGAGAGCGTGATCGTCGTCATCGGCACGAAGAAGCACGCCACGCCGATCCCCTGAATCAGGCGCGGATAGACGATCTGATGAAACGGCGTGTCGAGCGTGAACGTCGAGTTCCAGTACGACACGAACGCGAACACGATGAACGCGAAGCTCGCGACCACGCGCAGATTCATGCGATGCATGTTCTGGCCGATCATCGGCGAAAGCACGAGCGCGAGTATGCCGACCGGCGCGGTCGCGAGGCCGGCGAGCCAGGGCGTGTAACCGAGCACCGTCTGCAACCACAGCGGCAGCACGACCACCGACCCGAAGAACGCAAGAAAGCCGAGCGACGTGATGAGCACGCCCATCGCGAAATTGCGGTCGCGAAAGAGCGACAAGTCGATGACCGGCTCTTTTTCCGTGATCTCCCACACGAACATGAACGCGAGCGAAATGGCCGCGATGATCGCCAGCGCCACGATGAAGTTCGAATTGAACCAGTCGCGGTCCTTGCCGAGGTCGAGCATCATTTGCAGGCTCGAGACGCCGATCACGAGCAGCGCCAGCCCGACGCCGTCGATGCGCTGATTGGTCGTCTTCGTCTCGTGGCCGCGCAAGAGGAAGTACGCGATAGCCGCCGAAAATACGCCGATCGGCACGTTGATATAGAAGATCCACGGCCACGTGTAGTTGTCGGTGATGTAGCCGCCCATCACGGGCCCGAAGATCGGCGCGACGATCACGGTCATCGCCCATAAACCGAGCGCGAGTCCGCGCTTTTCCGGCGGATAACTGCGCATGAGGATGGTTTGCGAGAGCGGGACCATCGGGCCGGAGACGAGCCCTTGCAGCAGCCGGAACGCGATGAGCGATTCGAAATTCTGCGCAAAGCCGCACAGCGCCGAGGCGACGGAGAACAGCAGTACCGAGATGGTGAAGAGCTTGACCTCGCCGACGCGCCGCGCGAGCCAGCCGGTCAGCGGCACCGCAATCGCCGACGCCACCGAATAGGACGAGATGACCCACGTGCCTTCGCTCGTCGCGACGCCGAGGCTGCCCGAGATGGTCGGCACCGCGACGTTGGCGATCGACGTGTCGAGCACTTCCATGAACGTGCCGAGCGCGAGGCCCATCGTCAGGAGCGCGAGAATGCCGCCGGTGAGCGGGGCCGGGGCGGGCGGGGCGGCGTGATCGGTCGCGGTCGTGGTTGCCATTGTTGTTGTGCTCCAGCGCGTGAATTATTCGTGTCGCGGCATTCTCTGCCCAGACAGTGAAATGGGCAATCCGTGCCGACGTCTAGAGGGCAGTCGTTAGTCCAGATCCGTATCGTGGAGTCCGCAGGCCGCGCTGTCGTCCATCGGCGAGTTGCCGATGATGCGAGCCAGCATCGCGATCAGCAGATCCAGTTCGGCGCGGCTAAAGCCGTGCAGTTGTTCGTTCAGCACCGCCGCGCCGATAGCGGGCAGGCGCGCGGCGGCGTCTTGCCCGCGCTCGGTCAGCTTCAGTTCGACGATGCGCCGGTCCGCGTCGCTGCGGGTGCGGCTCACGAAGCCCTTCTTCTCGAGCCTGTCCAGCATCCGCGTCATGGAGCCGCTGTCATACGACATCTCTCTCGACAGCTCCAGCGGCGTCCGCGCTCGCCCAGCAGCCAGCGAAAGAATCACGCCGATCTGTTGCGATGTGAGATCGAGCGGCTTCAACGCCTGGTCGGTGCGCGCGATCAATACGTTGCGCGCCTTCGCAAGGTGATAGCCGAGGCTCGTTTCGAGCCGGATCGTGGCGGGGTCGTATAGCGGTTCGCTGTCCATGCGGTTTGACGTCGGCGCGGCGTGCCGCGAAACAACAGTCGGAGAAAAAGCAATCGCCAGTATCTTGAAAAGTACTTGCACAGTCAATATTATTCTATGCAACGAGTTACGCGCTTCATGCGCCGCCCGAGACCATGTTTTGACGCCAGTCGCGTCGCTAAAAGGACGCCCCGAGAGACCCTTCAAATGACCCGCTTCGCCCGCACCGCCCGCCGACACGTCGGCCAAGTCAGCAGCACGATCGCCAGTGCTTCCCGTCACTTCGTCCCGTCGAAGATGAATCCGTGGAAGCTCGCGCTTTATCTGATCGTGTTTCTGCTGCCGGGCGGCTCGCTGGCGGTGCTCGCCATGGGCTGGTTCGAGAATCGGCATCGGCGCAAAGGCGAGGCTTCCGGGAAAACGGGCGCGGCGTCGCCCCGTGCCTTGCTTGGCTCGCCATGCACCGGCTGCCCGGCCGGCGGCGGCTCGACGGGCCGCTGAACCGCGCGTCGCGTCGCGTCGTAGCTGTCGCGTCTAGCGCGAGTAACGCGCCGTAACCGATTCCTTCCCTCGCGTAACACCAGCCTTACGGTGAAGCCGTTACCCTAACGTCTGCCCGACGCCCGCTGCGAAGCACGCAGCGGGCGTTCCGTTACTATCTCGGCTGACCGCGTTCGCCGCACCGGACGAACCGACGCCGACAGAATCCCCGACAAGCAGATGCCGTATCGCCCCGCCGTTTCCGCTTCCATCAGGTCCCGCCATCCCGCCGCTCGCCGTCACGCGCGGAAACTGAGCGCAATCGCGATTGCCGCCAGTTGCGCGCTTTTGATCGCGGGTTGCGCCGTCGGCCCGGATTATCAGCGTCCTTCCACGCCGATGCCCGCCGCCTTCAAGGAAGCGCCCGAGGGCTGGAAAATCGCGCAACCTGCCGACCGGGCGGACCGCGGCGACTGGTGGACCGTCTACAACGACTCGCGCCTAGACGATCTCGAAACGCGTCTGAACCAGTCGAACCAGACCATCGCGCAGTACGCGGCGGCGTATCGGCAGGCGCGCGCGCTCGTCGGCGAGGCGCGGGCGGCGTATTTCCCGACCATCGGCTTGTCCGCGTCGGCGTCGCGAGCGGGATCGGCTACCAGCAGCGGCACGACGACCACCGCGTTCTCCAACCGCAGCAGGGTCAGCAACGACTACAGCCTCGCGCTCGATGCGTCGTGGGAGCCGGACTTGTGGGGCAACATCGGCCGGGCAGTGACGGCGCAAAAGGCGGGGCAACAGGGCGCGGCTGCGGATCTCGCTAACGCGCGTCTGTCCGCGCAGGCGACGCTCGCGCAGACCTACTTCCAGCTGCGCGCGCTCGACGCGCAGCAAAAGCTGCTCGACGATACCGTTGCGGCTTACCAGCAGTCGCTCAAGCTCACGCAGAACCAGTACGCGCAGGGCATCGTCGCGCGCTCGGACGTGATTCAGGCGCAGACGCAGTTGCAGTCGGCGCAGGCCGCCGCCATCGACAACGGCGTGGCCCGCGCGCAATATGAGCATGCCATCGCGGTGCTCGTCGGCGAACCGGCTTCGACGTTCGCGCTTCCCGCCATGCCGCTCGACGCCACGCCGCCCACCGTTCCCACCGCGATGCCGTCGGCGCTCCTGGAGCGGCGTCCGGATATCGCGTCGGCGGAGCGCAAGGCGGCTGCGGCGAACGAGCAGATCGGCATCGAGATCGCCGCGTATTTCCCTACGCTCACGTTGTCGGCGCAGGGCGGCTTCGAAAGCTCGGTGCTGTCGCAATTGCTGCGCGCGCCGTCGCGTTTCTGGACGCTCGGGCCGGATATCGCCGCGACTATCTTCGACGGCGGCTTGCGCGCAGCGCGCACCGAAGCGGCCCGCGCCGCCTACGACCAGGACGTCGCAACGTATCGGCAAACAGTGCTGACCGCGTTCCAGGACGTCGAAGACAACCTTGCGTCGCTGCGGATTCTCGAACAGGAAGTCGTCGTGCAGCAGCAGGCGGTTCAGTCCGCGCAGCAGGCGCTCGCCATCATCAACAATCAATACAAGGCGGGAACGGTCGCGTTCATCAGCGTGTTGACTGCGCAGACCACGGCGTTCACGGCGGAACAGAAGCTTGCGAATATCGCGGGGCAGCGCATGGTCGCGTCCGTCGGACTGGTGAAGGCGCTGGGCGGCGGTTGGGATGTCGCGCAGATGAACCGGGAGACGGGCGGCGTCGAGGCGCCCGCGCCGGCTTCCGCGCCCGAGACGATGTCCGCGACGGAAAAGGACGCAGCCGGCGGCTGATTCTGCGCTTAGTAATGCGCGAACGTCAGCGCGACGGTGTCCGGATCGGTGTGTCGTCCAAGCAGATTCAACAGTCCCGCCAGATTTTCGCGCTGTTGCGGCTCTGCTTTCGCGGTGCCTTCGAACGTCGTCGCTTGTTGCGAGATCACGCCGCTGCCGGTCAACAGCAAAGGGCCTCGGGTTGTCGAGAGGTCAATGCTCGCCGTCGCACCCTGCGCCTGCAACGCGACGCGATACGAACCGAGCGGCTTGACCCGCGATACGCGCGACGCCATGTCGTCCAGCGTCACCACGAACTGTCCGTAAGCATTCCTGCCGAGCAAGCGGAATTCGGTCCACGAAAGCCGCACGGTGCCTTCGAAATTCAGCGTGTTGAACGGCGCGCCGAGTCCTGCGAGCAGCGTCGCCGGAACCGCGATTCCGCCCGCCGAGAGCGTCGCGCCGCGCGTCGTCGCATCGACGATCACGGGGTCGGGCATCGCTTCCGTCTGCCGCATGGTCATGTGCACGCGGCCGGTGAAAAGCGGCCAGAACGCCGTCGTCCACTCGATGCGTCCCGGCAGCAGCGTCGCGCCGGAGCCGTCGGTGCTCGCCGCGAACATCAGCGTCGCGGAGCCGCGCCAGAGCGAACCGGACGGGTCGGCGAGATTCACGTGGCCGCCGGTCGCCTTCGCGAATTGCGGCGTGATCCACGCGGCGGGCATCATGACGAGCAGCGTGCCCGCCACCGACAACACCATCACGATAAGTCCCGGCAGCGCGAGCCTGAGTCGGCGAGTCCAGTAGCTCATTTGACCCCGGCCGGTTGCAGCGATGCCGTCAGGTCCACCTGACCGTCCGGCTTCAGCGCCTGAATGTGCGCTTCCGACACCTGCACCTTGAACTGCTTGCGCGCGTCGTCGAGCCACATCGTCCAGTTAGGAAACGACGCGTTCTTCAACTGAATCTGCACCGCCGCGCCGATGACCTGCACCTGCGTCGGCTGCATGTTGTTGTCCGCGAGCGACTTCGCGAGCGCATCACGCAGCGCGCCGCCCGTCGGCGTCACGCCCTCGGCGCTGCCGGCAAGCGACCGCGCTTCGTTCGCTTGCGCGGTCATCGCGGCGAGCTGGCGCTGCATGGTCGGCAAGGTGTCGCGCAGACGCGCGCGGCCTTCGTAAGCCGGCGCCCACAGCACGAGATACACGAGCACGATGCCGAGCAGCAGGCCGCCCCACATCAGCAGCGTCTTTTCGCGCGCGGTGCGCGCCTCCCAGAACTCGGAGAGCGTTCGTCCGATTTCCGCTTTCATTGGCCGCTCCTGATGGTCCATTTGCCGGTGTTCGTGTCGATGGCGCCGTTCAGCCCGTTGGCCGCGAGGCGCTTGCCGAGGTCCGGATCGACCTTGGTTTCCGGCTTGAAGGTCACTTCGAGATGACGGTCGCGATAATCCAGCCCGGCGATGCCGTTCACCGGCACCGGACCGAGCGAGCGCGCGAGGCCGTCGGCGAGCGACAGAAAATCCGACGGCGACAGCTCGCCTGACGCCACGCGCAGCCGGTCGAGGTTGCGCGCCATCTGGTCGGGCGCGTCGAGCACGGTCGTGGTTTTGGGGAACGTGTCGAGCAGCAGTCTGGTCATCTGGTCGCTGATGCCGTCGCGCTGGCGCGAAAGCTGAATCCACTGCACGTTGATGCCGATGATCGACACGATGACCGACGCCGCCACGAGCGCGATCGGCACGCGCAGGCGGCGCATGGTCGCGCGATCGAGTCGCCATGGCTGGGCGGCGAATTCGAACTGGCACAGGTCGAAGCGGCTCGCGAGCGCATTGCGGGCGAGCGCCTCGAACGCAAGCGGCTGCGCGCCCGCGACGGACGCGTGCGCGCGCGACGCCGCAAGCCGCGGCTCGTCGCCGGGCATATCGACGAGCGAATAAAGCGTGAGCGGATGCTCGCCCGCCAGTGCGTCGAGCGTCGGTGCTATCGAATCGACGGGCAGCGCAAGCCCTTCGCCGAGCGCCGCGCGTTCGCCGCGCGCGATGGCTATTTCGACGCGCGGCGCGGCGGCGCTCGCGGGCGCCGTCGCTTCGATTTCGCCGATCAGCGCAGGCGCGGTCGAAATCACGTTGCCCAGCAATCCCGCGATGAACGGCGTGGGCGGCTGGGCGGCTTCTTCTTCGCCCTCCGGCGTCTCGACGACAGGCGCGGCGGCCGGAACCGGCAGGCAGCGCATGGCCGGAACCGCCTTCAGATTGCGATGCCCGGTGCTCATGAACGCGTCGCAGACGAAGCGGAACCAGCCGCGGTCGATGACGGCGACCACCCGCCGCCCGTCCGCGAGCGCGGCGGGATCGACGGCGATGTGGCACGTCTGCGCGTCCTGAATCAGTTGATCCTCGACCACGTTCGGCAGCGCCTGGCGCAGTCTCGGACCCTTCAGCGGCGGAATGGTAGCGGCGAGCAGCAGGGTGTCGCGCGCCGCGACAATCAGCACGGTTGCGTTGGCGCGCGGCAGAAGGCCGACTGCGGCGCGGCCGGCGCGCTGCGTCTCGCCGCGCTTGTCCAGCAGCAGGAACGCCATTTCTGGCAGTTGCCACTCCTGCGAGCGCACGGCGGGATCGCGCGGCGGTAGTAGAACGATCAGTGTGCTCAAAGGCCACTTCCTTTTGTCAGTAACAGCGTCATCAGAGCGCGTCGCGCGTATAGACGATGCGCGTGGTGTGCGTCGTCGGATCGCGGTACACGAGCGTGGTGCGCTCCAGTTGCGCCCGCTCGTGCTCGACGCGCCCATGAATCACGAAATAGCGCGTGGTGACGTCGAGTTCGTTCGGGTCGATCGACGTCGAACGCACGCCCGCGCCGGTCAGCGCGAGCTGCACGTTGCCGGCATCGTGGAAAAACACGGTCTCGCGCCGCGCCACGAACGCCTGCGCCTGCGACAGGCTCATGCCCGGCACCACGGCGGCGACGACCGTGGCGGGCGCGGTGTTCATGTTCACGGCGGTCGTCGTCGGCAGTACGGTCACGAACGGCCGCAGCTTCGCGACGGCTTCGGCCGAAAAACCGGGCACGTCCAGCAGCGAATCCACGCTGATCATTTGCAGCGGCGCGACCGGCGCGTCGTTGTCGGCGTCCTTGAGGCCGGGATCGTCGGTGAAATTGCCGCCGCCCGTGCCGCCGCCTTGCGCGATCGCCGCCATCACCTCCGCCGGCGAACTCGCCGCAGACGCGCCGTTGCCCGTTTGCGTCTGAAAGCGCGTCGCGGAGCGCGAGAGACCCGCGCGCATCTGCAAGGCCACCGTCTTCGCGAGCGATCCGTTGATGCCGAGCATCGTCAGAAGCCGCTGAAACGACTGAATCTGCTCGACGTTGATGGTCAGCACGCCGGGCGTCGGCGTCGCAACCAGATTGCGCAGGTTGAACTTCGCCTGTGCGTCTTCGATGGAGCCGGACAGAAACGTCTGCGCGCCTTCCTGCGCGCGCACTTCGCCGATCTGCCCGAGAAAGTCGGAGAGCTTCGTCTTCGCGATCGGCACGCCCCACACGCCGCCGAGATACGTGACGGTCGGCGAGGTATCGGCTTCGGAACGCAGAATGAGCCGCGTCCAGTCGAGCGCGCTGCGCGATATCCACTGGGCCTGCGCGAGCAGCCGCTGATTCTCGATGCGCCGCACCTGCACCTGCTGTCGCCACAACATGCCGGACACGAGAATGGACGACAGTGCGACTACAAGCAACGCGCTGATGATCGCGACGCCACGCTCCCGTTTGCTTCGGCCCGATGCACGCATCCTCATTCTCCGACCAGAAACACGCGCGTGATCGGCACACGCAGATTCGGCGCGCCGACCGCCACCTGAATGCCCGCGACGGCACGCGCGAGCGGCGCGTTGCCGAGTTGCGGCACCTTCAGATTGTTGTCGTTCTCGTTGATCTGCGAAAGCACGTCGGCCATGCGCGTCGTCCAGCCTTTCTGCGGAATGTAGACGCGCGTCGCGAGCGACCCGACGCCGCCGAGCAACGGCACGGCGCTCCAGCCATCGGCGGTATCGCTCGACGAAAGCGCGCGCCGCACTTCGCCGACATTTTCGAGCGGCGGCGACGCGTAACGCACGATGCGCCCGTCCGTCAGCCGATACCGCACCACTTGCAAGCGCGGCGCGGTGGCCGGCGCGAACACGCCGCGCACGATCTGCAGTGTGCCGTTGCCGAGCGAGACCGCCGGCTGGCCGGCTTCGTCGTCGGTCGCGGCCTGCCGCGCGTCGATGCGCATCTGATCGAAACACTGGGCGACCACGCGCTCGTCTTCCATCGCGTTCGTAATAGTCGCGCGGCCGCGAATGATCTGATCGAGCCCGCGCCACGACAACACCGCGATCACCGCGAGAATGGCGATGGCGATGAGCATTTCGAGCAGCGTGAAACCGCGCTGCCGCCGCGCCGTGCGGCGCGAATCAGAGCGAACGATTCGTTTCATTCGCCACCACCGTGACCATTTGCGCGAGATAACCGGTGCGGCCCGGCGTTGCGACGAACATCTCCACGCGCCGGAAAATAGGGTTCGGCGTGGCCGAAACGCGCTGCGTGCAGACGAGCTTAAGATTGCCCTGCGAGCAGTCGAACGTGCGCGAGCCGATATCCGGAAACACATGCGAAAGCCGGAGCTGGGCAAGCTCGTTGTCCGCGCTCCATCCGGCCAGCAAACGCCGATGCAGATCCGCTTCGCTCGTCGCCATCGACCCGACCGCGCGCAGCGACGCCGCGAGCGCCACCGCGAGAATCGCCAGCGCGACGAGCACCTCGATCATCGTGAAGCCGCGCTGTATGCGGCGGTGTGTGGCTCGCGCACGCATCACCGCACCTGAAAGCGGCCGTTGCCGCTGCCGATGATCGTCGCCCGGCCCACCGCCGAGACGAGCGTGATTTCCATGGGCGTGTCGATGGCTTCGGTGCCGAAGACGAGCCGGCTCACGGACTTGTCCGAATCGAGAAACTGAATGCTCACGCTCGTCACGCCGCCTTCCCAGCGGCGCGCGCGCAGAAGGTCGTCGCGCAGCGGACGCCAGCCGTCTTCGGTGCGGATATCGAAGCGGAATCCGCCTTCCACCGGCTGCCACGCAATGGGCCGGGCGCGCACTTGCGCTTCGTCGCCCGCCGATTCGAAGAGCAGCGCGAGCCGTTGCGCTTCTTCGTTGAGATCGGTGCGCGGATTGCGCGTGAGTTGCAGCGACGCGAGCGAGACGAGCAAGCCCGCGATCACCAGCACGACGAGCATTTCCAGCAGCGTGAAACCCGCATTCCGACGCGCTGCGCTGTGCTTGCCGTGCCTGTTCACTTCACGTTCCTTTTACTGCCACGAGCCGACGTCGGCATCGTTGCCCTCGCCGCCCGCCTTGTTGTCCGCGCCGTAGCTGAACACGTCGATTTCGCCGTGCACACCCGGATTCAGATACTGATACTGGCCGCCCCACGGATCGGCCGGCAGGCGTTCCAGATAGCCGCCGTCCTTCCAGTTGTTCGGCACGGGTTCCGTCGTCGGCTTCTCGATGAGCGCGCGCAGACCTTGCTCCTGCGTCGGATAGCGGCCGTTATCCAGCCGGTACAGCTTCATGGCCTGCATGATGGTGCCGATGTCCTGCTTCGCGGCCACGCGGCGCGCTTCGTCGGGGCGGCTCATGATCTTCGGCACGATCAGCGCGGCGAGAATGCCGAGAATCGCGATCACGACCATGATTTCGATGAGCGTAAAACCGCGTTGACGGCGCGCCTTGGCCTGGGTGATTTCCATGCGGCGTTGCGTCCACATTTGCATGACTGCTACCTCGTGTTGATTCAGGGCTTGCGCCCGCTGTTGATTGAAGAACATGCGGCTTCGTTCGACCGAAGCCGACGGGCATTCTATCGACCGGCGTTTATCGCGCCGTGACCGCGGTCAACGGACGTAGATCGTCGGTCCGGGCGGTACCGGCGGCAGGAAGATTTCCGACTTCACGCCGTTGCGTTCGACGATGATCGAACGCGCTTTCACTTGCGAGAGCTTCACGCCCTGCGTGAGCGGGCCGCCGAGCGACACCGCGCGCGGCGGCTCGCCGCCGTAGCTGACAATCGCCGCCGCACCGCCTTGCAGCGCGAGAATGCCGAACAGATGCACGTCGGAGTTCGCTTGCCGCTCCAGCTGGCCGCCGAAAATAGTCGCGGCCTGTTCGACCGACGGCGTACGCGTCGCGGCGGCGGCGGGCGACGGCGCGGTCTGACGCGAAGTCAGCGTGACGACCCAATAGGTCACCGTCACGCAAAAGAGCGCGAGGGCGGCGAGCGTGAGCAGGCGAGTTTGCAGGGCGTTCATTACTGCACCAGATTATTCAGTTCGATGATCGGCAGCATCACCGCGAGCACGATCACCAGCACCACGCCGCCCATCGCGAGAATCAGGAGCGGTTCGAGCAGGCTCGTGAGGAACATCGTGCGGCGTTCGAGCTCGCGCGCTTCGCCTTCGGACGCGCGGTCGAGCATCGTGGTGACGTCACCGGTGGCTTCGCCCGAGCGGATCAAGTGCACGAGCACGGGCGGGAACGTCTTCGTGTTGGCGAGCGCGCGCGAGAGCGCCGAGCCTTCGCGCACGCGCACGATGGCGTCGTCGACGTTCTGGCGCATCGCGGTGTTGCTCAGGGTTTCGCCCGCCGCCTGCAGCGCGCGCAGGATCGGCACGCCGGCGGCGGTGAGGATCGCGAGCGTGCTGGCGAAGCGCACGGTGTTATAGCCGCGCACGAGCTTGCCGACGAGCGGCGCCGTCAATAGCCAGCGGTCGAAGGCCATGCGCGGTCCGGGCCGCGACAAAACGCGCCGCACGAGCCACGCGATGAGCACCACGCCGATCAGCACGGCCCACCAGTAACTGCGCACGAAGGCGGACAGCGCCATCATCATCACGGTGAGGAACGGCAGCGCCTGCTTCGTGCTGGCGAAGACGTTCACCACTTGCGGCACCACGTAACTCAGCAGGAACGTGACGATGCCGAACGCAATAAGCGTGACGATGCCCGGATACGTGAACGCCAAAATGATCTTTTGCTTCAACGCGTTGCGCTGCTCGATGTAGTCCGCGAGACGCGAGAGCACGAGGCCGAGCTTGCCGGTATGCTCGCCCGCCGCCACGAGCGCGCGATAAATCTCCGGGAAGTCCTTCGGATGCTGCGCCAGCGCGTTCGCGAACGAATGCCCGCCGAGCACTTCGGCGCGGATCGCGGCCATCAGTTCGCGAATGTAATCGCGTTCGGATTGCTCGGTCAGCACGGACAACGTTTCGCCGAGCGGCAGGCCGGCGATCAACAGACTCGCGAGCTGGCGCGTGAGAATGGCCTGTTCGCGTTGCGACAGCCGTCGTCCGAGCGAGAGCCGTTGCTGCCGTTCGCCGCGCGTGCGCGTGCCCGCCGCCTCGACGACGAGCGGCGTCAGTCCTTGCGTGCGCAGGTGGCTGCGCGCGGCGCGGGCGCTGTCGGCGTCGAGCACGCCGGTCTGCGTCTTGCCCGCCTGGTCGATGGCTTCGAAACGGAACGCCGGCATACGCTTAGTCTCCGCCTGTCACGCGCAGCACTTCCTCGAGCGATGTCACGCCCGCGTTCAGCCAGCGGTTCCCGTCCTCGCGCAGCGTGCGCATGCCGTGCGCGCGGCCCGCCGCGAGAATCTCGGCGTCGGCGGCGTTGCGATGAATCAGCGGGCGAATGGCGTCGTCGATCAGCAGCAGTTCGTATACGCCGCGCCGGCCCACGTAGCCCGACTGACCGCATCGGTCGCAGCCCACGGGATGCCAGTGCTTTACGCCGTCTTCTTCCTCGCGCTCTTCCTTGCAGACCGGGCACAGCTGGCGCACGAGACGCTGCGCGAGCACGCCGAGCAGCGACGACGCGAGCAGATACGGCTCCACGCCCATGTCCGTCAGACGCGTGACGGCCGAGGCCGCGTCGTTCGTGTGCAGCGTCGCGAGCACGAGGTGGCCGGTCAGCGACGCCTGCACCGCGATCTGCGCGGTTTCGAGGTCGCGGATTTCACCGATCATGATGATGTCCGGGTCCTGACGCAGAATCGAGCGCAGCGCCCGCGCGAACGTCATGCCGATGCGCTCGTTCACCTGCGTCTGGCCGATGCCCGAGAGATCGTATTCGATCGGGTCTTCCACCGTCATGATGTTGGTGGTCGTGGTTTCGAGCCGCGACATCGACGCATAGAGCGTGGTCGTCTTGCCGGAGCCGGTCGGGCCGGTCACGAGCACGATGCCGTGCGGCCGGCCGATCAGCTTGTCGAACTGGACGAGCGTGTCGCGCGCCATGCCGAGCGTTTCGAGGTTGAGCCGCTGCGCGTCTTTTTCGAGCAGACGCAGCACGGCGCGCTCGCCGTGGCCGGTCGGCAGCGTGGACACGCGCACATCGACCGGCCGGCCGCCCACGCGCAGCGTGATGCGGCCGTCCTGCGGCAAACGTTTCTCGGCGATATCGAGCTGCGCCATGATCTTGATGCGCGAGATCAGCGCGCCGTGCAGCGCCTTCTTCGGACGCACGACGTCGCGCAGCGTGCCGTCGACGCGAAAGCGCACGACCGACGCGTTCTCGAACGGCTCGATGTGAATATCCGACGCCTGTTCGCGCGCCGCCTGCGTGAGAAGCGCGTTGATCATGCGGATGATCGGCGCGTCGTCTTCGGATTCCAGCAGGTCTTCCACTTCGGGAATGTCCTGCATGAGCCGCGAGAGATCGACCTCGCCTTCCACTTCGCCGACCACTTGGGCCGCGCTGCCGTCATTGCGCGCGTAAGCCGAGTTGATCGCGGCCGCGAGTTCGTCGCCGGACTTGCGGACAATCGTGAGCGCGCCGAAATTGCGCGCCACTTCCGCGAGCGCCGCGTCGTTCGTGCGCTCGCTGATCCACACTTCGGTGACGTCGTCATGCTTCTGGGCGACGAGAATCTGGCCGGTACGCGCGAAGCCGTAAGGCACGAGCCGCGCTGCGAGCGGCGATGCGGCCGTTGCTTCCGTGGCGATCGTGGTTTCGGCTTCGGCGTTCAGCGTGTTCACGGCTGTCCTCCCGTCTGATTGCCGCCGAGCGGCGCGGCGCTCGGCGCGTTGTTCGGCACCGCATAGCCCGTGGCGGCGTTGCCGGGCATGGCGTTCGTCGCCGCGTTGCCGGGCATCGCGTTGGTCGCGCCGTTCGCGGGCGCCGGATACGTGCTCTGCGGCGCGGTCTGATACGGCTGCGGCGCGGGACCGGCGTTCGGATCCTGCGGCAGCGTCGAACTCGGCACGCCGCGCGTCAGATTGTTCCAGTCGAGCAGATTCTGGGCCGGCGCGCCGCCGCCTTCGCTCGGACCGAGCGGCTTCGGCGGCATCATCGGCACGTTCTGATCCTTGATCAGGCGGTTGTCCGTCGTCGAACCATACTGCTGATTGCGCAGATATTCATAGCGCGTATTGGCGATCTGCGAGGCCGTCGCCTGATCGCGAACGATCACCGGGCGCAGGAACACCATCAGGTTCGTCTTCGTGCGGGTCTTGCTTTCGCTGCGGAACAGACTGCCGATGAACGGAATGTCGCCGAGCAGCGGAATCTTGCTGTTGTTATTGTTGTACTGATCCTGCATGAGGCCGCCGAGCACGACGATCTCGCCGTCGTCGGCCAAAATGGTCGACTGCACCGAACGCGTGTTGATGGTCACGCCGCCCGGATCGGTCTTGGTCGTCGCGTCGACGCTCGAATCTTCCTGATAGATCTGGAGCTTGAGCACACCGCCGTCGGTGATCTGCGGCTTCACGTGCAGCGTCACGCCCACGTCGCGGCGGTCGAACGTGTTGAACGCGGTCACGGAGGTGGCGGCGTTCGCGGTCGGCGTGGCGTACGAGCCCGTCACAACCGGCACGTTCTGGCCGACCACGATCTTCGCTTCCTCGTTGTCGAGCGTGATCAGGTTAGGCGTGGAGAGAATGTTCGCATCCGCCGAGGTGGACAGCGCCTGCAGCAGGCCGCCGAGCCCGAACAGATTGCCGAAGCGGTGCAGCAGACCGATGTTCAGGCCGTTGGCGAGCAGGCCACTCGTGGACGTGACCGACGACGGATTTTGCGCGATCGCGTTGCCCTGCAAGGTCAGGTCGAAGATGTTCGTGTTGCCCGAGCCGAAGCTCGTGCTGCCGTACACCGCGTTGTTGCCGCCGTTGGACAGCAGCAGGCCCTGCCACTGAATGCCGAGATTCGCGCCGGTTGTCGCCGAGAGTTCGACGATCAACGCTTCGATATAGACCTGCGAGCGGCGTGCGTCGAGCTGGTCGATCACGGTGCGCAGATTGCGGTAGACCGGATCGGCTGCCGTGATGATGAGCGAATTCGTCGCGGAATCGGCCTGAATCATGCCGCCGCCGCTGCCCGTGTCGTTGCCGTTGTCGCTGTCCTTGTTCGAGGAAAAGCCCGCGTCGCGCGTGCCGCCCGAGCCCGACATCGGATTGTTGCCGGTGCCCGAACTGCTGCTGCCAAGACCGCCGGGCAGCGGCGGAACGCCGGAGGTGCCCGTCGAAGTCGATGAATTACCGAGCCCGCTTTGCCCGAACGAATTGGACGAATTCGAGCCGGAGCCGTTGCCCGACGAGTTGTCCGAGTTGCCGCCGCCCTTGCCGAGCATGGCGCGCAGCGTCTTGGCGAGCCGCGTCGCGTCGGCGTTGCGCAGCGGGACGACGTGCATGTTTCCCGGCTGCGATGTCGGCGCATCCAGCTTCTTCGCCAGATCCTTGGCCGCCGCGAGCCGCGCGCTGCTGGAGGCGCGGAACATCAGCGAGTTGGTGCGCGGGTCGGGCGTGACGGTGACCTTCAGCGTCGCGTCCGTGCTGCCGACGGTGCCCGGATCGAGCAGCTTGTTCATTTGCTCCGCGACATCGATTGCGTTCGCGTTCTTGAGCTGCACGATATCGACTTCGCGGCCCGCCGCTGTGTCGATGCCCGCGATGATGCCCGCGATGCGCCGCACGTTGTCCGCGTAATCCGTGACGACGAGCGTGTTGTTCGCCGGATACGCGGCGATGGTGTTGTTCGGCGAAATCAGCGGCCGCAGCACCGGCAGGATATTGTTCGCCGATTCGTTGTGCAGCACGAAGACCTGCGTGACGACCTGATCGCCGCGCGCTTGCGGCGCGTTGCCGACGTAGGTCGGCACGCCTTGCAGCTTGGCGTCGGCCTCGGGCACCACCTTCAGGACGCCGTGATCCTGCACGAGCGCGAAGCCCTGCATGCGCAGCGACGCCTGCAGCGTCTTCAGCGCCTGGTCCTCGGGCACCGGATTCTCGGAGACGAGGTTGAGCTGTCCCTTGACGCGGGGATCGACGATGATGGTTTTGCCGGTAGCCGCACCGATCGCCTTCGCGACCTGGTCGATGTCGGCATTGACGAAATTCAACGTCACTTGCGCGTGCGCGGCTTGCGCGACGATAAGTCCCGCCGCCAGCAGTGCCGTCGCCATGCGACGCAGTGCCATAGGTTGTCTTCTCATGGATGTGATGTCTGAGCCGGGGTACAAGAAACCGGCTAAGGCAGCACCGTTCGTCAATCCGAGGGCGCTGCCAACCGTGGTGCGAACGTGTCCGCCCGACCAACGATTATTTATAAAAATGTGACGATAGCAGCTTTGTGTAACGAAATAGTGCAAGTTCGTTTGCCGCCAATGGCGCCCGGCGGCTGCATGCCAATGATTCCTGCGCGCTCAAGCTTTCAGCAAGACCTGCCGATAACCCTATCGGGAGGCCTTTCGTCAGACAAGCCGACGCACGCGGAGACGAATTGTAACCTGATTAGATTACTTTATTATTCATACGTTTAAGAAGCCGCCGATAGTCAGCAGGCGTGTCCCGCTGGCGAATCCGCGTACCGTCGGACCTATGTCGGATAGCCAACTTATGGTCCGGGACGTCAGCCGGTATGATACGGGCGGTTCGGTCCCCCGGGCGCTGACGCGAAGGACGGGTTTTCCCGATGCCAGCAGGCGCGGTAAGGGACACGGACATTGGATTTCGGCGCAGCGCAACCGCGGCGCTGGCGGCATGACGGTTCCGCACGGGCGGATGGAGTAGAACGAAGATGAAGCGATTCCTGCGAATACTCGCGATGGGTTGCGGCGCCATGCTGGCCGCCGCCTCTGCACACGCCGACTGTTTCGACGAAGCAGCGAAGTATCAGAAGGTCAATCCGCTCATTCTGCGCGCCATCGCCTGGCAGGAATCCCACAACAAGCCCGACGCCATCAACAAGAACGCCAATGGCTCGACCGACTACGGGCTGATGCAAATCAACTCGATTCATCTCAACACGCTCTCCCAATACGGCATTTCGAGCGGCACGCTCATGGAGCCGTGCAAGAGCGTCTACGTTGCCGCGTGGCATCTGCGCCAGAAAATGAACAAGTACGGCAATTCGTGGCAGGCCGTCGGTGCTTACCATTCCGAAACGCCCGCGCTGCGCGACAAGTACTCCGCGCAAATTATCGAGATTCTGCGGCGCTGGAAACTGCTGCAAGCCTCGAAGTAACGCCTCTTCTTTCAGCGCCTGAGCCGTCGCGCCGCTTCGGCGTTTGCCCACGCTCGCTGCGCGTTTGATGCAGAATCGTGGCTTCGATTCTCGTCCAGACGCCCGCAATGAACCAAACGCCACTGCCTGTCACCGTGCTCTCGGGTTTCGTCGGCGCGGGCAAGTCCACGCTTCTCGGCGCGCTGCGCGCTCACGCTCAAGGCGTGCGCATCGGTTCGTTCGCCTGCGGCGCGGGCGACGATTCGATGCACGCCATCGAAGAGGCGATCATCCAGCTTGCCGAGCAGCAACCGCATGTCGACGCGATCGTGCTTGAAGCGCCGGCCGGCATGAATCCGATGGATATCGCCGAGCATTTCGCTTTTGCCGACGACGAAGATACGCCGCTCGCCGGACGCGCGCATCTCGATACTTTCGTCACCGTCGTCGATGCGGCGAGCTTCATGCGCGACTACGCATCGGCCGATTCGCTCGCCGAACGCGGCATCGTGCGCGATGAAGAAGCGTCCGATGAGGGTAAAACCGTCGTGGAAACGCTCGTCGAGCAGATCGAGTTTTGCGACGTCATCGTCATCAACAAGACGGACCTCGTCGGCCACGACGAGTTGGACCGGCTCGCGGACATGCTTCGCGCGTTGAATCCGCGCGCCGTTCAGCTACGGACGGAACACGGCAACGCGCCGCTCGGCGAACTGCTCGACACCGGACGTTTCGATCTGGACGCCACGGGCAGCGCCGCAGGCTGGCTCGCGATTCTCAATAACGAACTTGAAACCGACGCATCGAGCATCGGACACTTTGTTTATCGGGCGCGCAGGCCGTTTCATCCGCAGCGGCTGTGGAATCTGCTGCACGAGGAGTGGCGAGACGTGCTGCGCGCGAAGGGCTTCTTCTGGCTCGCGACGCGCAGTGTCGTCGGCGGTTCGCTCTCGCAAGCGGGCGGCACGCTGCGACATGGCCCGGCGGGCGTGTGGTGGGCGGCGCAGGACCGCAGCGAATGGCCAACGGACGATCCCGAACTCGAAGCGGAGATTGTCGCGGAATGGTTCGGCGATTTGGATGACAACAGCATCGGCGATCGTCGGCAGGAACTGGTGCTGATCGGCGTGGATCTGGATGCGGACCTGTGGCAGCGGAAGTTCGACGCGTGCCTTCTCACCGACGAAGAGTGGACGCTCGGCAGCGATGCGTGGCAGCACTTCGACGATCCGTTTCCCGCATGGGACGTCGAGGAGCACGACCATGAGCATGAGCACGAGCACGGTCCCGATTGCGATTGCGAGGATCATCGGCATTGAAGCGCGGAAACGCGCAGCCGAAAAAAACCCGCCGATGGCGGGTTTTATGGTCCTCTTGGTCTCCGGCTTTCTCTCCGCTCATGCGGACGAACCTGGGTAGCTGGCGCAAGACGGGCGCATCAGGATACAAACAAGGCGCGAACGAAACACGAGCCGGGGCGCTGATAAACGCTGCCGGGCGCCGCCCAGCGTAGCGAGGAGCGCCGCGATTCCCGAATGCTCAGCGTTTGTTGACTGCGTCCTTGAATGCCTTGCCAGCCGTGAACTTGACGGTCTTGGCGGCCGGAATCTTGATGGATTCGCCGGTCTTCGGGTTACGGCCGGTGCGCGCTGCGCGCTTTCCCGAACCGAAGCTGCCGAAACCGATCAACTGAACTGCGTCACCTTTCGAGACAGCCTTCTTGATGACTTCGAGCAACGTGTCCAGCGTTTCGCCGGTTTGAGCCTTGCTGGCGCCGGTCTGAGCGGCTACGGCGTCGATCAATTCCTGTTTGTTCATTAAGGTTCCTTTATCAGTTTAGGTTGACACGAACAGCGCGAACGCGCCGATTATACGTGCGCAAGCCGTGCAGTCGAGTGGGGACGGCCTTCTGGCGCGCCCCTCCGACGATTCGGCGCCGTTTCGCGCCAGGTCTCGGGCCTTCTTTGCTATCAAAACCCTCGCGCCGCCTTCGAACGAGGCGCTTGGTATGATAGCGCAGCGCAAACCCAATCTGGACAAGGGTTTCAAAGATTTACCCTTATGTAACGAGGCGTTCCGGCCGGCGTTTTCGAGGTCGATCGCGAAAGACGGATCTTTGTCTGCCGATGCGGCCTTATCGGACAGCGCGCCGTTGGTTTTTGCCAACGTTTGACCCCCAATTCGCCCACCCTTTCGGGCTGCAAGCCTTGCCAGGACTAGCTTTCGCGGGTGCGGGCGCCGGTGCGTTTCGCGCGCGTCCGCTCACGCGCTTCCCGCATTCCTCAAAGTTCGACGCATGACCGATACATCGCCCGTCTGCGGGCCGCTCCTCGCGCTTCACGATCTTCCGGCGCGCTGGAAGACGAGGCGCATGTTCACCTTCGTCGATACCGCAGCGCGCTTCGACGGTCTCGGTCTCGTCCGTGTGTTATGGCGTCTCTGGCGTGACGACACCGCGCGCTCCGAACGTCTTCACGTGGTCGCCGTCTTACCGCTCGACGCGCTCGATGCGCCGCCATCCCTCGCCGACGATCCGCTTTGCGCCGAGCTTGCCCGCGCCTGGCCGATGCGCGTGCCCGGCGTCCATCGTCTGGAATTCGAGGCAGGGCGCGTGATGCTCACGCTTGCCGTTGGCGACGACATGCTGTCGACGCTCTGGCTGCGCGCCGACGCGTTTCATATAGACGCGGCGCTCGACGACGATCCGCGCAAGCTGAGCAAGACGCTCGCGCGCTTTGCCGGTGACGACGCGACGCTCTCCGTGGACACCGCCGAGCCCGTGCGCGACTCGTGGATCCGCGCACTCGGCGCATCGGGTTTCGAATGCCAGCTCATAGGCGAACGACTCGCGGGCCGCTTCGCGCCGCGCTGGCGCGTGCGCCGTCACGAACCGCCGCTTGCCACGGACTTAAGCGCGCGGGAGGCCATTGTCATCGGCGCGGGGCTGGCGGGCTGCGCCGTGACCGCGCGCCTTGCGTCGAGCGGCTGGCGCATAACGATGATCGACCGGCACGCATCGCCGGCGCGCGATGCATCGGGTAATCCGGCGGGCGTGTTTCATCCGATCGTCTGGCGCGACGACAGCGTCGCCGCGCGGCTCACGCGCGCGGGCTTCCTGCTCGCGCTGCGGCAATGGCACGCGCTCGAAGCCGCTGGCCACGACCTGCAACGCAGCCGCGCGGGTCTGCTGCAAATCGCCGATACGCCTGAAGACGCCGATGCGCTCGCCGCCGCCATCGCGCGATTCGGCTACCCGCGCGACTACGTGACGCCGATGACGCGCGAAGAAGCGTCGGGCATCGCGGGCGTCGATGTGGCGCGCGGCGGCTGGTTCTTTGCGCGCGGCGGCGCCATTTCGCCCGCTGCGGTCTGCGCGGCGCAACTCGCCGCATCCGGCGATGCGCTCACCACGCGCATGAACACGGCCGTGGCGCAGATCGCCTTCGATGGCCGCGACTGGCGCGCGCTCGACGCGAACGGCGGACTCATCGCGAAAGCGCCGATTCTCGTACTGGCGAATGCGCACGATGCAGCGCGTCTCGCCGGCTCATACGGCGAGCCGACGCGCGGCGTCCGCGGCCAGCTTTCGATTCTCGATAACAGTCCGCTCGACACGCTTCGCCTGCCCGTGATCGGCGACGGCTACGCGGTGCCGCTCGACGCGCGCCGCACGCTGATCGGCGCGACGTACGACATCGATGCGACCGATCCGCACGTCCGCGACGCCGGGCACGCCGAGAATGTCGAGCGCGTCGGACGCATGCTCGCCGGGCTGGAAGGCGTGTCGGCGGTCGACGGGCGCGTGGCATTTCGTTGCGTGACGAGCGACCGCATGCCGATGATCGGCGCGTTCGCCGACGAAGCTGCTGCCCGCCGCGATGCGCGGCGTCTCTCGGGCGCGTGGCCGCTCGATTTGCCGCGCATGTCGGGTTTATACGGCGCATTCGCCTTCGGTTCGCGCGGCCTCGTTTGGGCGACGCTGGCTGCGGAACTCATCGCATCGCAGATAGAGGGCGCGCCGTGGCCCATCGAACGCGAACTCGCCGAAGCCGTCGATCCCGCGAGATTCTTTTTGCGAGCGCTACGTCACGGAGAAGTCGCCGCGCCGTAGTTATCCTCGACAATCTGTGGATAACCCGGTGGAATCCGCAAGAAGGAACTGTGTAGTCGTTGTGCACGTAAACGGGACAACCGGACCGCCGTCTTTCACGCGCCAAAAGTTGTTCCGAGTTAACCGCACGAGGCAGCCGGGTTTACCGCGCGCTTTTTCGGTTTACACATGCTTGATTTGGAAGCGGAAAACGTAGTTGTCCACAGACGGTCGTGCGCCTTGTTAACTACTACTACGTTTATATACAGTAAACCTGTAAACACCTGAAGACGACGCCACCGGGAAGCAGAACGAAGAGCGCGCTCACGGTCAGAATTTCCGTGGAAGCGAACAAGCGGTCGCATTTACATCATAAGAATCATCGACTTGCGGTTTTCATCGGGGACAGCACTGTGTGGCACAATCGCGCTTCTTCCCGCGTCGCGCCGTTCCGGCGGCGAACGCCTCAATGGAACGCCGCTTGCAACGCGAAATTCCGATCATCGCGCTGCAACGTCGTTCGCTGTGTCCGGCCGGTTTCGCTCGAGCGTCGCACTGGAGCCGGACGCGTCGTCTAATTCGTGCACGGCCGGTTCCGTGACGCCGTGTTCGTTCGTATTCGTTTCGCCTGAATGAACCTACGCCCGCGGTCGGAGCGGGTCGTGCGCATGCGTGCCGTCCGCTGACGTCTGCCGCGCGAACTGCGCGACCGGACGTGCCCCTCTCGAAGCAACGAAGGAGAAGTCCACACAATGAATTCGGCATTTTCGTTTCTGCCCGCCTGGCCGCTCGAACCCGACGCCATTCTTTGGGCCGGTCTCGCGCTCGTCACGGCCGGGCTCGCCGGAGAATTGCTTTGGCGCGCGTGGCGCCTGCCGCGCATTACCGGATACGCGGTCATCGGATTGATTGCGGGCAACGCGGGCCTCGGCGTGATCGACGCCAGCGCGGGCGGGCTGTCGCGTCCGCTGCTGGACGTCGCGCTCGGGCTCTTGCTCTTCGAACTCGGTGGCCGGCTCGATCTGCGCTGGATCCGCCGAAATCCGTATCTGATCCTGTCGAGCATCGCCGAATCGACGCTCACCTTCGGTCTCGTGCTGATCGCGCTGATCCTGCTTCATGTGCCGACCATGCCGTCGGTGGTGATTGCTGCGATCGCCATGTCCACGTCGCCCGCCATGGTCATCCAGCTGAAAACGGAACTGCGCGCGGAAGGCCAGGTCACGCAGCGTCTCCTGACCCTGACGGCGCTGAACAGCATGTACGCGGTGATCGTCGAGAAGCTGGCGGCGGGCGTGCTGCATCAGGAAATCTATGGCAACACGTTTGCGACGATCCTTCAGCCGCTCTATCTGCTGATCGGATCGCTCGTGCTGGCGTTTCTGCTGGCGCGCGGCTGCAATCTGCTTTATCGGCGCCTGAACGCGAACGACGAGCATTCGTTCGTGGCGCTGTTCGGTCTCGTGCTGCTCGCCATCGCCATTGCGCACCTGTTCAAGCTCTCGACGATTCTCGCGCTGCTCGCGGCGGGCATCATCGTGAAGAACGCGGACGAGCGGCCGCAGTTGTGGCCGTCGCATTTCGGCTCTGCGGGATGGCTGCTCACCGTCATTCTGTTTGCGCTGACGCTGACATCGTTTGCGTGGCGCGATATCGCGCTCGGCGGCGTCGCGGCGCTCGGGCTGGTTTTGGCGCGCTTCGTCGGCAAGCTCGTCGGGGTGCTGATTTTCGCGAAACCGAGCGGTCTCGAATGGAAGCAGGGCGTGGCGCTCGGCGTCGCGTTGACGCCCATGTCCGCGCTCGCGTATCTGCTCGTCGACGATATGTACGTGCTTTATCCCGACTACGATCCGACGCTGCGCGCCATCGTCATGTGCTCGATCGTGCTCTTGCAGATCGTGACGCCGTTCGTGGTGTACCGTAGTTTGTCGGCCGTGAGCGAGCGGCGCGAATGAGCGCGAGTTCGCCCTTCCGGCCGCTAAAGCATTGATTCAACAAGAGGCGTCATGGCACTAGAACCTTTCATCAACTCGGAACCGTTCACGTTCGGCGTCGAACTCGAGATTCAGGTCGTGAATAAACACGACTACGATCTGACCAAGGCCGCGTCCGACCTCATGCGTCTTATCAAGGACGAGAAGATTCCGGGCAACATCACGCCCGAAATAACGGAGAGCATGATCGAGCTCTCGACCGGCATCTGCACGACGCACGAACAAGCCGTCACGGATTTGCGCAAGATTCGCGATACGCTGGTTGCGGCAGCGGATCAGCTGAACGTCGGGCTCGCGGGCGGCGGCACACATGCATTTCAGCAATGGAGCGACCGCCAGATCTACGACGCGCCGCGCTTTCAGTATATTTCCGAGCTTTACGGCTATCTCGCCAAGCAATTCACGGTGTTCGGGCAGCATGTGCATATCGGCTGTCCCGACCCGAACAGCGCACTCTTTCTGCTGCATTCGATGTCGCGCTACATCCCGCATTTCATCGCGCTCTCGGCTTCGTCGCCGTATATCCAAGGCGTCGATACGGGCTTTCATTCGGCGCGGCTCAATTCGGTATTCGCGTTTCCGCTGTCCGGCCGCGCGCCGTTCGTCCTGACGTGGGACAGCTTCGAGGAATACTTCTCGAAGATGGTGCACACGGGCGTCGTGAACAGCATGAAGGACTTCTACTGGGACATTCGCCCCAAGCCGGGCTTTGGCACCATCGAAGTCCGCGTGATGGATACGCCGCTTTCGGTAGATCGCGCGGCGGCCATCGCGTGCTATATCCAGACGCTCTCGCGCTATCTGTTGCTCGACAAGCCGCTCACGCCTCAAGAAGACGACTACCTCGTCTACACGTTCAACCGCTTCGAGGCATGCCGCTTCGGAATGGAAGGGACGTGCGTGCACCCACAGACGGGCGAGCGGCACACGGTGGCAGAAGACATTCTCGCGACGCTCGACGTTCTGGCGCCGCACGCCGAGGCGCTCGGATCGCAGGCGGCGCTCGCGCAGATCGCCGACATCGCGCGCGGCGGCGTCAACGATGCCACGTGGCTGCGCGGCGTATTCGACAAAGAGAAGTCGCTGCACGAAGCCGTGAGACAACAGTGTCTGCAATGGCGCGCTTAACCGAAGGGCGTGAATGAAGGACGCACAGAAGTCCTTAAGGCACGCTTAAGATTTCTCGCGCATGGTCGCAGTTTGACGGGTGACCCACATAGGCCGCTTGGAGCAAATCCCGAGCGGCCTTTTTGTTTTCGCTGTTTATGGAACGCGTGCAAGTCGCTGTGAGAATAAAATGCGTGCGCGAACGTTTGAACAGAACGAAAGCACTGCCCTCAAGGTTTGCGCGGAGTGTCCGTATACATCGAGAAGGTGTTGCCAATGCGGTTAGTCCGGACAACGCAGGAATCTCGCGACGTTCGAAATGGTTACGGCACGTTACGGTGCTTCGAGTGTGCTGAAAATGCAGTCGCTGTGGCGGTATATGGCGATGAGCGGCAGTCCTTTTGGCTTCAACGGCAGGCCGTAGGTGGTCTAGAGCGCAGTCTCAACGAAATACCGCGCTTTTCCACGGGTTATCCACAGTTTTGCGTGGATAATTAAGGTGTACGTTTGGTCTCAGTCGCTTAGAATGGCGACTTCGCCGATGGCGGGGTATAGTCGGCAAAAAGCAGCGCCACGGCATCACATAACAAGGCGCAAAACGAAGAGGGCGGCAATGTCCCCATTCAGGCAAACCGAATTGGCTTGGTACGCCTGAATTTTGAGACGGCGGGGACCACGAACCGGGAGAGGTTCCGAAGAACGGGCAACGTGATTCGGGTGGCTTTCGGGGCGAGGTGTTCGCTTAACGGCGAACGGGCTGTCGAAACCCATAAAGCGGAAAACAAGCGAAAGATTATGAGTGAAGGCGTTTACGGAGAGCAGGCGACGGGGCGGGTGACCCACGGCCTGCTGCGGCTGAGCACGGCGATGCGCAGCCAGGCATGGGAATGGGCGGAAAGCGCGGGGCTGACGCCTACCCAGGGTGAAATTCTCGTGTTGCTGATGCAGCGCAAGGGGCCCATGCGCCTCGGCGAAATCGCACGCGAAACGGCGCTTACTGCCGCGACCACGAGCGATGCCGTCAGCACGCTCGAAGGCAAGGGGCTTGTCGAAAAGCGCCGCGCCCTCGACGACGGCCGGGCGCTCGCGGTTCGCCTGACGGCACGCGGCCGGACGGCGGCAAAGAAGGCGCTGCAATGGCCCGACTTCCTGTCGAAGGCGGTCGGCACGCTGCGCGAAGACGAGCAGGCGACGTTCTACCGCACGCTCCTCAAGACCATTCGCCAGCTCGAAGCGCAACAGCAGATTCCGGCGCATCGCATGTGTCTCTCGTGCACGCACTTCGAGGCCAGCAAAAATCCGAAGAAGGTTCCGCACCATTGCGCGCTCTTGCAGATCGACATGGCGGACACCGATCTGCGTCTCGACTGCTCGGTGTACGAAGAAGGCGACCTCGGCACGCAGAAGAAGAGCTGGAAGGTCTTCGCGCAGATCGCCTGAGGCCACGCGGCAGCAGTGTGCGGCATTCCACGCTGTGAGGCGGCGGGCGAGTCGGTTAGACTGTGCCCGTCGCGCCTCGCCGCGAGGCGCGGCTCGTCATTCATGGACGTTCCGAGCCACGCACGCCGATTCACGGAAAGCCGCCGATGAAACCTGAAGTCCTGGCCATTCGCCACGTTCATTTCGAAGACCTCGGCAGTCTCGAACTCGTCGTCGGCGACCGCGGGCATCTCGTGCGCTATCTCGATGTCGGGCGCGGGCGCATCGGTGCGCCGAATCCGCTCGATCCGTCGTTGCTCGTCGTGCTCGGCGGGCCTATCGGCGCATACGAAGACGCGCAGTATCCGCATCTCGCTCCACTTTTGTCGATGCTCGAAAAGCGCATCGCCGCGGGGCTTCCCACTATCGGCATCTGTCTCGGCTCGCAGTTGATCGCGCGTGCGCTCGGCTCGCGCGTCTATTCGTCGAAGACGCTGGAACTCGGCTGGTCGCCGCTCACGCTGACCGAAGCGGGGCGCGCCTCGCCGTTGCGTCATCTCGAAGCGGACGGCCAGGCGGTGCCGGTCTTCCACTGGCACGGCGATACCTTCGATCTTCCCGATGGCGCGACGCTGCTCGCGTCCACCGAGGCGTGCGCGCATCAGGCGTTTTCGTGGGGCGAGCATGTGCTCGCCCTGCAATGTCACGCCGAAGTTCTCGCGGATCGCTTCGAGAACTGGCTCGTCACCTATCCCGGCGATCTCGCCCGAAGCGGCACGACGGCCACCGCGTTGCGAGAAGCCACCGCGCAGCACGGTCCCGCGCTCGAACGCGCGGCTCGCGCGATGTTCGGCGAATGGCTCGATGGATGCGCTAACGGCGCGCATCGGGACTGAAGCGCGCGCTGCACGAACAAAGTGCTGGTGCTATTCTCGGTCGCTTCTTTGTTCGCGACGGGCTTAACACATGAGCGCGCTGTTCCAACCGGCCACCTTACGCGGTCTGCACATTCCGAATCGCATCGTCGTTTCGCCGATGTGCCAGTACTCCGCGGAGCGCGGCGAAGCCACTGCGTGGCACATGATCCATCTCGGTCATCTGGCGCTGTCCGGCGCGGGTATGCTGTTCATCGAGGCGACCGCCGTGGAGCCGGACGGACGCATCACGCCGGGCGATCTCGGTCTCTGGGACGACGCAACCGAAGCAGCGTTGCGTCCGGTACTCGCTGCCATCCGCCAGTATTCGTCCATTCCGGTGACGATGCAGCTTGCGCACGCAGGCCGCAAGGCGTCGAGCCAGGCGCCGTGGGAAGGCGGCCAGCTCATTTCCGTCGCGGATGGCGGCTGGATGACGCATGCGCCTTCGGCCATTCCTCACAAGGCCGACGAAACCGCGCCGCTCGCGCTGGATACCGCCGGACTCATGCGCGTGAAGGAAGCGTTTGCCGCGTCGGCGCGGCGTGCGGCGCGGCTCGGCATCGACGCGCTGGAAATGCACGCGGCGCACGGTTATCTGCTGCATCAGTTCCTCTCGCCGCTCGCGAACCAGCGCACGGACGAATACGGCGGCTCGCGTGAGAACCGCATGCGCTATCCGCTCGAAGTTTTCGATGCCGTGCGCGCCGCGTTCCCTGCGGACAAGCCGGTCGGCGTGCGCGTCTCGGCGACGGATTGGGTGGAAGGCGGCTGGGATATCGAAGACACCATCGCGTTCGCCGCGCAATTGAAAGCGCGCGGCGTCGACTGGATCGACGTGTCGTCGGGCGGCGTATCGCCGCAACAGAAGATTCCGCTCGAGCCGGGCTATCAGGTGCCGTTCGCGAAGGCCGTCAAGGAAGCGACCGGCGTGAATACCATGGCCGTGGGCCTGATCACGGACGCGAAGCACGCGGAAGAGATCGTCGCGAGCGGCCAGGCCGACTTCGTTGCGATCGCGCGCGCCATGCTCTACGATCCGCGCTGGCCGTGGCACGCGGCGGCCCAACTCGGCGCGACCGTCAGCGCGCCGCCGCAGTACTGGCGCTCGCAGCCGCGCGAGCAGAAGCATCTCTTCGGCGACATTTCGTTCGGACAACGTTGATGCATCGCGGTTGAGAACGAAGCGCGCGGGAGTGTACGATACCGTGCTGACGTTGGAACGCGGCGCCTCAAAGGCCACCGCGTTTTTTTATTGCCGCGGCCGAAGCGTCCCACATTGATTCGTTATTGAAGGATTCGTTCGATGAGTTCACGGAGGATCACCGTTCGCCGCTCGGGCGTGCATGGCAAGGGCGTGTTCGCCGCGAAGCACATTGCCGCCGGCGAAGAGGTGATGGAGTACAAGGGCGAGCGCATCTCTTGGAAGGAAGCGTTGCGCCGGCATCCGCATAACCCGGACGAGCCGAACCACACGTTTTACTTCGCGCTGGAAGACGGGCGCGTGATCGACGGCAAGATCGACGGCAACAGCGCGAAGTACATCAACCACTCGTGCGCGCCGAATTGCGAAGCCGAGGAAGTCGAAGGCCGCGTGTTCATTCATGCGCTGCGCGACATCGAGCCGGATGAAGAGCTGAATTACGACTACGGGCTCGTCATCGAAGGGCGCATCACCAAGAAGCTCAAGAAGGAATACGAGTGCCGCTGCGGCGCGAAGAAGTGCCGCGGGACCATGCTCGCGCTGAAGAAGGAAAAGAAGGACAAGAAAGCGAAGAAGTAGGCGCCGCGCGCCGCGTCAGTGCGGCACGGAAGCCGTCGTTGATGCTTGCGCTTTCAGCGGCAGACGCACGATGAACCGCGCGCCGCCTTCGGGCGCGTCCTCGTAATGCACGCTGCCGCCGTGCAGCGCCACGATGTCGTGGACGATGGCTAGTCCGAGGCCCGCGCCGCCTTCCACGCTTTGCCCGTCGCCACGGAAGAACCGCTTGAAGAGATCCGGTTGCTGATCCGCCGGAACGCCCGGGCCGTTGTCCTCGATCACCACTTCGCCGAAACGCGCGCCTGCGTCATCGCGCCGTTCCCCGACCGTCAGCGTGATGCGCGCGCCGTCATAGCGCGAAGGCGGCACATACTTCAGCGCGTTGTCGATCAGATTCGCGATCACCTCGCGCGTCAGCACGACATTGCCGCGCACGATCATCGGATGTTCGTTCTCGGGATCGTCCGTGCGCTGAAAGCCGAGGTCCACGCGGGACGCAAGCGCGCGCGGCACCCATTCCGCGCCGGTTTCGAACGCTAGCGCCGCGAGATCGAAATCGGCGAAGCGCGCCGCCTGCTCGCCCGGTTCGGCGCGCGCGAGAGACAGCAACTGATTCGACAGCCGCACCGCGCGGTCCGCCGATGCACGCAGTTCCTTCACCGCTTCGACCGCCTTGGCGGGATCGCGCGAACTGAGCGCCTGCTCCGCGTGCAGTTTCACGGCGGTGAGCGGCGTGCGCAACTGATGCGCGGCATCCGCAATAAACTTGCGCTGGGCATCGAGCGCCGCCTGCAGACGCACGAGCAGCCCGTTCATGGCGCTGGTGAGCGGCCGAATTTCGCTGGGCACATGCGATTCGTCGACGGGTTCCAGCGAGATGTGCGTCTGACGATTCAGCGCGTCGGCGAGATCGGTAAGCGGGTTCAGCTGCTGATTGACAACGCGCCACACGATTACCCAGCCGGCGAGCAGCAACAGCAGAAGCGGCATCATGATCGCGACGAGAAACTCCACCGCGATCCGATACCGGGACCCCACGCGCTGCGCCACTTCGACGACGATCGGATTCCCGTGCGGCTGCGGAACGCGGACCTGCGCGGCGCGCACGCTGGTGCCTTGATAGTGCGTTTCGAAAACGTATGCGTAGTGAATGCGCCGGACGGCCGTGCCGGTGAGCGGCAAGTCCGAATCGCCGGCGATTTCCTCGTCGCCCGTGCTGATGCGATAGACGAGTTGCTCGATGGGATCGGAGAACATCGCCTGAGCGAGCGGCGGCACGGTCACGGGCGCATCGACGCCGGCGAGCTGAATTTGCTTGGAGATGGCGGTGGCGAGATCGGCGAGCGAGCGGTCGACGACGTGCTGGGTGTATTGCCACGCGAGCCAGTACGCCATGAGTCCGCTCATCAGCGCGAGCAGGGACAGCGGCGCGGCGAGGCGGCGCAGCAGCGTGCGCCGCAGGCTCGGAGGCGCGGCGGGTCCTGCGGGCTTCGATCGCGCCAGATCGAGCCAGTCTTCGCGAGCGAACCGCTGATCGCCCGCGCGCCGGGTGGGAAGTCGCAAAGCGTTCTAGGGCAAGAGCGGCCGGTTCGTCACGCCGCCTGCCGGATCTCCTGAAGCAGATAGCCGAAGCCGCGCACCGTCACGATTTCCACGCGCGTGTTTTCGAGCTTCTTGCGCACGCGATGGACATAGACTTCGATCGCCGTATCGCCGAGATCGCCGCCGAAGTGCGTCAGATGGTCCTGCAACTGCGCCTTGCTGACGACGCGGCCATGGCGCAGCAGCAGCATTTCCAGCACGGCGAATTCGCGCGGCGACAGCTCGAGCGGACGCTCATCGTTGAAAATGCGGCGATCCACGCCCGACAGCCGCAAGCCGCCGAGCGTCACTTCGGGACGCGGCACGTCGCCGTGCGGGCCGCTGCGGCGCATGACGGCGCGAATGCGCGCCTCCAGTTCCTGCGGCTCGAAGGGCTTGAGCATGTAGTCGTCGGCGCCGCTGTTCAGGCCCTGCACGCGGTCGTGCAGTTCGTCACGCGCGGTGAGGATGATGACCGGCGTATGCCGGTTGCCCTGGCGAAAGCGCGAGAGCAGCGTCATGCCGTCGATGCCGGGCAGGCCCAGGTCGAGAATGACGAGTTCGTGGCGGTTCTGCGCGAGCGCCTGCTCGGCGAAGATGCCGTCGTGAACCATGTCGACGGTGAAGCCGGATTGCTCCAGGCTGCTTTGAATGCCGCGCGCAATGGGGCGGTCGTCTTCGATCAGAAGGATTCGCATGAAGTCGCTCAGTACAATGGGTTGCGCTCGAGCCGGGCGTCCAGGCCGGTGATTCACGACGCGGCGGCGCAGGTTCGAGCCGGATCAAAACCGTTACCTCTGATGCGGCGCCGCCGACGCCTCGTGCGCGCGAGCGGCCGTACACCGAATGCCTGTCCCTGGACGTGGCTGTCTGCCACTCGGCGCACCGTCGAGCCGCGTTTCATCGAAGATGCGGCTGCTTGCCGTCTCTCAGCGGCACTGCGCTGTCCGTGGTGCGCTGCTGATTGTACAGCTTCAATCACGCGAGCCTCTTGCCCGGCGGAAGGCCGCCGCCGCTGCCGTTCGACAAATTTACGGCCCGTTGAAAATTTGCCTACACCAGTGAAAGATAGCCGTCGCCAATGCTTACGGCCGGGCTTTTTTTACCTTGCAGAGAACACAGCGCGAGGCGGGCGGGCCACCCCGCTCCTTTCGGCGATGTCATGGTTGGTAATACAGACGTTACCTTGTTGGTTGGCGTAAGCCGATATTCATGTTCTGCTAGAACCATGCGCATCCTGCGTGGCTTTGGCGGATTTTTAGCCGCGATGCGCTAAAGTCGCATCTCCGATTGTCTCCGCCGCCCGCCATGCTCGAACTGGACCATTTCGACCTCGCCCTGCTGGATGTCTTGCAACGCTTCGGGCGCGCCACGCATCAGCAACTCGGCGAGCAGGTGCCGCTGTCGCCGTCGCAGATCGGGCGACGCTTGCAGCGGCTGGAAGTGATCGGCGTGATCGAGGGCTATCGCGTGGTCTTGCGGCCCGAGAAGCTCGGTCTGGGCGTGACCGCCTTCACCAGTCTCAAGCTCAAGCATCACGGCGATACGGTCATCGAGCAATTTCAGCAGGAAATCGAGAAGTTGCCTGAAGTGCTCGAATGCCACGCGACCGTCGGGGATGCCGATTATCTGCTGCGCATCGTCGCGCCCGATCTGAACGCGCTTTCCGGCTTCGTGATGAAGAAGCTGATGCGGGTGCCGGGCGTCGACAGCGTGCGCTCGAACATCGTACTTACGACGTTCAAGCGCAACGGGCCGCTGCCGCTCGCTCACCTGGCCGCGGACGCGCCCTGACCGGCGTTCAGCAAATCCACATACGCAACCGGCACGAGATCGGCCTGCGTTACGCCGAGCCGCTCGAACATGGCGTGCGCTTCCGCTTCGCCGCCGGCTTCGTCGTCGTCCTGGCCGAGCAGCACTTCCAGTTCGACGAAATCGCCGAGACCATCCACGCGATCCAGATGAATGCGCGTGCGCCCGACCAGAAACACATGCCGCTCCTTTGAAACGATGCCGCGCGTCGTCAGCGCCTGCGCGAGCAGCGCGTGCATGGCTTCCGGATTCGTCACCGGGCTGCGCGAGTAGTACGAGACTTTCGGGCCGTCGCGGTCGTCGCGTTGATAGAAGATCAGCTCGGAGGGCGTGCCGTCATCGAACTGGCGCAGTTTCAGGCGGCCGGTCGGCACGTCATAGAAGAAGTCCTGTTGCCGGAACACGAGCGGCGCATCCGCAGCGAGCGCGGCCGCGCGTGCCCGCAGTTGGTCGAATTGATGCGCGCGTGCCTTGATTTCGATGTTGCGTGCCATGAACGAGGTCTCCGGTTGTCCTTCGGGTGAGGGCGCAGCAGCGAGACTAGCAAAGATATCGTGAACGTTGGGTTACACGGACCACTGTGCATCGATCAGGCGCAGCGCCGCCGCGATGGCCGGTTCCTCGCGACGCTCGGCAAGCGCGACGAACGAGAGCTGCGTCGGCACGGTGACGCCTTCGACGATCGTCAGCGCGTGCGCATGCGCCTCGGCGAGCGCGATGGAATCCCGCGCGAGCGACAAGCCCACGCCCGATTTCACGAGATCGAGCATCGACGGCTCTTGATCGACTTCCGCGACGATCACGGGCATCGAGCCGGCCTCGCGGAACGCGCGCGACAGCAGCCGGTTGTGCGCCGATTCCGGCGGCGTCCAGATCCACGGCAGCTTGGCGAGCGTCGCCCAGTCGCGCTTGCCTTTGTTCACGCGGTTGTGCCAGCCGGCCGGCGCGAGCACGCGATACGAAAACGGCGTGAGCCGCACCACATGAAAGCGCTCGGCGTCGCGCGTGCCGTCGCGCGCCGGATCGCCGATGTAATAGCCGACGTCCAGATCACGTGAGCGCACGCGTTCCAGCACCCAGCCCGACATGCCGTGACGCAGCGCCGTTTCGATGCGCGGATACGCCTCGACGAACTGGCGCAAGAAGCCGCCGAGTCGCAAGAATTCAGCATCGAGAATCGTCCCGATGCGCAGTGTCCCGCTCACGTCTTGACGCAGCGCGGCAGCCGCGCGCTGCACGTCGGCGGCGGCGGCGAGCGCGCGCTCCGCGTGCGGCAGCAACGCTTCGCCGTCGCGGGTCAACAAAAGTCCATGCGACGTCCGCGCGAACAGCACGACGCCCAGCGTTTCCTGCAGATTCTTGATCTGCAGGCTGACCGCCGGCTGCGTGAGATGCAGTTGCGCCGCAGCACGCGTGAGGTTGCCTTCGCGCGCCACGGCAAGGAATGCGCGGAGCAGGGTGTAGTCCATCGGCTGATATTAGCGCGTCTTATAACCCTCTTGAACATATCTCATTGGATCGGCGGACGACGACCGCAGTACGCTTGAAAGAAAGGCGCAGAAAGAAACACACAGACGCCCACGCCGAACCGGAGACAAGTCATGAAGCAGAACGCCCGCAAGCTCGAAGGCGAGTTCGACTACATCATCGTTGGCGCGGGCACGGCCGGATGCGTGCTCGCCAATCGCCTCACGGAAGACCCGGACGTCAGCGTGCTGCTGCTCGAAGCAGGCGGCAAGGACGACTATCACTGGATACACATTCCGGTCGGTTATCTGTACTGCATCGGCAATCCGCGCACGGACTGGCTGTACAAGACGCAAGCCGAACCGGGCCTGAACGGACGCGCGTTGTCGTATCCGCGCGGGCGCGTGCTCGGCGGATGCTCGTCGATCAACGGCATGATCTACATGCGCGGCCAGCGCGAGGACTACGACGAGTGGGCGCACATCACGGGCGATTCCAACTGGTCGTGGGACTCCGTGTTGCCCGTCTTCATGCGCAGCGAGGACCATCACGGCGGGGCGAATCCATGGCACGGCGCGGGCGGCGAATGGCGCGTCGAGAAGCAGCGGCTCAAGTGGAAGATTCTCGAGACGTTCGCGCAGGCCGCGCAGCAAACGGGCATTCCCGCCACCGACGACTTCAATCGCGGTGACAACACGGGCGTCGGCTATTTCGATGTGAACCAGCGCGGCGGCATCCGCTGGAATGCGGCGAAAGCGTTTCTGCGCGAAGCCATGAAGCGCCCGAATCTCACGACGATCACCGGCGCGCACACGCAGCGGCTCGTGTTCGAAGGCACACGTTGCGTGGGCGTCGAGTATCGCGGCGGCGATGTGGACTACATCGCGAAGGCGCATCGTGAAGTGATATTGAGCGCGGGCGCGGTGAACTCGCCGCAAATTCTCGAACTTTCGGGCATCGGCAATGGCGCGCGCTTGCAGCGCCTTGGCATCGACGTGGTGAGAGATCTGCGCGGCGTCGGCGAAAACCTGCAGGATCACTTGCAGTTGCGCATGGCGTACAAGGTCAACGGCGTGCGCACACTCAACACGCTTTCGGCGCGGTGGTGGGGCAAGCTCTTTATCGGCATGCAGTACGCGTTCATGCGCAGCGGTCCCATGTCGATGGCGCCTTCGCAGCTCGGCGTATTCGCCAAATCGAATCCGGACGATGCATCGATCAAGCGGCCCGACGTCCAGTATCACGTGCAGCCGTTGTCGCTCGAACGCTTCGGCGAACCGCTGCATGCGTTCAATGCGTTCACCGCTTCCGTCTGCAATCTGCGGCCGACATCGCGCGGAAGCATCCATATCACGACGCCGGATGCGCATACTCCGCCGCTTATCGCGCCGAACTATCTTTCCACCGACCGCGACCGCGAAGTGGCCGCCAACTCACTGCGTCTCACGCGGCGCATCGCGAGCGCGCCGGCATTGGCGCGCTATGCGCCGGAAGAGATCCTGCCGGGCGTGCAGTATCAAACAGAAGAAGAGCTCGCGAAGGCGGCGGGCGATATCGGCACGACGATCTTTCATCCGGTGGGCACGTGCCGCATGGGCATCGATAACGATCCGGGCGCGGTCGTGGACAGCCGATTGCGCGTGCTCGGCGTGCAGGGCTTGCGCGTGGTCGATGCATCGGTGATGCCGGTCATTACATCGGGCAACACGAATTCGCCGACGCTGATGATCGCCGAACGCGCGAGCGACATGATTCGCGAAGACCGGCGCGCGGTGCGGTCGCAGGAAGTCATGTCGGCCGCGCTCGCATAGCGGGAAAGCGTCGCAGAGCACGCGTCATGCCTTGTTCGCGTGCATGAACGGCGGCTTGCAGCATCGCGTGAAATCGGTGCAAATCCCTTAGTGCAAATCCCAATGATTGCGCTGCATCATTGGCGCGACAATGGCCCCGGATCACGTGATGCTCGGCGTACCTCGTGCATGTCTTGTGCGGCATGCCACCAGCGTACAAAGCGAAGCGGCACCGCGGCGGAGACACCGTCCGGTACGCGCGACAGAAAAATAAAGCGCAGGCGAACACATCGTTCAGCGCCTCACTTCGCATGGAAGGGGACATGATTCTCGGCGACACGATTCTGGAAACGCGAGGGCTCACGAAGGAATTCAAAGGCTTCACGGCCGTGAACGACGTGAACCTGCGCGTGCGCCGCGGTTCGATCCATGCGCTGATCGGACCGAACGGCGCAGGCAAGACTACCTGCTTCAATCTGCTCACCAAATTTCTCGAACCGACTGCGGGCCAGATCGTCTTCAACGGCACCGACATCACGCGCGAGCGCCCGGCGCATATCGCGCGGCGCGGCATCATCCGCTCGTTTCAGATTTCGGCCGTCTTTCCGCATTTGACCGTACTGCAAAACGTGCGTATCGGCTTGCAGCGGCAACTCGGCACGTCGTTTCAGTTCTGGCGCAGCGAACGTTCGCTCGATGCCTTGAACGATCGCGCGATGGACCTGCTCACGCAAGTCGGCCTCACCGATTTCGCGGATGTGAAAACCGTCGAACTCTCGTACGGCCGCAAGCGCGCGCTCGAAATCGCAACGACGCTTTCGATGGAACCCGAACTCATGCTGCTCGACGAACCGACGCAAGGCATGGGACACGAGGACGTGGATCGCGTGACCGCGCTCATCAAAAAGGTATCGGCGGGACGCACCATTCTCATGGTCGAGCACAACATGAACGTGATTGCCGGCATCTCCGACACCATTACCGTGCTTCAACGCGGCGAAGTGCTCGCCGAAGGCAGCTACGCGGAAGTATCGAAGAATCCGCTCGTGATGGAAGCCTACATGGGCAGCGCCGATGCGGCGCTCACCGGAGCGCACGCATGAGCGCGATCGCGGAAGAACGCCGCTCGCGCGAGGCGAACGGCGCAGCGGGGAATGCGCCCGCGCTGGAAATCGAAGGCTTGCAGGCGTGGTACGGGGAATCGCACATCCTGCATGGCGTGGACCTGAAGGTGAATCGCGGCGAAGTCGTGACGCTGCTCGGCCGCAACGGCGCAGGACGCACCACGACGCTTCGCGCCATCATGGGTTTGACGGGGCGGCGCACGGGCTCGATCCGCGTGGGCGGACGCGAGACCATCGGGCTGCCCACACACAAGATCGCGCATCACGGGGTCGGCTACTGTCCGGAGGAGCGCGGCATTTTTTCGAGCCTGTCGTGCGAGGAGAACCTGCTTCTGCCACCGCTCATCGGCGATCCGAAGCAGGCCATGCCGCTCGACGAGCTGTACTCCATGTTCCCGAACCTAAAGGAGCGGCGCGCGAGCCAGGGCACGCGTCTGTCGGGCGGCGAACAGCAGATGCTCGCCGTCGCGCGCATTCTGCGCACGGGCGCGAATCTGCTTCTGCTCGATGAAATCTCCGAAGGTCTCGCGCCCGTCATCGTGCAGACACTCGCGCGCATGATCCTGATGCTGAAGTCGCGCGGTTATACGGTCGTGATGGTCGAGCAGAACTTCCGGTTCGCGGCGCCGCTCGCGGACCGCTTCTATGTGATGGAGCACGGCAATATCGTCGAGCATTTCGGCGCGGGGGAACTCGAAGCAAAGATGCCGGTGCTGCACGAACTGCTCGGCGTGTGAAAACGCGTCGCGCAAGCAACACCAGTAAGACCAGCAGCGCAGCAACAATCAAAAACTCACGGAGACTGGAATGAAAAAGAAGACCCTCGCGCGCCTCTCGACTCTTTGCTTTGCGGCTGCGGCGGCGAGTGTGACGCTCATGAGCAGCGGCGCGCAGGCAGCCGATGGCAATAGCGTCAAGATCGGCTTCGTCACCGACTTGTCGGGCCTCTATGCGGACATCGACGGACAAGGCGGCCTGGAAGCCATCCGCATGGCGATCGCGGACTTCGGCGGCAAGGTGAACGGCAAGCCTATCGAACTCGTGTACGCGGACCATCAGAACAAGGCGGATATCGCGGCATCGCGGGCGCGCGAGTGGATCGACCGCGACGGCGTGAACGCGATCATCGGCGGCACCAACTCGGCCACCGCGCTTTCCACCGCGCAAGTCGCGGCGGAAAAGAAGACGCCGTACATCAACATCGGCGCGGGCGCGGACAACCTCACGAACGAACAGTGCTCGCCGTATACGGTGCACTACGCCTACGACACCATGGCGCTCGCGAAAGGCACCGGTTCCGCGGTGACCAAGCAGGGCGGCAAGACGTGGTACTTCCTGACGGCCGACTACGCGTTCGGCAAGGCGCTGGAAAAGAACACATCGGATGTGGTCAAGGCGAACGGCGGACAGGTGCTGGGCTCGGTGCGTCATCCGCTGTCGGCGTCGGACTTCTCGTCGTTCCTGTTGCAGGCGCAGGGATCGAAGGCGCAGGTGTTGGGTCTGGCGAACGCGGGCGGCGACACCATCAATTCGATCAAGGCCGCGAAGGAATTCGGCATCAACAAGTCGATGAAGATCGCCGCGCTCTTGATCTTCCTCTCCGACATTCACAGCCTCGGACTGGAGACGACGCAAGGACTCGTCGCGACGGATAGCTGGTACTGGAACAAGGACGACAAGACGCGCGAATGGGCGAAGCGCTACTTCGCGAAGATGAAGAAGATGCCGACGAGCCTGCAAGCCGCCGACTATTCCGCCGTCACGACGTACCTGAAGGCCGTGCAGGCCGCCGGCACGACGGACAGCGACAAGGTCATGGCGCAGATGAAGAAGGCGAAGATCGACGACTTCTACGCAAAGGGCTACGTTCGCGAGGACGGCGCGATGATCCACGACATGTACCTGATGGAAGTGAAGAAGCCGTCGGAATCGAAGGAACCGTGGGACTACTACAAGATCACGGCCACCATTCCGGGCGATCAGGCCTTCGGCACGAAGGCCGAGTCGCGCTGCGCGGCCTGGAAGTAAGCGTTCAGGCGATGGACGCCGCAAGCGGTCCGGCGCGACTGCTTGCGGCCATGCTTCGATCCAACCCTCGGCAGGTTCAATGGAAATATTCGGCATACCGCTCGCCGCGATGATGAGCCAGTTGCTGCTCGGACTGGTGAACGGTTCGTTCTACGCGATCCTGAGTCTCGGGCTCGCGGTGATCTTCGGCTTGCTCAACGTCATCAACTTCGCGCACGGCGCGCTTTTCATGCTGGGCGCGATGCTCGCGTGGATGGGCTATTCGTACTTCAACGTCCCGTATTGGGCGATGCTGCTGCTCGCGCCGGTCATCGTCGGCGTGCTGGGCGTGGTCATCGAGCGATCCATGCTGCGCTGGCTGTACAAGCTCGATCATTTATACGGCCTCCTTCTGACTTTCGGCCTGACGCTCGTGATCGAAGGCGTGTTCCGTTCCATCTACGGTTCGTCGGGGCAGCCCTACGACGTGCCGTCGCTTCTGTCAGGCGCGACGAATCTCGGCTTCATGTTCCTGCCGAACTATCGCGCGTGGGTCGTGGTGGCGTCGCTCGTCGTGTGTTTCGCGACGTGGTTCGTCATCGAGAAGACGCGCATCGGCGCGTATCTGCGGGCCGGCACGGAGAACCCGAAGCTGGTTGAAGCATTCGGCGTGAATGTGCCGCTGATGATCACGCTGACTTACGGCTTCGGCGTGGCGCTCGCCGCGTTCGCGGGCGTGCTTGCCGCGCCGGTCATTCAGGTGTCGCCGCTCATGGGCCAGTCGATGATCATCACCGTGTTCGCGGTCGTGGTGATCGGCGGCATGGGTTCGATCATGGGCTCGATTCTCACGGGTCTGCTGCTCGGCGTGATCGAAGGCTTCACGCGCGTGTTCTATCCGGAAGCGTCCGCGACGGTCGTCTTCGTCATCATGGCGCTGGTGCTGCTCGTGCGCCCGGCGGGACTCTTCGGCAAGGAAAAATGATGCAGAGAAAAGTGCTCTACGCGCTGTTGCTCGTCGCGTTGATCGTCGCGCCGTTCGCGGGCGTGTATCCGGTCTTCATGATGAAAGTGCTGTGCTTCGCGCTCTTCGCGGCGGCGTTCAATCTGCTGATCGGCTACACGGGCTTGCTGTCGTTCGGGCACGCGATGTTTCTGTCGAGCGCAGGCTACACGGCGGGCTACGCGATCCAGACCCTCGGCTTCACGCCGGAACTCGGTGTCATTCTCGGCACGGCCGTCGCGACGCTGCTTGGCGTAATCGTGGGGTTGCTCGCTATCCGGCGGCAAGGCATCTATTTCGCGATGGTCACGCTCGCGCTCGCGCAGATGGTCTACTTCGTGTTTCTGCAAGCGCCGTTCACGCACGGTGAAGACGGCCTGCAAGGCGTGCCGCGCGGCAAGTTGTTCGGCGTCCTCGACTTGAGCCACGACGTGACCCTCTACTACGTCGTGCTCGTGCTGATGCTGCTCGCCTTCGCGCTGATCGTACGCATCGTGCATTCGCCGTTCGGGCAGGTGCTGATCGCGATCAAGGAGAACGAGCCGCGTGCGGTATCGCTCGGTTACGATACGGCGCGCTACAAGCTGCTCGCATTCGTGCTTTCCGCCGGCGTCGCGGGTCTCGCGGGCGCGACGAAGACGCTGGTGCTCGGCTTCGAAACGCTCGGCGACGCCTATTGGACGATGTCCGGCCTCGTCGTGCTGATGACGCTCGTCGGCGGCATGAGCACGATGTTCGGGCCGCTGCTCGGCGCGGCGATCATCGTGGCGCTGGAGGACCGGCTCGGCGATATCGGTGCCGGCCTCGCGAACGTGACGGGCCTCGCGTGGTTCAACTCGCTCGGCGAATCGGTGACCATCGTGACCGGGATCATCTTCATCGCGTGTGTACTGGCCTTCAGGCGCGGCATCGTGGGCGAGATCGTCGCGCGGGTGAGGCCGTTGCAAGGATAAAGTTTCGTTCGACATCCGAAGCAATCGCGCGCCGGAAAGCCTACGGATAACGGCAGAAAAGACGCCCTTTTTAGGTGCTTATATGCACCACTAGGGTAAATGCTAGGTTGTCGCGAAATGATGCGGACATTAATATCCTGTCTAGTTCTGATGCACCCAGATTTTTGAGGTGGAGAACGAGGAGACATGAGGCACAAAGTGCCCAAATCGGAAGGCGCTGTTGGATGAGTCCAACGGCGCCTTTTTATTTTCCGGGCCCGTATTTCCATGTCGCTAATACGATTCGACTGACGGATTCATTCCAGGCGGGTTTTCGCGCTTGGCATTTAGAGTGAAACCACACGCGTAACGCCGCCAAAACGCTTGATGCGCGGCGCTCCCGTCGCTACACTGCATTTCCCGACTCATCGGTCGGCGATTCGCGAAAATAAACCCGCAGCATGCATTCAGGCATGACTTCTATTCGAACAAACGAGTTACGGGGTGCAAACCAATGAAGTGGGCATTACGCGCTAAAGCGGTCGCGTTGGCCGTCGCGGGATTATCGGCGGTATTTAGCACTGAAGTTCTGGCGGACGTGAAAATCGGCGTGACGGTATCGGCAACGGGCCCGGCCGCATCGCTCGGCATTCCGGAGAAGAACACCATCGCGTTATTGCCGAAGGAAATCGCGGGGCAGAAAGTGCAGTACATCGTGCTCGATGACGCCACCGATTCCACGCAAGCCGTCAAGAACGCGCGCAAGCTCACGAGCGAAGATCACGTCGACGCGCTGATCGGTTCCACGGTCGTTCCGAACTCGCTCGCGATGATCGACATCGCCGCCGAGACCACCACGCCGATGATCTCCATGGCCGCGGCCGCGAGCATCGTGGAACCGATGGACAGCAAGCGCGCGTGGGTTTTCAAGACGCCGCAGAACGACATTCTCATGGCCACCGCCATCGCGCAGCACATGTCGAATCACGGCGTGAAGACGGTTGCCTTCATCGGCTTTTCGGACGCCTACGGCGAGAGCTGGTTCAAGGAATTCACGAAGGCGGCGGACCTCGCGAAGATACGCGTCGTCGCAAACGAACGCTTTGCGCGCAACGACGCGTCCGTGACCGGGCAAGTGCTCAAGATGATGTCGCAGAACGCCGACGCGGTGCTGATTGCGGGCGCGGGCACGCCGGCCGCGCTTCCGCAAAAGACGCTCAAAGAGCGCAGCTACAAGGGCAAGATTTATCAGACGCACGGCGTCGCGAACAACGACTTCCTGCGCGTGTGCGGCAAGGATTGCGATGGAACGTTCCTGCCCGCCGGGCCGCTGCTCGTCGCGGAACAGTTGCCGGACAGCAATCCCGTGAAGCAGGCCGCGCTCACCTACAAGAAGGCTTATGAAGGCGCGTATGGCGCGGGCTCGGTGTCCACGTTCGGCGGCCACGCATGGGATGCGGGGCTGATCCTGCAACACGCGATTCCCGTCGCGCTGAAGAAGGGGCAGCCCGGCACGCCCGCGTTCCGCGAGGCATTGCGCGCGGCTATCGAGGACACGAAGAATCTCGCGGCATCGCACGGCATCTTCAACATGAGCGCGAACGATCACTCCGGGCTCGATCAGCGAGCGCGTGTGATGGTGGAGATCGTCGGCGGCAAGTGGAAGCTGTCGGGCAACTGACCGTCGATATGTGGGTCGATATCAACCAAGGCGCGTTTCAAGGAACGCGCCTTTTTTATGCGCGAAAGAAGAGGCGCGAGTCCGCGCGCGTGGCTTTATCGGTCAGGGAAAACGAGGCTAGGCATGGGTCAGGGCGGTCCATAGATTGGGGCGGCTGAACAGCCGAGGTCATCGGAAAGAACTCGCAGCAGTGCACCACGGGGGTGTGCGAGAAGCAGAATCGCGTTTGGAGACGAGCAATGAAAACGAAGAAAGCATGGGTCAGAAGGGGCGCGGTGCTGGCTGTTGCCGGCAGCGCGATGTTCGCTGCGAGCGCAGCGTTCGCGCAGGTGAAGATCGGGGTCACGTTGTCGGCGACAGGGCCGGCCGCATCGCTCGGGATTCCCGAGAAAAACACCGTCGCGCTGTTGCCGAAGGAGATCGGCGGGAAATCGGTCGACTACATCGTGCTCGACGACGGCACCGACACGAGCCGCGCGGTGCAGAACACGCGCAAGCTGATCGACGAAGATCATGTCGATGCGATCATCGGCTCCACCGTGACGCCGAATTCGCTCGCGATGATCGATCCCGCGTCGAGCGCCAGGACGCCGATGATCTCGATGGCCGCGTCCGCGTCGATCATCGCGCCGATGGACGCCAAGAAAGCGTGGGTCTTCAAGACGCCGCAGAACGACGCGCTGATGGCCGACGCCATTGCAAGCCACATGGAGAAGCACGGCGTGAAGACCGTGGGTTTCATCGGCTTCGCGGACGCATACGGCGACGGCTGGTATTCGGTGTTCAACACGGCGGCGGCCGCGCACAAACTGAAGATCGTCACGAACGAGCGGTATAACCGTCCGGACACGTCCGTCACGGGTCAGGTGCTGAAGACGATGGGCGCGAACCCGGACGCCGTGCTGATTGCGGGCGCGGGTACGCCGGCCGCGCTGCCGGCTAAGACGCTGAAGGAACGCGGCTTCAAGGGCAAGGTGTATCAGACGCACGGCGTCGCGAATAACGACTTTCTGCGCGTCTGCGGCAAGGACTGCGATGGCGAGATTCTGCCGGCCGGTCCGGTGCTCGTGACCGAGCAATTGCCGGACAGCAATCCGGTTAAGAAGTCGTCGGCAGCGTACAAGAACGCGTATGAGAAGGCGTACGGCGCAGGCTCGCTCTCGACGTTCGGCGGCCATGCCTGGGATGCCGGACAGATGCTCGCACGCGCGATTCCCGAGGCGCTCAAAAAGGGCCAGCCGGGCACGCCCGAGTTCCGTGAGGCGCTGCGCGCGGCGCTGGAGAATCTCAAAGACTTGCCGGTCTCGCACGGCATCATGAATACGACGCCGACGGACCACAACGGCTTCGACGACCGCGCTCGCGTGATGGTGCAGATCGTCGACGGCAAGTGGAAGCTGCTGAACGACTGACCGCGCAGGTCATTTTCAAGATAGAGAAGCGGCGCGCCGATGGTGCGCCGCTTTTCCCATGTTCATCGGCCGAACGCGGCCCTCGTGTTTCAAAGAAGCTCTGAAGAGGAAGTATGGACTTTTCGATTGCGGCGATTCTCGCGCAAGACGGCATCACGACGGGCGCGATTTACGCGTTGCTTGCGCTCGCGCTGGTGCTCGTATTTTCCGTGACTCGCGTTATTTTCATTCCGCAGGGCGAGTTCGTCGCGTATGGCGCGCTCACGCTGGCCGCGCTTCAAACGCAGAAGCTGCCGGCAACGTGTTTTCTGCTCATCGCGATGGGCGTCGGTTGTTTCGTCGCCGAAGTCGCTGGCATCGTGCGCCATCCGGCGCGGCATCATCGGATAGGGCGGCTCTTGGCGGTGCTCGCGGGCAAGTATCTGTTGTTCCCGGTCGCGGTATGGGCGCTGACGCAAGCGGTCTTCACGCAGGCGCTGCCGATGATCGCGCAGATCGCGCTGACGCTTTTGATCGTCGTGCCGATGGGGCCGTTCGTGTATCGGCTGGCGTATGAGCCGATCGCAGAGGCGAGCACGCTGTTGCTGCTGATCGTGGCGGTTGCCGTGCACTTCGCGATGGTCGGCCTGGGGCTCGTCATGTTCGGCGCGGAAGGGTCCCGCACGACGGCGTTTTCCGACGCCAATTTCAACGTCGGCAGCGTGTCGATATCCGGGCAGAGTCTGTGGGTCGTCGGGACGGCGCTCGTGCTGATCGTCGCGCTGTACTTCTATTTCGACCGCTCGCTTTCCGGCAAGGCGTTGCGCGCGACGTCGGTGAACCGGCTGGGCGCGCGGCTCGTGGGCATCGGCACCACGCAGGCGGGGCGTCTGGCGTTCACGCTTGCGGCGGGCTTGGGCGCGCTGTGCGGCGTTTTGGTCGCGCCTATCACGACCATCTACTACGACTCGGGCTTTCTGATCGGCCTGAAGGGCTTCGTCGGCGCAATCGTCGGCGGTCTCGTGAGCTACCCGCTCGCCGCAGCCGGCTCGCTGCTCGTCGGGCTGCTCGAGTCGTATTCCTCGTTTTGGGCGAGCGCGTACAAGGAGGTCATCGTTTTCACGCTCATCATTCCGGTGCTGCTATGGCGAAGCCTGGCGAGCCCGCATTCCGACGAAGACGAGGAGTAAGCCATGACCTTTCTCCATCGATATCGCTTCTTCTGGCTCTTTCTTCTGGTCGTGTTCGCGCTGCCGGTGCTGCCCGGGCCGGTCGCCGTGCCGGAGTACTGGATCACGCTGCTCAATTACATCGGCCTCTATTCGATTGTCGCGATAGGGCTCGTGCTCCTGACCGGCATCGGCGGCATGACGAGCTTCGGACAGGCTGCGTTCGTCGGTGTCGGCGCGTATGCCACCGCGTTCCTGACGACGCGCTACGGCGTCTCGCCGTGGCTTGCGTTGATCGCGGGCGTTGTGCTGACGGCGTTCATCGCGCTCCTGCTCGGACTCGTCACGATGCGGCTTTCCGGGCACTTCCTGCCGCTCGGCACCATTGCGTGGGGGCTGTCGCTGTTCTATCTGTTCGGGAACATGGAATTGCTCGGCAAGTACGACGGCATCAACGGAATTCCGGTGCTGAACGTGTTCGGGTGGCAGCTTGAGTCGGGAAGGAACATCTACTATCTGATCTGGGCGGTCGTGTTGCTGGCCGTCGTCTCTGTTCAGAATCTGCTTAATAGTCGTCCGGGCCGCGCCATCCGCGCGCTACGCGGCGGCGGCGTCATGGCCGAAGCGATGGGTGTCAATACGGCGTGGATGCGCGTCGTCATCTTTATCTATGCTGCGGTCCTTGCGTCTATCTCCGGTTTTCTTTACGCGCACTTGCAGCGCGCAGTGAATCCGACGCCGTTCGGCCTGAACCACGGCATCGAGTTCCTGTTCATGGCGGTGGTCGGCGGGGTGTCGCACGTCTGGGGTGCGATTCTCGGCGCGACGATCCTCACCGTGCTGCAAGACTATCTGCAGACGCTGCTGCCTAAGCTCATCGGTGCGAACGGCAATTTTGAGATTATCGTCTTCGGCGTCGTGATGGTTCTCTTGCTTCAATATGCGCGGCAGGGCGTGTGGCCGTTCGTGGCGCGGCTGTTTCCTCGCGGGCCACGCGCGCATGTTCCCGAGAACGGCGAGCTGTTGCCGCAGCGCAGCAAACCGGCGGCCGGCGAGCCATTGCTGGTCGTCGATCAGGCGCGCAAGCAGTTCGGCGGCCTTGTCGCGGTGAACGACGTCAGTTTCGACGTCAAGGCAGGCGAGATCATCGGTTTGATTGGTCCGAATGGCGCAGGCAAGTCCACGACTTTCAACCTCGTGACCGGCGTGCTGCAAGCGACGAGCGGTGCGATCACGTTTCACGGTGAACGTATCGACAAGTTCAGTTCGCGCGAGATCGTGAAACGCGGCATCGGACGCACGTTCCAGCACGTCAAGATGCTGCCGGGTATGACGGTGCTGGAGAACGTTGCGATCGGTGCGCACCTGCGGGGCAGTACCGGCGTCTGGCGAAGCGTTGTGCGGCTGAATGCAGCGGAGGAAGCGCGACTGATGTACGAGGCGGCGAGGCAGATCGAGCGCGTTGGTCTTGGCCAGCACCTGTACGCGGAGGCGGGCAGTCTCGCGCTAGGACAACAGCGCATTCTGGAGATTGCGCGAGCGCTGTGCTGTGACCCGACCTTGTTGCTGCTGGACGAACCTGCCGCAGGCCTCCGCTACAAGGAAAAGCAGCAACTCGCCGACCTGCTTCGCAAGCTGCGTGCAGAAGGCATGAGCATTTTGCTCGTCGAACACGACATGGACTTCGTGATGAACCTGACTGACCGGCTCGTCGTGATGGAATTCGGTACGAAGATCGCCGAGGGGCTGCCGAAGGACGTGCAGGAGAATCCAGCGGTACTGGAAGCGTATCTGGGCGGGGTGGAGTGATGGCCGAATTTGTTCTAGAAGTAAGCGACCTTTCTGCGCGGTACGGCAAGGTCGAAGCGCTGCACAACAGCAACTTGCGGGTCGCTGCGGGGCAGATCGTATCCGTGATCGGGCCGAACGGCGCCGGGAAGTCGACTCTGCTCAATGCAATCATGGGAGCATTGCCGCAGACAGGCCACGCGAAGGGCGTCGTCCGTTATCTGGGCGAAGACGTATCGGCGCTGGCTGTTGAGCGGCGCGTCGCACGTGGAATGTGTCTGGTGCCGGAAAAGCGCGAGCTATTCTCGACGATGACGGTGGAGGACAACCTCGTGCTTGGCGCGTATCGCAGAAAGCGCGCGGGCGAGCGCAATTATCTCGATCAACTGGATCATGTATTTGCGCTTTTTCCCCGGCTCAAGGAACGGCGGAAGCAGGCCGCCGGTACGCTTTCCGGAGGCGAGCGGCAAATGCTGGCGGTGGGTCGGGCGCTGATGGGCAAGCCGCGGCTTCTCATGTTGGACGAGCCCAGTCTTGGGCTTGCGCCGCTCATCGTCAAAGAAATTTTCCAGATCGTCAGCGCGCTGAAGCAGACAGGCGTTGCGACGCTACTGATCGAACAGAACGCCCGTGCCGCGTTGCAGATTTCCGATTACGGGTACGTCCTCGAGACTGGTGAGGTGGCCCTGGAAGGTAAGGCCGACGACCTGCGGCACAACCCTCAAGTCATCGAGACGTATTTGGGGCTGACGAAGAAAGTCGCCTAGTGTCGGTCGCTAAGGCAAGTTGTGGATGGCGTGTTTCACGTGAAACACGCCATTTTTTTCGCCGGCCAAGCGACGCACCGAAAACGCACCGCCGCGATGCCTATATAATCCTGCGATATTCCTTCTTTGCTTCGTGTCGTTCGTACACGATATCCCCATGCTTTATCCCACAGAATTCGATGTGATCGTCGTTGGCGGCGGTCACGCAGGTACCGAGGCCGCATTGGCGTCGGCGCGGATAGGTTGCAAAACGCTGCTTTTAACCCACAACATCGAGACGCTTGGCCAGATGAGCTGCAATCCGTCGATTGGCGGCATCGGAAAGGGCCACCTCGTCAAAGAAGTCGACGCTCTGGGCGGCGCAATGGCCGCCGCGACGGATGAGTCTGGCATCCAGTTCCGCATTCTCAATTCGTCGAAGGGGCCGGCCGTCCGGGCCACGCGCGCTCAGGCAGACCGCGTACTTTATAAGCAGGCAATCCGGCATCGTCTGGAAAACCAGCCGAACCTTTGGCTGTTCCAACAGGCGGTTGACGATTTGATGGTGGAGGGCGATCGCGTCGTCGGCGCTGTCACGCAGGTCGGTTTGCGCTTTCGGGCGCGCGCCGTGGTGCTGACGGCGGGCACGTTCCTCGACGGAAAGATTCACGTCGGCCTGAACAATTACGTCGGTGGTCGCGCGGGCGATCCAGCGGCAGCGTCGTTGTCGGCGCGTCTGAAGGAACTCAAGCTGCCCCAAGGTCGACTCAAAACGGGCACGCCGCCGCGCATCGACGGACGAACCATCGACTTTTCGGTGCTCGAAGAGCAGCCGGGCGACCTCGATCCGATTCCGGTGTTCTCGTTTCTCGGCAGAGTAGAGCAGCACCCGCGCCAGATGCCGTGTTGGGTGACGCACACCAACGCCCGCACGCACGACATCATTCGCTCCGGCCTGGACCGCTCGCCGATGTACACGGGCGTGATCGAGGGCGTCGGACCGCGTTATTGCCCGTCGATTGAAGACAAGATCCACCGGTTTGCGTCGAAGGACGCGCATCAAATCTTCCTTGAACCGGAAGGCCTGTCGACCAATGAGTTCTATCCAAACGGCATCTCGACGAGCCTGCCTTTCGACGTTCAACTCGAACTCGTCCGCTCGATGCGTGGCCTCGAGCACGCCCATATCCTGCGGCCCGGCTACGCCATCGAGTATGACTACTTCGATCCGCGCGCGCTGAAGGCGTCGCTAGAGACGAAGGCGATCAACGGCTTGTTCTTTGCCGGTCAGATAAACGGCACGACGGGCTACGAAGAAGCGGCGGCACAAGGGCTTCTTGCGGGAATCAACGCCGGTCTACAAGTTCAGGGCAAGGAAGCGTGGTGTCCACGGCGCGATCAAGCCTACCTTGGCGTCCTCGTTGACGACTTGGTAACGCGCGGCGTGTCCGAGCCGTACCGCATGTTCACGAGCAGGGCAGAGTATCGCCTGTCGCTGCGCGAGGATAACGCGGACATGCGGCTGACGGGAATCGGCCGCGAGCTGGGCGTGATCGACGACGTTCGTTGGGACGCTTTCAGCCGCAAACGCGATGCTGTTTCACGTGAAACAGAACGGCTTCGCTCGACGTGGGTCAATCCCAAGACGCTACCGGCGGAAGAAGCGACGGCGCTGCTGGGCAAGCCGATCGATCATGAGTACAGCCTCGCGGATCTGCTACGGCGCCCCGGCGTGTATTACGACGGCATCTGCGCGTTGCGCGGCAACTCGTGTGGCCCGGACGCACCGCTCGCGGACGATCCCGTCTTGCTCGCCCAGATCAAGGAGCAGATCGAGATCGGCGTGAAGTACCAAGGCTACATAGATCGACAAGCAGATGAGATCGTCCGAAACGGCGCGCAGGAAAATACGCGCTTGCCGGAGGGAATCGACTATGCCGACGTGCGCGGCTTGTCATTCGAGGCGCGCCAGAAACTGACGCAGCATCGCCCGGAGACGATCGGGCAGGCTTCCCGCATCTCCGGCATCACGCCGGCCGCAATCTCGCTGCTGATGGTGCACCTGAAGCGCGGCCTCGGTCGACGAGGCAGAGGCGCGAGCGGCGACGATCAAACGCCTACGACGACGGCGGTGCAATGACCGACCTCGATTCGATGCTCGACCAAGGAGCGGTCGAACTTGGCGTCACACTGTCGGCCGATCAGAAGAGGATGCTGCTCGATTACGTCGCGCTGTTGAGCAAATGGAACGCCGTCTATAACCTGACGGCGATTCGTGATCCGCGTCAGATGCTCGTGCAGCACATTCTGGATTCGCTGGCGGTTTTGCCTGCGATTGGGTCGCGCGGCGCGTCGACGGTGCTGGACGTCGGCTCGGGTGGAGGGCTGCCGGGCATTGTGCTCGCGATTGCTTTGCCGCATGTCCGCGTGACGCTCAACGACATCGTTCACAAGAAGACGGCGTTCCAGTCCCAAGCGAAGGCGCAACTCGGGCTCTCGAACTTGTCAGTTGTCACAGGCCGCGTCGAGATGCTGCAGCCGGGCGTCGAAGTACCGGAAAAATTCGATGTGATCGTCTCGCGCGCGTTCGCAGAGCTCGCGGATTTCGTTACACTTGCGCGACACCTCGTTGCGAGCGACGGCTGCATGCTCGCAATGAAAGGCGTCAAACCCGACGCCGAGATCGCCCGCCTGCCGCAAGGGGCGCAGGTCGCGGGCATCGAACGCCTCGCCGTGCCGTTCCTCGACGCGGAGCGGCATCTCATCGAAATCGTCTTCGATGCATGAACGCGTGCAGCAATCCAGCCCATGCTGATCTTCTGACAGCGAAGAAACGAGGACACTAAACGATGGCAAAAATCTTCTGCGTCGCGAATCAGAAGGGCGGCGTTGGAAAGACGACGACAGCGGTCAATCTTGCAGCCAGCCTCAGCGGTCTCGGGCAGCGCGTGCTACTGATCGACCTCGACCCGCAAGGCAATGCGACGATGGGTAGCGGCGTCGACAAGGCCGCCTGCGAGAACACGGTGTACGAAGTGCTGGTGGACGGCGTCACGTTACGCCAGGCGCGTGTGCGCCCCGAGGCGGTCGGCTACGACGTGTTGCCCGCCAATCGCGAGCTGGCGGGTGCGGAAGTGGAGTTGGTCGGCATGGAGAACCGCGAACGCATTCTTCGCGCCGCGATAGCCGACATAGCCGATGACTATGATTTCGTGCTCATCGATTGTCCGCCAGCGCTGTCCCTGTTGACGCTCAATGCGCTGTGCGCTGCGCACGGCGTCGTCATTCCGATGCAGTGCGAGTACTTCGCGCTCGAGGGGCTTTCGGACCTCGTCAACACCATCAAGCAGATTCACGCCAATCTGAACCGCGACCTCAAGGTAATCGGCCTGCTGCGCGTGATGTTCGATCCGCGCATCACGCTCCAGCAGCAAGTGTCGGATCAATTGAAGGCGCATTTCGGCGACAAAGTATTCGATGTGGTCATTCCCCGCAACGTGCGTCTTGCCGAGGCGCCGAGCTACGGATTACCGGGCGTCGTGTTCGACAAGGCGTCGCGCGGCGCACAGGCGTACATGCAGTTCGGCACGGAAATGATCGAGCGCGTGCGTGCGCTCCAACCCCATTCGATGCGGCAGGAAACGCCGACGGAGGAATCGAAATGAACGCTGTAATGAAGAAAAAGGGTTTGGGCCGCGGTCTGGACGCATTGCTGGGCGGCAGCGTCGACATTACGGAAGCCGTGCGCGGAGAGGGAATGCCGACGGTGCTCGCGCTCGACAAGCTGCAAGCAGGCAAATATCAACCGCGTACCCGCATGGACGAAGGCGCGTTGCAGGAACTGGCCGCGAGCATCCGCGCGCAGGGGCTCATGCAACCGATTCTCGTGCGCTCGGTGGGCGCGGATCAATTCGAGATCATTGCGGGCGAGCGGCGTTTCCGCGCGGCGCGTCTTGCCGGTCTGGACGAAGTGCCGGTGCTGGTGAAGAACGTGCCCGATCAGGCCGCCGCCGCCATGGCGCTGATCGAAAACATCCAGCGGGAAGATCTGAATCCGCTGGAAGAAGCGCAGGGCATCCAGCGCTTGCTCGACGAATTCAGCTTCACGCATGAACAGGCGGCCGAGGCAGTCGGGCGCTCGCGCAGCGCGGTGTCGAATCTGCTGCGCTTGCTGAACCTGGCATCGCCCGTTCAGACGATGCTGCTTGCCGGCGACCTCGACATGGGCCACGCGCGCGCGCTGCTGTCGGTGGATGCGGCCACGCAGATCCAGCTCGCGAATCATGTGGTGAACCGCCGCTTGTCGGTGCGCGAAACCGAGCGCCTCGTCGCCGCGACCTTGAAGCAGACGCCCGCCAAAGCGCGTCCGGCAAGCGACGGTGGTCGCGATACCCGTCGGCTGGAAGAAGAGCTGTCGGACCTGCTTGCCGCAAGCGTCAAGATCAAAGTCGGGGGCCGCGGGCGCGGCAAGGTGACGATCGACTTCGGCAATCTGGACGCACTCGAAGGCATCCTCACGAAGCTGCGCGGCAGCATTGAAACGCCGACGACCGCTGCCTGACGCCTAAGGCTCAACTTGTCCGAACTCGATGCAAAGGGCGTGCGCCCCGACTTTCTGACGCGCATCTGGAACGCGGTTTCGAAGGAGCCGGTGCTCGCCATCCTCGTGTGCGCGCTGGTAGTCGTCCAGATCGCGCATCCGCGACCGTTGACGTCGCTGCCCGCTCTCGTCGACTGGCAGACGGTGTTGACGCTCGCCGGATTGCTGATCCTGACCAAAGCGATCGAATTGTCAGGATTCCTAATGTGGGCGGCGCGTCGGCTGGTGCATCGGATACACGGCGAGCGCGGACTCGCGCTTCTGCTGGTCGCGCTCGCGGCAGGCCTGTCCACGCTGCTGACAAACGACGTCGCGCTCTTCGCAGTCGTGCCGCTTGCGCTGTCGCTGAACAAACTCGCGCCGCTGCCGATCAAGCGGCTCGTGATCGTGATTGCGCTCGCCGTGAACGCTGGCTCGATCCTTACACCGCTCGGCAATCCTCAAAATTTGTTTCTCTGGCAGACGAGCGGGGTGTCCTTCGGTGCGTTCGTATGGAAGCTGCTGCCTTTATGCGCCGCGCTGATGGCGCTGCTGTTCGCGCTGACGTACGCGATGTTTCACGCGATGCCGCTCGATCTGTCCGGCGACGCGGAAGAGCATCGCGTCGACCGTGCGCTGTGTGGCGTCAGCATCGTGGCGTTCGGCGTTTTTGTCGCGCTGGCGGACGCGCATCACGCCGGACCGGCGCTGGCTGCGCTCGCCGTCGGCTTTCTGCTCTGGCGACGCGAGGCCGTGCTCAAGATCGACTGGCTTCTGCTGCTCATCTTCGTGCTGATGTTCATCGTGCTGCGCAGCGCAGCGGCGCTACCGACGATCCACGACGCCATTGCGAGCATCGGTATTCACTCGCCGGTGCGCGCATTCGCCGCTGGCGCGGTCCTCTCGCAGGGCATCAGCAACGTACCGGCGGCAATCGTGCTCGCCGAGTTCTCGAAGGACTGGCGCGCGCTTGCGTTTGGCGTGAGCGTGGGCGGTTTCGGCGTGGCGATCGGCTCGCTCGCGAATCTCATCGCCGTTCGTTTGTCAGGCGAAAAGGGTATGTGGGCACCGTTTCACCTAATGTCGATACCGTTCTGGATCGTGGCCATGGTCATCGGATGGGCGCTTGTGTGAACCGTCCGCGAAGCTCGCGTTCAATCTGAAAATCTGCTTGCAGTCGCAAGAAAAATCTCGGTTCTGAGACCGTTTTTTAAGCTTCGTCCGCTTGGCTTTTGACACACCTAAACTATTGAATCCGTGACAACAATCGCTTACAATCCCCCGGATTTATCAGCTAGGCCACCTCGAAAGCGCCACGAAAGCGCAAGGTGATTCTCCGGACACTGGGTTGAAGGCTGAAGCCTGCAAGCGAACGCTTCGTGTGCGGGTATCAGGCGAATGCGACGCACATGCGCGAACGAAACATGCAGGTCAGTGCTCGCTCAACCGGCGACAGCCACGTTACCGGAGAACAGCCGCGCAGTTCGACTGACGACTCGTGGGATGCCGAAGCGCAAGATAACAATATCGTTCCGCTCACACGGGATCAGGCAGAAAAGCTGTTCGGCCCGCAAGTGAGTCGTCCATCGCGTGTCACCCCGTATCGGGTCGTGGCGGCGCAAATGGTTTTGTCCCTGGGTGCGACGCTTCTGTGGTGGCTGTTCTACAAGCCGCCGGGCGATGCTGCGCTGTCAGCCTTCCTGGGAGGAGCGATCGCCTGGGTGCCTGCGGCACTGTTCGCCGCGCGCCTCAAGGCAAAGAGCGGCGCTGAGACGATCATGAGCTGGATGATCGGCGAAGGCGTCAAGATGGGAGCGACGATTGCTATGTTCGTCGCCGTTGCATTCTGGTACAAGAGCGCGTTGTGGCTGCCGTTGCTGGTCACATATATCGTCGCGCTGAAGGCGTACTGGGTTGCCATGGCGCTGCGTTGATTTCGCGCCGACCGGTCTCCATGACCTCCGCGGTAAGTGCGGCGCGGCGTTGCGGTAGGTAGCATGAACATGAGTGCGGAACGCGTTCCGCACACGGGCCTCTCGCCCCGGAGCCGCGACGCGAAGCGGCGGCTCGGAAGCGAAGGCGACGAAAGATTTTTGACAATTTGGGTGGCTTTAACGATATGGCAGCTAGCGAAGGAACGCACGCTCTGGATCCGTCCGAGTACATTGCGCACCACTTGCAGAATCTTTCCACGCATCCGCAGACGTCGATCTTCGACATCCACGTCTGGAATCTGGACACGCTGTTCTGGTCCATCGTATGCGGCCTTTTGACCATCATCATTCTGGGTCTCGCGGCGCGCAAGGCAACGTCCGGCGTGCCGGGCCGTTTCCAGTGCGCCATCGAAATGCTCGTGGAAATGGTGGAAGACCAGTCGAAGTCGATGATTCACGGCAGCCGCCGTTTCATCGCGCCGCTCGCGCTGACCGTGTTCGTGTGGGTCGCGCTCATGAATTCGCTCGACTTCATTCCCGTTGACTTGCCTGGCCGCGTGATCGGCTGGCTGGGACTCGAGCACGCGCTTCCGCATCATCGCATCGTGCCGACGGCCGACCTCAACGGCACCATCGGCATCGCGCTGGGCGTCTTGCTGCTCATGCTCTACTACAACATCAAGATCAAGGGCGCCGGCGGTTTCGTGCACGAACTGCTGTCCGCGCCGTTCGGCTCGCATCCGGTTCTGTGGATTCCGAACCTCGCGCTGAACATCATCGAGTTCGCCGCCAAAACGGTTTCCCTCGGCATGCGACTTTTCGGCAACATGTACGCCGGCGAGCTGCTGTTCCTGCTGATCGCGCTTCTCGGCAGCATGTGGACGTTTAGTGCGAACCTGACCGTGCTCGGCTTCATTGGCCATGTGATCGCGGGTACGGTGTGGGCAGTGTTCCACATCCTGATCGTGTTCCTTCAGGCCTTCATTTTCATGATGCTGACGCTGGTGTATCTCGGCCAGGCACATGACACGCACTAAAGTGAGCGTGCCGGGGTCCGGAATTCTCAGAGATTCACAGCTTTAATTTTTATAAATCCAGTTCCAAAGTCTTTAATCAAAGGAGTGATCATGCAAGCTTTCATCGCCAACATCCAAGGTCTGACCGCCGTCGGTATCGGCATCATCATCGGCCTGGGTGCAATCGGCGCCTGTATCGGTATCGGTCTGATGGGCGGCAAGTACATTGAAGCGTGCGCCCGCCAGCCGGAACTGATGAATCCGCTGCAGACCAAGATGTTCCTGCTGGCTGGTCTGATCGACGCGGCGTTCCTGATCGGCGTTGGTGTGGCAATGCTGTTTGCGTTCGCGAACCCGCTGCTCGCACGTCTCGCAGGCTGAGGTTTCTCGGAAGTGAGCGTCCGAATTTTTCACAGGACGCAGAACGGAACGGGTGAGGCGCTGATCGAGCACAACAGCCGGTTAGCGCCTTTTAACCGTTTCACTCTCCGATCAAGCAACGTTTAAGGAAACACCGTGAATCTCAACGCAACCCTGTTTGCGCAAATGGTCGTGTTTCTGATCCTCGCGTGGTTCACGATGAAGTTCGTGTGGCCGCCGTTGATCAACGCCCTCGACGAGCGCTCGAAGAAGATTGCCGACGGCCTCGCCGCCGCCGACAAGGGCAAGGCGGAACTGGAAGCCGCGCACAAGCGCGTCGACCAGGAACTCGCGCAGGCTCGCAACGACGGCCAGCAGCGCATTGCTGACGCCGAAAAGCGCGCCGCAGCCGTCGCCGAAGAAATCAAGGCCAACGCGCAAGCCGAAGCCGCACGCATCATCGCGCAGGCCAAGGCGGACGCCGACCAGCAAATCGTCAAGGCTCGCGAAACCCTGCGTGCCGAAGTCGCGGCGCTGGCCGTGAAGGGCGCCGAGCAAATTCTGAGACGCGAAGTCGATCAGAAGGCTCACGCCGATCTGCTGAATCAACTCAAAACCGAGCTCTGATCATGGCCGAATTTGCAACCATCGCTCGTCCTTACGCAGAAGCGCTGTTCCGCGTGGCCGAAACCGGCGATCTCGCGGGCTGGTCCACCTTCGTCGAGGAGCTGGCACAGGTTGCGCGTCTGCCCGAAGTGGAATCGGTCGCCTCGAGCCCGAAAGTGAGCCGCGAGCAGATCACCGACTTGCTGCTCGCCGCGGTGAAGTCGCCGCTCGCTCAGGGCAACGCTCAGGCAAAGAACTTCGTGCGCATGCTGGTGGACAACCATCGTCTGCCGCTGCTGCCGGAAATCGCCGTCCAGTTCGACGAGCTGAAGAACGCCCGTGAAGGTGCGGCCGACGCGCATATCGTCAGCGCGTTCCCGCTCGAAGGCGCACAGTTGAACGACCTGGTCGCAAGCCTCGAACGCAAGTTCGAGCGCAAGCTGAAACCGATCGTCGAAATCGATCAGTCGCTGATCGGCGGCGTTCGCGTGACGGTCGGCGACGAAGTGCTCGATACCTCGGTCCGCGCGCGCCTAGCCAGCATGCAGACGGCGCTCACCGCCTGACGCTTCTTGGAAGCGCCTTAGCTGGCACGCAACAGAATTGACTATCAGGAGCGAATAATGCAACTCAATCCCTCTGAGATCAGCGAGCTGATCAAGAGCCGGATCCAGGGCCTTGAAGCGAGCGCGGACGTTCGCAACCAGGGCACCGTGATCTCCGTGACCGACGGTATCGTGCGTATCCACGGCCTGTCGGACGTGATGCAGGGCGAAATGCTCGAGTTTCCGGGCAACACCATCGGTCTTGCACTGAACCTCGAACGTGACTCCGTCGGCGCCGTTATTCTGGGCGAGTACGAGCACATCACGGAAGGCGACATCGTCAAGACGACGGGCCGCATTCTCGAAGTGCCGGTCGGCCCGGAACTGATCGGCCGCGTGGTCGATGCGCTCGGCAACCCGATCGACGGCAAGGGACCGATCAACGCCAAGATGACCGACGCTATCGAAAAGATCGCGCCGGGCGTGATTTGGCGCAAGTCTGTGTCGCAGCCGGTGCAGACGGGTCTGAAGTCGATCGACGCGATGGTGCCGATCGGCCGCGGCCAGCGCGAGCTGATCATCGGCGACCGTCAGTGCGGCAAGAGCGCCGTGGCTGTCGACGCGATTATCAACCAGAAGGGCAAGAACCTCATCTGTATCTACGTCGCGATCGGCCAGAAGGCATCGTCGATCATGAACGTGGTGCGAAAGCTCGAAGAGACCGGCGCGATGGCTTACACCATCGTCGTCGCGGCTTCGGCTTCGGAATCGGCCGCGATGCAATACCTCGCGCCGTACGCCGGCTGCACGATGGGCGAATACTTCCGCGATCGCGGCGAAGACGCGCTGATCGTCTATGACGACTTGACCAAGCAAGCATGGGCGTATCGCCAGATTTCGCTGCTGCTGCGCCGTCCGCCGGGCCGCGAAGCGTATCCGGGTGACGTGTTCTACCTGCACTCGCGTCTGCTCGAGCGCGCGGCTCGCGTCTCGGAAGAGTACGTCGAGAAGTTCACCAACGGCGAAGTGAAGGGCAAGAGCGGTTCGCTGACGGCGCTGCCGGTCATCGAAACGCAAGCCGGCGACGTGACCGCGTTCGTTCCGACGAACGTGATCTCGATTACCGACGGCCAGATCTTCCTGGAAACCGACCTGTTCAACGCCGGTATCCGCCCCGCGATCAACGCGGGCGTGTCGGTGTCGCGCGTCGGTGGTGCGGCTCAGACCAAGGTCGTGAAAAAGCTGTCGGGCGGTATCCGTACCGACCTCGCGCAGTATCGTGAACTCGCCGCGTTCGCGCAGTTCGCCTCGGACCTCGACGAAGCTACCCGCAAGCAGCTGGAGCGCGGCCGCCGCGTGACGGAACTGCTGAAGCAGCCGCAGTATCAGCCGCTGCAAGTGTGGGAACTGTCGGTGTCGCTGTTCGCGGCCAACAACGGCTATCTCGACGATCTGGAAGTTGCGCAAGTGCTGCCGTTCGAAAAGGGCCTGCGCGAATACCTGAAGACGAGCCATGCCGATCTGATTAAGCGCATCGAAGACAACAAAGACTTGTCGAAGGACGACGAAGGCGCACTGCATGCCGCGCTGAAGGACTTCAAGAAGTCGGGCGCTTATTGATCGGGACTGAGGAGCAACGCGCGGCGCATCGTCGATGAACGCCGCGCGGCTTCGATCAAGGAGTAAGCAATGGCTGGAATGAAGGAAATTCGCGGCAAGATCAAGAGCGTGCAGAACACGCGCAAGATCACGAAAGCGATGGAAATGGTTGCCGCATCGAAGATGCGCCGCGCCCAGGAGCGCATGCGTTCCGCCCGTCCGTACGCCGACCGCGTCCGCGCAATCGCTGCGCACATGAGCGCTGCGAACCCCGAGTATCGTCACCCGTTCATGGTGAAGAACGACGGCGCGAAAGCGGCTGGCCTGATCCTCGTCACGACCGACAAGGGTCTGTGCGGCGGCATGAACACGAACATCCTGCGTGCGTCGCTGAATCGCATCAAGGAACTGGATCAGAGCGGCGTGTCCATCGAGGCCTCGGCCATCGGCGGCAAGGGGCTCGGCTTTCTGAACCGGCTGCGCGCTCGCGTTGTTTCGCAAGTCACGCAACTGGGCGACACGCCGCATCTGGAAAAGCTGATCGGCGCGATCAAGGTGCAGCTCGACTTGTACTCGGAAGGCAAGGTCAACGCGGTGTACCTGGCGTACACCCGCTTCGTCAACACGATGAAGCAGGAGCCGGTGATCGAGCAACTTCTGCCGCTGTCGATCGACGATCTCCATAAGCAGGAGAGCGACGCCGAAACGCCGAAGACGTCGTGGGATTACATCTACGAGCCGGACGCGCAAACCGTGGTGGACGACCTGCTCGTGCGCTACGTCGAGGCGCTCGTCTATCAGGCGGTCGCGGAGAACATGGCGTCGGAGCAATCAGCGCGCATGGTCGCGATGAAGGCGGCGTCGGACAACGCGAAACAAGTGATCAACGAACTGCAGCTCGTCTACAACAAGAGCCGTCAGGCTGCGATTACGAAAGAATTGTCGGAAATCGTCGGCGGCGCCGCGGCGGTCTGATTTTGCTGACCGCGTGAAAGAACACAGTATCTAAAGGAAATGCGATGAGTACTACTGCTTTGGTAGAAGGCAAGATCGTACAGTGCATCGGCGCCGTTATCGACGTGGAGTTTCCGCGTGCGGAAATGCCGAAGATTTACGACGCGCTCATTCTTGAAGGCACGGAACTGACGCTCGAAGTCCAGCAGCAGCTGGGTGACGGCGTGGTCCGCACCATCTGTCTGGGTGCATCCGACGGCCTGCGCCGCGGCACGATGGTCAAGAACACCGGCAAGCCGATCAGCGTGCCGGTCGGTAAGCCGACGCTTGGCCGCATCATGGACGTGCTTGGCCGTCCGATCGACGAAGCGGGCCCGATCGAATCGACGAATGTGCGTTCGATCCACCAGCAAGCGCCTTCGTTCGACGAGCTGTCGCCGTCGACCGAACTGCTCGAAACCGGCATCAAGGTTATCGACCTGATCTGCCCGTTCGCGAAGGGCGGTAAGGTTGGTCTGTTCGGCGGTGCAGGCGTGGGCAAGACCGTGAACATGATGGAACTCATCAACAACATCGCGAAGGAACACGGCGGTTACTCCGTGTTCGCGGGTGTTGGCGAGCGTACCCGTGAAGGGAACGACTTCTATCACGAAATGAAGGACTCGAACGTTCTGGACAAGGTCGCGCTGGTGTACGGCCAGATGAACGAGCCGCCGGGCAACCGTCTGCGCGTCGCGCTGACCGGTCTGACGATGGCCGAGCACTTCCGTGACGAAGGCCTCGACGTGCTGTTCTTCGTGGACAACATCTACCGTTTCACGCTGGCAGGCACGGAAGTGTCCGCACTGCTGGGCCGTATGCCGTCGGCAGTGGGTTATCAGCCGACGCTGGCTGAAGAAATGGGCAAGCTGCAAGAGCGCATCACGTCGACCAAGACCGGCTCCATTACGTCGGTTCAGGCCGTGTACGTCCCTGCGGACGACTTGACCGACCCGTCGCCGGCCACGACCTTCGGCCACCTGGACGCAACCGTCGTGTTGTCGCGTGATATCGCTTCGCTCGGCATCTACCCGGCAGTGGACCCGCTCGATTCGACCTCGCGTCAGATCGACCCGAACGTGATCGGCGAAGAGCATTACTCGATCACGCGCGGCGTGCAGCAAACGCTGCAGCGCTACAAGGAACTGCGCGACATTATCGCGATTCTGGGCATGGACGAACTGTCGCCGGAAGACAAGCTGTCGGTCGCGCGCGCTCGTAAGATCCAGCGTTTCCTGTCGCAGCCGTTCCACGTCGCGGAAGTGTTCACGGGTTCGCCGGGCAAGTACGTGCCGCTGAAGGAAACCATTCGCGGCTTCAAGATGATCGTCGATGGCGAGTGCGATCATCTGCCGGAGCAGGCGTTCTACATGGTTGGCACGATCGACGAAGCCTTCGAAAAGGCCAAGAAGATCCAGTAAAGGTCGGGTGTAACGAAGCGGACGCCGGTGAAAGCCGGCGTCCTCGAACTGCGCTCAACCCAGGAGTTGGACAACATGGCAACCATCAAAGTAGACGTCGTCAGCGCCGAAGAGCAGATCTTCTCCGGCCAGGCGAAGTTCGTCGCGCTGCCGGGCGAATCCGGTGAGCTCGGCATTCTGCCGGGTCACACGCCGCTCATCACGCGCATTCGTCCGGGCGCGGTGCGCATCGAGGCGGAAGACGGCTCGGAAGAGTTCGTGTTCGTCGCAGGCGGGATTCTGGAAATTCAGCCGGGCATCGTTACCGTTCTGGCCGACACCGCAATCCGCGGCGCTGACCTGGACGAAGCCAAGGCCGAGCAAGCGAAAAAGCGCGCCGAGGAAGCGATGCAAAACAACGCATCCGAACTCGAATACGCCACTGCTCAAGCCGAACTGGCCTACGCGGCGGCGCAGCTCGCAGCAATCCAGCGTCTGCGCAAGGCGCACGCAAAGCACTGAGCGAGACGCACATTCGCGGGTCAAGAAAGCAGCCTCCGGGCTGCTTTTTTTATGCGAGCAAACCTCGGCAAAACTGCATAACGGACGGGCGACGGTTCGCCTATGCGCCTAACGCATTGATTTCGCGAAGTCCCGCTCGATTCCACCGACAAGCATTGCGGGTAACACTGAATGCCCGCAGGCCGCGTCGCCATGCACAATGGCCTTCCAATTAGCCTTCATCCGGCGGAGACCATCGATGGCAAACGAACCGACGCACGCCGACGCGCAAATCGAACCTCGCGACGGCCTTTCGTATGTCCGCGGCGCGACGGACATCCCACTTAGCGACGCCACTGTCTCGCGCTTTCTTATGCAGACGGTCGGACGCTTTCCGGAACGGCCAGCCGTCGTGTTCCGCGAGCGGAACATCCGCTGGACGTGGCGCGAATTCGCCAATGAAGTCGACGCGCTCGCGACCGCGCTGCTGCAACTCGGCCTGAAGGGCGGGGATCGCGTGGGCATCTGGTCGCCGAATCGCGCGGAATGGCTGCTGACGCAATTCGCGACAGCGCGCATCGGTGCCGTGCTGGTGAACATCAACCCGGCGTATCGGCTCGCCGAACTCGAATACGCGCTGCAGAAGGTCGGCTGCACGGCGATCATCGCGGCGGAGCAGTTCAAGACGTCGAAATATCTGGACATGCTGCAGGCACTCGCGCCTGAACTGGCCGAGGCGGAGCCGAACGACCTGCACGCCGAAAAGCTGCCCGCGTTGCGCACGGTGATCCGAATGGGCGAGCGCACCACGCCCGGCATGCTGAATTTCGACGACGTCATGCGCCGGGGCCGCGCCGCGCTCGACACCGCCCGACTCGACGCGCTGGAAGCGAACTTCGATGCGGACGACGCGATCAACATCCAGTTCACGAGCGGCACGACCGGCAATCCGAAGGGCGCGACACTCACGCATCGGAACATCGTCAACAACGCGCGATATATCGCGATGGCCATGCGCCTCACCGAGGCGGACTCGCTTTGCATTCCCGTGCCGCTGTATCACTGCTTCGGCATGGTGCTCGCCGTGCTCGCGTGCGTATCCACGGGTGCGGCGATGATCTTTCCGGGCGAAGCGTTCGATCCCGCCGCGACGCTCGCCGCCGTTCACGAGGAACGCTGCACCGCGCTGCACGGCGTGCCGACCATGTTCATCGCCGAACTGGATCACCCGAATTTCGCGCAATACGACCTGAGCCGCCTGCGCACGGGCATCATGGCGGGTTCACCGTGCCCGATCGAGACGATGAAGCGCGTCGTGTCCAAGATGCACTTGAGCGAGATCACGATCGCGTACGGCATGACCGAAACGAGCCCCGTCTCGTTCCAAAGTTCGACGACGGATCCGCTCGACAAGCGCACGTCTACGGTTGGCCGCATTCAGCCGCATCTGGAGGTGAAAATCGTCGATCCGTTGGGCAACATCGTGCCTGTCGGGGAGACGGGCGAACTTTGTACGCGTGGGTATTCGGTAATGAAGGGCTATTGGGGCGAAGAGGCGAAGACGCGCGAGGCGATAGTCGATGGCTGGATGCATACCGGTGATCTCGCGACACTCGACGCCGAAGGTTATTGCAATATCGTCGGGCGATTGAAGGACATGCTGATTCGTGGCGGCGAGAATATCTATCCGCGCGAGATCGAGGAGTTTCTGTTCCGCCATCCGAAAGTCCAATCAGTACAGATTTTCGGCGTCCCGGACCCGAAATACGGAGAAGAAGTGTGCGCGTGGATCGTCGTGCGTCCCGGCGAGCAGGCGACCGAGGAGGAAATCCGTTCGTTTTGCGAAGGGCAGATTGCGCACTACAAGATTCCGCGCTATATCCGCTTCGTTGACGAGTTGCCAATGACCGTGACCGGCAAGGTGCAGAAGTTCATCATGCGCGCGCGAATGGTCGACGAACTGAAGCTGGCCGAAGCGAAGACCGCCTGAGCCTCGGCGCTGGACGGAGAACCAAAGACAAAGGGAGCGCGCCGCGCTCCCTTCTGTCATGGGCAACCATACGCCGAAACAATACGACAAACGCTCGGTCCGAACCGTCACGCAAACGTTTGTCGAGACGAAAAAAAAGCGGGCCTGGAGCCCGCTAAAAACCACACGCTACGGGGTTAGCGCGAGGAGACCAACTGTGGGATGGTTCGATTTCGCTTGCTCAATCGAACAACGATCCCAACACGGATGCCCCTGTAACAGAGCTTCGATCTATTCCGACCATCGACATACGTTGCAACTTCTCAACGCAATCGAAACCACCCGTGTTGAAACCGTTTGAACAGATTGTGGGCGAATTGATTGACGATGGCCGTAACAAAGTGTTTCAGGTTGTAACCCATCGCTCATCCTTTCACGCTAAACATTCTCCCGCAAAATGCGCCGCAAGTGCCCAATTATTGCGGAATATCCACGTCATTCATTCGTTTTTCAACCGGCCGGTGCAGAATGCGATTTAAACCGCGACGCTCATAAGCATGTTTCGTCCGAAAAATAGTACGCCTGGACGAATGAAATCGATTTTTCCTCGCAGTTTCAAAGCTCAGTGCATACTTAAAACACTTTATAGGAGACATGCATGACCATCGATGCTGCTTTGCTTCAGTATTACCGCGCCGTCGCGGAAGCGTTCCCGGCGCTCGGGTCCGCTGCCGACGCGCGCGCCGTCCGTGAGCGGTTCAAAGCGGTCGCTCGGGCATACGCGCGCGAGCGCGCCGCCGACGTCGCCGTCGAGGACATTGACGTTTCTTTACAAAATCGAACCCTCGCCGCGCGCATCTACCGACCAGAGACGGCCAGCGGACCGCTGCCTTTGCTCGTCTACTTTCACGGCGGCGGCTGGGTGGTCGGTGATATCGAGACGCACGACGGCCTCGTCGCCCAGATGGCGCGTGACGCCCAATGTGCAATCGCGAGCGTCGATTACCGGCTGGCGCCCGAGCATCCGTTTCCGGCTCCCTGCGACGACGCCCTCGACGCGCTGCTCTGGTTCGCGGAACACCGGTCGCGGCTCGGCTTTGCAACCGATCGGCTGGGCGTCGGCGGCGACAGTGCGGGCGCACATCTGGCGGTCGTCGCGGCGCGTGGGGCGAATCAGCGTGTCGCCGGCCTCGTCAATCTGCAACTGCTGTTGTACCCGGTGATGCGCCGGCAATTCGAGAGTGCGAGTTGCCTTGCCAATGCCAACGGCCCCGGTCTCACCAATGACGAAATGCGCTGGTATTGGACGCAGTTTCTCTCAGGAACGGCGCCGGACGAGCACGACGTCCGCGCGTTCCCGCTCGCCGAACCCTACGAGCGCACGCCGGCGCGTGCATTGATCGTCGCGGCGGCCTACGACCCGCTTTACGACGACGCCTTCGAACTCCAGCGCTTCCTCGAAGCCAACGGCGGCCGGACGGAGATGATCGACGCGAACAACATGACGCACGGCTTCGGCCGCCTGCACGCGCAGTCGGAGGCGGCGCTCAACTGGTTGCGCCGCATCGGCGCGCGCGCGGGCGAACTGCTGCGCGCGGAACGCTGACGCGTCACTTCAGCCACTTGTCGACCACCGCCTGAAACTCGCCGGTCGATCGCGCGAGATGCAGCCACTGATCGACATACTGCTGCCACGCGACGTCCCCGCGCGGCAGCAGATACGCCTTCTCGCCGAACTGGAACGGCTTGTCGGGATGCACCGAGCAAAGGCCGGGATTCAGCTTCTGCTGTAGCAGCGTCTCCGACGCATCCGTGACCATGACATCGGCGCGACCGTCGAGTATTTGCTTGAAGATCGTCACGTTGTCGGGATACTCGATCAGCTGCGAGTGCGCGAAGAACTGCTTCGCGAAACGTTCGTTGGTGCCGCCGGGATTGACGATAGTCCGCACGGTCGGCTGATCGATCTGCGCGACGGTCTGGTACTTGTCGACGTCGGCGCAGCGCACGATCGGCGTCTTGCCGTCTTCCATGTACGGCGCGGTGAAGAACGCGCGCTTTTGCCGGTCGAGCGTCGTCGAGACGCCGCCCACCGCGATATCGCATTTTGCGATGAAGTCGTTCATCAGGTTCGACCACGACGTCTTCACGTACTCCGGCTTCGCGCCGAGCGACTTCGCCAGATTGTCGGCGAGATCGATGTCGATGCCCTCGAACTGACCGTCCGGCCGCAAGAACGAATACGGCTTGTAGTCGCCGGTCGTGCAGACGCGTAGCGTGTGCCGCGCGAGAATCTCGTCGAGCCGCGAGGCTGGCGCGGGCGCTTGCACGACGCTGCCGCCCTGCACCGTCTGACCGTAAGCGACACCGGAATTGACACCGAAAGTGACAAGCGGCCACGCGAGCGCGCAGGCGGCGAGACGGAAGGACACGCGTTTCATCGATGCTCCTGGTTCTAGTTGTGATGGGCCGCGACGACGCCGGCGGCCATCGATGATAACGAGCGTGCGCGCGTCTGAGAATCATCTCGAAAAGGCCGCGACGCGCGCCCATTTGCCGCCGCGCTGCCGCGAAAACGGGCAGCCGGTCCGGTAGAATGGACGATTCTTCAGGCTTCGGCACCGAGCGACGTGGCACACACCCTTCTCAACGACACCTTTCTGCGTGCGCTGCTGCGCCAGCCGACCGAATACACCCCGATCTGGCTGATGCGTCAGGCTGGTCGTTATCTGCCCGAATACAACGCGACGCGTGCGCGCGCCGGCAGTTTCCTCGGCCTCGCGAAGAACCCGAATTTCGCCACCGAAGTCACGCTGCAACCGCTCGAACGCTATCCGCTCGACGCCGCCATTCTCTTTTCCGACATCCTCACGGTGCCCGACGCCATGGGCCTCGGCCTGAACTTCGTGCAGGGCGAAGGTCCGCGTTTCGAGCGCACCGTGCGCACGGAAGACGACGTGAAGCGTCTTGCGGTGCCGGACATCGACAGCACGCTGCGCTACGTGACCGACGCCGTGAGTCAGATCCGCCGCGCGCTTACCGACGCGCAAGGCCGCCAGAAGGTGCCGCTCATCGGCTTTTCCGGCAGCCCGTGGACGCTCGCGTGCTATATGGTCGAAGGCGGCGGCTCGGACGATCATCGGACGGTGAAGGCGATGGCGTATGCGCGGCCCGACCTGATGCATCGCATCCTTGACGTCAACGCGCAAGCCGTCACGGCGTACCTCAATGCGCAGATCGAGGCGGGCGCGCAGGCCGTGATGATTTTCGATACCTGGGGCGGGGCGCTCGCCGACGGCGCGTATCAACGCTTCTCGCTCGACTACATCGCGAAGGTGGTCGCAGGCCTCAAGCGCGAACACGACGGGGCGCGCGTGCCGGTCATCACGTTCACGAAGGGCGGCGGGCTGTGGCTCGAAGAGATTGCTGCGACGGGTGTCGATGCCGTCGGTCTCGACTGGACGGTGAACCTTGGCGCGGCGCGCGAGCGCGTGAGAGGGCGCGTCGCGCTGCAAGGGAACATCGATCCGAGCGTGCTTTTCGCCCCGCCCGAAGCGATTCGTGCAGAAGCGCGCGGCGTTCTAGACAGCTTCGGGAATTTTCCGGGCCACGTGTTCAATCTCGGGCACGGCATCTCGCAATTCACGCCGCCGGAGCACGTTGCAGAACTGGTGGACGAGGTTCACCGGCACAGCCGCGCCATGCGCGCGTCGGCCTTCCGCCGCTAGCTCGCCATGTTGCAGTGCACCAGACGTTGCACGGCGCCCGTCTGCGTTGGTCGAGCGGGTTAGGCGAATCGCCCGCCCTTTGCGGCGCTCCGAGATGTCAAGACGACTTATGCACATTTTGTTCGTTGCATCGCGCCATCAGACATATCGACGCACATAGCCCATAAAGCGTGGCTATTCTTGACGTAAGTCGCTGATTCTAAACAACTTAAAAGAGTCTTGTCCGATATGTGGGCAAACGCACATAAGCGATCCGTGACATTGTTTGCGGCGGCCCGCGCCCGACTTCTCAACAAAGTTATCCACAGGGCTGTGGAAAGCGGCGGAAAACTAAAAATAATCGGCAACTTATCGGCGACTTTGACGTTTTACTTTAACTGTCGCCGCAAAGGGCTTGCACTGCCGTGGCGCGCCCGAATCGCGGGCTTCCACAGGCGCTTTGCACAATGACGGACGTGTTCGTGCGCGTCGCCGTCGACCAACCCATGCCTGTGCTGTTCGACTATCGCTACGCGCTGCCGAGCGAACCGCTGGTCGGCGCGCTCGTGGAAGTACCGTTCGGCAGGCGCGATGTCGTCGGGCTGATCTGCGAAGTCACCTCGACCACGGACGTGCCGCCGAACAAACTGCGCGACGTGACGCGCATCTGCCGCGAATGTCCGCCGCTATCCGCGCAATGGATCGCGCTCGCGCATTTCGCGGCGGATTACTATCAGCGCGGTCTTGGCGAAGTCGCGCTGCCGGCTCTTCCGCAAGCCCTGCGCGATGCGTCGCGCTGGGACAGGCTGCTTGCCGTCGACGAGCGTTTCCGGCTTCTGCCGGCTGGCCGCGACGCCCTTCCAGACGCGCTCCCCGCGCGCGCCCACGCGCTGCGCCGTCTGGTCGAAGCGCTCGCGGCGCAGGAATTGTTGAGCCTGTCCGACGCCCGCGCGCTGCATCCGAAGGCTTCGGCTACGTTCGAAGACTGGCTCGCGCGCGGCTGGATCGAGCGCGCGACGCCAGGCGACGAACGCACGCTGTCCGACGCGCCGCCGTCGCCGACCGGCACGGCGCCGCTTCCCCAACTCACCGAAGAGCAACGCTACGCCGTCGATGCCATCGCGGGCGCGCAGAGTTTTGCGCCGTTCCTGCTGCACGGCGTCACCGGCAGCGGCAAGACCGAGGTCTATCTTCACGCGCTGGCGGCGCTGCTCGCGGCGCAGCCGGACGCACAAGCGCTCGTCCTCGTCCCGGAAATCAATCTCACGCCGCAGTTCGAGGCCGCGTTCCGTCAGCGGTTCGCCGCGCTCGCGCCGGATTCCATCGTCACGATGCACAGCGGGCTGGCCGAAGGCGAGCGCGCGCGCAACTGGCTTGCGGCGCACAGGGGCAGCGCGCGCATCGTCCTCGGCACGCGTCTCGCCATCCTCGCGTCGATGCCCGGCCTCGCGATCATCGTCGTCGACGAGGAACACGATCCCGCCTACAAGCAGCAGGAAGGCTTGCGCTATTCGGCGCGCGATCTGGCGGTATATCGCGCGAAGCAGCTCGAGATTCCCGTCGTGCTCGGTTCGGCGACGCCGTCGCTCGAGACCTGGTGGCAGGCAGAGCAGGGCCGCTACACGCGCCTCACGCTGACACGGCGCGCCGTGGCCGACGCGGTGCTGCCGACAGTGCGATTGATCGATCTGGAGGAAGAGCACCGGCGCGGCCGGGCGTCGGTCGAAGGGCTGTCGGGGCCGCTCATCGCGGCGTTGAAATCGCGGCTGGAGCGCGGCGAGCAAAGTCTCGTGTTCTTGAATCGACGCGGCTACGCGCCGATCCTCTCCTGCGACGCCTGCGGCTGGGTCGCGGGCTGCCCGCGTTGCAGCGCATATGCGGTGCTGCATAAGCCCGAACGCGCGCTGCGGTGTCACCACTGCGGCTGGGAATCGCGCATTCCGAAGTCGTGCCCGGATTGCGGCAATGTCGATATCGCGCCGATGGGCCGTGGCACGCAGCGCGTCGAGGAGACGCTCGCGAGCGTGGTGCCGGGCGCGCGGGTGCTGCGTATCGACGCCGACAGCACGCGCCGCAAGGGCAGCGCGCAGGCGCTGTTTTCGGACGTCCACGCGGGCGAGGTCGATATTCTCGTCGGCACGCAGATGATCGCGAAAGGACACGATTTCCGGCGCGTGACGCTCGTCGGCGTGCTGAACGCGGACACGGCGCTTTTCTCGCACGACTTCCGCGCGAGCGAGCGGCTCTTCGCGCAGCTGACACAGGTCAGCGGCCGCGCCGGCCGCGCTGGGCTGCCCGGCGAAGTGCTGATTCAAACGCGCTATCCGCGTCACGCGCTCTATCTCGCGCTATCGCGGCAAGACTACGTGGGATTCGCGAACGCCACGCTTGCCGAGCGACGCGACGCGCGCCTGCCGCCCTTCGTGTATCAGGCGATGCTGCGCGCCGAAGGCCGCACGCTCGAAGCCGCGATCGCGTTCCTCGAAGAAGCCGCCGCCGCGTTCGCGCCGTTGCCCGGCGCGGACCGCGTGACCGTCTACGATCCCGTGCCGCTGACCATCGTGAAAGTGTTCAACGTCCACCGCGCGCAACTGCTGCTGGAAAGCGGCTCCCGCGCCGCGCTGCAATCGGCGCTGCGGGCGTGGCAGCCGGTGCTGCGCGCGCTGAAAGGCGTGCTGCGCTGGAACGTGGAAGTGGACCCGCTCGACGTCTGATCGCGGCGGCCTAGCCCGCCGTTCGTCACACTTTCGCGCGCGAGGCCTCCGCGCCCGCGCGAACCGGCGTCGCCTCGTCGCGCGTGTCGTCGACATGATGCGTACGCGACGACGCGCCCCGCACGAACAGCACCACGCAAAGCGCGAACATTGCCCAAACCCCGACCACCACCATCCACGTGCTCATGTTGTCGTTCCCCGTAGCTGCTTTTGTAGCGCCGGACGGCGCGCATCGCTTTATATCGGCAGCGGCGGTGCATTTACTTAGGGGTTGTCCCAAAAATCTTGAGTTAGGGAAACTACTAGGCGATTTCCGCCATCGGACAAAGATAGGCAAAACGGCGGAAAAGCCTGCCGCGTAAGGGATTGAGCGCGGTGCAACCGTCTCGAAAATGTCGGTTGCACCTTTTAAATCAGCGGGGTACGATTCGCCAACTTTTAGGTCCCTGGCCGGGTAGGCACGACCGGCAAACGAAGGAAATATGGCGAGCACAACCCTTGGCGTCAAAGTCGACGATTTGCTGCGGTCCCGGCTGAAAGACGCCGCCACGCGGCTCGAACGCACCCCGCACTGGCTCATCAAGCAGGCGATCTTCGCGTATCTGGAGCGTATCGAGCACGGCCAACTTCCGCCGGAACTGTCGGGCGTGAACGGCACGTCGGAAATGAGCGATGCCGCGACCGTCGAAGGCGACGAAGACGGCGCGCCGCATCCGTTCCTCGAATTCGCGCAGAATGTGCAACCGCAATCCGTGCTGCGCGCGGCGATCACGGCGGCGTATCGCCGTCCGGAGCCGGAGTGCGTGCCGTTTCTGATCGGTCAGGCGCGACTGCCGGCCACCGTCGCCGCCGACACCGAAAAGCTGGCGACGAAGCTCGTCGAGACGCTGCGAGCGAAGAGCAAGGGCGGCGGCGTCGAAGGTCTGATTCACGAATTCTCGCTTTCGAGTCAGGAAGGCGTCGCGCTGATGTGTCTCGCCGAGGCGCTCTTGCGCATTCCCGACCGCGCCACGCGCGACGCGCTGATCCGCGACAAGATCAGCAAGGGCGACTGGCGTTCGCATATGGGCCAGGCGCCGTCGTTGTTCGTCAACGCCGCGACGTGGGGCCTGATGATCACCGGCAAGCTCGTGACGACGAATAGCGAAGCAGGTCTCTCGTCGGCGCTCACGCGCATGATCGGCAAGGGCGGCGAGCCGCTGATCCGCAAGGGCGTCGACATGGCGATGCGCCTGATGGGCGAGCAGTTCGTCACCGGCGAGACCATCTCCGAAGCGCTCGCGAACAGCCGCAAGTTCGAAGCGCGCGGTTTCCGCTACTCCTACGACATGCTCGGCGAAGCCGCGACGACGGAAGAAGACGCGCAGCGCTATTACGCGTCCTACGAGCAGGCCATTCACGCGATCGGCAAGGCGGCGGGCGGGCGCGGCATCTACGAAGGCCCGGGCATTTCGATCAAGCTGTCCGCGCTGCACCCGCGTTACTCGCGTTCGCAGCAAGAGCGCACGATGAGCGAACTGCTGCCGCGCGTGCGCGCGCTGGCGCAACTCGCGCGCCGCTATGACATCGGCCTGAACATCGACGCCGAGGAAGCCGACCGTCTCGAGCTGTCGCTCGATCTGCTCGAAGCGCTGTGCTTCGATCCCGAACTCGCGGGCTGGAACGGCATCGGCTTCGTGGTGCAGGCGTATCAGAAGCGCTGCCCGTTCGTCATCGACTATCTGGTGGATCTCGCGCGCCGCAGCCGTCATCGTTTGATGATTCGTCTCGTCAAGGGCGCGTATTGGGATACCGAAATCAAGCGCGCGCAAGTGGACGGCCTCGAAGGCTACCCGGTCTACACGCGCAAGATTTATACGGACATCTCGTATCTCGCCTGCGCGAAGAAGCTGCTCGGCGCGCCGGACGCGGTCTATCCGCAATTCGCGACGCACAACGCTTACACGCTCTCGGCCATCTATCACCTCGCGGGACAGAACTACTATCCCGGCCAGTACGAGTTCCAGTGCCTGCATGGCATGGGCGAGCCGCTGTACGAAGAAGTCACCGGCCGCGACAAGCTCAACCGTCCGTGCCGCGTCTACGCGCCGGTCGGCACGCACGAAACGCTGCTCGCGTATCTGGTGCGGCGTCTTCTGGAGAACGGCGCGAATACGTCGTTCGTGAACCGCATCGCGGACGAATCGGTTCCGGTGAAGGATCTCGTGCGCGATCCTATCGACGAAGCGCAAGCCATCACGCCGCTCGGTGCGCCGCACGCGAAGATTCCGCTGCCGCGTCAGCTGTACGGCAACGAGCGCCTCAATTCGATGGGCCTCGACCTGTCGAACGAGCATCGGCTGGCGTCGCTGTCGTCGGCGCTGCTCGCGAGCGCGAATCATCCGTGGCAGGCCGTGCCGATGCTCGAACGCGACGATCCGCACAACGGCGTCGCGCGCGAGATCCGCAATCCGGCGGATCATCGCGATGTGGTCGGCACCGTGGTGGAAGCGTCGCCGCAACAGGTGAGCGCCGCGCTCGCGAACGCGGTGGCCGCCGCGCCGATCTGGCAGGCGACGCCCGTGGAAGACCGCGCCGATTGCCTCTCGCGCGCTGCCGACCTGCTCGAAGCGCAGATGCATACGCTGATGGGCCTCGTCGTGCGCGAAGCGGGCAAGTCGCTGCCGAATGCGATCGCCGAAATTCGCGAAGCCGTCGATTTCCTGCGCTACTACGCGTCGCAGATTCGCGCGGAGTTCTCGAACGACACGCATCGCCCGCTCGGTCCGGTGGTGTGCATCAGCCCGTGGAATTTCCCGCTGGCCATCTTTATGGGTCAGGTCGCGGCCGCGCTCGCGGCGGGCAATCCGGTGCTCGCGAAGCCTGCCGAGCAGACGCCGCTGATCGCCGCGCAAGCCGTGCGCATTCTGCGCGAAGCCGGCGTGCCGGCGGGCGCGGTGCAACTGCTGCCGGGCGATGGCGAAACCGTGGGCGCCGCGCTCGTCGCCGATGCACGCACGCGCGCCGTGATGTTCACCGGCTCGACGGAAGTCGCGCGCCTCATCAACAAGACGCTGTCTGAGCGCCTCGATTCGGACGGCCGCCCGATCCCGCTGATCGCGGAAACCGGCGGCCAGAACGCGATGATCGTCGATTCGTCCGCGCTCGCGGAACAGGTCGTCGCGGACGTGATGCAGTCTTCGTTCGATTCGGCCGGTCAACGCTGCTCGGCGCTGCGCGTTCTCTGTCTGCAGGACGATGTCGCGGACCGCACGCTCGACATGCTGACCGGCGCGATGAAGCAGCTCGCCGTGGGCAACCCGGATCGCCTGTCGGTGGATGTCGGTCCCGTGATCGACGCCGACGCGAAGCGCAGCATCGACGCGCACATCGCGGCGATGCGCGAGAAGGGCCGCAAGGTCGTGCAGCAGCCGCTGCCCGATGCGTGCGCGCAAGGCACGTTCGTGCCGCCGACGCTGATCGAGCTGGAAAGCATCGACGAGCTGAAGCGCGAAGTGTTCGGACCGGTCCTGCATGTGGTGCGTTACCGCCGCGCGTCTCTTGATAAACTCCTCGACCAAATTCGCTCGACGGGGTACGGACTCACGCTCGGCATCCATACGCGCATCGACGAAACCATCGCGCATGTCATTCAGCGCGCGCACGTGGGCAACATCTACGTGAACCGCAACGTGATCGGCGCCGTGGTCGGCGTGCAGCCGTTCGGCGGCGAAGGTTTGTCGGGTACGGGTCCGAAGGCGGGCGGCGCGCTGTACTTGCAGCGCTTGCTTGCCAAGCGCCCGACCGGCTTGCCGAAGTCGCTTGCGAGCACGCTGGTCGTCGATGAAACGCCGTCCGCCGATACGCCGGCCGCCGCGCTCACCGCATTGCGCGACTGGGCCATCGGCGAACGCGATCCGCAGACGGCCGCGCGTTGCGACGGTTATCTGCAACATGTGCTCGCGGGCGCGACGGCGGTGCTGTCCGGTCCGACGGGCGAGCGCAATACGTACACGCTGAGCGCGCGGGGCACGGTGTTCTGCGTGGCATCGACGGTAAGCGGCGCGCGCGCTCAATTCGCCGCGGTGCTCGCGACGGGCAACAAGGCGCTCTTCGCGGGATCGGCGGGCGAGCAACTGGTGGCATCGCTGCCGCCCGCGCTGAAAGCGCATGCGTCGGTGAGCAAGGATCCGGCAGCCGGTTACGATGCCGTGCTGTTCGAAGGCGACAGTGACGAACTGCTGTCGCTGGTGAAGGAAGTCGCGAAGCGCCCGGGACCGATCGTGTCGGTGCAGGGCGTCGCGGCGGGCACGTTCGCCGACGCTGGCCACGACGGCGAAGACTACGCGCTCGAACGTCTGCTGACGGAACGCTCGGTCAGCGTGAACACGGCGGCGGCGGGCGGTAACGCGAATTTGATGACGATCGGTTGAGACTTGCGGCGCCCGGTTAAGACAAATTCAAAACAAACGGCAGCAGGCACGGCGATCCCGGCAAAAAGCTGCCATCCACACTGGTATTAGGAGAAGCTATGAAGCACACGATGACCAAGCTGGCAGCCGCCATGACGCTCGCCGGCCTGTCGTTCGCGGGGACCGCATTCGCACAGCAGGCAGACGAGGTGAAGGTCGGCTTCGCGGGCCCGATGACCGGCGCGCAAGCCCACTACGGCAAGGACTTTCAGAACGGCATCACGCTCGCGGTCGAGGAATTCAACGCGACGAAGCCGGTGATCGGCGGCAAGCCGGTTCGCATCGTGCTGGATTCGGCGGACGACCAGGCCGACCCGCGCACGGGCACGACCGTCGCGCAGAAGCTCGTGGACGACGGCATCAAGGGTATGCTCGGCCACTTCAACTCGGGCACGACCATTCCCGCATCGCGCATCTACGCGAACGCCGGCATTCCCGAAATCGCGATGGCCACCGCGCCGGAATACACGACGCAGGGTTTCAAGACCGCATTCCGCATGATGACGTCCGACACGCAGCAAGGCTCGGTCGCGGGCGAATTCGCGGTGAAGAACCTGAAGGTCAAGAAGATCGCCATTGTCGATGACCGCACGGCATACGGCCAGGGTCTCGCCGACCAGTTCGAGAAGGCGGCGAAGGCGGCGGGCGGCACGATCGTCGATCGCGAATTCACGAACGACAAGGCTGTCGACTTCAAGGCGATTCTGACCAAGATCAAGTCGATGAACCCGGACCTCGTGTACTACGGCGGCGCGGATTCGCAGGCTGCTCCGATGGTCAAGCAGATGAAGACGCTCGGCTTCCGCGCGCCGCTGATGGCGGGCGAAATGGTGAAGACCGACACGTTCGTCAAGATCGCGGGTGAGTCGGCGGAAGGCACGGTGGCATCGCTCGCCGGCCTGCCGATGAACGAAATGCCGGGCGGCGCGGCATACGAAGCGAAATACAAGAAGCGTTTCAACGAAGACGTGCAGACGTACTCGCCGTATGCCTACGACGGCGCCATGGCCATGTTCACCGCGATGAAGGCGGCCAACTCGACGGACCCGGCGAAGTACCTGCCGCTGCTGGCGAAGACCGACATGCAGGGCGTGACGACGAACCACCTCGCGTACGACGCGAAGGGCGATCTGAAGAACGGCGGGATCACGCTGTATAAGGTCGTCGGCGGGAAGTGGACGACGTTGCAGAGCGTGGGCGGGAAGTAAGGCTAGTCGCAAAGCTAGAGAAGGACGGCCCGGCGCGTGTAGTGCGCGGCGGGCCGTTTCACTTGGCCCTCGCAATCGAGGACTCAGGCGCTCACCGCCTCCCCTGCTCCCGCACCTGCTCGAGCGTCGCCCCCGGCGTGCTCTGATCCTGCGGGATGCGAATCTCGATCACCGCAGGCAGTCCCGAACTCACCGCGCGTTCGAACGCCGGCATGAACTGGTCCGTCGCCTCGACGCGCTCGCCATGCGCGCCGAACGCCCGCGCATACGCAACGAAGTCCGGGTTCGTCAGCCCGGTGCCATGCACGCGATGCGGATAGTGCCGCTCCTGATGCATGCGGATCGTGCCGTACTGCGCGTTGTTCACCACCACGAAAATCACCGCCAGTCCGTATTGCATGGCCGTCGCGATCTCGTGGCTCGCCATCATGAAGCAGCCGTCGCCCGCGAAGGCAATCACCGTGCGCTCCGGATAGAGCGACTTCGCCGCGATCGCGGCCGGCACGCCGTAACCCATCGCGCCGCTCGTCGGGGCGACCTGCGAGCGGAAGTGCCGGTACGCGTAATGCCGATGCAGCCACGTCGCGTAATTCCCCGCGCCGTTCGTCAGAATGGCATCGGCGGGCAGACGCTCCGAGAGCGTGCGCATGAGCTCGCCTAACTGAACGTCACCGAGCATCGGGCGCGGCTTGCGCCATTCCAGATACGCGGCGTGCGCGGCTTCGGCGCTTCCGGTCCAGGGAATCTCGGCAGGTGGTTCCAATAAAGCCAGAAACGACGCGATCTCCGGCATCCCCGATACGATCGGCAGATCCGCGCTATAGACGCGCCCCAATTCCTCCGCGCCCTGATGAACGTGGATGAGCGTCTGCTTGGTCTTCGGGATCTCGAGCAGCGTGTAGCCGCCCGTCGTCGATTCGCCCATGCGCGGGCCGAGCACGAAGAGCACGTCGGCGTCGCGCACGCGGGCGGCCAGCGCCGGATTGATGCCGAGGCCCACATCGCCCGCGTAATTCGGATGCTCGTTGTTTAGCGTGTCCTGGAAGCGAAACGCGCAGCCCGCCGGCAGTTTCCATCGTTCGATGAAGCGGGCGAAGTCCTGCGTGGCCGCTTCGGTCCAGCCGCTGCCGCCCGCGATCACGAACGGCTTTTTCGCATTCGAAAGCAGGTCGCGCAGCCGCTCCATCTGCGCGGGCGCGGGCGACGCGGCAACGCGCTGGTAATGCGGCGCGGGCGGCACGGCTTCGCACGCTTCGGTCAGCATGTCCTCCGGCAGCGCGAGCACGACCGGCCCGGGGCGTCCCGCCGTCGCCACGTGAAAGGCGTGACTCATGTACTCCGGCACGCGGCGCGGATCGTCGATCTGCGCGACCCACTTCGCCATCTGCCCGAACATGCGGCGATAGTCGATCTCCTGAAACGCCTCGCGATCCATATGGTCGCGCGCGCATTGGCCGATGAGCAGGATCATCGGCGTCGAGTCCTGATACGCGGTGTGCACGCCGATGGACGCGTGCGTCGCGCCCGGCCCGCGCGTCACGATGGCGACGCCCGGACGTCCAGTCAGCTTGCCGACCGCTTCGGCCATGTTCGCCGCGCCCGCCTCGTGACGGCACACGATGGTCTGGATCTGCGCGGTCTCGTCGTGCAGTGAATCGAGGACGGCAAGAAAGCTCTCGCCCGGCACGCAAAACACGCGCTCGACGCCGTGATGCACGAGCGCATCCACGACAAGGCGCGCGCCGGTGGTCTGACTGGAATGGGCGGGGGAAACGTCGGAGGTCATGCGGTCAAGTCTCCTGTTGGCACTGGGCGTTTGGCCCCACAGCTTACGCCGCCACAACGCCCCGTGTCCGCCGATAAGCGGAATCTTTTCCCGTCCCGACGCAGCCGCGAGCTTCCGGCGTCGTCCATCAGTCGAAATACCCCTGTTTCTCACCCTTTATCCCGCAATAGGCGATAGGGCTTCTTCGCAATAATGGCTTCACTGAAAAGCGGACGCCCTAAGTCATCCGGCAGCGCCCGCCTCGCAAAGATCGCAGTCTCATACCTCATCGGGGGCAAGTTTGAACATTCGTAAATTCATTGGCGCGAATAGCCGCGACGCACTGCGCCAGGTTCGTGAAGCCCTCGGCCCCGATGCCGTCGTGTTGTCGAACCGCACGCTGGACGACGGTTCCGTCGAGATCATGGGCGTCGCGGACTACGATCTCGCATCCATTTCGCCCGCTGCGCACGAACAGGCGCCCGCCGCATTCCCGAGCGCCACGCCGCGCGCCGCGCTCGCGCAAGCCGCAGCCGCCGTGGCCGCGAAGCAATCCGCCGCGAATCCGTATGCGAGCGGCGACGTGTTTTCCTCGGTGTTCGGCGCGAATCCGGAAGCGGAAGCCGATATCGCGGATCATGACGCCGCACGCGAAACGCACGCCGACGAAGCGCCGCGCACGATGGCCGATTCCAATCCGTGGCTCATCGAGCACGCGCGACGCATCGCCGAGCAGGCCGCGACGCCGTCGAATCGTCCGCTGACGGCATCCGCCGCAATCGCTCGCGGTCTTGGCGTGCCGGTGGCGCCGAAGGCCGCAGCGGAGAAAGCTGCGCAAAAGCCGCAAGAGACGCAACGCGCGACACGTCAGCCCGCGCAGTCGAAAATCGACACGCCCGAGTGGGCGCGCGAAGCCGCGCAAGTCGCCGCTCGCCGCGCCGCGCACAAGATCAACGCAGGCGCGCCGCAAGCCGAGGCAGCGCCTGACAATGCGGTCGATGGCCTGCCCGCCAACGCGGCGGCCGTCGTCACGGAAGCAATCCGCCAACGCATGGAGCAAGTCGTCAACGAAACGGTGATGCACGAGCTTTCCTCCATGCGCGAGATGATGGAAGAGCACTTCTCCGGTCTCCTCTGGGGCGAGCGCCAGCGCCGCAGCCCGGGCAACGCCGGCCTCACCAAGCGCCTCTTCGCCGCCGGTTTCTCGGCGCAACTCGTGCGCATGGTTGTCGACAACATGCCCGAGATGGAAAGCGCCGAGCACGCCATGGAATGGGTGCAGCAGGTGCTCGAATCGAACCTGCCGGTCATGGCGAACGAAGACGCGCTCATGGAACGCGGCGGCGTCTTCGCGCTGATGGGCCCGACGGGCGTCGGCAAGACCACGACCACCGCGAAGCTCGCCGCGCGCTGCGTGATGCGCTTCGGCGCGAGCAAGGTCGCGCTGCTCACCACCGACAGCTACCGGATCGGCGCGCACGAGCAACTGCGCATCTTCGGCAAGATTCTGGGCGTGTCGGTTCACGCGGTGAAGGACGCCGCCGACCTGCAGCTCGCGCTCTCGGAACTGCGCAACAAGCACATCGTGCTGATCGACACCATCGGCATGAGCCAGCGCGATCGCATGGTGTCCGACCAGATTTCGATGCTCTGCGGCGCGGGTCATCCGGTGCAGCGCCTGTTGCTGCTCAACGCGACGAGCCACGGCGACACGCTCAACGAAGTGGTGCAGGCCTACAAGAGCGCGGCCGATCAGCCGCCGCTCGCGGGCTGCATCCTGACCAAGCTCGACGAAGCAACGAATCTCGGCGGCGTGCTCGATACCGTCATCCGCTACAAGCTGCCGGTGCATTACGTGTCGACCGGGCAGAAGGTGCCGGAGAACCTGTACGTCGCGACAAAGCGTTTTCTGATCAAAAGCGCGTTCTGCATTCCGCGCGAGGGCTCGCCGTTCGTGCCGCAGGACGACGAAGTGCCGGCACTGCTGTCCGCTCTGTCCGCGCGCGCCACCACCGAACTGCATGAGGTCCGCTTTGGATAAGTTCGTGCTCGACCAGGCTGAAGGCCTGAGAAGGCTGCTCACGCGTGGCGGTTCGCGCGTGGTGGCGGTGGCGGGTGGACCGGCGGGCATCGGCTGTACGTCGGCGGTCGTGAATCTGGGCGCGGCGCTGTCCGTGCATGGCAAGGACGTGCTCGTGATCGACGAGCGCCAGAACGCGGGATCGGTGACGCGCATGACTGGGATGTCCGGCGCGGGCGCGCTCGCCGCGGTCATGTCGGGCCGCGAGGCGCTGCAAGACGCCGTGACGCGCACGCCGTTCGGCTTCTCGCTGATCGCCGCGCCGCGCGACGAACGCATCAGCCACGACGTTGCGCAGTGCCGAGCGCTGCTCGACGGACCGGCGGACATCGTGCTGATCGACGCGCAACTCGATCGATACGGCGCGCTCTCGTCGCTCGCGGCGCAGGCGCATGACTTTCTCATCGTGACGCGGGTGGCCGCGTCCGCGATCACCGAGGCGTATGCGTGCATCAAGCGTCTGCACTACGCCCATGCGATCGGCCAGTTCCGCGTGCTCGTCAATCACGTGCAGAACCCGGCTGACGCGGCGGTCGCGTTCGACAACCTGTCGGGCGTCGCGAGCCGGTATCTGGCCGTGTCGCTCGTGCAGGCAGGGTATGTGTCCGAGGATGCGCGCGTCACTCGGGCGAAGGAGCTCTCGCGCTGTGCGGTGGAAGCGTTCCCGGCGACAGCCGCGGCGCGCGACTACCGGCAGATTGCGGCGGAGCTTCTGCATTGGCCGATGCGTCCCGCGCCGTCTGAGCGCGAGACGCAGGTCCGGAATGACGCGCGGTTTTCGGTTGGCGAGGCTGACAAGGGCGGACGGGACACGGGGCGCATGGCGTCGATGTTTTCCAGTCATGCATTGACCAGTACGGCGTCGATGTGATCAAGATTAAGGTGACTCAGATGTACAACGCCCAAGGCAAACTCTCACAGTCGGACGTTCTGACGAAATATGCGCCGCTCGTTCGACGGCTGGGACTTCAGCTCGTCGCCAAGATGCCGGCGAGCGTCGACCTCGACGACCTGATTCAGGCCGGCATGATCGGCCTTCTGGATGCGGCGAGCCGCTACAAGGAAGATCAGGGTGCGCAATTCGAAACCTACGCGAGCCAGCGCATTCGCGGCGCGATGCTCGACGAACTGCGCGCCAACGACTGGCTGCCGCGCAGCATGCGCAAGACGTCGCGCGAAGTGGAATCGGCGGTGCACAAGGTCGAGCAGAACCTCGGCCGCGCCGCGAGCGAGACCGAGATTGCCGAGCACATGAAGCTGCCGCTCGACGAGTATCAGTCGATGCTGCAAGACCTGCACGGCAGCCAGCTGATCTATTACGAAGACTTCGACCGCTCCGCCGACGACGAGCCGTTCCTCGACCGCTATTGCGTCGACCGTTCGGACCCGCTGTCCGCGCTGCTCGACGACAGCCTGCGCGGCGCGTTGATCGAAGCCATCGACAAGCTGCCGGAACGCGAGAAGCTCCTGATGAGCCTCTACTACGAACGCGGCCTGAACCTGCGCGAAATCGGCGCGGTGATGGAAGTGAGCGAATCGCGCGTGTGTCAGCTGCATAGCCAGGCGGTCGCGCGTCTGCGCGCCAAGCTGCGCGAGCAGTCGTGGACGAGCGTCGAGGCGTGACGCGCTAGCCGGCCTCGAAGTCTCGCGCTTCGGCGAACACCGTTTTGCCGATGCCGAGGCTTTTCGCGCGATACATGGCGCGGTCGGCGGCGCGCAGCACGGCGTGGATGTCGGCGGGACGCGTTAGCCGGCCTCGAAGTCTCGCGCTTCGGCGAACACCGTTTTGCCGATGCCGAGGCTTTTCGCGCGATACATGGCGCGGTCGGCGGCGCGCAGCACGGCGTGGATGTCGGCGTGACGCGCTAGCCGGCCTCGAAGTCTCGCGCTTCGGCAAACACTGTTTTGCCGATGCCGAGGCTTTTCGCGCGATACATGGCGCGGTCGGCGGCGCGCAGCACGGCGTGGATGTCGGCGTGACGCGCGTCGGCGGTGCTCGACAGCATGCACGCGCCGATGCTCGCGGAGACCGAGACGGCCCGCCCTTCCACCGACGTGATGGACGCGAGCGCGGCGTGAATGCCTTCGGTGATGGCGAGCACGGCGGAGCGGTTCTGCGCATGATGCGCGAGCACCACGAACTCGTCGCCGCCGAGGCGCGCCACGGTGTCGCTATTGGGCATGCGGCGGGCGAGCACGTCGGCGAACTGCTGCAACAGCAAGTCGCCAATGGCGTGGCCGTAGGTATCGTTGACTTCCTTGAAGCCGTCGAGGTCGATCAGAAGCAGCGCGGTGTCCTGCGCTGCGGCCTCCATCGTGCGATTGACGATGTGTTCGAGCGCGTAGCGGTTGGCGAGGCCGGTGAGCGGATCGGTCGATGCCTGGCGCGCGAGATGGCGATTGGCATTGCCGAGACGATCGACGAGCACGGTCAGGTACACCGATGCCGCCAGCACGCTCAGCGCGAGCCCGAGCGCAGCGGACAGGTTCGCGTTCCACCACGGTTGCCACAGCGCGAGTGCGGCGATCACGGAGATGGCCGTCGCGCTCGAGACGGCGAGCGTGCGCTTGCCGTAGCGGCAGCCGGAGCCGATCAAAAACCAGAACACCACCCACAGGAGCGGCAGCGCGCTGTCGCCGCCAGCGGCGAGCGCCGCGCCGACGAGCGCCTGATCGGCGATCGTCGTGATCATGAGCCGCTTCGTCGATGGCGACGCCATGCGGCTGACGATGAGCAGCGTGACCGCACCGTACAACACATAGAGCCCGACGATTTGCGCAACCAGCGACGCATCGCGCGACGGAAAGCGCCACGCATAGCAAGCGTAGGCGAGGAGAACGACGGCGCCCAGCACGACGCGCAGCGTGGCTTGTTCGCGTTCGGGATGCCGAAGCGCCGCCCACGCGAAGGCATGAGGCCAGCGTGGCGGGTGGTGGGCGTGCTGCATGTGAACCCCTGGTTTTTTCTTTTGCTTTGTGCTCGCGCGGCCGCGATGGACGCGGTTGGCCGTAGGGTTAACGGCAGAGTGCGTGCGGGGCTTGAGTTTCGTGGGGGGATTGTCGTTGATGCGACAGATGTGCGACTTGGCGCGCCCGGCTGGGATCGAACCAGCAACCCCTGCCTACGGAGAAGTCGCGACGAACTGCGAGGTCGTCGGCTGCGAGGCAGGCTGCGTTACCTTTGAGCCTCGGTGGAGGAAAGGCCGACAGGTTAGAACGATTAAACATCGCAGGTAGCCTGTTTAAACGCCGACTTCGACATCACCTTGCTTGTTGTGGGCTATGGTTCGGCTCATACCGACGCGACAATGCAACTCTACGACTTTCGCTCGGCCGCGTTAACTCCGGCACCGGGCAAATTGATGGCCTGTCATTTGCTTACTCACAGGACTCAACGCCCCGTCTCAATTAGTGCTGGGCACCCTGGGCTGTTCCCACATAGCGTTATTAAGTGCTGCGCTCCTGTCGGGTTGTCCTCGACGGACCGGCCGGACACTCGCTGGTGACTTCGCAACCCCAAGATGGTAGACACTCGGACTCCCGCTCAGCGCAGCAAGATCATGCGCGCCGTTCGCACAAAGAACACAGGGCCGGAACTGCTCGTGCGAAGGACGCTGCACCGACTGGGATATCGGTATCGTTTGCACGTTAAGGAGCTTTCGGGATCGCCGGACATAGTGTTCGCCGGCAGAAAAAAGCTAATCTTTGTGCACGGTTGCTATTGGCATGGTCACTTCTGCAAGAAAGGCGCTCTTCCGAAGTCCGGTCTTCAGTACTGGGCCCCCAAGATCGGAGCTAACCGGCTGCGGGACGAAGCAAATATTCGTTCGTTGACGGCTGATGGATGGGCGGTTTTGACGCTGTGGCAGTGCGAACTCAACGATGCAAACTGGTTAGAGACGAAGCTTATCTCCTTCCTCGGAGCCCCGAAAATTCGATCGACAACTTGACCGCAATCCGGTAGGATTCCGTCTTGGATATTTCGCTTGAACAGGGGAAGAGATTGACGATGAGCCGACCATTAGGTATTGATTTGTTCGCGGGTGCTGGCGGCCTATCGCTCGGGTTCGAACAAGCAGGCTTTGACGTAGTCGCTGCCGTCGAGATCGACCCGATTCATGCCGCGGTCCATGAGTTCAACTTCCCTCACTGTGCTGTGATCCCGCAAAGCGTCGAGCATCTTACGGGTTCGCAAATCCGGAGTGCTGCCGGCATCGGCAAGCGGAAGATCGACGTAGTCTTTGGAGGCGCTCCTTGCCAAGGGTTCTCGCTTATTGGGCAACGCGCTCTCGACGATCCGCGCAACGCACTCGTCCGACACTTTGTTCGCCTCGTACGTGAATTGGACGCTGAGACATTCGTTTTCGAGAACGTCAAAGGCATCACGGTGGGGAAACATGCACAGTTCCTTCAGGAGCTAATCGACGAATTCTCGAGCATCGGCTATGAGATTCGCCTTCCTTGGCGAATCCTCAATGCAGCGCACTTCGGCGCGCCGCAACATCGTGAACGTCTCATCCTGATGGGGTGCAAGAGAGGTCGAAATCTTCCGACCTATCCGGAGCCAATGTTCCGCCCCGCTGGCTCGCGTGCTGATTTACCCACGCTTCCTGAGGGGCCGTCTTGCTACGACGCACTGGAAGATATTCCCGACGCGGAACAGTTCCCGGAACTCAATAGCTCGGATTCAGTGAGAGTGAAGTGGGGCAAGGCCAGCGCTTACGCGAGGCCTTTGCGCGGTTTGATTCGTGCTGATTGGGATTTCTCGTACAAGCGTCAGTTCAACCCGGGCTTGCTGACGAGTAGTATGCGGACTGATCACACGGAAATTTCTCGTCGAAGGTTCAAGGCTACGGGCGAAGGGGAAGTCGAGCCGATTTCACGTTTCTTTAAACTTCCGAGCTCAGGAGTAAGTAACACGTTGCGCGCTGGTACCGATAGCGCCCGCGGCGCCTTTACCTCCCCCCGGCCAGTGCACTACAAATACGCGCGCTGCGTGACCGTGAGAGAGATGGCGCGCCTGCATGGATTTCCGGACTGGTTTCGCCTGCATCAGACGAAATGGCATGGAGCCCGGCAGATCGGAAACGCAGTGCCTCCGCCGCTTGCTCGCGCAGTGGCCGCCCAGGTAATGACCGCCCTTGGTGTGCAACCTGTCGTACCGGACGAAGAGATGGAGCTTGGCAATAGCGGGCTGCTGCGAATGGACATGGGGCAGGCAGCGAACCATTTCGGCGTACCTGTAGTCATCGGCAAACGTGACAAGAAGGGAGCGCCGAAGCGTAAGCAATGGGACGAAAGAACTACGGTGCGCGTGCCTGCTGAACAGCTGGTGCTATATCCCTTTGACGCTGGGACAGAGCTCGTATGACGCTTCTTCTGCGAGTTCAAGTGCAGTGAAGTCCGCTAACTCGTCGCGCCTAACGGCCTTGAACTCTGCAATGTAGATACCTGAGGCCACGGAAGTCATTGCAATAGGAACGACAAGATCAGTATTCGTCTCGCTAAACGCCGCCTTGACCTGTTGGATCACTTGCTCCTCTAATATTCGCTGATTCTTCTTCTTAGCCTCAGCTGTAATGATCAACTGCTGCACGTCGCCGTTTTCATCGACATAACTTGCCGCGAACAGCGCATCGACCTCGCAAAGTCTGAGCTTGATCCCTATCTGCAAATGGTTCAGCTCAATAACTTTGAGAGGGGAGCGCAGTGCAAAGTGAGTCTCTACAACCGCCAGTTTCACTGCGACTTGAATAAGGTAAGTCTCGTCATCTCTTCCGAGCGCCTTGGTCGCTAAAGGCATTGAGATGCTCTGTATCCTATGCGACCAGACGCCCTTGTGCCAGCCGAATCGATTTGGAAACGGTTCAATCTGACCAGGTTCATACGGCACGAACTCGAAAACGTTCCCGTAGCCCGTGACCTGTCGACCTCCATAGCGAAGCTGCTTCAGTCTCTCGGGCCACATGTTGGATGCGCCGTGACCACGGATGATGTCCTTCATAAAATTCGCCGGATTTTTCTCGGACAGTGTTGAGCCTTTGTTTTGTCTGCACCAGAGAATCGCCTTCACAACATCATCGTTAGTGACTACGCTTCGAGACAGCGACCTGGTTGCTGGGTTCCAAAGTGTGTCGAAGATGCGGTCGATGACGTCTGGTTTTTGAGATCGCGCCATTTTCTAGCCCTTGCCGGCGAGTTGTAGACGGGCGCTACTTTATCAAGTGTTTGTCACACGCCGCCTGGCGGGCCAACCCAGCGTCTGAATACGCAGTCATGCGGCGATGCCAAATCGGGCTAGCGATTAGCGAGACACTCCAACGCGCCGTCTCGCCTCAACGGCCGAGAAGCGGTAGACGCGGAACGGAAGCTACTTGTGCTTTGGCGCGCCCGGCTGGGATCGAACCAGCAACCCCTGCCTTCGGAGGGCAGTACTCTATCCATTGAGCTACGGGCGCTTCGGCGGGAAGCCTTGCGAGTGGGTGCCAGAGACGGCATGCAAGGCCCATGCGAATCCGAGAGGATACCCGGTTTCGGCGAATCCGTCCATCGCGCGGGGTTGGACGCCGCGCGCGAAGCCTCACACGATTCGGGTAAACGCCCGCGCCACCGGCCCCGCCGCCCCGCGCCTTCCGTTAAGCGTTCCGTCTATAATCGTCCGTGCCCTCGGCGACGCAGGGCCGAAGCGGTAGCTGTCACGCTGTCACTGAACCGACTCACCTAAAAAAACGGGAGACGAGACAAGCATGAGCGAAGCACCCCACGGAGCCCCGATCAAGACACCCGGCCAACTCATCGCGGCGGTTATCGCGGGGTTCGGCATTCCCGTCGCCATCATCGTTCTGCTTGCGGTCTACGTCGACAACACGACGCGCACCGGCGCGGGCACCAATCTCGACGCATCCGTCGAACAGAGAATCGCGCCGGCCGCGCAAGTCAATATCCGCGACGCCAACGCGCCGCGCGTCTACAAAACCGGCGAGGAAGTCTTCAAGGCCGTGTGCTCGGCCTGTCACGCCGCTGGCACCGCCGGCGCGCCCAAGTTCGGCGATGCCAGCGCATGGGCGCCGCGCATCGGCGAAGGTTACGACACGCTCGTCCACAACGCACTGAACGGCAAGGGCGCGATGCCCCCGCGCGGCGGCACCAGCCCCGACGACTACAGCGATTTCGAGATTGCGCGCGCCGTCGTCTACATGGCGAACAACGGCGGCGCGAAGTTCGACGAGCCGGCGCAGCCCACGCCGGGCGCTGCGGCATCGGCATCGGCGCCGTCGTCTGCTTCCGCGCCGGCGGCGGCTTCCGGCGCAGCGGGCGCCAGCTCGACCGAAAACGCCCAAGCCGCAGCCGCCGTCGCGGCACTCGCTTCCGTGCCGCAGGCGGCATCGGCTCCGGCGGCGGGCGCGCAAAGCGCCGATGCATCCCAAGCCGGCAAGGCGCTCTACGAACAGGTCTGTCAGGCGTGCCACGCGGCGGGCGTGCTCAACGCGCCGAAGTTCGGCGACAAGGCCGCTTGGGCGCCGCGTCTCAAAGACCCGATGGACACTATCTACAACTACGCGCTGCACGGCAAGGGCGCGATGCCGCCGAAGGGCGGATCGAACGCGTCGGATGCCGACGTAAAGGCCGCCGTCGATTACATGGTGAACGCCGCGAAGTAACGCGAGAACGCAGAAGCGTTAGTTCTTCTGCAACATCGCCTTCAGCATCGCCATGCGATCTTTGGGCGAGAGTGGCGCTTCTTCGGGCGTCGGCGGCGGGGCGTCGTCGAGCAGCATCTCGGGGATGAAGCGCGACGGCTCGCATACCACCGTCTCGCGCGCGCGCTTTCGCTTCTTGCACCAGTTCAGATGCAGGCTGCGCTGCGCCCGCGTGATCGCCACGTACATCAACCGGCGCTCTTCCTCGATGCGCGCGTCGTCAATGGGCGCGTCGTCGTCCGAGCCGCCGCGATGCGGCATGATGCCTTCCTCGACGCCGACCAGAAAGACGTGCGGATATTCGAGTCCCTTCGACGCATGCACGGTCGAAAGGCGCACTGCGTCGGGGTCTTCGTCCTTGCCTTCGAGCATCGACATCAGCGCGACGGTCTGAATCAGCCCGAGCAGGTTCTTGCCTTCGTCGGCGAGACCGTCGGCGGTATCGAAGCCCGTCTGCTCCGCTTCAGGCGATGCCTCGGGCTTCGTGCCCTTGCGCTTCAGCCATTCGAGAAACTCCAGCACGTTCTGCCACTTGGATTGCGCCTGCCGCTCGTCGAACGCGTCGTAGAGATACGCTTCGTAGTGGATGGCTTCCATCATGTCGTCGAGCACTTCGGTCGCCGGATCGCGGCCCGCGCGGTCCGACAGGCGGCGAATCCACTCACAGAATGTGCGCAGCGGTTCCACCTGCCGCGCCGAGAGCCGCGCCTCGATGCCGCCCATGAAGACCGCTTCGAACAGCGACACCTTCGCCGCGCCCGCGAACGCGCCGAGCGCCTCCAGCGTCGTGTTGCCGACGCCGCGCCGGGGCGTCGTGATGGCGCGGATGAACGCGGGATCGTCGTCGGGATTCGCGATCAGACGCAGATACGCGATCAGATCCTTGATCTCCGCGCGGTCGAAAAACGACTGTCCGCCCGAGAGCACATACGGGATGCGCTCGCGCCGCAGCACTTGTTCAAAGATGCGCGCCTGAAAATTGCCGCGATACAGAATGGCGTAATCGCGAAACGCCGCGCGCCGCTCGAACTTGTGCGCCGACAGACGAAACACGACGGACTCGGCCTCGTGCTCTTCGTCATTGCAGCCGGTCACGGTGATAGTGTCGCCCATGCCGTGCTCGGACCACAGCTTCTTCTCGAACAGCTTCGGATTGTTCGCGATCACGTTGTTCGCCGCCGTCAGAATGCGCACCGTCGAGCGATAGTTCTGCTCCAGCTTCACCACATGCAGCTTCGGAAAGTCCTTGCTCAACTGCGCGAGGTTTTCGAGCGTCGCGCCGCGCCAGCCGTAGATGGCCTGATCGTCGTCGCCGACCGCCGTGAACGCGGCGCGCGGACCGGCGAGCAGCTTCAGCAGTTCGTACTGGCAGGCGTTCGTGTCCTGATACTCGTCGATCAGCAAGTACCGCAGGCGGTTCTGCCACTTCTCCCGCACGTGCTCGTTTTCCGCAAAAAGCTGCGCGGGGCGCAGGATCAGATCGTCGAAATCGAGCGCCTGATACGCGTGCAGCGTCGCCGCGTAGCTGCGGTAGACGATCGCCGCCTGATGCTCGTCCTCGTTGCTCGCGAGCACGGCGGCCTGATTGGGCGAGACCATCGCGTTTTTCCACAGCGAGATGATCGACTGAATCTTGCGGATCAGCCCTTTGTCCGTGGTGCCGAGCTGCTCCTGAACCATGCCGAAGCAGTCGTCGGCATCCATGATGGAAAACTGCGGCTTCAGGCCGACGTGCTCCGCTTCCTGCCGCATGATCTGCACGCCGAGCGAGTGAAACGTGCAGATGGTCAGCTGATTGACCGGCACTTTGCGGCCTTCCTTGCCGGGCGTCGTGAGTGTCTTGCCTTCGAGCAGCTTCGCGGTGCGCTCGCGCATTTCGAGCGCGGCCTTGTTCGTGAAGGTGAGCGCGGCAATGTGCTTCGGCTCGAAGCCGCGTCCTTCGATCAGATGCGCGATTTTCTGCGTGATGACGCGCGTCTTGCCGCTGCCCGCGCCGGCGAGCACGAGACAGGGACCATCGAGATAGCGCACCGCTTCGCTTTGGGCGGCGTTGAGACCTGCGGACATCGTTCTGGACTTTGGCGAGTGTGGCGAGCGGCGCACGGAGCAAACCGCGCCGCTGATTGAACTGCGAGAACCGCCGCGCAACCCGTTGATCGCACGGCAAATTCGAGAGCGCGATGTTAACACGATAGGCCGCGACGGGTTTTGGCCCCCGTTCGCTTGTGGATGGCGGCTCTGGCCGTGCAAGCCCGTGCCACAATATCCGCCCGATTCACGACAGGATGATCCCTTCCATGAGTTCAGCATTGAAAGTCGGCCTGATGGGCTATGGCCTGGCCGGTGCGACGTTCCACGCGCCCGTCATCGAGCATTGCGGCCGCGCGAAGGTCGCCGCCATCGCGACGAGTCAGGCCGAGCGCGCGCTCGCCGACTATCCGGATGCGCGCATCGTCGCGGACTTCGATGCGCTCATCGCGCTCACCGACGTTCCGTGCGTCGTCATCGCCACGCCGAACGACACGCACTTCGACCTCGCGCACCGTGCTTTGTCGGCGGGCAAACATGTGGTCGTCGACAAGCCGGTCACGCTGTCCGCCCGCGATGCGCGCACGCTCGCCGATCTCGCCGCCGAGCGCGGATTGCTCTTCGCGCCGTTTCACAATCGCCGCTGGGACGGGGATTTTCTGACGGTGCGCACGCTGATCGAAAGCGGGCGGCTCGGGCGCATCACGCATTACGAATCGCATTTCGACCGTTTTCGCCCGAAAGTGCCGCAGCGTTGGCGCGAAGAAGCGGCGCGCGGCGGCGGTTTGCTGTTCGATCTGGGGCCGCATCTGATCGATCAGGCGCTGACGCTGTTCGGCGCGCCGCAGACGGTGACGGCGTTCGTGAAGGCGCATCGCGACCACGCGCACGCGCCGGACTACGTGCATCTCGTGCTCGGTTACGCGGACAAGGAAGTAGTGCTGCACGCGAGCGCGCTGGCGGCGCTGGAGCCGCCGCGCTTTTCGATTCACGGCACGCGCGGCAGCTATGTGAAAACCGGCCTCGACGTGCAGGAAGACCAGCTTCGCTCCGGCATGCGGCCGGGCAATCCGGAATTCGGCAAGAATCCGCCGGGCCTCTTGCGCGAAGTAGACGGCGACCACGATCTGCGGCATCAGTTCGCGACGCGCGATGGCGCTTATGTGGAGTTTTATCGCGCGCTGGCGGCGTCGGTGACCGACGGCAAGCCGTTTCCGGTGACGCCGCAAGATGCCGTCGATGTGATGACGGTCATCGAGCTGGCGATGCAGAGCGAGCGGGAAGGGCGGAGGGTGGCATTTGAGCGGCTAACATGAGCGCCGCGCTCATCTTCGCTCTGTCCTCAACGCCTAACAACCAATGCCTGAACTGAACTTGGAATCTCGTAAAACGCCGCGACCGCATGGCTTATCAACTTGCCAGCGCAAGACGCGAAACATCGTTTCCTGCGCTGCAGTCTCGCTGGCCCTATTCGGCTTGTTCTGCGTGCCGGTGAGCTATGGCGCGGGTCATCGACTACTTGCCGCGCCGGTGATTGCCGGAAGTTTGCGGGGCAGCGATGCTGTCCTGCAATGGGCGCCGGTGAAAGGCGCGGAGACGTATGACATTCAATGGAGTCGGGACGGCGAGAGCTGGGAGAACGAAGCTCGGGAGACAACGACGAACTGGAGCCCGCGTAAAGGCTTCGTGACGGGGGCGATCTACTTTCGCGTACGCGCGTGCGACGGGGCCGGGTGTGGTCAGTGGAGTCGACCGTTAGAAAGCGAAATCGCCTATCCCCTGTAGCGACTGTTCGTCGTCCGCGTTCTCTTCTTCAAAGTTCCGCCGACGACAGCGAAACGTCGGGCGCGCGGGCCGTCAAAAAGCGCGAAGTCCAACACCCGAATCCGTTTGACAACCCCATTCCCCTCGCGTAAATTCTGCCGCACGCGTCGGGAGAGCGCGTGGCGTCGCGCGAGCGAGCGCCGCGCCGCCGAAGGGGCACACCCACAAACTCTCAGGCAAAAGGACCGGCCGCGTCGAGGATACATTCCTCGCACTCTGGAGAGCGGCAACGGCACGCATCGAGCCAGTTGCCCACCGAAGGGGCGCGCGATGGACCCGCAAGCACACACTTGCGAATCCGCGCAATCTCTCAGGTACCGAGGACAGAGGGGTCACGCATCGCAACCGCCTGGCGGGTCGATGCCTTGTTTACGCTGCATCGAGCCGCGAGCAAGGCGACCATCCGGAGGCGAAAGCGCGTTGCGTGGCCTTTTTTGCTCCGCGAACCGAGGCCCCGATGACCGAACTTCAACACACGCCCTTGCACGCCGCTCACCTCGCGCTCAACGCGCGCATGGTCGATTTCGGCGGCTGGGACATGCCCGTCAACTACGGTTCGCAGATCGACGAGCATCGCGCCGTGCGCACCGACGCCGGCATGTTCGACGTGTCGCACATGCGCGTCGTCGATTTCGAGGGCGACGCCGTCCGCGCGTTCTTCCGCCACGCGATCGCCAACAATGTCGACAAGCTGACCACGCCCGGCAAGGCGCTCTACTCGTGCCTGCTGAAAGAGGACGGCGGCGTGATCGACGACCTCATCGTCTATTACTTCTCGGAAACGCGCTTTCGCGTGGTCGTGAACGCGAGCACGGCGGACAACGACATCGCGTGGTTCGGGAAGCTGAACGCCGACGGCAACTTCAATCTCACGATCACGCCGCGCCGCGATTTCGGCATCATCGCCGTTCAAGGGCCGAACGCACGCGAAAAGGTGTGGAACGTGCTGCCGGACACGCGGGCCGGGACCGAAACCATCAAGCCGTTCAACGCCGTCATGTTCCCGTCCACCGAATACGGCGAACTGATGCTCGCGCGCACCGGCTACACGGGCGAGGACGGCTTCGAGATCGTCGTGCCGGCTGCGAGTATCGAGAAGCTGTGGACCGCGCTCTTCGCCGCGGGCGTCAAACCGGCGGGCCTCGGCGCGCGCGACACGCTGCGGCTCGAAGCCGGCATGAATCTCTACGGTCAGGACATGGACGAAACCGTCTCTCCGCTCGACGCAGGCCTCGCCTGGACCGTCGACCTAAAGACGCCGCGCGATTTCGTCGGCCGCGCGGCGCTCGAGGCGAACGGCTCCAAGGCGAGCTTCGTCGGGCTCGTGCTCATCAAGGAAAACGGTCGTGCGGGCGGCGTGCTGCGGGCGCATCAAAAGGTCGTGACGCCGCACGGCGAAGGCGAGATCACGAGCGGCACGTTTTCGCCGTCCATGCAGGAGTCGATTGCGTTCGCCCGCGTGCCGACGGCCGTCGCGCCGGGCGATACGGTGCAGGTCGTCATCCGCGACAAGCAAGTTCCCGCGCGCGTGGTAAAACTTCCGTTCGTGCGCAACGGCAAGGTGCTAGTCGAACTGGCATAACGTGGTTGCGCCCGTTTCCTCCGACCCAGAACCTCACGAACGAACCACGCAAGGAGCATCCAATGAGCATCCCGGCCGATCTGAAATACACCGAATCGCACGAATGGGTCCGCACGGAGTCCGACGGCACGTTGACCGTCGGCATTACCGATCACGCGCAAGAGGCGCTCGGCGATATCGTGTTCGTCGAGCTGCCGGCGGCGGGCAAGTCCGTCGCGGCGGGCGACGCCATCGCGGTCATCGAATCGGTAAAGGCCGCCTCCGACATCTACGCGCCGGTCTCGGGCGAAATCGTCGCGGCGAATGACGCGCTGACGTCGTCACCGGATCAGGTGAACGGCGCGCCGTACGAAAGCTGGCTCTTCAAGATCAAGCCCGCGAGCGATGCGGGCCTCGACAAGCTGCTCGACGCCGAAGGCTACGGCAAGTCGATCGGCGAATAACTCTTATCAGACGAAAGCGGCTCGCACGCGGGCCGCTTTCGCAGGAATTCACATGAAGCTCGAACACCCGGATCGTCCGATGAACCGCACTTCCCTGTCACTCGCCGCGCTCGAATGCCACGATGCGTTCGCCGGCCGGCACATCGGCCCCGACGAGGCCGACCAGCGCGCGATGCTCGATGCGCTCGGTTTCGCGTCGCGCGCGGCGTTCATCGACGCGGTGATTCCCGACACGATCCGCCGCAAGGAAACGCTGCCGCTAGGCGCGTTCACGCAGCCGAAAAGCGAAGCCGAGGCGCTGGCGGCGCTGCGCAAGCTCGCGGACGAGAATCTGGTGTTCCGAACCTTCATCGGCCAAGGCTATTACGGCACGCACACGCCTGCCGTGATCCTGCGGAACGTGCTGGAGAATCCGGCGTGGTACACGGCCTACACGCCGTATCAGCCGGAAATTTCGCAGGGGCGTCTCGAAGCGCTGCTGAACTTCCAGCAGATGGTGATGGACCTGACCGGTCTCGCCATGTCGAACGCATCGCTGCTGGACGAAGCAACGGCGGCCGCAGAAGCCATGACGCTGCTGCAACGCGTCGGCAAGCCGAAGTCGAACGTGTTCTTCGTCGCGGACGACGTGCTGCCGCAAACCATCGAAGTCGTGAAGACGCGCGCGAAGCCGGCGGGCATCGACGTGAAGGTCGGTCCCGCAGCGGATGCCGCCAGCGCCAACGCCTTCGGCGTTCTGCTGCAATATCCCGGCGCGAACGGCGACGTGCACGACTACCGCGCGCTCGCCGAAGCGGTTCACGCGGCGGGCGGCCACGTCGTCGCGGCGGCGGATCTGCTCGCGCTCACGCTCATCACGCCGCCGGGCGAATGGGGCGCGGATGTCGCTATCGGCAACACGCAGCGCTTCGGCGTGCCCGTCGGCTTCGGCGGTCCGCACGCGGCGTACATGGCCGTGCGCGACGAATTCAAGCGTCAGATGCCGGGGCGTCTGGTCGGCGTGACCGTCGATGCGCAAGGCAATTCCGCGTTGCGTCTCGCGCTGCAAACGCGCGAGCAGCATATTCGCCGCGAAAAGGCGACGTCGAACGTCTGCACGGCGCAGGCACTGCTCGCGATCATGGCGAGCATGTACGCGGTCTATCACGGCCCGCAAGGACTGAAGACGATTGCGCTGCGCGTGAACCGCGTGGCGTCGATTTTCGCGGCGGGCGTGGCGAAGCTCGGCTACGGCATCGCGAACAAGACATTTTTCGATACCGTCACCATCGAAAGCGGCGCGAACACGACCGCGCTGCATCAGGCCGCTTACGCCGCGCATATCAATCTGCGGCGCGTGGGCGCAAGCCAAGTGGGCGTATCGCTCGACGAAACCACCACGCGCGACGACTTGCAGAAGCTCTTCGCGCTGTTCGCGGAAGTCGCGGGCAAGAGCGAAACGTTCGACATCGACGCGCTCGACGCATCCATCAGCGATTCGCTTCCGGCAGAGCTGAAACGCACGAGCGACTACCTCACGCATCCGGTCTTCAACCGCCATCACTCGGAGCACGAAATGCTGCGCTATCTGCGCAGCCTCGCCGACAAGGACCTCGCGCTCGACCGCACGATGATCCCGCTCGGCTCCTGCACGATGAAGCTCAACGCCACGTCCGAGATGCTGCCCGTGACGTGGCCGGAGTTCGCGCAGATTCATCCGTTCGCACCGGCCGAGCAGACGCTCGGCTATCGCACGATGATCGACCAGCTCGAACAGATGCTCGTCGCGTGCACCGGTTACGCGGCCGTCTCGTTGCAGCCGAACGCCGGTTCGCAGGGCGAGTACGCGGGCCTGCTCATCATTCACGCGTATCACGAGTCGCGCGGCGAAGGGCATCGCAATGTGTGTCTGATTCCGGCGTCCGCGCACGGCACGAATCCGGCGTCGGCGCAAATGGCCGGTATGCAGGTGGTGGTCGTCGCGTGCGACGCGAACGGCAACGTCGATATCGACGATCTCAAGGCGAAGGCCGAAAAGCACTCCGCGAATCTCGCGGCGATCATGATCACGTATCCGTCGACGCACGGGGTGTTCGAGCGCAACGTGCGCGAGATTTGCGACATCGTGCATCAGCACGGCGGGCAAGTGTATGTCGATGGCGCGAACATGAACGCGATGGTCGGCCTGTGCGCGCCCGGCCAGTTCGGCGGCGACGTCTCGCACCTGAACCTGCACAAGACGTTCTGCATTCCGCACGGCGGCGGCGGACCGGGCGTCGGTCCGGTCGCGGTCGGCGCGCATCTCGCCAAGTTCCTGCCGAATCAGACCTCGACCGGCTATCAGCGCGACGAAGCGGGCATCGGCGCGGTGTCGTCGGCGCCGTACGGCTCCGCCGCGATTCTGCCGATTTCGTGGATGTATATCGCGATGATGGGGGCGAAGGGCCTCACCGCCGCCACCGAAAGCGCGATTCTCGCGGCGAACTATGTCGCCAAGCGCCTCGCGCCGCATTATCCGGTGCTGTACAGCGGCCCGGGCGGACTCGTCGCGCACGAGTGCATTCTCGATGTCCGGCCGATCAAGGAAGCGAGCGGCATTTCGGTGGAAGACGTGGCCAAGCGCCTGATCGACTACGGTTTCCACGCGCCGACCATGAGCTTTCCCGTGCCCGGCACGCTGATGGTCGAGCCGACGGAATCGGAATCGAAGGAAGAGCTGGACCGCTTCATCGACGCGATGATCGCCATTCGCAACGAAATCCGCGCGGTCGAGGAAGGCCGCGCCGATCGCGAAGACAACGTGTTGAAGCACGCGCCGCACACGGCTGCGGTCGTGACGGCCGACGAGTGGAACCACGCGTACACGCGCGAAGCGGCCGCCTACCCGGTGAAGTCGCTGGTGGCGCGCAAGTACTGGTCGCCGGTGGGCCGCGCCGACAACGCGTATGGCGACCGCAACCTCATGTGCTCGTGCGTGCCGGTTTCGGAGTACGCGGACGCGTGACGCACGGCGCGCCGCGCCGCGCGGAAGCGTCAAGCTTTGTCGGGCGGTTTTGCGGTGCGTTCGAGAACGGCTAACATCTCACCCCGGACCAAAGCCAATCAGGGAGTGCGTATGGCGCCGAAGGTGCGAAAGGGGAACGAGGCGAGCCGCTTCAGGGCGACACACGCAATGCTGGCGGCGCTCTGCGCGCTTTCGATGACCGCGCCCGCCGCGCATGCCGCGATGAACTTCTGTGCCGCGCCGGCCATGCAGACGAGCGAGCGCACGAACGCCGACCCCGGCGTGAAGGCGCTGGTGAAGATGGTGCAATCGCACGTGAACGACGCGCCGAACGCCCGCGCGACCCTGCACACTGAAGGCACGCTGCCGCACGAAGGCATCCGCGACGAAAGCGTCGAAGCGGAACAAGATCTCGACCTGATGCGCGACGCCGCGCTCGCGTGGCGCGCCACCGGCAACGAACGTTATCTGCGCCTCGTCGACCGTTATCTGCTGGCGTGGACCACGACGTATCAGCCGAGCTTCAACCCGATCGACGAGACCAATTTCGAATCGCTGATCCTGGCCTACGATCTGACGGCGAGCGCGTTGCCGGTCAAGACGCGCAACGCGGCGAACGCGTTCATCGCGAAGCTGGTGAACGGCTATGTCGCCGATATCGGCAAACAGCCGCGCCCGCTCAAGGGCACGTACCGGAACAACTGGCAAAGCCATCGCGTGAAGCTGATCGCGATGGGCGCGTTCACCATCGACGACCGCAAGATGATTGACGCGGCGCAGCGGCTTTTTGTCGAGCATATCGGCGACAACATCGCGCCGGACGGTTCAACGGTCGATTTCGCCGAACGCGACGCGCTGCACTACGTCACCTACGACTTGCAGCCCCTCGTGACGGCGGCGCTCGCGGCGCGGCGGCATAACCGCAACTGGCTGCCGGAGCGCGCGGCGACGGGCGCGACGCTCGCCAGCGCGCTCAACTGGCTGACGCCTTACGCGATCGGCACGAAGACGCACGACGAATTCGTGCATTCGAGCGTCGCGTTCGACGCTAAACGCCGCGAGGCCGGCTTGCCTGGTTACTCGGGCCAGTGGGACCCGAAGAACGCAGCGGAGCTTTTTCATCTGGCGGCACGTCTCGACGGCCGCTACGCGCCGGTGGCGCTCAGGCTCGCGCCGACGCCTCCCGCGTGGCTCGCGGTGTGTCTGCCGCTGCCGGCGCGGTAATTCAATTTGCAGGAGCAGTCATGGCAGTCAGCGTTTTCGATCTCTTCAAAATCGGCATCGGACCTTCCAGCTCGCACACGGTCGGCCCGATGCGCGCCGCGCTCATGTTCGCGCAAGGGCTCGAACGTGACGGGCTGCTGGGCGCGGTGACGTCGGTCAAATGCGAACTGTACGGCTCGCTCGGCGCGACGGGGAAGGGCCACGGCACGGACCGCGGCGTCATGCTCGGCTTGATGGGCGACGCGCCGGATACCGTCGATGCCATTAGCATCGTGCCGCGACTCGCAGCGGTGCGCGCAACGAAGACGCTCGCCTTGCTCGGCAAGCACGAAATACCGTTCACGGTGAAGGAGAACATTGCGTTCTATCGGCAGGCGCTGCCTGAGCATCCGAACGGCATGAAACTCTATGCATTCGATGCCGGCGGTCAGTTGCTCCGCGAAGCAACGTATCTCTCGGTGGGCGGCGGCTTCGTCGTGACGGCGGGCGCGCCGAACACGGCCGTGCTCACGGCGCACGCGCAATTGCCGTATCCGTTCCAGACCGGCGACGAACTGCTGAAAATGTGCGCGGAATCCGACAAGTCGATTGCGCAACTGATGTGGGAAAACGAGCGCGTCTGGCGCAGCGCCGACGAGATTCGCGCGGGCCTCTTGCACATCTGGGAGGTGATGCAGGATTGCGTCGCGCGGGGTTGCGGTATCGGCAATCCGGATGCGGAAGGGCATCTGCCGGGGCCGTTTCAGGTGAAGCGCCGCGCACCGCAGCTTTATCGCGCGTTGACCGGCAGGCCTGAGCAGGCGCTGCGCGATCCGCTTTCGATGATCGACTGGATCAATCTGTACGCCATCGCGGTGAACGAAGAGAACGCGGTCGGCGGCCGCGTCGTGACGGCGCCGACGAACGGGGCGGCGGGCATCATCCCCGCCGTGCTGCATTACTACGACCGCTTCGTGCCGGGATCGAATGCGCAGGGTGTGATCGACTTTCTGCTGACGGCGGCGGCCATCGGCATCCTGTACAAAATGAACGCGTCGATCTCCGGCGCGGAAGTGGGATGTCAGGGCGAAGTAGGCGTCGCGTGCTCCATGGCGGCGGGCGGCTTGGCGGCGGTGCTTGGCGGCACGCCTGCGCAGGTGGAAAACGCGGCGGAGATCGGCATGGAGCACAACCTGGGGCTCACGTGCGATCCGGTGGGCGGCATGGTGCAGATTCCGTGCATCGAACGCAACGCGATGGGCTCGGTGAAAGCCGTGAACGCGGCGCGCATGGCCATGCGCGGCGACGGTTCTCACTACGTGTCGCTGGATTCGGTCATCAAAACCATGCGCGAGACGGGGGCCGATATGAAGACGAAGTATAAGGAGACGTCGCGCGGGGGATTGGCGGTGAATATTGTGGAGTGTTGATGATTGCTGCGTCAGAACTGGACGGTCGCATTCGACCGTCCGTTGAACATTCGTACCTCACGCCCCAATCAAATTAACCACCTTCACATTCCGCGTATCCGGCACTTCCGCATAAGACAGCACCTTCAACTGCGGCAAGCTCCGGCGCAGGAACCGCGCGAGCATCGCGCGCAGCGAATGCTGCACCAGCAACACCGGCGGCAACCCCAGATTTTGCTGACGCAAGATCGCGTTCTGCGTCGAGTTCATCAGCGTCTGCGCGAGTCCCGGCTCCAGTCCCGGATTCGGCCCCGTCGATAGCGCCTGCGACAGCACGCGCTCCAGCGTCGGATCGAGGCCCATCACCTGCAAGTCGTCGGCGCCCGGATACCACTGCTGCGTGATCGCGCGGCCCAGCGCGAGGCGCACCGCCGCCGTGAGTTCGTATGCATCCGAAATGCGCGGCGCGTGTTCCTGCAACGCGTCGAGAATAGTGCGCATATCGCGAATCGGCACGCTTTCGTCGAGCAGATTCTGCAGCACCTTCTGCAGCGTCGTGAGCGAAAGCGTCTTCGGCACGAGGTCGTCCGTGAGCGACGGCGTGTCCTTGCCGATACGCTCCAGAAGCGCCTGCACTTCCTGTCGGCCGAGCAGTTCCGCCGCGTGCGTCACCACCAGGTGATTCAGATGCGTCGCCACCACCGTGCTCGCATCGACCACCGTATAGCCGTACACCTGCGCCTGTTCGCGCATGTTCGTTTCGATCCACACCGCCGGCAAGCCGAACGCCGGATCGGTCGTCTGCGTGCCCGGGAGCGCCGCCGACACCTGACCCGGATTGATCGCGAGCCATTGGCCGGGGAATGCCTCGCCCACGCCGACTTCCACGCCCTTCAGCGCAATGCGATACCCGTTCGGCCGCAATTCGAGGTTGTCTCGAATATGAATGACCGGCGGCAGGAAGCCGATTTCCTGCGCGAACTTCTTGCGAATGCCCTTGATGCGCTTGAGCAGTTCGCCGTCCGCGTTGCGATCCACGAGCGGAATCAGGCGGTAGCCCACTTCCAGTCCGAGCGGATCGATAAGCGCGACGTCTTCCCAGCTCGCCTCCGCGTTTTCGGCGGATGCCGCCGCAGCCGACGCAATCGGCGTCACATCCGTGACCGCGCTCGCCTTCTTGTTCGCGGCGCGCTTGTTCATTGTGCGCGCGGCGTAGATCAGACCGCCGCCCAGCAGCATGAACGCGAAGTGCGGCATCCCCGGAATCAGTCCCATCACGCCGATGATCACGCCCGTGATCATCAACACGCGCGGGTTCTGGAACAACTGGCCGGTCAGCTGCGTGCCGATGTCCTCGTCGGTCGCGACGCGCGAGACGATCACGCCCGCCGCCGTCGAAATGATGAGCGACGGAATCTGCGCGACGAGGCCGTCGCCGATGGTGAGCAGCGTGTAGTTGGTCGCCGCGTGCGCGAAGTCCATGTCGTGCTGAAGCATGCCGACGATCAGCCCGCCCACCACGTTGATGACCATGATCAGCAAGCCCGCGATGGCGTCGCCGCGCACGAACTTCGACGCACCGTCCATCGAGCCGTAGAACTCCGCTTCCTGCGCGACGCTCTGGCGGCGCTTCTTCGCCACTTCCTCGTTGATGAGGCCGGCGTTCAGGTCGGCGTCGATGGCCATCTGCTTGCCGGGCATCGCGTCGAGCGTGAAGCGCGCGCCGACTTCCGCGATACGTCCCGCGCCCTTCGTGATGACCATGAAGTTGATGATCATCAGGATCACGAACACGACGATACCGACCGCGAAGTTCCCGCCGACGAGAAAGTGCCCGAACGATTCGATCACCTGTCCCGCCGCATCCGGGCCGGTGTGGCCTTGCAGCAGAACGATACGCGTCGAGGCCACGTTCAGCGACAGGCGCAGCAGCGTGGAAAACAGCAGCACGCTCGGGAACGCCGCGAAGTCGAGCGGCTTCTGCGTGTACATGCTGACGAGCAGCACCATCACCGACAGCGCGATGTTGAAGGTGAACAGCAGATCCAGCAGAAACGCCGGCAACGGCAGAATCATCATGCCGAGAATCATGCAGATCAGGATCGGGCCGGCGAGCGCCCGAAGGTTCTGCGTGCCAAGCGCGTCGGGGCGTTTGGCGAAAAATCCTGCGCGCGCGTTCATGCTGCGGCTCCCTTGTCAGTGTTTCCGTCGTTCAGGGCTTCGGCAGCTTCCTGATCGGCGTCGGCGTCGGAAACGCCGCCTTTGTCCAGTTCCTTCGGAACCTCGAGATCGGTGGGATCGTCCGGCTTGATGCCGCCGTCTTCCTTGTAGCGCTTCAACTGGTAGACCCACGCCAGCACTTGCGCGACCGCGCCGTACAGCGCGCCCGGAATCTCGCGGTTGATCTCCACGTTGTGATAGAGCGCCCGCGCGAGCGGCGGCGCTTCGAGCAGCGGCACGTTGTTCTCGCGGCCGAGTTCGCGAATACGCGCGGCCACCAGATTCACGCCCTTCGCGACCACGCGCGGCGCGCGCATCTCGCCGTCGGTGTACTTCAGCGCGACGGCAAAGTGCGTCGGGTTCGTGACGATGACGTCGGCAGTCGGAATCGCCTGCATCATGCGGCGGCGGGCGGCTGCGCGCTGCTGCGAACGAATGCGGCCCTTCACATGCGGATCGCCGTCGTTTTCCTTGTGCTCGCGCTTCACTTCTTCCTTGCTCATGCGCAGCTTCTTTGCGTGCGACCACATCTGGTAAGGCACGTCGACGGCGGCGACGAGAAACAATCCGCCGATCGCCATGCCGCAGCACACGACAATAAGATGCATGGCGTCGGCGAGCGCGAGACCGAGCGGCTTGGTGAGCAGCCCGAGCACTTCGGCCTTCCGGCTCCAGATTCCCCAGCCGGCCACGCCGCCCACGACGAGCGTCTTCAGAATGGACATGCCGAGCTGAACCGGGCCCTGCATCGAAAAGATTTTGCCGAGCCCGCTGATCGGATTCAGCCGGCCGAAATTCGGCGCGAGCGGCTTGGTCGTGATGAGCCAGCCGCCGAGCGCCATGGGCGCGGCCAGCGCGGCGAACGCGGTCATCGCGAGCACGGGCAGCACGGCGAGCATGCCTTCCTTGCCGGCGTTGGCCGCGCCGATCATCGTCTGGTGCGTGTCCAGCACGATGTCGTGATTGAACGTGAACGAGGCGCGCAGGATCGACTGCAAATGGCCGCTGATGGAAGCCGACATCGCCATGACGCCGAAAAATCCCGCCGCCACGAGCGCGAACGAGGCGAGTTCCCGTGAGCGCGCGACCTGGCCTTCCTCCCGCGCCTTTTCCAGGCGCTTGGGAGTGGCTGATTCGGTTTTTTCGAGATCGCTTTCTTCTGCCACTGCGTGCTCCGCTTCGTGCTTCGTTGCCAACGGCATGAAGCCGCTTTCTGATGCAAACGATTATTGCGGAAGGCGTCGAGTGGCTATCGGGGGATTAAGTCGGGGAAAGGGGGGTTAATCGACGGATAAACGAAAACGGCGCACGACCTCGTGCAAGGCCATGCGCCGCGATGAGACGAATTCGGACGCCGGTCAGACGCCCGGCACGCGCCCGTCCGGGCCATAGAACCCGGCTTTGGACGGCGCCACCTGCAAAGCGGCAAGCGCCTTGCGGTTGTATTCCATGCGCGTGCGGATCAGCACGCCATTGTTGTTGTTGCCCTGTTTCGCGCGGCGCGCGGCGGCGCAGAGCAGCTTCCATTGTTCGGCGATACGCGCATCGCCTTCTGCCGCGGCTTCCATGCCGACGAATCCGCCGGGAAAACCGAGTGCGTTCAGATGCGTGTCGCGTTCCTTTTCGAGCCCGCTGATGCGCTCGGTGAGCGCCGTCTTCTGGCCGATGATTTCGGGCAGCGCCGCAAGCGGTTGCGCGGCGATCAAGGCTTTTTCCTCGTGCGCGAGGAGGGCTTCGAAGGCCAGCACGGCGGCGACTTCTTCGGTGACAGTGGCAAGCAGGGCGTCTCTCATTGCAACTCGCTAAAAACGCGGTTCATAAAAGCCGCCCGGCTCTGTCCACTTCGCGCGCCGGGACGTGCCCGGGCCGTTGCGTTTCAGCCGCCGGTCGGCGGGGTTCTCGTTTGCAGCAGGTCGCGCGCGGTGCTCAGAATGCCGTCGGCGATCTTGCTGGTGTCCATCTTCAGGCTGCCGTCGCGGATCGCGGCCTTGATCGATTCGACTTTCGCCGTGTCGATGTCCGAGCCGTTCGACGCGCGCAGGTCCGACGACAACGTCGACAGGCTGACCGTCGACTGGCCCGCGACTGCGCCGCTCGCTTGCGCGCTCGGCGCGGCAGTCTTCGCATCGCCCTGCGATGCACGTTGCAGCCCGTCTTGCAGGCCGCTCAAAGAGGTAGTGCTATTCGATTCGATTTTCACGATGTCCATTCCCGAACGTGTTGAGTCCTTTATCGGCGGGGGCTTTGAAAAACTTTACCCTGCCGGGGAAGACTCAACCTGCGCGGTGCCGGGTCATCTGGCGCTCTGCCTTGTGGCACAAGGCTTCGGCGCGTTTGCAACAAATTGCAACAGAGTGTCCGCTGACGCACACAAGGCCGCTTACATGCGAATCTCGACGGTCTGACTATCCTTCACGATGCCGGTGATGATCTGTCCCCCGGCGGTTTTCACGCGGACTTGCTGGCCGGGCGCGGCGTTATTCATCGCGGCGCCATCGGCGGAAATGGAAAAGCCCGTGCCGTCTGCGACGACGTGTACCGTCTGGCCGATCGCCACCGAACTCGCGGCGCGCAGCATGTCCGTGCGCAGCGGCAAGCCGGCCGGCACGCGCGACAGCGCGACCGCGCCCACGGCCTGCGACGGATCGGTGACGACGGCTTGTGGCATCGCGCTCAGATCGCCGTCGCGGGCAATGAGGTCTGCGCTCGCGAGCACTTCGCCCGGCGCAATGGCGCGCGCGGCGGTGTAGTACGTCGCGTTGATGGAGACGCGCGCCTGGACGTACAGCGTCCACGGGCGCTCGCCCACGCAGCGCACGCCCACGGTCACGCGGCCCCAGAGGCGCGCGCCGGTCGGCATGAACGGATCGAGCGCCGAGCACGGCGCAAGGCCGCGCGGAAACACGGGCGTCACGGTGATCTCGACCTTGCCGGGCAAGCCCGCCGTCTGCTGCTGAAGAAATGTGAGCGCGGCGACGCGGATGGATTCGCCGTCCTGCGCCGTGGCGGACGCAGCGGGCGTTTGCGCGGCGGCGGTGGCCGGCGAGAAGCTGACGCGCTTCATCGGCGAGGCGGCGGCGGCGGCTGAATAATTGGCCGCTCGAATCGGCGATGCGGCAGCGGCTGCAATCGGGCGGGCGCCAGCCGAGGAGGAGGCGTCGTCGCGCGTGATCACAACCGGCATGACATCGCGCGATTGAGCGCTGACCGGCGCTTTCGCCAGCGCGGGGGCGGCCGTTCCGACGGTGCGAGCCGTGGACGCGTCGTCGCGCGCGACGGCGACGGGCGCTTTCGCCGGCGTGGCCGCAGCGGGCTTCGCCTCGCCCGGACCCGGAACGACGATCAGCCCGCCTGCGTCGTCCATGGCGTCGTCGGCGGCTTCGGCGTGTGCTTCGAGCGCGAGCGCGGCGTGGCGCATGGCGGAGTCGGCGGCGCTCGTCGCGGCGCGATAGCCCGATGCTCGCGCAACATCGGCGACAGCGGCGGGCGTCGGCGCGGGGGCGGCGGCGGCCACCGGCTTCGACGAACCGAGACCCTTCGCCATTTCCGCGACGGCGGCGGGATTCGTCTCGGCGTTGCCGGGAATCGCGATCATGCCGTCGCTCTGCTGCGCGAACGCGCCCGCCGCGAAGCCGACGATCAGCGATGCGCCCGCCATGCCGCGCACCGCTGCGCGCGCGCCGCGCTTCATTGCGCCTTCACGCACCGCGACGTTCGACGAATACTTGGCGGACCTGCTCATCACTGTTCTCCTCGCCCGCGCATCGCGACGGCGTGCCTGAATGAATCGGCCGAGCTTGCGGCCACATCATGCGGTGGCGGCCATGAAAACGCCGCTTCCCACTCTCGACGCAGATTCTAGATACGCCCGTGCGCGCTCAAGCCTCGAATAGAGGCCGCGTTTCCCGGTTATTCATCGGATTAGTTATTGCGCGCCGCTCCTAAGATGCGTGTCATGCAAAAAGCCCCCGGCAATGGGCGGCGACAGGCGACAACCAACCCGGATGGGACCGGAGAAGAAACGGAATGCTAGACAAACTCGACAAGGAACTCGCGTTCGGCCGTGAGGCGCTCGATGTGCGCGCTTACCGGCAGGAACTGCTGTCGTCGAATATCGCGAACGCGGACACCCCCGGCTACAAGGCGCGCGATGTCGATTTCTCCACCGCCCTCGCTGGCGCGCTGAAGAAGGACGGCGGCGCGTCCGCGTCCGCATCGAACACGGCGACGCTCAAGATGGCCCAGCCGGTTTCGGTCAGCACGAGCGGGTCGATGGCCATGACCGCGAAAGGCCACATGTCCGGCACCTCGACGCTCGCGGCATCGGGCGGCCCGAGCGACGACTACGGCCGCCTCGCGTATCGCGTGCCGAGCCAGCCTTCGCTCGACGGCAACACGGTCGACCTCGACGCCGAACGCGTGCAGTTCGCGGACAACGCGCTGCACTTCGAAGCCGGAATGACCGTGATGACGTCGCAGATCAAGTCGATGTTGTCCGCCATCACGTCCAACAGTTAAGAAAGCCATGTCTTCATTGATGAACATCTTCAGCGTCGCCGGTTCGGCGATGTCTGCCCAGGCTCAGCGCCTGAACGTGACCGCGTCGAACCTCGCGAACGCGGACAGCACTACCGGTCCCGACGGCCAGCCGTACAAGGCGAAGCAGGTCGTGTTCGCCGTCGATCCGCTCGGCGGCGCGAAAAGCGGCTCGGGCCAGCAAGTCGGCGGCGTGCAGGTGACAGGCGTCGTCGACGATCCGAGCCCGATGAAAACCAGCTACGACCCGAGCAACCCGGCGGCGAACTCGGACGGCTATGTGACGCTGCCGAACGTCGATCCGGTGCAGGAAATGGTCAACATGATTTCCGCGTCGCGTTCCTATCAGGCGAACGTCGAGACGCTCAATACCGCCAAGCAATTGATGCTCAAGACTCTGACCATCGGAACCTGAGGAATTCAACCGTGACGACGAACACCACCATCGGCAGCAACGGCACCACGGTGTCGCAGACGCTGCTGGACACCATGAACGGCACGAAGAGCGCGTCCAGCTCGTCGAGCAGCACCAGCAGCACCAGCAGCACGGGCGGCACGTCCGCTTCGGATCTGCAGAACACGTTTCTCACGCTGCTCGTGACGCAGTTGAAGAATCAGGACCCGACGAACCCCGCCGACAGCTCGCAGATGACTTCGCAGCTCGCGCAGATCAATACGGTGACGGGCATCGGTCAGCTGAACACGTCGCTCAGTTCGCTCGCGACGCAGCTTTCGGCGGGCCAGTCGTCGCAGGCCGCGCTGCTTATCGGCTCGAACGTGCTCGCGCCGGGAAACAGCATGACGGTGTCGAGCGGCGCGTCGTCGAGCTTCGGCGTGCAGCTCGCCAACGACGTGAGCGACCTGCAGATCGTCGTCAAGGACAAGTCGGGGAACATCGTGAACACGCTGGATCTCGGCGCGCAGGGCGCGGGCGTCGTGCCGGTGTCGGGCTGGACGCCGGTCGATTCGAAGGGCGCCACGCTCGCCGACGGCAGCTACACGATCACCGCGCAAGGCACGATCAACGGCCAGCAGGCGACCGCGACGACGCTTTCCGCGTCGCAAGTGCAGAGCGTCGTGCAGATGACGGGCGGCGCGCCGGGCCTGAAGCTCGCAAACGGCTCGACGGTCGCACTGACGAGCGTCGCTTCGATTCTTTGATTCCACTTTCCTGTGACGCCGGGATACGCCCGGCGAAGAGATAAACCATGAGCTACCAACAAGCACTGAGCGGTCTGGGCGCCGCGTCGAGCGACCTCGATGTCATCGGCAACAACATCGCGAACGCGAACACTGTCGGCTTCAAGGAAGGCGCCGCGCAGTTCGCCGACATGTACGCCAATTCGATGGCGACCGCCGTTTCGAACCAGATCGGCATCGGCACGCGCCTCGCGGAAGTGCAACAGCAGTTCTCGCAAGGCACGATCACCACGACCAACCAGGCGCTCGACGTCGCGATCAACGGCAACGGTTTCTATCAGCTGTCGAACAACGGCTCGACCGTGTATTCGCGCAACGGCGTGTTCCATCTGGACGACAACGGCAACATCGTCAACTCGGCGGGCCTGCAATTGATGGGCTACAAGGCGGATTCGGGCGGCGTCGTCAGCAGCGCGAGCACGGTGCCGCTCTCCGTCCCGACCGCGAACATCGCGCCGACGGCGACCAAGACCATCACCGCCGCCTTCAACCTGAACTCGCAGGACACCAACAACGCGGCGAGCAGCTTCGATCCGACCAACGGCAACACGTACAACGCGTCGACTTCGGTGGACGTGTACGACACGCTCGGCGGCACGCAGAAGGTTTCCGTCTACTTCACGAAGACCGGCACGGGTTCGTGGGAAGCGTTCGCAGGCTACGGCGATCCGGTCACGCAGAAAACCGACCTCGGCGCAGTGACGTTCGATTCGTCGGGCAACCTGACGAGCGGCTCGAAGTTCACCTTCACCATTCCGAACGGCGCGGACCCCTCCGGCACGACGACGCAATCGTTGACGCTCGATCTCTCCGGCACGACGCAATACGGCGCGAAGAGCGGCCTCACGAACCTGCATCAGGACGGCAACAGCACGGGCGAACTGACGGGCTTCACCGTCGGCACGGACGGCATGTTGACCGGCAACTACTCGAACGGCGAAACGAAGGCGCTCGGCCAGATCGCGATCGTCAACTTCAACAACCAGAACGGCCTGCAGAACCTCGGCGGCAACGTGTACGCGCAGACGGCGGCTTCGGGTGCGCCGCAAGTGGGCGTGCCGGGCTCCACGAACCACGGCACGCTGCAAGGCGGCGCGGTGGAAGACTCCAACGTCGATCTGACGAGCGAACTCGTGAACCTGATCACCGCGCAGCGCAACTATCAGGCGAACGCGCAGACGATCAAGACGCAGCAGACCGTCGACCAGACGCTGATCAATCTGTAATCACCGTCCGCACGCAATAGACGCATCAGGAAAGAAGGAAGCGATTCATGGACCGTCTGATCTACACCGCGATGACCGGCGCAAGCCAGTCGCTGGAACAGCAAGCCGTCGTGGCGAACAACCTGGCGAACGCATCGACCACGGGTTTCAAGGCACAACTCGCGGCGTTCCGTCAGGTGCCGATGTCGTTCGAAAACCAGTCCGCCGACGGCACGACGCGCACGTTCGTGCTCTCGTCCACACCGACAGCGGATTACTCGGCCGGCCCCATCCAGCAGACCGGCAATCCGCTCGACGTCGCCGTGCAAGGGCCGGGCTGGCTCTCCGTGCAGACGGCGGACGGCGGCGAGGCCTACACGCGCGCGGGCAACTTGCACGTGGACCAGAACGGCCAGCTCGTCACCGCGAACAACCTGCCGGTGCTCGGCAACGGCGGGCCGCTTTCGGTGCCGCCGGGCGCGGAAGTGACCATCGGCAAGGACGGCACGGTGTCCGCGCTGATTCCGGGCGATCCGCCGACCGCCATTGCGACGGTGGATCAGCTGAAGCTCGTCAATCCGGACCCGGCCACGCTCTCGCGCGGCGACGACGGTCTTTATCGCACCGCGTCGGGCGACCCGGCCGATGCGGACCCGAGCGTGGTCGTGGCCGGCGGCGCGCTCGAAGGCAGCAACGTGAACCCGGTCTCCGCGATGGTCTCGATGATCACCAACGCGCGCCAGTTCCAGATGCAGACGAAGCTCATGGAATCGGCGGACCAGAACGAACAATCGGCCAACAAGCTGCTCAACTTCTCCTAAGCGGCCAGCAAGATACTCAGGACAACACAGACATGAATCGCTCTCTCTACATCGCCGCGACCGGCATGAATGCGCAGCAGGCGCAGATGGACGTCATCTCGAACAACCTCGCCAACGTCAGCACCAACGGCTTCAAGGGCTCGCGCGCGGTGTTCGAAGACCTGCTGTACCAGACCACGCGCCAGCCGGGCGCCAACTCGACGCAGCAAACCGAACTCGCCTCGGGCGTGCAGCTCGGCACGGGCGTGCAGCAGGTCGCAACTGAACGCCTCTACACGCAGGGCAACCTGCAACAAACCGGCAACTCGAAGGACGTCGCCATTAACGGCCAGGGCTTCTTCCAGGTGACGATGCCCGACGGCACCACGGCGTACACGCGCGACGGCTCGTTCCAGACCAACGCGCAGGGCCAGCTCGTCACGTCGAGCGGCTATCAGCTGAACCCGGCGATCACCATTCCGACGAACGCGACGTCGGTCACCATCGGCTCCGACGGCACCGTGTCCATCACGCAGCCCAATTCGACGGCCGCGACGAACGTCGGCTCGATTCAGCTCGCGACCTTCATCAACCCGGCCGGTCTCGAAGCGCGCGGCGAGAACCTGTTCTCCGAAACGGGCAGCTCCGGCGCGCCGAACGTGTCGCAGCCGGGCCTGAACGGCGCGGGCACGTTGCAGCAGGGCTACGTGGAAGCGTCGAACGTGAACGTGGTGCAGGAACTGGTCAACATGATCCAGACGCAGCGCGCGTACGAAATCAACAGCAAGGCCGTGACCACGTCCGACCAGATGTTGCAAACGCTTTCTCAGATGCAGGTTTAACCCTCTTTTCAACGGATGGAAACGGAAAGGATGGCGTCACACTGACGCTTCATTTCGCTTCATACGAGTATCAAGATGTCGCCCACTCAAATCTTCAAGCGTGCAGCGGTTGCCGCACTGGTCGCCGCGCTCGGCGCATGCGGCCTCGTGCCGAAGGAGCCGATCGTCCAGCAGCCGATGACCGCGCGTCCGCCGCAGCCGCCCAGCGGCGGGCGCTCGCCCGGCGCGATCTACAACGCGGGCTACGCGGGCCGGCCGCTCTTCGAAGACCAGCGTCCGCGCAATGTGGGCGACATCCTGACCATCGTGATCTCGGAAAACGTGAACGCGACGAAGTCGTCGGCGGCAAATACCAACCGCGGCGGCTCCGGCTCCTTCTCCGTGCCGACGACGCCCGGCATCTTCGGCGGGCTCTTCAACAACACGAACCTGTCCGCGACCGGCGCGAACAAGTTCACGGCGGCGGGCGGCGCGAGCGCGGCCAACACGTTCAGCGGCACGCTCACCGTCACCGTCACCGAAGTGCTGCCGAACGGCAACCTGATGGTGAGCGGCGAAAAACAGATGCTCATCAACCAGGGCAATGAATTCGTGCGCTTCTCGGGCGTCGTCAATCCGACGACCATCTCGGGCAGCAACACCGTGTACTCCACGCAGATCGCCGACGCGAAGATCGAATACTCCGCGAAAGGCTACATCGACGAAGCGCAGAACATGGGCTGGCTGCAGCGCTTCTTCCTCAACGTGGCGCCGTTCTGATCATGAATCCGCTTCTTCGCTTCGTTTCGTTCTCGCTCGCGGCCGCGCTCGTGGCTTTGACCTCCGCGCAGCATGCGCACGCCGAGCGCCTGAAGGATCTCGTCTCGTTCCAGGGCGTGCGCGACAACCCGCTGATCGGCTACGGCCTCGTCGTCGGTCTCGACGGCACCGGCGACCAGACCATGCAGACGCCGTTCACCACGCAGAGCTTGACGAACATGCTCGGCAACCTCGGCATCACGGTGAACTCGGCGACGACGCAGAACATGCAGCTGAAAAACGTCGCCGCCGTGATGGTGACGGCGACGCTGCCGCCTTTCGCGCGCCCCGGCGAAGCGATCGACGTCACCGTATCGTCGCTCGGCAATGCGAAGAGCCTGCGCGGCGGCACGCTGCTGATGTCGCCGCTCAAGGGCGCGGACGGCCAGGTCTACGCGATGGCGCAGGGCAACCTCGTCGTCGGCGGCGCGGGCGCGAGCGCGAACGGCAGCAAGGTGCAGGTGAACCAACTCGCGGTGGGCCGCATTTCCGCTGGCGCCATCGTCGAACGCGCGGTGCCGACGGCGTTGCAGCAGCAAGGCGGCGTCATGCAGATGGAACTGCGCGAGATGGATTTCGACACGACGCAGCGCATCGTCGCGGCGGTGAACAACCAGTTCGGCATGGGCACGGCGCTCGCGCTCGACGGCCGCACCATTCAGCTGCACGCGCCGCAAGACGCGAGCGAGCAGGTGCAGTTCATGGCGCAGTTGCAGAACATCGATGTGCGTCCGGCGCAGGCCGCCGCCAAGGTGATCCTGAACGCGCGCACCGGCTCCATCGTGATGAATCAGATGGTCACGCTGCAAAACTGCGCGGTCGCGCACGGCAATCTCTCGGTCGTCATCAACACGCAGACGGCGGTGAGCCAGCCGAACGCGCTCTCGAACGGGCAGACGGTGGCGGCGAAGCAGTCGCAGATTCAGCTGAAGCAGGACAGCGGCGCGCTCAAGATGCTCTCGGCCGGCGCGAATCTCGCGGATGTCGTGAAGGCGCTGAACGCGCTCGGCGCGACGCCTGCGGACCTCATTTCGATTCTCCAGTCGATGAAGGCGGCAGGCGCGCTGCGCGCCGACCTCGAAATCATCTAAGGAGCCCGGCTCATGAACTCGAACACGACGAGCGGCATCGCCAACTCCGCGTTGGCATCGACCGATACGAGCAGTGGCCTCGCGAACCTCTCGAACCGCTTCGCGCTCGACACGCAGGGCTTCGACGCGTTGCGCGCGCAGGCGCAGGCGAATCCGCAACAGGGGTTGAAGGCTGCCGCGAAGCAGTTCGACGCGGTCTTCACGCAGATGATGCTGAAGAGCATGCGCGACGCGACGCCGTCGGACAGCCCCTTCGATTCCAACGATTCGAAGTCCTTCACCGCGATGCTCGACCAGCAGTTGTCGCAGCAGATGTCGTCGAAGGGCATCGGCGTCGCGGACATGATGCTCAAGCAACTGATGCGCAACGGCGGCGGCAAGACCGACGCGGGCGGCATGGGCGGCGGCGCCAATGCGATGAACGCAATGAACGCGATGAGCGGAATGTCGGGCGGCGGCGATATCGAATCCAACGCCGGCAACATCGCCGCGATGAACGCGATGGCGAAAGCCTACGCAGCCGCACAGGCGAACAAGCAGGGCGCGTCGCTCGCGGACGGCAAGGGCTATACGGCGGCGAGTTCGCTGGAACCGCCGGCGCACGGCGTCGGCTCCGACAAGGTCAACGCTTTCGTGGAGCGGCTCGCCGCGCCCGCGCAGGCGGCGAGCGCGGCCACGGGCATTCCGGCGCGCTTCATCATCGGCCAGGCGGCGTTGGAATCCGGCTGGGGCAAGCGCGAAATCAAGCACGCGAACGGCGCGACGAGCCACAACATCTTCGGCGTCAAGGCGACGCCCGGCTGGACCGGCAAGACGGTCGATTCGGTCACGACCGAGTACGTCAACGGTCAGCCGAAGAAGGTCGTCGAACGGTTCCGCGCCTACGATTCGTATGAAGATGCGCTCAGCGACTACGCGAGCGTCATCAAGAACAATCCGCGCTATGCACCGGTGATCGAGGCGTCGCGCGATGTCGCGGGCTTCGCGCATGGCATGCAGAAAGCCGGCTACGCGACCGATCCGCACTACGCGAAGAAGCTGATTTCGATCATGCGGCAGATCGCCTGACGACGCGCCGACACGGTGCATGGCGCGCGCGGAAGCGTCGACGTGCCCAGCAAACGTTTTACGTCGGAAGGGACGGCGCCCCACACAAGAAAATGGCGAGCGCCCCTAAACTTTTGATGGCCCATGCCGCTAACCCGAAGACGACAGTGCCGGATCGAGAGCGGTCCGGCGAGCCGCGCGGCGGGAGCTGCAGGTGATGCGCGGGAAAATTGGACACGGCTAGCACCATGAACACCTATCAGAAGCATGACATTGCCGAGGACGACAGCGACCACGAAGTGGATTTCGGACGCCGGAATCCGCTGGAGATCGGCGTGGCGTTGCGCAATCTGGCCAATCGCGGCGATTTCCTGACCGCGCAATACGGCGACGCGCAGATCGTGACCCGACTGCTGGATGTCGACGTGACGGCGCATCGTTTCACGTTCGACTGGGGCGGCGTGGCCGAGCAGAATCGCGACGTGCTGCGGGCGCCGAAGCTGATTTTCCATGCTGCGCCGGATGGCGTGCGCGTCGAGTTTACGACCGGGACGCCGCGCGAGACGAGTTTCGACGGCCGTCCGGCCTTCGAAGTGGAATTTCCGCCGGTGCTGTATTACATGCAGCGCCGCGAATATTTCCGCGTGGAAGCGCCGGTGCTCGATCCTTATATTTGCAGCGGCTCCTTGCCGGATGGCGACCGGTTCCGCTTCGAGGTGCACGATCTGTCGCTGGGCGGTGTGGCGTTGCGCACGACCGACGAGCGCGTTGCGGATATGGAAATGGGCGTCGTGATTCAGGATGCCGAACTGCACTTCACCGCGACCGGTAAGGTGACGCTCGATCTCAAGCTGGTTTCGCATCGCGAGTCGACCACGCTCAAGGGCGATCGGCGGTTCACGCTCGGGTTCAAGTTTATTTCCATGCCGGGGTCGGCGGAGAATACGCTGCAGCGGCTTATTACTCAGCTTGAGATGAAGCGGCGGGCCTTAGCACGGTAGGCTTTGCGGTTTGCTTGGAACAGCAATTGGACCGCTTTTTCTTTTTGTGGAACTTGTGCTCGCGTCGGTTCTTTTAGCGTTGCTTGCTTCGTGGAACTTGCATTCGCGTCGGTTCTTTGTCGCGGAACTTGTATTCGCGTCGGTCTATTAGCGTTGCCCCTCCCCGGGGCGGGGGTTACTTTCTTGGCTGTCGACCAGAGTAGGCGCTTTAGCGCCGTACTCTGGTCCCATGCAAAGAAAGTAACCAAAGAAAGCAGATTTTTTCTGAACCGCCCGAAGCACAAAAACAAGTGGCCACTTCGCAGAAAAGCATTGGCCCTCAGCTTGAAGCAACCCTGAATCACCCCCCACGCCCGCTGACCGCCACGTCCTCCGAGCCCCTTGGCCGATAACACCAACAGGGCACTACGGCTTTGCCTAGCAATAGGCGCGTGGCAAGCGCACCCAAAACAACGACGTGCGCGGGCATGCGCCAGAGTCATCAACGACGACCGCGCATCTACGCTTACGCCTCGTCGCGCCACGCCATCCTTGTCTACGCGTCGCCCAATTCACGTCCCCGCGGCGCTCATCCTCGTCCCGCGTCCCGGCGTCGATGCGTCGCTGCGCTGCGCTTCCTTTCGCCTCGCCTCGTCGGCGTCATGCGTCTTGTCGAATTGCGTTCGAGTGGTGCTGAGTGTCCCATTGGTTTTGTCGAGCCAAGGGGCTCGGGGGACGTGGTGGTCAGCGGGCGTGGAAGGTGATTCAAGGTTGTTTCAAGCTGAATGCCAAAACATGTCTGCGGAGTGACCACGCTCTTGGTGCTGCGGGCCAAAAAAAGCTGCTTTCTTTGGTTACTTTCTTTGCATGGGACCAGAGTACGGCGCTAAAGCGCCTACTCTGGTCGACAGCCAAGAAAGTGACCCCCGCCCCGGGGAGGGGCAACGCTAATAGACCGACGCGAATGCAAGCTTCACGACAAAGGCGACGCCGACTGCCCGACGCGAATGGAAGCTTCACGACGAAGGCAACGCCAACTGCCCGACGCGAATACAAGTTCCGCGACAAACAACGCGACGCGAATACAAGTTGCACGAAACAGAAAGCACACTCAAGCGCCGCAGCAAGCGAGAAACCAAAGAGCAAACCCGCGAATAGGCTCAAGAACGCCCCCCACATCACCGCATACCAACGCACAACATAGCAGCAAAATGCAAGAACCCAAACAACGCCCGCCGCAGGCGAAAGTCCAGAAGCATCAAAAAGGAAACCACTAAATTTCCCCGGCGAAAAGCCGATATAACGTGCAATCAAGCGGCAGCGCCAGAAAAGGATTCGTGCATGTCCAACAACATCATCAACATCGGCCTGTCGGGCCTGAATGCGGCCCAATGGGCCCTGACGACGACCGGTCAGAACATCAGCAATGCCGCTACACCCGGCTACACGCTGGAAAAGGTCGCGTACCAGGAAGCGTCCGGGCAATACACCGGCTCGGGGTATCTCGGCAATGGCGTCCAAACCGTCACCGTCACGCGGCAGTACAGCCAGTACCTCACGACGCAAGTGAACAACACGCAGTCGTCGAGCAGTGCGGCCAGCACGTACTACACCATGCTCTCGCAGCTCAACAACCTCGTCGGCGATCCCACGTCGGGCATCGCGTCGGGCATCAGCAGCTATTTCTCGGGTTTGCAATCGGTGGCGAACTCGCCGAGCAGTAGTGCTTCGCGCCAATCTCTCACGAGCAGCGCGCAAACGCTCGCCGACCAGATGACGTCCGCCGGCCAGCAATACGATCAGCTTCGCCAAAGCGTCGACACGCAACTGACGAGCGCCGTGTCGTCGATCAACACGTATACGCAGCAAATCGCCGATCTCAACAAGCAGATCAACGCCGCGAGCGGCTCGGGGCAGCAACCGAACCAGTTGCTCGATCAACGCGATCAGGCCGTCACCAACCTGAGCTCGATGATCGGCGTGCAAGTCGTGCAGCAGGACGGCAACTACAACGTTTTCATCGGCAACGGGCAGCCGCTCGTCGTCGGCAATACGCAGTACGGCTTGCAGACCGTGACGTCGCCGTCCGATCCGAGCGAGCTGACCGTCGCCTTCAAGCCCACCAACGGCGCGACGCAGACCGCCGCGAACACGCAGTACATCGACGATTCCGCGCTGTCGGGCGGCGTCGTGGGCGGCCTCGTCGACTTCCGTAATCAGACGCTCGATCCGGCGCAGGCGCAACTCGGCGCCATCGCGACGAGCTTCGCCTCGCAACTGAACAGCCAGAATGCGCTCGGCCTCGATCTCAGCGGCAATCCGGGCGGCGCGCTCTTTTCGATCGGCCAGCCGACGGTCTACTCCGACGCGCGCAACAAGGGCACGGGCAACGTGGCCGTCTCGTTCGCCGACGCATCGCAGCCGTCCACGGGCGATTTCACACTGACGTACAACGGTACGGATTACGAAGTATCAGACCCCGCATCAGGCAAATCGCTCGGCAGCATTACGCCGCCCGCGAGCAGCGGCACGTTTAACGGCCTGAACATCACCGTCTCCGGCACGATGCAGAAGGGCGATTCCTTCACCATTCAGCCGACGCGCGCCGCGCTCGACAACTTCGCGCTCACGACGACGAGCACCACCGCGATCGCGGCGGCGTCGCCGGCGGTGACATCCGCGTCGACCTCGAACACGGGGACGGCTTCGATCTCGTCGGCGACGGTGGCGGCGGGCTATAGCATGCCGTCGAACATCTCGCTCACGTACAACAAGGCTGCGGGCGGCTTCACGTCGAATGTGGATGTCACGGTGGACGGCACCACGATCCCCGCGAACTCGACGATTCCTTACGATTCGTCGAAGGGCCTCACGATTACGTCGAACGGCATCAGCGCGACGGTGACCGGCGCGCCCGCGGACAAGGACGTGTTCAACATCGACGCCAACAAGGGCGGCACGAGCGACGGCAGCAACGCGCTCGCGATGGCGAACCTCGTCTCGGCGAAGTCGCTCAACGGCGGCAGCGACACGCTCACGGGCGCGTATGCGGGCTACGTGAACGACATCGGCAACCAGACCAATCAGCTCAAGGCGACGAGTTCGTCGCAGACCGCGCTGCTCAATCAGGCGACATCGGCACAGCAGTCCGTGCAAGGCGTGAACCTGAACGAGGAAGCGGCCAATCTCATCCAGTATCAGCAGCTTTACCAGGCGAACAGCAAGGTGATCCAGACGGCATCGACGCTGTTTCAGACGCTGCTCGGCATCTTCAACTGAGGCAACTCGCGATGCGTATTTCCAGTTCTCAGTACTTCAATCTGAACGTCGCTTCCATGAACGACCAGCAGAGCACGCTGGCGTCCATGTATCAGCAGATCTCGTCGGGCAAGCGCATCATGACCGCATCCGACGATCCGCTCGGCGCGGCGCAAGCCGTTCAACTCACCATGCGCAGCAGCGCGCTCACGCAATACAACACGAATCAGACGGCGGCGCTCTCCTCGCTGCAACAAGAAGATTCGACGCTGAGCAGCGTGAGCGCCGCGCTCCAGAGCATTCAGTCAAAGCTCGTGCAAGCCGGCGACGGCTCGCTGTCGGACGCGGACCGCACGTCCGTCGCGAATGCGATTCAGGGCTATCGCGATCAGCTTCTGAACACGGCCAACACCACGGACAGCGACGGCAACTACATCTTCTCCGGGCTGAAGGGCGGCACGCAGCCGTACTCGAACAACGCCTCGGGCGTCGGCGTGACGTATTCGGGCGATGCCGGACAGCGCACGATGCAGATCAATGAAGGCCGGACGATTCCCGTGGGCGACACGGGACCGTCGATTTTCGGCAGCGTATCGCCGACGGAAAGCACGCCGGTTTCGAGCGCGGCCGCCTCGAACTCGGGCACCGGCACGATTAGCAAGGTGAGCGTGTCCGATCCGAGCAACCCGAACAACGCGAGCACTTACACGGTCCAGTTCGCAGTGGATTCGACTTCGGGCGCGACGACCTACTCGGTCACGGCCGTGCCGGCGGATTCGTCACTGCCGACGACGCCGACCACGTACAGCGGCAGTGCGGACATCACGCTCGGCGGCCAGAAGGTAACGATCGCGGGCACGCCGGGTAATGGCGACAGCTTCTCGGTGCAGCCGGCGAGCGCTGGCAACAACGATATCTTCGCGACGCTCGACAACCTCGTAAGCGCGCTGAAGCAGCCGGTCGGATCGCCCGGCGCGCAGGCGGCGCTGACGAATGCGCTGACGACGGCGGGCATAAAGATCGGCAACACGTTCAACAACGTGCTGGCCGCACAGACTGTGGTGGGCGGACGCGAGCAGCAGGTTCAGTCGACGCAGACCGCGATGCAGACGAGCCAGACGCAGACGGCGTCGGATCTGGCCAACTTGACGCAGATCGACATGGTATCGTCGATCAGCTCCTACGAGTTGACGCAGAACTCGCTGCAGGCGGCACAGATGGCCTTCACTCAGATTCAGAAGATGTCGTTGTTCGATTATCTGGGAAGCTGACGCGGTTTTCGCGGGAAGCGCAGGTTGGTTTGCGGGGCATGGCTCGACAGAGCGATGCCCCGTATCTGTTTTTGCCTTGCGCCTTTCTCTGGCTGCTGCTCGCGACTGAGTGACCGGGCGCGGTCAAAAGTCTTTCCGCTTCGGAGGGAATTTTTCGGCGAGTGATGCAGCTATCGTAGGGGCGGCCGATGCGCTTGTTAGACGCGGCTGATCCCGTCTTCTCTCTCGCTCGATGCAACGCCCGCCTTGCACGACGAGCGTGCTGCGTTGTGAGAAGGGGCGCGCACGAAAGCGAATCCATCTGCATCGTTAATGATGCAGACCGAATCACGTAGAACTAACCGAGTAACGGCGGGGGACTTTGCCTGTCCTGCACGCTGCCAACGACCCAGAAAGAGCAGCGCGCATTCGCGCAAGTTGGCCTTGAAGGAACGCGCCGGTCACAGCAGCGTTCGGGTCGCCAAAAGCCCGCCAGGAGCTTCAATACATCGCCCCCGCCACCCGCCCGACCTGCGCAATCCCCGCATCGAAGATGCGCAAAAAGAACGGCATGAGATTCGGCAGCATGAGTTGCAAGAGCAGCAGTCCGACAAGCATCGTCACCGGAAAGCCCACTTGAAAAATGCCGATCTGCGGCGCGGCACGGTTAAGAATACCGAGCGCCAGATTGGAGATGAGCAACGCCGCCACAATCGGCAGCGAGAGCAGCAAGCCCGTGCCGAAGATGCTCGCGCCGTAGCCAACGAGCACGCGCCAGCCCTGCGCATGTGATGCCGCCGCCACCACGTTCGCTTCGATCGGCACGTTCTGGAATGTGGTCACGAGCGCGCTGATCAATTGCAGATGGCCGTCGAACACGAGAAACGCAAGCATCGCGAGCGTGTTCAGATAGCGCGAAATCACTACCGCATTGCCGCCTGCGCGCGGATCGTAGAGCATTGCGAAGCCGAGACCCATTTGCTGGCCGATGAACTCGCCCGCCGCGTCCACAGCCGCGAAGGCAATCTGCATCGTCATGCCGATGGCCGCGCCGATCAAAAACTGATTCACGATGATCCAGATGCCCGCCGCCGAGAACACGGTGGCTTGGGGCATCGCGGGCAAGGTCGGCGCGACGATCAGCGTGATAAATGCGGCCAGCGCGATTTTTATGCGCGTCGGAATGGCCATGTGGCTCAGCACGGGCGCGGTGGCAATGAGCGCGAGGACGCGCACGAAAGGCCACAGAAAAGCGGTGAGCCAGCCGTTCAGTTGCGCGTAGGTGACGGAGAACATCGAACGCTCAGCCGGTGATAGCGGGCGTGATGGTGAAGACGTGGCGCATGTAGTCGAGCAACGTGGAGAGCATCCACGGGCCGGCGATCACGAGCGTCACGGCGACCGCGATCAGCTTCGGGATGAACGAAAGCGTCGATTCGTTGATCTGCGTCGCCGCCTGAAACAGGCTCACGACAAGACCCACGACGAGCGCGACCAGCAGCAGCGGCGCGGCGAGCATCAGTGCGACGACCATCGCCTGGTGCGCCATGGTCATGACGGATTCGGGTGTCATGCGCGTCTCCTTACGATACGAAACTTTGCGCCAGCGAGCCGATCAGCAGCTGCCAGCCATCGACGAGCACGAAGAGCATCAGCTTGAACGGCAGCGCAATGGTCGTGGGCGAGACCATCATCATGCCCATCGACATCAGCACGCTCGCCACCACCATGTCGATGATGAGGAACGGTATGAAGATCGTGAAGCCGATCTGGAAACCCGTCTTCAGCTCGCTCGTGATGAACGACGGCACGAGCAGCGAAAGCGGCACGTCCTCGGGGCCGTTCATCGGCGGGGCCTTCGAAATGCGCGCGAAAAGCGCGAGATCCGATTCGCGCGTCTGCTTCAGCATGAATTGCTTGAAGGGCGCGACGCCGCGCGTCATGGCCTGATCCATCGCGATCTGGCCTTCGGAAAAGGGCTTATACGCGTCGTTGTAGGCGCGGTCGAGCACCGGCGACATCACGAAGAACGAGAGAAACAGCGCCAGTCCGACGAGCACCTGATTCGGCGGCGTGCTCGACGTGCCGAGCGCCTGACGCAACAGCGACAGCACGATGATGATGCGCGTGAAGCTCGTCATCATCAGGACCATCGCGGGCAGGAACGAGAGCATCGTCAGCAGCAGCATCGTCTGCACGCTGAGCGAATACGTCGTGCCGCCGTTGGGACCGGGGCTCGTGTTGAAGGCGGGCAAACCCGCCGTGCTTTGCGCGAGCGCCGCGAGCGGCGACAGCGCGATGACGACCGGAAGCGCGAGCTTCACGCCGCGCACGATGAGACGACCAACCTGCATTACTTGCTCCCGCCGACGAACTGCAACAGACGCTTGAGCGCGTCGCCAAGCCGCTGACTCTGAAAAATGACGAATGTGATAGCCATGACTTCCTGCCTCTTTCGATAGCTTGAATTGTTGACTATCCCGGTCGCAAACGATGGCGCGAACAGAAGGGGGATTCGGCGCCAACTCGTTCTATTGCGAGAGCGCGCGTCGCTTGAAAAGAAAATCGGGCGTGGCCCTCGCGGAGCACGCCCGATGACATCGGCAAAGACGATCGGCTTTACTTGCCGGTACTGACGAACTTCTGAAGACGCTTGTTCGCTTCGCCGGCGAGCGCATCGCGGAAGCGCTGGCCGAACGATCCCGGCAACGTTTGCGCGGGCGATCCCGTCACGCCGGCCGGCACTTCGGCTTCCGCGGAGCCGGCGGGCATCGTGTGAAGAAGCCGCACGTTGCCCGGCCCTGCGCCAAGAACGAGCCACGTATCGCCGATCTCGACGACCGCCACGCGTTCCTTGTTGCCGAGCGATGCGCCGCCTACTACCTTCACGAGGCCGCTGCGCTTGCCGCCCTGGAAGCCGAACTTGCGGGCGAGCCACGCGCAGCCGAACACGAAGCCGATGACGACGGCGAGCCCCAGCAGCGTTTGCAGCACCGCGCCGAAGCCGAGCGACGGCACCGCGCTGCCCGCGCCGACGCCCGAGGCGATCTGCGCGGCGTGATTCACGGCGTTCATGTCGGCCGCATGAGCAAAAAGCGGCGCGGCGGACAAGACGACAGCGGCCAGGCGTTTCATCGATTCAGCTTCCGGATGCGTTCGGACGGCGTGATGATGTCCGTCAGGCGAATGCCGAACTTGTCGTTGACCACGACCACTTCGCCCTGCGCGATCAGACAGCCGTTCACGAGCACGTCCATCGGCTCGCCCGCGAGTCCGTCCAGTTCCACGACCGAACCCTGCGCGAGTTGCAGCAGGTTGCGGATCGCGATCTTCGTGCGCCCGAGTTCCACCGTCATCTGCACGGGGATGTCGAGAATCATGTCGATGTCGTTGCGCGTCGAGGGCGTCGCGGCCTTAGACAGCGGCTGAAACACGCCCGCCGATGCGACCGGCGCTTCGTTGCCGTTCTGTTCGGCAAGCGCGCTTGCCCAGTCGTCCATCGAGAGTTCTTCGTCTTTCATGTCGGTCGCGCCGGGCTCGGTGCCTTCCTGCATCAGATCACTCATAACTACCTTCCTTCGTCGAATCGCTTGCGCCGCTGATCATGTTTTGGACGCGCAGCGCGTATTGACCATTGAAAATTCCGTAACCGCATTCCATCACCGGCACGCCGTCCACCTTCGCGACGACCTGCTCGGGAATATCGATCGGCAAGACATCGCCCACGCGCATGTTGAGCAGCTTCTCGAACGACGAGCGAATCTCCGCGAGATCCACGGTCAGCTCCACTTCCGCCGACTGCACCTGCTGCGACAGCACGCGCACCCAGCGGCGGTCCACTTCGAGCGCTTCGCCCTGAATCGGCGAGGAAAGCACGTCGCGGATCGGCTCGATCATCGAGTACGGGAAGCAGATGTGCAGCGTGCCGCCAATCGAGCCGAACTCGATGGTGAACTGCGTCACGATGACGATTTCGTTCGGCGTCGCGACGTTGGCGAACTGCGTGTGCATCTCCGAGCGCATGTACTCGAATTGCAGCGGGCGCACGCTGCGCCACGACGCCGCGTAGTGCTCGAACACGAGGTTCAGCAGCTTGTGGATGATGCGCTGTTCCGTCTGCGTGAACTCGCGGCCTTCGACGCGCGTATGAAACCGCCCGTCGCCGCCGAAGAGGTTATCGACGACGAAGAACACGAGGTTCGGATCGAACACGAACAGCGACGTGCCGCGCAGAGGCTTCACATGGACCAGGTTGAGGTTGGTCGGGATCGGCAGGTTGCGCGTGAATTCGCTGTACTTCTGCACCTTCACCGGGCCGACGGAGATTTCCGCCGAACGCCGCATGAAGTTGAAGATGCCCACGCGCATGAGGCGCGCGAAGCGGTCGTTGATGATTTCGAGGCCGGGCATCCGGCCGCGGACGATGCGTTCCTGCGTCGCGATGTTGTACGGACGCACGCCGGCGGGCTTGTTTTCGTCGGAGACTTGATCAATCTCGCCGGTGACGCCCTTGAGGAGGGCATCGACCTCCTCTTGCGACATGAACTCTTCGTGGCCCATGACTCTCTTTCCTTGGATAGATGCGGGCGCTTACTGAACGACGAATTCAGTGAAGAGCACTTCTTGGACGTGCGCCGGTTGCTCCGGCGTGCTGCCGGCGGCTTCGACCGCGGCGCGCAGTTCGTCGGCGAGCTTGCGTTTGCCTTCGATGCCGGCGAGGTCTTCCGGATGCTTGGCCGAAAGAAGCAGCAGTACGCGGCTGCGGATTTCCGGCATGCGTTCGGTGAGCGCGGCTTGCGCTTTCTCGTCCTTGAGCTTGAGCGTGAGGCCGACGCGCAGGTAATGCATGATGCCGTCGTCGGCTTGCAGGTTGACCGTCAGCGACTCGAGCGGGAAGAACACCGGCGGCGGCAGCGGCGCGGGCTTCGCGGGGCCGTGCGCGGACTTGCCGAGCACGAAATAGGCGCCGCCGGCGCCTGCGCCGAGCAGCACGATCGCCCCGATGGCGATGATCAAAATGCGCTTGAGCTTGCCGCTCTTTGCGGGAACGATGGGTTGCTGGTTTGCGGTAGTGGTAGCCATGAATGCGTGCCTCTTTCGATAGGTTGAATTGTTCGCTATCGCGGCTTGTCGTGATGGGTCGAACAGAGGGGGTTTTTGGTGCCTTTTTGGGGTTCTCGACGGTTGGTCAGGGGCTGCCCTGACGACCCGGTGCGGCGGTCTTTGCGGTTTGCTTGGAACCGCAATTGCACCGCTCTTCTTTTTCGTAGAACTTGTGCTCGCGTCGGTCGGTTAGCGCTGTTTGCTTCGTGGAACTTGAATTCGTGTCGGTCTTTTGGCGTTGTTGCTTCGTGAAACTTGCTTTCTTGGCGGTCTATTAGCGTTGCCCCTGCTCGGGTGGGGTTTGCGCCGCACGCTTTGAGGCCGGTTTTTCGGGTAGAAGGTCGTGAAGCTTGTATTCGCGTTGGTCTATTAGCGTTGCCCCTCCCCGGGGCGGGGGTCACTTTCTTTGCTGCTGCAAAGAAAGTAACCAAAGAAAGCAGCTTTTTTCCGAACCGCCCGATGCACAAATACAAGTGGCCACTTCGCAGAGAAGCATTGGCCCTCAGCTTGAATCAGCCCTGAATCACCTTCCGCGCCCGCTGACCACCACGTCCTTCGAGCTCCTTGGCTCGTTAAAACCAGTCGCACATTTCACCCTGCCAACAAAGTCCCAGCTACTTTGTAAGCGCGGCCTTGCCTGCTTGCGCTAGGCGGCCAAGCGGGGCCGGGCGGAGCAGGCCAGGACGCCACTACGCGCGGCGCCTGTGTCCGCGCTCGTCGCTATGACAATGCCGCTCGCGCATGCGGTTCACATCGTTGAATGGCTTGGCATGGCTCGGCTCGGCGTGGCTTGCCTTGCCTCGGCTTCGTTTGGTTTGGCGTGGCTTGCCTGGCGCGGAGTGGTTTCGCTTGGCTTGCCACGTGCCTATCTAGGCAGAGCCGTTGTGTCTGTTGGTTTTATCGAGCCAAGGGGCTCGGAGGACGTGGTGCTCAGCGGGCGTGGAGGGTGATTCAGGGCTGATTCAAGCTGAGTGCCAATGCTTTTCTGCGGAGTGCACCGTCATTCAAAACCGCGGGCGAAAAAGCTGCTTTCTTTGGTTACTTTCTTTGCATGGGACCAGAGTACGGCGCTAAAGCGCCTACTCTGGTCGACAGCAAAGAAAGTGACCCCCGCCCCGGGGAGGGGCAACACTAATAGACCGACACGAATACAAGGTCCCCGAAAGAACGAAAGACGGAACGAACGAAAGACCGCCCAAGCGCTACTGCGCAGCTCCGCAACCCCGCCCCGGCAAGGGGCAATGCCAATAGACCGACGCGAGAACAGCTTCTCCGAAGACCCGCGCCCATCGGGGAAACAGAAGCCCTTAAGCAAAAGTATCCACAAGCCCCACGGTCCGCCGCACGACCGCGGCAACGGCCCCGCCAGCGGCCTCAAGACCGCCACCGCCAACACCCCGCCCTCCGCGAGAGGAAGAAGAACCCCCGCCCTGACCATCCCCCTGCGACTGGCGCGCAAACGCCGACCCATCCGAGACACTCGTGCTGCCGAGGCTGATGCCATTGGCTTCCATCGCCTCGCGCAGCTTCGGCATAGCCGCTTCGACAGCCTCACGCACCTGCGCATGCTGCGATACGAACAGCGCGTGCGCATGATTGTCGGCGACCTGAAGCGTCACCTGAAGCGGACCGAGATCCTTCGGATTCAGCGTCAGCTCCGCGCTCTGCTGATCCGACTTCGACACGAACACGACCTTCTGGCTGAACGCATCGTCCCAGCCGGATGCGCCCACGTGCGGCGCAATCGCCGCGCTCGTCGCCGCCGTCGTCGCGCCTTGCGGGCTCGATACGCCCGAATTCGCCGATGCCGCCTGCAACGCCACCGCATGCGCCGCCGCATCGGCGGTCTGCTTGTACGCCGAGCTCGCGCCGTCGCCGGCCGGCGTCAGCGCGTCCTGCGCCGTCGCGAGCGCGGCGGCGTTCGTCTGCGTCGCGGTCGCAGCGGCGTTCTTCGCATCGCCCGATGCCGCGTTCGTCAACGCGATGCCGCGCGCACCCTTCGCACCCGCGCCGAGCAAGGCGCCCGGGGTCTCGCCACTCGCCTCATTGGTGCCGGTCGCGCCGTTGCCGCCATTGACGCTCGCGTGTGCCGCCGCCATCGCCGCTGCATTCGCCGGCGTGCCGTTCATGGCCGCGAGCGCGGCCTGCAGCGCGTCTTCAGCCGATTTCGCGTCCGTGCTCTTCTTGGCGTCGCCCGTCGTGGATGCGTCGCCGTCCGTCGATGCCGCCGCGCCAGTCGCCGCATCGGTGAGCGCGGTGAGCGTGGTGTCGTCGGCATCCGCATCCGACGCGTCGGCGGCGTCCGCGCGCGCCTTCGCTTCGGCGGCCGCTTTCGCGGCGGCATCGGCTGAGTTCGCGGGCTTCGCGTTGGCGGCGGTCGATTTCGATGCGTCCGCGCCGTCGCTCTTGTCGGCGTGCTTCGGCGCCTCGTGCGTCGCGTCCGTCTTGCCGCTCGCATCCGCCGACGCCTTCGCGTCATCGCTCTTGCCGGCGCTCGCGGTGTCGTCGGGTTTCGGTGCGTCGTGGACGCTCGACTTGTTGTCGGAGGCGAGCGCCTTCGCCGCGAGGGCGTCCGCGTTCGCGCGGTCGGTCATGCCTTGCAGCGTCTGCCCGAACGAAACGCCCGCGCTCGCCGCGCGCTTGGCCGTCGATGCGCTCGACGAGCTCGCGCCCGTGAGCGCGCCGATGGTTGAAACGGAGGACATGTTCGACCTCTCAAATCCTGTAATGAAACACACGCGGCGCTCGCTGCCATGACAGCAGCGCCGCTAAAAATCCGTCAGGCGCGTTCGGCGCGCATGCGCAGCACCTTGGCCGCGTGCTCGTCCGCTTCGCGCTGTTCGACGCGTGCCGCCTTGCGCGCGAGAACCGCCTCGCCGCGTGCCGCCAGCACTTCGTAGCTGCCCACCTTCTGCTTCTTGAGCCGCCACTCCGGCTTCGCCGCCTCGATGCGATGATCCGCCGTGACGAGCAACGCGCGCTGCTGGGCGATCGCCGAATCCAGCGTATCGACGAAAGCCTGGAAGTTGCGCAGCGTCTGCGCCGTCGTGCCCTGCTGCGCCGATGCCGTGAAGCGCGCGTGATACTCGTCGCGGTACGTGATCAGGGAGTCGAGCTGTTTCTCGATCTCGTTGCGTTCCTGCTGCAATTTCCCGAGTTTCTTGGTGGCGGCGTCGAGTTCTTCTTGCGCGAGTTCGATGAGCGTATGGATCGGCAGATTCTTGGACATGGCGGGGCGGTTCCTGTGGTCTTCAGGGCATTACGCGTTCTTATGACGAATGGCTCGAATACTAGTCGAAAAGCTGGTGCAACAAATCAAGACTCGGTTCGAAATTTGCCTGCTCACGAAAACCTTGCTGTAAAAACGACTCCATCCGCGGATACAGCGCAATCGCGCGGTCGAGCAGCGCGTCGCGGCCGCTGGAATACGCGCCCACGTTGATCAGGTCGCGGTTGCGCTGATAGCGCGACAGCATCTGCTTGAAAAGACGCACGCGTTCCAGATGCTTGTCGTCGATGAGCGAGGTCATCGCGCGGCTGATCGACTGTTCGATGTCGATAGCCGGGTAATGCCCCGCTTCCGCGAGCGACCGGCTCAGCACGATATGGCCGTCCAGAATGGCTCGCGCCGAATCGGCGATCGGGTCTTGCTGGTCGTCGCCTTCGGTCAGCACTGTATAAAACGCAGTGATCGAACCGCCGCCCTCCGGCCCGTTGCCGGTGCGCTCGACGAGCGCCGGCAGCTTGGCGAACACCGAAGGCGGATAACCTTTGGTCGCGGGCGGCTCGCCGATGGCAAGCGCGATCTCGCGCTGCGCCATCGCGTAGCGCGTGAGCGAATCCATGAGCAGCAGCACGTGCTTGCCCTGATCGCGGAAATATTCGGCGAGCGACGTCGTGTACGCGGCGGCCTGCATCCGCAGCACCGGCGACACGTCCGCAGGCGCGGCCACGACGACCGAGCGCGCGAGGCCGTCCTCGCCCAGAATCTGCTCGATGAACTCCTTTACTTCGCGGCCGCGTTCGCCGATCAGCCCGATCACAATCACTTCCGCGCTCGTATAGCGCGCCATCGTGCCGAGCAGCACCGACTTACCGACGCCGGAACCCGCGAACAGGCCCATGCGCTGACCGCGCCCGACCGTGAGCAGCGAGTTGATCGCCCGCACGCCCACGTCGAGCACCTTATGAATCGGCTCGCGGTTCAGCGGATTGATGACCGGCGCGGCGAGCGGCGCATCGACCTTGGCGCCGAGCGCGCCGAGTCCGTCGAGCGGACGGCCGGACGCATCGACCACGCGGCCGAGCATTTCCCAGCCGACCGGCAGACGCTTCGCGCCCGCCATCGGATCGTTGATCGGCGCGCTTTCCAGCGGATACACGCGCGCGCCGGGCAAGAGGCCGCCCATTTCGGTGGTCGGCATGAGAAACAGCTTGTCGCCCGCGAAGCCGACGACTTCGGCTTCCGCCGTCGGGATCGCGCTGCCGGGCGGCAGTTCGATCATGCATTCGGAGCCGACGCCCATCTTGAGCCCGACCGCTTCGAGCACGAGGCCGGCGGCGCGTGTGAGCCGTCCGCACGGACGCAGCGGCTTGGCGATGGCGTTGCGCGACTTCATTGCGTCGAGCTTGTCGCGCCATGTGTCGATGTGCGGATTGCCCGCGAGCTTCGCCAGTTCGGCGATGGTGTGCGCGGCGTGCGCGTCGGGCGCGGCGTCGCTTGCGGCTTCTTCGCTCGCGAGCGGCCCGAACGACGCCCGCGCGATTTCCTGTTCCAGCGCGGACAGTCCGTCCTGCGTGATCCGATGGTTCACCACGGCTTGTTCCTCCCGAGCGCGGCGGCGACGCGTTCCCAGCGCGATGCGTTGGTCGCGTCGATTTCGCCGGTCGCGGCGTGCGCCTTGCAGCCGCCGCGTTCGATGGCCGGGTCCGGACGCACCGTCCAGCCCGCCGATTCCAGTTCGTCTTTCAGATACGCATCGACAATAGGCAAGTCCGCGGCGCTCACGACCAGCGTCGGCGCGCCCGACAGCTCCGGCTCGGCGGCGATCACTTCACGCGCGACGGCGACGAGCGCGGTCGGATCGAGCGCCAGATGCTGACGCACGACCTGCTGCGCGATATCGACGGCGAGTGCGGCCAGCGTTTCCGCGATGGCGGCGTCGGCAGCCTCTAGCGCGGTCTTGAACGTATCAGCGATCTGCGCGAGTTGCGCCGCCTGCGCGAGCGCCTCCTTGCGGCCGTCCTCGAAACCTTTTGCGTGACCTTGTTCGAAGCCCGCCTGATAACCCAGCGCCTGACCGGCGACGTGTCCTTTCGTGAGCCCGGCAGCGTAAGCGTCTTCCTCGACGCGGCGCAGATGTGCTTCGAGCGCCGCCTGTTCCGCCGCGCTGTTGTCGACGGTGACCGGATCGAAAGACGCCATCTCCCAGCGTTGGTACGCCGAGACCGGCGGCTTGCCGGCCTTGTGGGTGGTGGCCGCGTCAGACATACGCGTCCTCCGCCTTGCCGCCTAACTGAATCTGACCGTTTTCCGCCAGATTGCGGACGATCTGCAGAATCTTGCGCTGCTGCTGCTCCACTTCCGAGACGCGCACCGGACCGCGCGAATCGAGGTCTTCGGCAAGCAGTTCGGCCGCGCGCTGCGACATGTTAGAGAGGAACTTCTGACGCAGCCCGGGCTGCGCGCCCTTCAGGGACACGATCAGCGTTTCGGATTCGACTTCCTTCAGCAGCAACTGGATCGCGCGGTCTTCCAGGTCGAGCAGGTTTTCGAAGACGAACATCTGGTCGATGATCTTCTGCGCCAGCTCCGCGTCGTACTCGCGCACGTTCGACAGCACGCCTTCTTCATGATTGCTCGACATGAAGTTGAGAATTTCCGCCGCCGTGCGGATGCCGCCCATCGGCGCGCGCTTGAGGTTGTCGCTGCCGGAGAGCAGCGTCGTCAGCACGTCGTCGAGTTCGCGCAGCGCAGCCGGCTGAATGCCGTCGAGCGTCGCGATCCGCAGGAGCACGTCGTTGCGCAGGCGGTCGTTCAGGAGCGACACGATTTCCGAAGCCTGATCGCGGTCCAGGTGCACGAGAATCGTCGCGATGATCTGCGGATGCTCGTTCTTGATGAGTTCCGCGACCGCGCCCGAGTCCATCCACTTCAGGCCTTCGATACCGCTCGTATCGCTGCCTTGCAGAATGCGGTCGATCAGCGCGCCGGCTTTGTTTTCGCCGAGCGCCTTCGTGAGCACCGAGCGGATGTACTCGCTCGAATCGAGCGAAAGCGCCGTGTGCTTTTCCGCTTCGCCGACGAATTCGGTCAGCACGTTGTCGAGCTGTTCGCGCGTCACGTTCTTGAGCGCGGCCATCGTGGCGCCGATCTTCTGCACCTCGCGCGGGGCGAGATACTTGAAAACTTCGGCGGCTTCTTCCTCACCGATCGACATCAGGAGGAGCGCGGCTTTATTGAGACCTTCAGCGTTCATCGGACACCCAGTTCTTCACGACCGTCGCAACGATTCTCGGGTCCTGCCGCGCGACCATGCGCGCGTAGTCGAGATTTCGATCGAATTTGGCCTTGTTGCTTTCATGACCGAGGAGGCTGACCTCGGCATCCTTGTCTTCGTCCTGCTTGATCTCGCCGTTGAGCGTGGGACCGTCCAGCAGCGAGAGTTCGTCGGGCGCGGCGAGCGCGGGCGCTTCTTCCGGCGGCGGCGGGAACGCGCGGCGCATCGCGGGCTTCACCATGCTGAAGTAGAGGAACAGCGCGACGATGCCGATACCCACGTACTTCGCGAGCGAGATGCCGCGCGCAATCATGTCGGGCGTGCGCCACCACGGCACCGCGGGCGTCAGGTCCGTGTCCGACGAGAACGTGCTATTCACCACGTTGACCGAGTCGCCGCGCTTCTCGTCGAAGCCCATCGCGTCCTTCACGAGCTGCTGCACCTGCGCGAGCTTGTCGGCGGTGAGCGGCTTCATCGTGACGTTGCCCTTGGCGTCGACCTGGCGCTCGTAGTTCACGACCACCGCCACGGACAGACGCTTGATGCCGCCCGTCGCCTGCTCGTAGTGGCGCACGGTGCGATCCACTTCGTAGTTCGTCGTCGTGTCCTTGCGCAGATTGCTCGGTGTGGACTTCGTGGCCGTCGCGCCCGAGGCGGCGGCGTCGATCGGTGCCGACGCCGGCTGCGGCGGCTGGTTCGAGAGCGCGCCCGGCACACCGCCGACGCCGCTGCCCGACGTTTCGCTCGATTCGCTCGACTGCTGGCTGCGGATCGCCGTGCTTTGCGGGTTGGCGTTCGGGCCGTAGCTTTCGGCGGTCTGTTCGAGCTTCGAGAAGTCGATGTCCGCGCTTACTTGCGACCGCGCATTGCCCGCGCCGAAGAGCGGCGAAAGAATCGCGTCGATGCGCTTTTGCGTGTTGTGCTCGATCTGCTGCACGTACTTGAGTTGCGACGCGTCGAGGCCGTTGACGGCGCTCTGGCTCGTGAGCAGGTTGCCGTCCTGATCGGCGATGTTCACGTTCTTGACCGGCATGTCCGGCACGCCCGAGGCCACCATGTGCGCGATCGCGAGCACCTGGCCTTCGTCGAGCACGCGGCCCGGATATAGATTGACCATCACGGAGGCGGTCGGCAGTTCCTTGTCGCGCACGAACACGCTCGGCTTCGGAATGGCCAGATGCACGCGCGCCGACTTCACCGACGAAATGGAACCGATGGTGCGCTCAAGCTCGCCTTCCAGCGCGCGCTGATAGTTGATCTGCTCGGCGAACTGGCTGATGCCGAACTTCTGGTTGTCCATCAGCTCGAAGCCGACCGAGCCGTTCTTCGGCAAGCCCTGGCTCGCGAGACGCAGACGCGTTTCATGAACCTGCTCGGCCGGCACGAGAATGGCGCCGCCGCCGTCGGACAGCTTGTAGGGAATGTTGCCTTGCTGAAGTGCGGCAACGATTGCCCCGCCGTCGCGATCCGACAGATTGCTGAACAGCACGCGGTAGTCCGGCTGGCGCGACCACATCAGGAGGCCGGCCACGACCATCGCCAGAATCGCGACGGCGACGATGAGCGGCACGCGCGGGTTCGAGCGGAATTGGGAGAGCATTGGCACCCGCTGCGCGAAACCGCCGGCGGAAAGGCCCGCGCCCGCAGCGGCCGAACCTGCCGCGCCCGGCTGCGCACCCGCCAGGCCCATTCTGGCGTCGGGCGTGATCAATGAGTTGTTGGGCGTTTCCATTTAGCGTCGAAGCTCCGAATCTTGGCTTCTTCCCGCGCCGCGTTGTCGTCGGCGGTTAAGGAAGTCTTTTCACGAGACGGATTATCCGCACTCCCTTGCAAGTCGATTCGGTGAATAGAGCGGGGTTTTCCCCGTTCTTCGCGCGCTTTGGAAAGCGGCCCGCTGCTAATCTTTTTCATACCCGGACAAGCCTTTTTTACCGGCCCGTCCGAGCCGGCCAGACGCCGGCATTTCCACGGTCTGCATCAACTTGCTGTCAAACGGAGTCAATATGAACTTTCCGATCAATCCGCTTTCCGCCGCCATGAGCGCCATTCAGTCGATGTCGGCGCAAGCCGCCGGCGGCGCGGGCAGCGCGGCCACTGTGGCTTCCGGCGCGGTGACCGGACAAACCGCTGGTTCGGGCGCGGCCACCGCGAGCAGCTTCGCGGACGCGCTGAAGTCGTCCATCGACAAGATCAGCGACAACCAGAAGACGGCGCTCAACGAGGCGCATGCGTTCGAAATCGGCGCGCCGAACGTTTCGCTCAACGACGTGATGGTGGACATGCAGAAGGCGAACGTCGGCCTGCAGTTCGGCTTGCAGGTGCGCAACAAGCTCGTGAGCGCGTACAACGACATCATGCAGATCTCCGTCTGACGCTGCCGAAAGACCGCGGCGATCCCGCCCTTTGATCCTGGTTCGGCCCTGCCTCGGCCCTCAAACCCTTGCGCCCTAAAGCTTTTCCCCGTTTCTCCGATAACCCCGTTAGCAGCCCGGCGAACGACGGTTCGCTCACGAGAGCAAGCCGCGCAGTCGCTTTCGACCGGTCTGGATGCATGCGCGCCGGGAAAAGCCGGCGCGGGGATGAGGCGCTTGGCGCCGCGTCCGATGTGCTGCACGGGAATTAGGTTGCAGGCGGCGCGGGTGAGGGCTTCGAGCCACGCTCGCCGGCTGCAGTGATTTGCACGGACGAGACGGGGCCGCAGACGCGCACGAAAGCGCGAACCGGCCGACCGGGGCGGAAAGACGCAACACTCGTCGAGACAGGAGCCATCGATGTTTTCGCAGGGACAGGCGGGAGCCAACGCATATGCGCGCGTCGGCGTTCAGACCGGCGTCATGGGAGCCAGCCCGCACCGGCTCATCGTGATGCTTTATCAGGGCGCGCGGCAGGCCATTGCGCAGGCGCGGATGCATACGCAGCAGAACAACGTGGGCGCGCGCGGCCAGGCGATCGGCAAGGCGATCAGCATCGTCGAAAGCGGGCTGCAGCAGGCGCTGAACAAGGACGCGGGCGGCGAAATCGCGCAGCGGCTCGACGCGCTCTATTCGTACATGACGCGCCGTCTCTTGCAGGCGAACATCGAGCAGAGCGAGACGATGCTGGTCGAAGTCGACAATCTGCTGGCGACGCTCGAAGAAGCGTGGGTCGGTATCGGACCGGAAGTGGCGCAAATGACCGCCGCAGCCGTCTGAATGGAAATCGGTGGGCGACTGCCGCAGAAGAATGAAAACGACAGAAGAATACTTCGCTCACTACGAAGCCATTGCCGCGCTGTCCGCCCAGATGCTGATGGCGGCGCGCGAGGGCGACTGGAGCGATTTGAAAGCGATGCAGGGCACGTATCGCGACCTCGTCGAGCAGTTGAAGGACGCCGACCACGGTTCGGCGCTCGACGAGACCGCGCGGGCGCGCAAGCTGGACCTCGTGAAGAAGATTCTCGCCGACGACGCCGCTATCCGCGATCTGACATCGCCGAGCCTCGCGCGACTGTCGGCGCTCTTCGCGGTCAATAGCCCGGCGCGCGTCCTGAAAAAGATGATCGGACTGCGTTAGGCAGACACGCCGCGACGTTTCGCGGACGCAATTGAGGAATCTGGGCATGACAGGATTCGACTCCGCGATCGCAACGCTTCTGGCCGGCCGCACCGACCTCGTTCTTTCCGCGATCCGCGCGGCCGACGCGGTGAACGGCGCCGCAGGCACCGCCGCCGGACGCACGACGACGCAGGCGGGCACGTCCGCCACCGTCGATACGCCGGACACGCCCGCATCCGGCACGGCGGGCGCGAACCCGGTCGCATCGGCGCAGACCGAGCTTTCCAGCGTCGCGCGCACGCTCGACGTGATCTCGCGCTTGTCCGGCGCGGCGTCGGCCGTCATCGGCGACGCGCCGTTGTGGCCGACGCCGCCGCGCCCCGCGAGCGCCTTCGCCGCGCTCACCACCGGTCTCTTCGACACCGCTTTTTCATCGAACGCAGCCGCCGTCGCGGCCGCGCGCGCCGCGAGCCAGAATTTGCCGCCGCTGCCCGCGTCCGTGCTGGCGGGCGAACTGGCGAAGACGGTCGGCGAAAGCGGGCTTTTCTACGAATCGCATCTGGCGCAGTGGCTTGCGGGACAGCGCAGCGCCGCGTCGCTCGCCAGCGAGCCGCAGGCCCGCGTCGATCCGCGCGCGCTGTCGCTGCCGTTCGATCTCGCAAGCGAGAGCGCACCGGACGCGGCACCTGCTTTCCCGGCTTTCTCCGATTTTCATGACGCCGCGCCGACGCCCCCACGCGTCGTCGAGATGCCGCAGACGCCGCAGCAGGCGGCGGCGCTCGCGGCGTCCGTGCGCGACGCACCCGCGTCGGCGCTGTCCCATTCGCAGAGCGGAAGCGCAAACACGGGCAATGCGGGCGCACATCCGGCGCCGTCCGAATCGGCGATGCAGGCGTCGGTGGCGGCGGGCGTGCATCCCGCGACGCTCGATATCGTGCGCCAGCAGCTCGATCTTCTCGCCAATGGTCAGTTCCGCTGGCAGGGCGAGGCGTGGCCCGGCACACGTTTCGAGTGGGAAATCGCCCGCGAGCCGCGTGAGGGCCGCACGCAGGAGCCCGAGGCGGACGAGCGCGCATGGCGCACGCGCATCACGCTTTCGCTGCCGGCGCTCGGCACCGTGGACGCCGAACTGGTTCTGAGCGGAGAAAGGCTCGTCGCACGCATCAACGCGAGCGACAAAGGCGCGGCCCGGCTCGCGGCGGATGGCGCGGCGTTCGCGCGTCAGCTGGATGCGGCGGGTATCGCGCTGGCGTCGTTCTCGGTGCGCTCGATCGACGGCGCGGCGGGCATCGAGGCCGGGCATGACGCGGGCCACGCGGCCCCGAAGCCCGTTCGTTCGCCGCTGGAGCATCTGTTTCGCGCATCGCCGCGCACCGAAGGAGGCGCGACATGAGCACGCCGTACAGCCGCAAGCAGGCGACGGCGCTCGCCTACGAAGCCGGCAATCGCGAAGCGACGCCGCGCGTCGTCGCGAAGGGCTATGGGCTCGTCGCGGAGATGATCGTGCAGCGCGCGAAGGAAGCGGGCGTCTATGTGCACGATTCGCCGGACATGGTCTCGCTGCTGATGCAGGTGGACCTCGACGCGCATATTCCGCCTGCGCTTTATCAAGCGGTGGCGGAACTGCTTTCGTGGGTGTATCGGCTGGAGAACGAAGAGCCGTTGCGGGAGGCGGGGCGGGCGGTGCGGTGACGGTGGTCGCGCGTCGGCGGCGACGCTGTGCGTGGCACGCAGGTATCGGCAATCGCCGCTGCTTTCTCGGCGGCGCGAACCGTCGCGCGGTTTCGTGCCGCCGCCTGCGCGCTAGTCTGCAAACGCCCGCGCCACGATTCCCGCATGATCGAACCGCGCCGGCAGCGTGCCGTAGACGCGCCCGGTCTCGCCGCGCGCATCGCCGAGGCGCGTCTCGATGAACGCCTGCGCCACGTCCTCCTGCGCATGACGCGCAAGCAAGACGCCTTGCGCGCACAGCGCCAATAACTGCGCGATGCGCCGCGCCGACGCTTCTCTCTCCGATACATCGCCGGTCAGCATACCGGCGAGCGCGCCGAGCGCCGCGCCCAGCGCCGGATGCTCCGCCGCCACGCCGCGCCAGTCGTCGAACAGCGCGTGCGCCGCGTCCTGCTCGCGCTCGAACGCGCGCAGCACATCGAGACACATCACGTTGCCCGAGCCTTCCCAGATCGAGTTGACGGGCGCTTCGCGGTAGAAGCGCGCCATCGGGCCGGCTTCCACATAGCCGTTGCCGCCCCACACTTCCATGGCTTCACCCGTGAATTCCAGCGCGCGCTTGCACACCCAGAACTTCGCGGCGGGCGTCACGATGCGCCGCCATGCGCGCTCGGACGGCGCGCTTCCTGCCGCCGCGCTCTGCTCGAACGCGCCCGCAAGCCGCATGAACAGCAGCGTCGCGGCCTCCGATTCCAGCGCGAGATCGGCGAGCACGTTGCGCATCAATGGCTGATCCGCGAGCCGCGCGCCGAACGCGCTGCGATGCCGCGCGTGATGAATCGCCTGCACGAGCGCCGCACGCATCAGCGCCGCGCTGCCGATCACGCAGTCGAGCCGCGTGAAGTTCGCCATTTCGATGATCGTCGGCACGCCGCGTCCTTCCTCGCCGATCATGACGCCGTAGGCATCGAGAAATTCGACTTCGCTGCTCGCATTCGAGCGATTGCCGAGCTTGTCCTTCAGGCGCTGCACGTGAACCGCGTTCTTGCGGCCATCCGGCGCGAAACGCGGCACATAGAAGCACGAGAGACCGCCTGCGCCAGCGGTACGCGCAAGGACCAGATGCGCGTCGCACTGCGGCGCGGAGAAGAACCACTTGTGCCCGACGAGCCGATATTCGCCGCCGCGCCCGCCCGCGCCGATCGGCTCGGCGCGCGTGCGATTGCTGCGCACGTCCGAGCCGCCTTGCTTCTCGGTCATGCCCATGCCGATCATCATCGACCGTTTGCCGGCGTCGAGCGGAATATCTCGCGGGTCGTGCTCGCGCGCGAGCAGCGGCCCGGCGAGCCGCGCGAACAGCGCCGGCTCGTTGCGCAAGACCGGAATGCTCGCGAAGGTCATCGTGACCGGACACAGCGAACCGGACTCGAGCTGGCCGTGCAGGAAATAGCCGGCGCAGCGCGCGGCCATGGAACCGGCGCGCGCCTGCGGCTCGAACGGTAGCGCGTGCAATCCCTCGTGCCGCAGCCGGCGCAGCAGTTCGTGCCACGCCGGATGAAATTCGATTGCGTCGATGCGCTCGCCGCGCGCGTCGTGCGTCGCCAGTTCCGGCGTGTGCCGGTTGGCGAGTTCGGCGAGCGCGAGGACATCGGGCTGTGTGAGCGCGCGGGCGTCTAGGGAAAGGGCGTCGGCGTGCCAGCCCGCGCCTTCGCGCTCGACCGCCGCCGCGAGCGCGCAATCGGTGGCGAACGCGTCGTAACGGTCAAGCGGCGGCGCCTGATTCGTGACCTCGTGCGTCTGTCCGAACCGGCCGTCGGGTGCATCGGCAGATGGGGCGTTCATGCGGCGGTCTCCTGTTTCGGGCGTCGCGGCGCGTCGCGTCGGAGCCATCTCGAATTTAAGAATCATAGGCCGGGCTTTCGGCGCGCGGGTAGAGGCATCGCTCTCTTCATTGGCGGCTGGACGCGAGCGCCCGATTGTCACAGCGACGGCAAATTTTCTCAGGCGCAGTCCTAAACAAACGAGAGCTGAGACAAATCCGATTGTTCGGCCACCCATGCCGACTAGCAGGAGCCCGAACCTATAATCGTTCGGCCTGAAGCGGGCGATCGAGCCCGGTGCAACAACGCTTTTCCTGGAAGTATTCCCAATGAGCATTAACCTCAATCAGATGGCGCAGGCCGCTTTGAATGAAAGCGTGTTGCAGCATCTCGCCGCACGCGTCGGCTGCGCGCCCGAATCCGCCAAACGCGTCGTTTCGCTGAGCGGGCCGGCGCTCATCGGCTCGATGATGAACAAGGCGTCGTCGCTCGACGGTGCGCGCAATTTGTTCAACGCGGTCATGTCGGCGACCGTCAATACGCATATCGCCGAGGAACTGCCGCACTTCGTGCTGAACGAAGAGGGTATGCAAACCTTGCTGGCCACGAGCGCATCGGTGGATGGCGCGGTGGCGTCGCACGACAACGTGAACGCGCTCAGCGAGCGCGTCGCCGAATACTCCGGCGTGCCGGCGCACGCCGCGCGCGTGCTGACCGGCGTGGTCGGCGCGACGCTGCTCGGTCTGCTCAAGCGCCACTTCACCCAGCACAACGGTCAGGTCGGCCACTTGCCGACGCTGCTTGGGCATCAACTGCCCGTCGTTCGCGCGAATATGACGGACGCGTTCGCGCAGGCGCTCGGTCTCGGCTCGGTCGGCGCGTTTTTGGCCGGCGTGGCGTCGCGGCTGAAAGCGGTGACGTCGCATTTAGAACATCCGTCCACGCAGGAAGCCGCCGCATTCCCGATTTACAGCGACGTGTACCCCGCGCCCGAAACCGAGGAAAGCAAGGACAAATCCAGCAAGCGAAAGTGGCTGTGGGTGGCGAACGCCGCCGCGCTCGCGTTGTTCGCGGCGCTCGTCGCGCGCGGCTGCTCGACGGAAGACAAGCCGAAGGAAGCGGCGCAGGACGCACAGGCCGACGGATCGGCGTCAGATGCCGCTGTTGCTGTTGCGTCCTCCGACGCCGTGGCGAGCAGCGCAGCCGTGGCAAGCCAGGCGTCCATGCCGACGCTGCTGCCGGGCAAGGACGCACTCGCCTCCATCACCGTCGACGCTTCCGGCGTGCCCACCGTCAAGGCGACGGTCGGCAGCGACGAAGAGCGCCAGCGGCTCATCGACCTGCTCTCGGCCAAGTTCGGCGCGGACAAGTTCCACGCGAACGTCGCCGTGGACCCGGACACGAAGCCTTCCGCATGGCTCGACAAGCTAGACAACCTCGTGCCCGTGATGACGTTGCCGGGCGCACGCGTGCAGATTTCCGGCGACAAGATCGAGCTGGCCGGCAAGGCCGCTGACACGAAGCTCGGCTGGCTGGAGAAGCTGAAGGCGCTGTTCGGCACGGGGTGGAATGTGGGTCTGGGTTCGCCGCATGGGGATGCGGCTTCGGGATTGGCCTCGGCTTCGGCTGCTTCGGCTGCTTCGGCTGCTTCGGCGGCACCGGCTTCGGCTCCGGCTTCGGCTCCGTCGAGCGGCGACGCGTGTTCCGCGCCGGCTATCGCGCGAATGCTCAATCTCAAGCCGATCAACTTCCGCACCGGTTCGAATACACCGCCCGCAAGCGCGATGGCCGCGCTCGCGAAGTCCGCGCAAGCCTTGAAAACCTGCGACTCGCAAGGCGCGCCCATCATGTTGCAGATCGCCGGTTACTCCGACAACACGGGCAGCGCGGCGCTCAACGTCGAGTTGTCGAAGAAGCGCGCGGAAGCGGTGCGCGGGTATCTCGTGAAGCACGGCATCCCGGCACATTCCCTGACGGCTGAAGGTTTCGGCGAGGTTCACCCCATTGCCGACAACGCCACGCCGGCCGGCCGCATGGCGAACCGCCGCATCGAGTTCAAGACAGTCAACTGATCGCCGCAGGAATGCGGACGCGTGTCATTTGCGGGCTTCGCCCGTCCGCGTCCGCGCGAAACCATCGGCCATGAAGTCCTGATCGAGGTTCGGGGGCAGCACTTCCCGCGCGACCTCGATCCACGCGCGCGCCGCATGCGACAGATAGCCGTTGCGCCGCCAGCCGAGCGCCATGTCCCAGTGAATCTCCGGCGCCACGACCGGCCGGCACGTGAACGCGTCGGTGTCGAGGCGTCGGCAATACGGCGCGGGTAGCAGCGCTATGCCGATTTCCGCCTGCACCAGCGCCGCCATGAAATCCCAGTGTCCGCTGCGCCCGACAATGGTCGGCGTGAAACCCGCCTCGCGGCACGCATTCATCACAATATCGTTGAGCGCCAGGCTTTCGCCGTAGAACACGAACGGCTCGGCGGCGAGATCGGCCAGCGGCACTTCGCGGACGCCTTCCCAGCGCGAGCCCTTCGGCGCCACCAGCCACAGCAACTGACGGCTCACGGGCAGCACGTCGAACATATCGGTATCGACCGGTTGCAGGACGCCGCCCAGTTCCAGTTCGCCGTCCATCAGCGCGGCCTCGATCGCCTTCGATCCGCGCTCGAAAAGTTTCAGTTCGACTTTCGGATACCGCCGCCTGAACGCCGCGATGGCCGGCGTGAAGAGCGAGCCGCCCATCGGCGGAATGCCGATGGTCAGCGTGCCGCGTCCGAACGTGCCGAGATCATTGAGTTCGGCCTCCAGCCGCGCGTGCGCCGCGAGGACGTCCACGCCGCGTTGATAGACGATCTGCCCGGCGTCGGTCAGCACCATCTGGCGGCCCTCGCGCAACAGCAGCGGCGACCCGACTTCGTCTTCGAGCGCCTTCACCATCTTGCTGATGGTCGGCTGCGTCACGAACATGTGCTCGGCGGCAGCGGTGAAGCTCTTCTGCTTGACCACTTCGACGAAATACCGCAACGCGCGCAGTTCCATGATCGGCCTCGGATTCCGGATTGGAATGAAGTGGATAAGGTTAAGTCATTTTTATTATGGAAACGACGCCTCTATACTCGGCTACAGGTTAACCCTAACGCATAAGACCATGTCCGCCGTCCTTCCGAATGCAAGCACTTCGAACACTGCACGCGCCGCTGTTAGCCGCTTTGCCCGCGTCGCCGTGCAGTCCGGCGGGATTGCGGTGATTTGGTTCGTCGCCGATGTCGTCGCGCGCAAACTCGCGTTGCCGGTGCCGGGCGGCGTGGTCGGTCTCGTCGCATTGCTCGCGCTGCTGTTCTGCGGCGGCATCGCGCCGCGCTGGGTGAAGGCAGGCGCCGACTGGCTGCTCGGCGACATGCTGTTGTTCTTCATCCCCGCCGCCGTCGCGGCCGTGCAGTACGGCGGCTTGTTCATGGAAGACGGCTGGCGGCTCGCGCTCGTCGTGATCGCGGGCACGCTGATGGTGATGGTCGCCGTCGCGTTCGCCGTGGACCGCGCGGCGCGCCTGGAGCGCCGTCTCGCGCTGCGACGCGCGCTCGTCGCCCGCCACGCGGCCCGCGCCTGATCACGCGGCTCATCACCTACATGCACCATTTCTACGCCTCGCTTATCGCCGACGACGCCGCGCGCCTGATCGCCGCCGGCTGCTTCGTGCTGACGGTCGCGCTGTACTTCGCATCCAAGCGTCTCTACGCACGATTCCGCAGCCCGTGGCTCACGCCGATGCTCTCGGCGCCGGCCGTGCTCGCGCTGATCGTCGTGACCGCGCGCATTCCGTATTCGGTCTACTTCGCCGATACGCGCTGGCTCATGTGGCTGCTGGGCCCGGCCACCGTCGCGTTCGCGGTGCCGATCTACGAATACCGCGCGCTTTTGAAGCGCCACTGGATCTCGCTGACGGTCGGCGTCACGGTCGGCATTCTGGTTGCCGTGGGCGGATCGCTCGCGCTCGCGAAGCTCTTGCATCTGTCGCCGGAATTGCAGCGCAGCCTCGCGACGCGCTCGGTGTCCACGCCGTTCGCGCTGGCTGTCTCCGACAAGATTCACGCGCCGAAAGATCTCACCGCGCTTTTCGTGATCGCGACGGGCGTCTGCGGCATGCTCTTCGGCGAGATCGTGCTCGCGCTCGTGCCGCTGCGCACGCGGCTCGCGCGCGGCGCGCTGTTCGGCGCGGCGGCGCACGGCGTCGGCACCGCGAAGGCGCGCGAACTCGGCAGCGAAGAAGGCGTTGTCGCGAGCTTGACCATGATGATCGCGGGCGTCGTGATGGTGCTCCTCGCGCCCGCGCTTTCCGCGTTGCCGTTCTAGGCGCTCTCGTCGATAAACGCATATCGGTAAAAATGCGGTTCACGCAGCGTCGATTATTTGAATCAGCGTGTGCTGAAACGCAAACGATCCAATAAGACTTTGCTACAATCGTCGTTCGCCCCCGAGGAGCGTTGCGACGGTTGAGCGGCTCGAAAAAGCCTCATCCGCCAGGCTCGGTGGCATTCAATTCGGACGGTTCGAAAGCGCGTTTCAAAGCGCCCGCAGAGCCACCGCATTCGAACGGCGCTCACGTCAACATTTCTAGTCTTTTTTAGAAAGGAGGGCGTGATGAACGCCGCAGTTCTCGATTCGAACAGCACCCAGGATTTCGTTGTCGCCGACATGTCGCTCGCCGCATGGGGCCGCAAGGAACTCGACATCGCCGAGACGGAAATGCCCGGTCTCGTGCAAATCCGCGAAGAATACAAGGCGCAGCAGCCGCTCAAGGGCGCGCGCGTCGCGGGTTCGCTGCACATGACCATTCAGACCGGCGTGCTGATCGAAACGCTGAAGGCCCTGGGCGCGGACGTGCGCTGGGCGTCGTGCAACATCTTCTCGACGCAGGATCACGCCGCCGCCGCAATCGCCGATGGCGGCACGCCGGTGTTCGCGTTCAAGGGCGAATCGCTCGACGAGTACTGGGAATTCTCGCACCGCATTTTCGAATGGCCGAACGGCGAGTTCGCCAACATGATTCTCGATGACGGCGGCGACGCCACGCTGCTCCTGATTCTCGGCTCGAAGGCGGAGAAGGACCGCTCGGTTATCGCCAAGCCGACGAACGAGGAAGAAGTCGCGCTGTACAAGTCGATTTCGCGTCACCTCGACGCCGATCCGACGTGGTACTCCACGCGCCTCGCGCATATTCAGGGCGTGACGGAAGAAACCACCACGGGCGTGCATCGCCTGTATCAGATGGAAAAGGACGGCCGTTTGCCGTTCCCGGCCATCAACGTGAACGATTCGGTCACGAAGTCGAAGTTCGACAATCTGTACGGCTGCCGCGAGTCGCTCGTGGACGGCATCAAGCGCGCAACCGACGTGATGATCGCGGGCAAGATCGCGGTCGTGGCCGGTTACGGCGACGTGGGCAAGGGCTGCGCGCAATCGCTGCGCGGTCTGGGCGCCACTGTGTGGGTCACGGAAATCGATCCGATCTGCGCGCTGCAGGCGGCGATGGAAGGCTACCGCGTCGTGACGATGGAATACGCCGCCGACAAGGCCGACATCTTCGTGACGGCGACGGGCAACTACCACGTCATCAATCACGACCACATGAAGGCGATGCGCAACAACGCGATCGTCTGCAATATCGGTCACTTCGATTCCGAAATCGACGTTGCCTCCACGCGCCAGTACACGTGGGACAACATCAAGCCGCAGGTCGATCACATCATCTTCCCGGACGGCAAGCGCATCATTCTGCTGGCCGAAGGCCGCCTCGTGAACCTCGGCTGCGCGACGGGCCATCCGTCGTTCGTCATGTCGAACTCGTTCACGAACCAGACGCTCGCGCAGATCGAACTCTTCACGCAAGGCGACAAGTACGAGAACAAGGTCTACGTGCTGCCGAAGCATCTGGACGAGAAGGTCGCGCGTCTGCATCTGGGCCGCATCGGCGCGGAACTGACCGTGCTGTCGGATGAGCAGGCAGGCTATATCGGCGTCGACAAGAGCGGCCCGTTCAAGCCTAACCACTACCGCTATTGATTGAACGCGGCGGCGGGGCCGGCGCGGATGCGCATGCATCCGTGCCTCGCCCTGCCCGAAAGACGACAAACCGGAGAACCCTCGATGACCGTGCTGCTGACATGGCTGATCAATGCGCTCGCGCTGCTGATCATCACCTATCTCGTGCCGTCGATTCACATTCGCAGTTTCGGCACGGCGCTGATCGTCGCGGTGGTGCTCGGCCTGATCAACGCCGTGCTGCGTCCGGTTCTCATCATCCTGACGCTGCCGGTGACCATCCTCACGCTCGGCCTCTTCATTCTCGTGGTGAATGCGCTCTGCTTCTGGCTGTGCTCGTCGCTGCTGAAGGGGTTCGAGGTCTCGGGTTTCTGGTCGGCGTTCTTCGGCTCGATCCTGTACAGCATCGTGTCGTGGCTTCTGTCGGCGCTCGTGTTCGGGCAGCGCAACTTCGGCTAGCCGCCGCGCATCTGCGCACTCATCATCATGAAACCCATCGAACTCTCATTCGAGTTTTTTCCGCCGAAGACGCAGGAAGGCGTGGAGAAGCTGCGCGCGTCCCGCGCGCAACTCGCGAAACTCGCGCCGAAGTTCGTCTCCGTGACGTTCGGCGCGGGCGGCTCCACGCAGCAAGGCACGCTCGATACCGTGCTCGAAATGGCGGCCGAAGGCTTGCAGGCGGCGCCGCATCTGTCGTGCATCGGCTCGTCGCGGGACAGCCTCCGCGCGATTCTCGGCGCTTACCGTGAGCACGGCATTCGCCATATCGTCGCGTTGCGCGGCGATCTGCCTTCCGGCATGGGCGAAGTCGGCGAACTGCGTTATGCGTCGGAATTGGTCGCTTTCATCCGTCAGGAGCACGGCGACTGGTTCCATATCGAAGTGGCCGCGTATCCGGAGTTTCATCCGCAAGCGCGTTCGCCGCGCGCCGATATGGAAAACTTCGCGCGCAAGGTGAAGGCGGGCGCGAACGCCGCGATCACGCAGTACTTCTTCAACGCGGACGCGTACTTCGAGTTCGTCGGCGAAGCGCGAAAGCTGGGCGTGGACGTGCCGATCACGCCGGGCATCATGCCGATCACGAACTTCTCGCAACTGATGCGCTTCTCCGACATGTGCGGCGCGGAAGTGCCGAAGTGGATCGCGCGGCGGCTGGAAAGCTACGGCGACGATCGCGAGTCGATTCGCGCATTCGGCCTCGACGTGGTGACGGGCCTGTGCCGCCGTCTCATCGACGAGGGCGCGCCCGGTCTGCACTTCTATACGCTCAACGGCGCGTCGGCGACGAAGACTATCTGCGAGCGGCTCGGCTTCGCGAGCGCGTGAATCGCGCGTTTTAGCATCACCCGCGCGGCGCTCGCCGCGCGGTTCGTTCTTTCCTCCCTTGTACAGAGCGCGGCGTGAATCCCACGAGCGCACTATTCGCTCGGAAGTTGAGATCGAGTCGCAGCCACGGCCGGTGCGACGCCAACCGCTCCCGACCTAGCCCACTCAGCCCGCGCCGCACGTTTCCTCGTTCTCTCGCAACTCTTCGCGCTTTCCTCGTTCATCTGTGGCCTGACGCGCTTGCTCGCAGAAGCTCAATAACCTGCGCTGTGGGAAAAACTGTCTACCCGCGTCATATTTGTTCGTGCTAGTGTTGCGCCCGGTTTTTTCGTCCGCTAACAAAGCGGAGGACGCGATCAAGTAATATCGCGCTACGCCGGCCAGAAGCCGGCACTGACTTGGAGGAAACATGAAGAAAAATGGCCTGTTGCGAGTCGCCCGCATGTCGGCGCTCATGGGCGCCGTCGCCACGGCAACGCTCCTCGCGGCGACCACCGCGAACGCGGCAATCCCGAACAAGACGCTCGTTTACTGCTCCGAAGGCAGCCCCGCCGGCTTCGATCCCGCGCAATACACCACGGGCACCGATTTCACCGCGAACACCTTCACCGTGTATAACCGCCTTGTCGAATTCGAGCGCGGCGGCACGAAGGTGGAACCGGGCCTCGCCGAAAAGTGGGAAGTCTCGTCGGACGGCCTGACGTACACATTCCATCTGCGTCACGGCGTGAAGTTCCAGACCACGTCCTACTTCAAGCCGACGCGCGAATTCAACGCGGACGACGTGCTCTTCACGTTCAACCGCATGCTCGACCCGAATCAGCCATTCCGCAAGGCGTACAACGTGCAGTTCCCGTACTTCACGGACCTCGGCCTCGACAAGCTGATCTCGAAGATCGAAAAAGTCGATCCGTACACCGTCAAGTTCACGCTGAAGGAAGTGAGCGCGCCGTTCATTCAGAACATGGCGATGGAATACGCCTCCATTCTCTCCGCCGAATACGCGGACAAGCTGCTGAAGGACGGCAAGGCCGCGGACATCAATCAGTATCCGCTCGGCACCGGCCCGTTTATCTTCCGCAGCTATACGAAGGACGCGACCATTCGCTTCGACGGCAATCCAGACTACTGGAAGCCGAACGCGGTGCAGATTTCCAAGCTGATCTTCTCGATCACGCCGGACGCCGCCGTGCGCGTGCAGAAGCTGAAGAGCAACGAATGCCAGGTGATGAGCTATCCGCGCCCGGGCGATATCGCGGCGCTGAAGTCGGCATCGAATGTGGATACGCCTTCGCAGGCCGGTTTCAACGAAGGCTACGTTGCCTATAACGTGACGAAGAGCAATCTCGGCAACGCGGACGTGCGCCGCGCGCTCGACATGGCGATCAACAAGAAGGCGATCATCGATTCCGTGTATCAGGGCGCGGGCCAGCCGGCCACCGCACCGATGCCGCCGACGCAGTGGTCCTACGACAAGAACCTGAAGGCGAACGCATACGACACCGCGAAGGCCAAGCAGCTTCTGACCAAAGCCGGTTTCCCGAACGGCTTCGAGATCACGCTGTGGGCCATGCCCGTGCAGCGCGCCTACAACCCGAACGCACGTCTGATGGCCGAAATGATCCAGGCTGACTGGGCGAAGATCGGCGTGAAGGCGAACATCGTGTCGTATGAGTGGGGCGAGTACTTGAAGCGCGCGCACGCGGGCGAACACGACGCGCTCTTGATCGGCTGGACGGGCGACAACGGCGACCCCGACAACTGGCTCGGCACGCTGCTCGGCTGCGACGCGGTAAAGGGCAGCAACTTCTCGAAGTGGTGCTACAAGCCGTTCGACGATCTCGTCGTGAAGGGCCGCTCGACCACCGATGTCGCCGCGCGCACGAAGGCCTACACCGACGCGCAGCAGATCTTCGCGCAACAACTGCCGTTCTCGCCGATCGCGCATTCGACCGTCTATCAGCCGGTCAGCAAGAAGGTGACGAACATGAAGATCGAGCCGCTTGGCTACGTACGCTTCGATGGCGTCGGCATGCAGTAAGTGTTGCTGGCGGAATGCTTTTTGCACTAAACCATAGGTAGTCGAAACACGTCCGGCGGCGCGGATCGAAACGATCCGGCCGCCGGTAGCGTATTTATCCCCAAGAACGAACCAAAGGGCGATCATGTTCCGATTCGTTTTGCGACGCATAGGAATGGTGATACCGACGTTCATCGGCATTACGATTCTCGCGTTCGCACTCATCCACCTGATCCCGGGCGATCCCATCGAAGTCATGATGGGCGAACGGGGCGTGGACCCGGCGGCCCACGCCGAAGCCATGAAGCGCCTCGGGCTGGACCAGCCGCTGCCGCTCCAATATTTCCACTATGTCGGCCATGCGCTCAAGGGCGATCTCGGCACGTCCATCATCACGAACACGAGCGTGATGGGCGAATTCATGGCGCGCTTTCCGGCCACCGTCGAGCTGTCCATCTGCGCGATGATCTTCGCGCTCGTCGTCGGCTTGCCGGCGGGCGTCGCGGCGGCGCTCAAGCGCGGCACGGCGGTCGATCACGGCGTCATGGGCACGGCGCTCACCGGCTATTCGATGCCGATCTTCTGGTGGGGCTTGATCCTCATCATGTTCTTCTCGGCGAAGCTCGGCTGGACGCCTGTCTCTGGCCGCATCGCGGTGGAATACGACATTCCGCACGTCACCGGCTTCATGCTGATCGACTCGCTGTTTTCGAGCGATGAAGGCGCGTTCACGTCGGCGCTCTCGCATCTGATTCTGCCGACCATCGTGCTCGGCACGATTCCGCTCGCGGTCGTCGCGCGCATGACGCGCTCGTCGATGCTCGAAGTGCTGCGCGAGGACTACATCCGCACCGCGCGCGCGAAGGGGCTTTCGCCGCTGCGCGTGGTCGTCGTGCATGCGCTGCGCAACGCGCTGATCCCGGTCGTCACCGTGATCGGCTTGCAGGTCGGCACGCTGCTCGCGGGCGCGGTGCTGACCGAGACGCTGTTCTCGTGGCCGGGCGTCGGCAAATGGCTCATCGACGCCATTTCGCGCCGCGATTATCCGGTCGTGCAAGGCGGCATTCTGATGATCGCGACGCTCGTGATCGTCGTGAATCTGGTCGTCGATCTGTTGTACGGCGTGTTGAATCCGCGCATTCGCCATACTCGCTGAGGAAAACATGGTCCACCACGCTCACACTTGTTCGCTGCTCCCCAAGGGGGCGCATGCCTCGCTTGAGGCGGCTCGGCGCGAGGCATAACGAATGGCTGACGTTCAAAAAAATCTCCCGCCCGGCGCATTCACGCCGCCTTCCGGCCGCATGGTCGCGGCGCGCGAATTCTGGGCGAACTTCTCGCGCAATCGCGGCGCGGTGGCAGCGGGCTTGATCGTGCTCGTGCTGCTCTTCATCGCGATTTTCGCGCCGTTGATCGCGCCGCATAGCCCGATCGAGCAGTATCGCGAGTACGTCAAGATTCCGCCCGCGTGGCTCGACGGCGGCAATCGCATGTTCCTGCTCGGCACCGACGAAGCGGGCCGCGACATTCTCTCGCGCCTCATGTACGGCGCGCGGCTGTCGTTCTGGATCGGCTTCGTGTCGGTGGTGCTCGCGCTGATTCCGGGCGTCGTGCTCGGGTTGATGGCCGCGTTCTTCCACTGGCTCGATACGCCGATCATGCGCGTGATGGACGTACTGCTCGCGCTGCCGTCGCTGCTGCTGGCGGTGGCCGTCGTCGCGATCATCGGGCCGGGGCTCGTCAATACGATGCTCGCCATCGCCATCGTCGCGCTGCCGGGTTACGTGCGTCTCACGCGTGCGTCCGCGCTCGGCGAATTGCAGAAGGAATACGTGACGGCATCGCGCGTGGCGGGCGCGAGCACCGCGCGGCTCATGTTCTCGCAAGTGCTGCCGAACTGCGCCGCGCCGCTCATCGTGCAGGCGACGCTCGGGTTTTCCTCGGCGATTCTCGATGCCGCCGCGCTCGGCTTTCTCGGCCTCGGCGTGCAGCCGCCCGCGGCGGAGTGGGGCGCAATGCTGGCCTCGGCGCGCGATTACATCGAAAGCGCATGGTGGATCGTGACGATGCCGGGCCTCTCGATTCTCGTCTCGGTGCTCGTCATCAACCTGCTCGGCGACGGTCTGCGCGACGCGCTCGATCCGAAACTGAAACGGATGGCATGACATGACTGACTTACTGACTATCCGTAACCTGCAAGTGACGTTCGGCGGCACGCAAGCGGTCGATCGCATCAATCTTTCCGTGAAGCCGGGCGAAGTTGTCGGCGTCGTCGGCGAATCCGGCTCGGGCAAGAGCGTCACGATGATGGCGCTGATGGGCCTGATCGACCATCCCGGCAAAGTCACCGCCGATCAGATCACCTTCGACGGCCACGACCTGCTGAAGGCATCGGCGCGCGCTCGCCGGAAGATCATCGGCAAGGACATCGCGATGGTGTTTCAGGACGCGCTCACGAGCCTGAACCCGAGCTACACCGTCGGCTATCAGATCAAGGAAGTGCTGCGGCTGCACGAAGGTTTGCGCGGCGATGCGCTAAACAAACGCGCGCTCGAACTGCTGGACCAAGTGGGCATTCCGGACGCGAAGAACCGCATCGAGACGTTTCCGCATCAGATGTCGGGCGGCATGAACCAGCGCGTGATGATCGCGATGGCGGTCGCGTGCAATCCGAAGCTCCTGATCGCCGACGAACCGACCACGGCGCTCGACGTGACCATTCAGGCGCAGATCATGGAACTGCTCGTGCGCTTGCAGAAGGAGCGCGGCATGGCGCTCGTGCTGATTTCGCACGATCTCGCCGTCGTGTCCGAGGTCGCGCAGCGCGTCGCGGTGATGTACGCGGGCGAGATCATCGAAACGAACCATGTGCCGGCCATTTTCAGTGAGCCGCATCATCCGTACACGGAGGCGTTGCTCGCCGCGATTCCCGAGCACAGCCGTGGCGCAGCGCGTCTCGCCGCGCTGCCGGGCATGGTGCCAGGCCGCGACGACCGGCCAAGCGGCTGTCTCTTCGCGCCGCGCTGCAAGTATGTGGTCGATGACTGCTGGAAGGGCAGGCCGCATCTGTATCAGCTCGACGCGCGCGATGCCGCCGTGCGCGCGCGCTGCATCAAGCCGCTGAATGTGGCACAGGAAGTCGCGCAAGCGGTGCGCGCCGAACGCGAGGCGCAGATTGTCGAGGAGGGCGCGCGATGAACGCGGTACCGAAGGAAAAAATACAGGACATCGTGCTCGCCGCCGACCGGCTCACGAAGCACTACACCGTGAAGCGCAGCATGTTCACGCAAGGCACGGTGAAGGCGCTCAACGGCGTGTCGTTCGAACTGCAGCGCGGGCGCACGCTCGCGGTCGTCGGCGAATCGGGCTGCGGCAAGTCCACGCTCGCGCGGCAATTGACGATGATCGAAACGCCGACGTCCGGCCGGCTGCTGATAGAGGGCGAAGATGTCGCGGGCGCAAGCAAGGCGAAGATCGCGGAGTTGCGTCAGCGCGTGCAGATGGTGTTTCAGAACCCGTTCGCTTCGCTGAATCCGCGCAAGACCGTCGAGCAGACGCTCGGCGAGCCGCTCGCGATCAACACGAAGCTCTCGTCGACGGAACGCGCCGAGCGCATCGCGCAGATGATGCGCACGGTCGGCTTGCGGCCCGAACATGCGTCGCGCTATCCGCACATGTTTTCGGGCGGGCAGCGTCAGCGCGTGGCGATCGCGCGGGCGATGATTCTGGATCCGCAGATCGTCGTCGCGGACGAACCCGTGTCGGCGCTCGATGTGTCCATTCAGGCGCAGATTCTCAATCTGTTCATGGACCTGCAACAGCAGTTCGGCACGAGCTACGTGTTTATTTCGCACAACTTGTCGGTGGTCGAGCACATTGCCGACGACGTGATGGTGATGTACTTCGGCGGCATCGCCGAACTGGGCGACAAGAAGACGATCTTCGCGAATCCGCGGCATCCGTACACGCGCTCGCTGATGTCCGCGACGCCCGCGCTTTTCGAAGAAGACCGCCGCATCAAAATCAAGTTGGAAGGCGAGATGCCGTCGCCGCTGAATCCGCCGTCGGGCTGCACCTTCCATCAGCGTTGCCCGTATGCGATCGAACGGTGCCGCGTCGAGGAGCCGGCGCTGCGAGTGGTGGATGGCCGTCAGGTCTCGTGCCATCGCGCCGAGGAGGTCGGTGAAGGCGACGCGTGAATCGCAGGCGGCGCGACCGGTAGTTGGCCGGACGCGCCGCGTTGCATCGAGTGCGGCGGCGCTCGCGGTCTGCGCGGCGCTGTGGGTCGCGGCGTTGTCCGCTCGCGCTCGACGCACGCTTCTGGCGTCAACGATAGCGGCTGCGGTCTGCCTCGCTATTACGCCCGCGAGTTTCGCCGTCACGGGATCGCGTGCGCCGCCGGGCGGCACGCCGCAACCCGCTGGCGACGCCAGCGCGACCGACGTTCCCGATCCGCCCGCGCAACCGCCACGCGTGGACCGTAGCGACGGCACCACTGCGAGCGGCCCCGTGCGCGCGCAGCCGCCGCGCATGCCGTTCTACGCCGCGACGAAGGGCGCGACGACTCTTTACGTGCTCGGCACACTCCATGTCGGTTTTGCGAGCGACTATCCGCCGGAGCAGCCGTTTCGCCAGTCCATTCTCGCGGCGCTCTATGCGTCGCCGACCCTCGCGCTCGAAATCTCCCCGGACGAACTGCTGTCGTCGCAAGAAGACGTGAACCGCTACGGCATGTGCCACAGCGAATGTCTGATCGACTATTTGCCGGATTCGATGTGGAAGAAAGTCGAAGCGCGTATGCGCAGCAATCCGGCGGCGCTCAAGGACTTGCGGCATACGCGGCCGTGGCTCGCGTCGATGCTGATCGAAACCTACGACACGCTGAAGGCCGGCTTCCAGAGCGAGTACGGCACCGAGGCGCAGTTGCAGAACGTGTATCTGCGCGTGCGCGGCAAGGTCGTCGGACTGGAGACGTTGAACGAGCAGATTTCGACGTTCACGCGGCTCACGTCCGCGCAGCAGCGCGAGATGCTCGCGGAAGACCTGGTGCAGACGCCCGCCGAGAACATCGCCGACGTGAAGGAACTGCATCGGCTATGGCGTATTGGCGATGCCGACGCGCTCAAAGCCTGGGACGACGCGAAAAGCACCAAGCTCGCGCGGTCGAAGACGCTCGCCGCGCAAGTGGACAACCGCGTGGTCTACGAGCGCAACCGGCGCTTCGTCGCGCGGATGGTGCAGTTGGGCGCGCCCGACAAGCCGGTGTTCGTGGCCATCGGCGCGCTGCATCTGGGCGGGCCGCGCGGCGTGCTGGAGTTGCTGCGAAAGCGCGGGTTCGTGGTCGCGCCTGCGTGACATTCAAGCGCGACTGCCGCATCAAATGAACATCAGCCAGTTCAGCAAGAAGATGTTCACGATCAGCAACGTGAGCGCCGTCGGCACCTGCACCTTGATAACGGCGTTCTTGTCCGGCAACTCCAGGAGCGCGGCGGGCACGATGTTGAAGTTCGCGGCCATCGGCGTCATCAACGTGCCGCAATAGCCCGAAAACATGCCGATGGCGACCATCGTCGCGGGATTGCCGTGGAACACGCCGACGAGAATCGGCACGCCGACGCCGCCCGTCATCACCGGAAACGCGGCGAAGCCATTGCCCATCACCATCGTGAAAAGCGCCATGCCGATGCAGTACACCGCCACCGCGACGAGCCGGTAATCCATGTTCACGTATGCCGTCGTGACGTGCGCGACGGCCTTGCCGACGCCCGCGTCCGAGAACACGAGCCCGAGCATGCCGAGCATTTGCGGCAGAACCGCGGCCCACGACAGCGCGTCGATCAGGCGGCGCGTTTCGCGCATCGACTGGCCGACGGTATCGCGCGTCATCACGCACGCCACCGCCAGCGCGATCACGCAGCCGATGCCGAAGCCGATCAGCGTCACGTTCTTCAGTTCGATCAGTGGCTTGCCGCCGAACACGAGATGGCTCGCGCTAAGCGTCAGAATCACGGTGACGACCGGAATCGTCAGCGCGGGCACGAAGAGCTTGTTGCCGAGGCGCATGGCGCTCTGGCGGCGCGTTTCGTCGGAGAGCATCTTGGGCTTCGCGCCGGTCACGCCGCCGAAGCCCGCGATCAGCGCCATCGCCACGACCAGCACGCCGACGACCGACACCGGCAGCCAGTCGCCGATCAGGAAGATGAGCGCATAGACGAGCCAGAACGTGCCCGCCGAAAGCCGCCGCGGATGCGACTTGTCCGTGAGGATCATGCCCGCGACGACCACGAGCACAATGCCGACGAGATAGAACAGATAGTTGATGGTGAGCGTCATGCCTTTTCTCCCGCGACGTTGCGCGTCAGTGCGTCGAGGTCGCGCGTCAGTTGGCGGTCGAGCAGCCACAGCCGGAAGCCGTGGATCAGGAACGCGCAGATGGCCGTCGGGATGCCCCAGACGGCGACGTGCATCGGTTCCACGACGATGCCAAGTTCCTTCAGGAACGTGACCATCAGCACGATCGCGCCGAACGCCACGAAAATGTCTTCGCCGAAGAAGAGGCCCACGTTGTCGGTCGCCGCCGCGTAGGCGCGCAGCTTGAAGCGCACCGCGTCCGAGAGCTTGCCGTGACGCGCTTCGGTTGCGCCTTCGGCCATCGGCGCGAGGAGCGGCCGCACCATCTGCGGATGACCGCCCAGGCCGGTCAGCCCGACCGCCGCCGTCAGTTCACGCACGAGGAGATAAACGATCAGGAGACGCCCGGCCGTCGCCGCGCGAATGCTCGAGATCCAGATCTGCGCGCGCTCGCGCAGCCCGTGACGTTCGAGCAGACCGATCACCGCGAGCGGCAGCAGGATGATGAGCGGAATGTTGCGCGTCTTGAGAAAGCCGCTGCCGATGGCCGTGAGAATGCGCTCGGGCGGAAAGTGCGCGGCCAGGCCGGTGACGATCGCGGCGGCGGCCACGATCAGCATCGGATTGAAGCGCAGCACGAAGCCCACGATGATGACGGCCACGCCGATGAGCGGCCATAAACTGACTGAGGTTGCCATGAGATCTCCAAACGGTTTGTCGATTCAAACATCGCGCCTCGATGCGGGCGCGTGGTGACAGCGAACGACGCGCGGCTCGTGCGGCCGCTTGCTAAAACGCCCCGGCAAGGCGGGGCGTTCGATGCTTCAAAAAAGGTTCAGGCGGCTTGAGCGGCGCGGACGCCGATGCCCGCGTCCGCGAGCGCGCCGCGAATGCGCCGAGCGAACGCCAGCGCGTGCTCGCCGTCGCCGTGCAGGCAGATGGTCTGCGCGTTGAGCGGCACCCAGTCGCCCGAGACGGCCTGCACGCGCTGATCGCGGACCATCGACAGCGTGCGTTCGAGCACGGCGTCTTCGTCGTCGAGCAGCGCGCCCGGCTCCTTGCGCGGCACGAGCGAACCGTCCGCGCGATAACCGCGATCCGCGAACACTTCTTCGATGGCGACGAGCCCCGCGCGCCGCGCGGCATCGATCAGGCCGCTATTGGCGAGACCGAACACGAGCAGCGACGGATCGAAGTCGCGCACGGCGGCGGCGATGGCATCCGCGATTTCCGGCGTCTTCGCCGCCTGGTTGTAGAGCGCGCCGTGCGGCTTCACGTGCGCGATGCGCCCGCCTTCCGCTTTCGCGATGGCCGCGAGCGCGCCCAGTTGATACAGCACGCCCGCATAGATTTCGTCGGGCGGCAGGTCCATTTCCTTGCGGCCGAAGTTCTCCGGATCGTTGAAGCTCGGATGCGCGCCGATCGCGACGCCTTTTTGCACCGCCCAGCGCACGCAATCGCGCATGGCGGTCGCGCCGCCCGCATGCCAGCCGCACGCGATGTTCGCGGAACTGACGAGGTCGAGCAATGCTTCGTCGGAGCCGCAGCCTTCGCCGAGATCGGCGTTCAGATCGATCTGCATGATGATGTCGTTGGAAGTAGTCGTTGCGTTGAGTTGTCTGTCATCGCCCGATGCGTTCTTCGTGCATGGCGATGGCCGTTTCCACCTGGCTTACATACTGGCGTTCTTCCGCGAGCGCGTGGCGCGCTTCCTCAACGGATGTCTCGACAAAGCGCACGCCGCCGTTCAGCCGCACTTGCGCGAGCTTCCACAAGTCGGCCTTGATGACCGCGCCGATCTTCGGATAGCCGCCCGTGGTCTGCGCGTCGCCCATCAGGATGATCGGCTGGCCGTTCGGCGGAACCTGAATCGTGCCCGGCAGCACCGCGTGCGACAGCAACTCGGTCTTGGCGCTGCGTTCGAGCGGCGTGCCCGCGAGCCGGAAGCCCATGCGGTTGCTGTTCGGCGTGATGGTCCATTCGTCGTTCCAGAAGTCGCGCTGCGCTTCGTCGGTGAAGCTCGCGTACTCCGGGCCGCGCAGCACGCGGATCGGCGCGGCCCACGCGAGGCCGGGCGCGTGGCGGCCACGGCGCACGGGTTCATCGACGAGAACGAACTTGCACCACGCAGGCGCTTTCACGCCGAACGCCGGTTCTTCCGGCGAAAACGCGATGCCCTTGTGCGGCTGCGGCACGCCCACCGGCAAGCGGTCGCCGTCGCGCAACGCGCGTCCGCCGAGTCCGCCGAAGCAGGCGCCGAGATCGGTGCTGCGCGAGCCGAGCATCGGCAACACGTCGATGCCGCCCGCGATGCACACATAGCAGCGCATGCCGCGCTTCGCCGCCCGCAGCGTCAGTTCCTGGCCCGCGCGCACGGGCAGGCTCCACCACGAATAGACCGGCACGTCGTCGAGCGTCGCGCCGAAATCCGTGCCCGTGATCGCGATGCGCGTCGCGCGCTTGAAGCGCAGCACGGTCGGCCCGAATGTGACTTCGATGCCCGCCGCATCCGGCCGGTTGCCGACAATGCGATTGCCGATTTCGAGCGACAGCGCATCGAGCGCACCGCCCGAACTGACGCCCAGATGCCGATAGCCGTGGCGGCCGAGATCCTGCACCGAGGAGAGCACGCCCGCGCGAATCACGTCGATCATGCGCGCACCTCCACTGCGGTGAAGCGCACGCGGTCGCCGGGCTGCATGAGCGTCGGCGGATTGCGCGTCGGGTCGAAGAGCTTCACGTCCGTGCGGCCGAGCAGTTGCCATCCGCCCGGCGAGGTCGCCGGATAGATGCCCGTCTGCGCCCCGCCGATGCCGACCGATCCCGCCGGCACTTCCAGGCGCGGCTCGCGGCGGCGCGGCATGTGCAGCGCGGGATCGAGCCCGCCGAGATACGCGAAGCCCGGCTGAAAGCCGAGAAAGAACACGATGTATTCGGCTTGCGTGTGACGCTTCACGACTTCATCGACCGACAAGCCGACGTGCTCGGCCAGCGCCGCGAGGTCGGGGCCGTCGTCGCCGCCGTAGCGCACCGGAATGTCGATCTGCGTGCCTTCCGTGTCGGCGTGGCCGGCGACGTCCCATTGGGCTTCGAGTTGCGCCGCGAGGCTTTCGTAGTCGGCTTCCAGCGGATCGAAGACGATCGTCAGATTGTTCATGCCCGGCACGACTTCCACGACGTGCGGCAAGAGGCGCGCGTAATCCGCCAGCGTCCAGACGCGGCGCTGGCAGTCGATCGTGGCGGGCGGCGCGATATCGCAGACCAGCGCGCTTTCGCCGAGCGGATAGATTCGTGGTGTCGTCATGCGTTCGATGTGTCCTTCGGGCACAGCGGGCGCATTTGCGAATGACCGCATCGCCCGTTGTCTCGGAATGTTACATTGTCAATAAATTATCAAGAAATTATCAATACGCGTTTGTCTCGAGTGTCGCGCGAACGCATTGCGCTACACTGCGACGCACTTTTCTACGGTCATCGCCATGTCGCGTCACCCTACCAAGATCGTGTCGTCCGAGCACCTCGTCTCCGAAACCAGCGCGGAACTCTCGGAATTCGAGTACGCGCTCATCATGGCGAGCAACGCGTTCAACCGATGGATGGTGCGCTGTATGTCGGCGGCGGGCGCGAAGGACATGACGGCGGTGGAAGTGTCGCTCTTGCATCACGTGAACCATCGCGACCGCAAGAAGAAGCTCGCGGACATTTGCTTCGTGCTGAACATCGAAGACACGCACGTGGCGACCTACGCGCTCAAGAAACTCGTGGCGCGCGGCTACGTGACGAGCGAGAAAAGCGGCAAAGAAGTGTTCTTCACCGCGACGCCGGCAGGGCGCGAGTTGTGCGGCAAGTATCGCGAAGTGCGGGAAAGCTGCCTGATCTCCGCGCTGCGCGAAAGCCGGCTGACCAACGAGCAGATCGGCGAGGCCGCCCAGTTGATGCGCAACGCATCCGGCCTCTATGACACCGCCGCGCGCGCGGCGGCGTCGCTGTAAGCGCGGTTCAGTAGCGCGCCGCTTCGGTGACGATCGCATCGAGCGGCATGTCGTGCGATTCGCGCGGCAGAGCGCCGAGCTTGCCCATTTCATACGCTATGCCGATGGTCGCAGGCTTCTTCGCGACCGGCCACGCGGCCAGCGTGCGGTCGTAATAACCGCCCCCGTAGCCGAGGCGATACCGTTCCACATCGAAACCGACGCACGGCACGAGCAGCAATTCCGGCACCACGACTCTCTCTTCTTCCGGTACCGGAATGCGATAGCGGCCAGCCTTCATGGGCGATTGCGCGTGCCAGGCGTGAAAGGCCATCGGCGCATGCGGCTGCACGACGACCGGCAATGCGGCCTCGCGACCGTCGTCCGATGCGAGCCAATCCGCGATGACCGCGCGTGCGTCGAATTCGCCCGCCACCGGCCAATAAAAGCCGACGCATTTCGCCGCGCGCTCGTCGAGCAGCACGCGCAGCCGGTCGCCCAGTGCCGCATTACGCGCCGCTTGCGCGGGGTCTTCGGGCTGCGCTTCGCGACGCGCGAGCAGCGTGGCGCGCAGCGCGCTCTTCGGCTCCGCGCGGACCGGTTCCGCGCAAACGTTGCGTGCTATGCTTTCAACCGATCTTTGGACCACCTCGCGCTCCAGTAATAACGATGTCAAAACGCTTCAACCGAGTATATCTTGCGGTCGGCTACGTCCTGGCCGCCGCGACGCTCGTCGCCTGCGGAACGGCCTCGGCCGTCCGCCCGGACGCCGACTTTTCGCCGTCCTCCGACGATCGCGTCTTCATGCAGTTGCGCGAGGCGTCCCGAGCGAACGACGCCGGCCGTGCCGCCGGCCTCGCCGCGCAGATTCCGAATTATCCGGCGCCGGGTTACGTCGAGTACTTCACGATCAAGCCGCAGCTTTTCGATGCGCAAGGCCACGCGCGCCCGGACGCGCCGGATGCGCCGGTGCTCTCGTTCCTGCAACGCTACGACGGTCAGGCCATTGCCGACCGCATGCGCAACGACTACCTCGTGGTGCTCGGCGGCCGTCACGACTGGCGCAACTTCGAGCAGCAGTATTCGCGCTTCGTGCTGAATGACGACACGCAAGTCAAATGCTATGCGCTCGAAGCGCGCCAGTCGCGCGGCGAAAATATCACGGAGGCGGCGCGCGCGCTGCTCGTCGATCCGAAATGGTACGGCGACGGCTGCGTCGATCTGATCGCGGCGCTCGCGGAGTCCGGCCAGTTCTCGAGCGACGACATCTGGCAGCAGATTCGCCTCGCCTATGAGCAGAACTACACGACGACCGGCGCGAATATCGTCGATGCGCTCGGCCAGGAGCGCCCGAAGCCGGAACTGCTCGACAACGCCGTGAACAAGCCGCCGCTTTATCTCGCGCGCGGCGTCATGCCGAACACGCCGGCGCATCAGCTGACGCTGCTCGCGATCACGCGCATGGCGCGCAACGATCCGGCGATGGCTGCGGCCACGTTCAGTTCCGTCGCGCCGGGCCTCACGCCTGCGGAGCGCGCCATCGGCTGGGGCACCATCGGCTACCAGGCGGCGTTGAAGCGCATGCCGTCGGCGGCGGACTGGTATCGGCTGTCGGCGAACGCGCCGTTGTCGAATCCGGCCTACGAATGGCGCACGCGCAGCGCGCTGCTGGCGGGCGACTGGAACATGGTGCGCTGGTCCATCGAGCAGATGCCGCCCACGCTGCGCAGTCAGCCCGCATGGGTCTACTGGCATGCGCGCGCCGTCAAGCAGGCGGGCGACGCGGCCACGGCCAATCAGGAATTCCAGAGCATCGCGGATCAATACAACTTCTACGGCCAGCTCGCGCTGGAAGAGCTCGGCCAGAAGATCACGCTGCCGCCGCGCACGAGCGTCTCGGACGCCGAAATCGCGCAGATGCAGTCTGTGCCGGGCTTCGCGCTGGCGCAGCGTTTCTATGCGCTCAACATGCGGCTGGAAGGCAATCGCGAATGGAACTGGCCGCTGCGCAGCATGACGGACCGTCAACTGCTCGCCGCCGCGCAATACGCGAAGCGCATCGAGCTGTACGACCGCACCGTCAACACCGCCGACAAGACGAAGACCGAGCACGACTTCACGCTGCGTTATCTCTCGCCGTTCCGCGAGACCGTCGAGCGCGACGCGCAAAGCACCGGGCTCGACACCGAATGGGCCTACGGTCTGATTCGCCAGGAATCGCGCTTCATCATCAACGCGCGCTCGGACGTGGGTGCGGGCGGCCTCATGCAGTTGATGCCCGGCACGGCGCAGCTTGTCGCGAAGAAGATTGGTCTCGGTTCGCTGTCGCGCGCGCAGATGAACGACATCGACACCAATATCCTGCTCGGCACGAATTACCTGTCGATGATCTACAATCAATTCGACAACTCGCCGGTGCTCGCCACCGCCGGCTACAACGCCGGTCCGGGAAGGCCGCGTCAATGGCGGAAGGATTTGCGCGCGCCGGTCGAGGGCGCGGTTTTTGCTGAAACCATTCCGTTTTCCGAGACGCGCGATTACGTGAAGAACGTGCTGTCGAACACCGTGTATTACGCGGCGCTGTTCGAAGGCCGTCCGCAATCGCTGAAGGCGCGGCTGGGTTATATCGCGCCGTAAGCGCGCTTCGCGCCGCCGCGCTCGGCCATCCGTTCATCGGAAGCACGCGCGGCGGCTCGTCTCCATTTCAGCCCCGCATTCGTCAGCCAACCGGACAGCCGCGACCCAAGAGGCGAACATGCAACATCAGAACGTGGCGATCATCGGCGGCTCCGGTTTCATCGGCAGCTATCTCGTCAACGCGCTGGTCGATCTCGGCAAGAACGTCCGCATCGCCACACGGCGGCGCGCGAACGCGTCGCATCTGACGCTGTTGCCCGTGGACGTGCTCGAAACCGACGTGCACGATCCCATCAAGCTCGCCGCATTCGTCGCGGAAGCCGATGCGGTCATCAATCTCGTCGGCGTGTTGCAGGGGCGGCGCGGCGATCCGTACGGCCCCGAGTTCGCGCGCGCGCATGTCGAACTGCCGCGCAAGATCGTGGCAGCGTGCGCGGCGAAAGGCGTGCGCAGGCTCATTCATATGAGCGCGATCGGCGCGGACTCCGAAGGTCCGAGCATGTATCTGCGCTCGAAGGGCGACGGCGAGAAGCAGGCTCGCGAGTCGGGCCTCGACTGGACCATTTTCCGCAGTTCCGTTGTCTTCGGTCCCGAGGACAATCTGCTCAACCAGTTCGCATTTCTCGAAAGGCTGTTTCCGGTGATCCCGCTCGCGTGCGCGGACGCCCAGTTTCAGCCGGTTTTCGTCGGCGATGTCGCAAAGGCAATCGTCAACGTGCTCGATCTCGACGCCGCGAACCGCATGGTCTACGAGCTCGCGGGCCCGGCCGTGTACACGCTCGCGGAACTCGTGCGCTTCGCGGGCGCGACCATCGGCAAACATGCGCGCATCGTCAAGCTGCCCGAGAGCCTCGGCCGTCTCCAGGCGATGACGCTGGAAATGGCGCCCGGCGAACCGCTCATGTCCCGCGACAATCTCGATTCGATGAAGACGCCGAGCATCGCGAGCGGGCCGCTTGCGCCGGAACTCGGCATCGGCGAGCCGGCGAGCATCGAGGCGATCGCGCCGCTGTATCTCACGGGCATGTCGCCGCGTTCGCGCTTCAATACCTTCCGCGCCACGGCGCACCGTTGATCTTTCGACCGCATGAAACTCGTTATCGGCGACAAGAATCTGTCTTCCTGGTCGATGCGGCCCTGGGTCCTGCTCAGGCACTTCGGCATTCCGTTCGAGGAGCGTTTGATCCGTCTGGGCCAGCCCGGCACCAAGGCCAACATTCTCGATGTGACGCCATCCGGCAAGGTGCCCTGCCTCGTCATGGATACGGGCGAAACCGTGTGGGAATCGCTCGCCATCATGGAAACGCTCGCGGAACGTTTTGCGCAGCACCCGCTGTGGCCGCGTGATGCCGCCGCCCGCGCGCACGCGCGCAGCATTAGCGCGGAGATGCACGCGGGCTTTAGCGATCTGCGCCACGACATGCCGATGCAGATCACGACGCACGAGCCCGGCATCGCCGTGACGCCTGCGACGCTCGAGGACATTGCGCGCATCGACGCAATCTGGAGCGGCTGTCTCGCGCAGTCCGGCGGCCCGTTTCTCTTCGGCGACTTCTGCATTGCGGACGCGATGTTCGCGCCCGTCGTCATGCGTTTCAACTCGTATGCGCCTGCCATCAGCGAATGCGCGCGCGAGTATGCGGCTCGCGTGACCGCGCTGCCGGCCGTGGCCGCGTGGATCGACGAAGCAAGGAAGGACGTCGCGCGATGAATATCTACGCGGTAGGCGGCGCGATCCGCGACGCGTTGCTGGGCGTGCCGGTGGTGGATCGCGATTATGTGGTCGTCGGCGCGACGCCCGAGCAGATGGTCGCGCAAGGATACAAGCCCGTCGGCAAGGACTTTCCGGTGTTTCTTCATCCGGTGACGCACGAGGAATACGCGCTCGCGCGGACCGAGCGCAAGACGGCGGCGGGCTATCACGGCTTCCAGTTCTACTATTCGCCGGACGTGACGCTGGAGGAGGATCTGGCGCGCCGCGATCTCACGATCAACGCGATGGCGCGCGAGGTCAACGCGGCGGGCGAGTTGACCGGCCCGGTGATCGACCCATTCGACGGACAGAGAGACCTGAGCGCGAAGCGTTTCCGGCATGTGGGCGATGCGTTCATCGAAGATCCGGTGCGCATACTTCGGCTTGCGCGATTCGCGGCGCGGTTTGCGGATTTCACCGTCGCGCCGGAAACCGAGGCGTTGATGAAGAAGATGGTCGAAGCCGGCGAAGTCGATGCGCTCGTTCCCGAGCGCGTGTGGCAGGAAATCTCGCGCGGGCTGATGGAAAAGCGGCCGTCGCGCATGTTCGAGGTGCTGCGCGGCTGCGGCGCGCTCGCGCGGATTCTGCCGGAAGTGGATGCGCTCTGGGGCGTGCCGCAGCGCGCCGACTATCACCCGGAAGTGGACACGGGCGTGCACGTGATGATGGTCGTGGACTATGCGGCCTCGCAGGGTTTTGCGCTGCCGGTGCGCTTTGCCGCGCTCACGCACGACCTCGGCAAGGCGACGACGCCCGACGACATCTTGCCGCGGCACATCGGGCACGAGGGACGCAGTGTCGATTTGCTGAAGCCGTTGTGCGAGCGCCTGCGCGTGCCGAACGAATGCCGCGATCTGGCGATGCTCGTCGCGCGGGAACACGGCAATATTCATCGCGTGATGGAGATGGGCGCGGCGGCGCTCGTCCGGCTTTTCGAACGCGCGGATGCGCTGCGCAAGCCGGCGCGCTTTGCCGAGGCGCTACAGGCGTGTCTTTCCGATGCGCGCGGGCGGCTCGGACTGGAGCAGAAGGCGTATCCGCAGGCGGAGCGGCTGCGGGAGACGCTCGTGGCGGCGAGATCGGTCGATGCCGGGGCTGTGGCGCAGCGGTTTGCGCATGAGCCTTCAAGGATCAAGGATGCGGTGCACGAGGCGCGGGTGGAGGCGGTCGCGCGGGTGTTGCGCGGGGGCCGAGCGGGGGCGCTTTCTTCTTCTTGAAACTTTGGGTTCTCGTTGGGGGATTGGTGCGCTGTTTTCCTTCTTCTTTCGTTCGTAAGACTTGTATTCGTGTCGGTCTATTAGCACGCCCCTTTGTTCCTTCGTGAAACTTGCATTTGCGTCGGTCTATTAGCGTTGCCCCTCCCCGGGGCGGGGGTCACTTTCTTTGCTGCTGCAAAGAAAGTAACCAAAGAAAGCAGCTTTTTTTTTGAACCGCCCGAAGCACGAATACAAGTGGTCACTTCGCACAGAAACATTGGCACTCAGCTTGAATCAACCCTGAATCACCTTCCGCGCCCGCTGAGCGCCACGTCCTCCGAGCCCGTTGGCTCGACAAAACCAACAGGAAACAACGGCTCCCTAGAAACGGACATATTGCAAGCCGAGCGTGATGAACGGCGTGCTACAGGACCGGCAAACGCTTCGCGGCTCGATAGAACTCACCGCGACATAACGGCTGTGCCCAAAGTGGCTAAATCGTCAGCCGAGCCGGGCGACGACGTGCAAGCAGATGCGCGACAAGCATCGCCGCCAAACGACACCCTCGGGGCACAGCGGCTCTGCTTACAAATGAACACGTGGCAAGCCAAGCAACGATGTGCAAGAGAATGCCCAGAAGCATCGTCATCAGCGGCGAGCTGAGCCATGCTTGGCCGCGCCTACGGCAATGGTTGTCGTTCGACTTCTTCCGAGAGAACCGAAGTGTCCCACTGGTTTTATCGAGCCAAGGGGCTCGGAGGACGTGGCGCTCAGTGGGCGCGGAAGGTGATTCAAGGTTGATTCAAGCTGAGTGCCAATGCTCTTCTGCGAAGTGGCGACTCGAATTTGTGCTTCGGGGGGTTCAGAAAAAAGCTGCTTTCTTTGGTTACTTTCTTTGCAGCAGCAAAGAAAGTAACCCCCGCCCCGGGGAGGGGCAACGCTAATAGACCGACACGAATACAAGTTTCACGAAGAAAGCGGCAGCAGACGAAGCGCAAATGCGAGCTAGCCGAAAAGCAAAAAATCAAAGCGCCCGAGCAATCAAAGAAAGTAAAACAGAAATCACCACCGTGGACATAAAAGGAAACGAATACTCCCGCCCAAAAATCCGCAGAGTGAAATCCCCGGGCAGCCGCCCAATGCCAAACTTCCTGAGCCAAGGCATCGACCCGGAAAGAATCGCAAGCGCGATAAACGTCGTGACCACCCAGCGAATCATGACCGCAGCCTCATAGCGCGTGCGAGCGATCGCCCGCAGCGAACGCATCGAGCGTCCCTTCGATGCCGCGCGAAAACGCGATCACCTTGAAAAGCTCGCCCATTTCCGCCTCCGAAAGCAGCTTCTGCACCGCATTCGCAGCAGGAAGAAATCGCTTCACGTCCGCAGGATCCAGCGCGCTGAGAACATCGGTGATGCCCGCGTTCATCAGAAATCGCGCTTGCGACGTGAATCCGAGCAAATCCGCGCCCGTCTCAACGCCCGCTTCCGCGATGCCCGTGAACTCGACGTGCGCCGTCAAATCCTGCAAGCCCGGATAGAGAAACGGGTCAGAATGCGCGCGATGCCGGAAATGACACATCAACGTGCCCGTCGCGCGCTGCGCATGATAGAACTCGCGTCGCGGAAAGCCATAGTCGATGAAAAACGCCGCGCCGCGCGTGAGCATCGTGCAGACGGTCTTCGTGAATCCGAGCGCCGCTTCGTGCGTTTCCGTCAAGTATTCCGCAAAAGGCTCGTCGTCGTTCGCCTCGTCGATGGCCGCGTCGATCAGCTCAATCTGCGCATCCGGCGTGACCGGCCGGTCGTCGAACGCAAAGCCGTCGTTCTGGATGACCACGCCGCGTTCGTGCCACGCGCCGAGCTTGCGCACGACGAGGCGCACCGGCATCGCGTCCAGCACTTCGTTGCCGATCACCACGCCTTCGAACGCATCGGGCAGCGCGTCCAGCCATTCGACCTTCGCGGCGAGAGCGGGCGCTTGCGCTTCGATCGTCGCGCGCTGACGCTCGCGCAGTTCGCCGGACAGATCGACGATCGCGTAAGCGTCGATTTCCATGCCGAGTTCGGCGAGCGCCGTCAGCAAACCCGCCGCGAGCTTGCCCGTGCCCGCGCCGAATTCCATCACGCGCCGCGTGCCGCTGTCCTGCAACGCCTGCGCGATGGGCCGCGCTAGCGTCGTCGCGAAAAGCGGCGACAGTTCCGGCGCGGTGATGAAATCGCTGCCGTCTTCGGCGCGGCGGCCGAATTTCATCGCACCGCCGCCGTAGTAGCCGAGGCCCGGCGCGTAGAGCGCAAGCTCCATGTACTGGTCGAACGGCAGCCAGCCGCCCGCCGCCGCAATTCGTTCGCGGATCACTGCGGTCAGCGCAGCCGATTGCGCGAGCGCGTCGGGGCCGGGAGCAGGTAAACTATCGGTTGGTCGATTCGGATTCATCCCAGTATTGTAAATGAGCGCCTCCACGCCGCTTTCTCCCGCCAATTCGCCGTCTTCCGGCGCGAATGCGCCCTTCCTGCCCGCGCGATCCGCGCACTCGCGCGCCGTGCTCGTGACCGGCGCGGGAAAGCGCATCGGGCGAGGCATCGCGTTGGAATTCGCGCGGCAGGGCTGGGACGTCGCCGTCCATTACGGCCGCTCGGAGCACGAAGCGCAGGAAACCGTCGCGCAAATCAAATCACTCGGGCGGCGCGCGGTTGCGCTGAACGCGGATCTGTCCGTCGAAGCGGAAGTCGCGCGCCTCGTGCCGGCGTGCGTCGAAACGTTCGGCGCTTTGCATTGCGTCGTGAACTGCGCTTCGCGTTTCGATGAAGACACCGCCGCCGACTTCGGCTACGAGAAGCTCATGCAGATGACCGCCGTCAATGTCGCCGCGCCGCTCACGCTCGCGCGCGCGCTGCACGAAGCCACGCCCGATGCCGCGGAGAACGACGAATCGCTGCGCGCCGTCGTCATCAACGTGCTCGACCAGAAGCTCTACAACATGAACCCGGACTACCTGTCGTACACGCTGACGAAGGCGGCGCTCGACACGGCCACCGTCGCGCTCGCGCAGGCGCTCGCGCCGAAACTGCGCGTCGTCGGCCTGGCACCCGGCCTCACGTTGATTTCCGCCGCGCAGACGCCCGAATCGTTCGAAGCGGCGCATCGCGTGACGCCGCTCAAGCGCGCATCGACGGTTGCGGACGTGGCGCAGGCCGCGTGCTATCTGGCGAACGCGCACGGCGTGACGGGCACGACGCTCGTCGTCGATGGCGGCCAGCATCTGGTGCCGAGCCCGCGCGACGTGATGTACATGATCGGCGCGGAAAAAACCTGAACCGCGCCGCGTATAACTATTGGATAACGCCATGCTTGCCGCACTTTCCCATCCCCGGCTGACCGATTGCCGGCGGCTTTTTCTGCGCAACTACGAAGTGCGCATCAACATCGGCGTGCATGACTTCGAAAAGCGCGGCGAGCAGCGCGTGGTGTTCAACGTCGAGTTGTTCGTGCCGCTCGCGCTGTCCACGCCGGTCGCGGACAAGCTCTCCGAAGTGGTCGATTACGACTTCATGCGCTCGACCATCGCGGCGCGCGTGAATCGCGGGCACATTCACCTTCAGGAAACGCTGTGCGACGACGTCGCCGCCGCCTTGCTGGCGCATCCGAACGTGCGCGCGGTGGCCGTATCGACGCAAAAGCCCGACGTCTATCCCGACTGCGACGCGGTGGGCGTCGAAGTCTTTCGCATCAAAGAGGAACGAGCATGAACGCGCGTGAAGCCATGGAGCACGCAGAAGAAGAGAAGCCCGCGCGCGAGGCGTTGACCAAGCGCCAGCAGAAGGAGGCATACGAGAACAACAAGCTCTTCAAGCGGATCGCGCGGCAGGTCGGCCAGGCAATCGGCGACTTCAACATGATCGAGCAGGGCGACAAGGTCATGGTCTGCCTGTCCGGCGGCAAGGACAGCTACGCGATGCTCGACATTCTCATGCGCCTGCGCGAGCGCGCGCCGATCGACTTCGAGATCGTCGCGGTCAATCTCGATCAGAAGCAGCCGGGCTTTCCCGAGCACGTGCTGCCCGAATATTTAGCCAAGCTCGACATTCCGTTTCACATCGAGAATCAGGACACGTACAGCATCGTCAAGCGGCTCGTGCCCGAGGGCAAGACCACGTGCTCGCTGTGCTCGCGGCTACGGCGCGGCATTCTGTACCGCGTCGCGGGCGAACTCGGCGCGACGAAAATCGCGCTCGGACATCATCGCGACGACATTCTGCAAACGCTGCTGCTCAACATGTTCTACGGCGGCAAGCTGAAGGGCATGCCGCCCAAGCTGCAGTCCGACGACGGCAAGAACGTGGTGATCCGCCCGCTCGCCTACGTGAAGGAAACGGACCTCGAAAAGTTCGCCGAACTGCGCGAATTCCCGATCATTCCGTGCAATCTGTGCGGCAGTCAGCCGAACCTGAAGCGCGCGGAAATGAAGGCGCTCATTCGGGAATGGGACAAGCGTTTTCCGGGACGCGTCGAGAACATGTTCAATGCGCTTTCCAACGTGGTGCCGTCGCATTTGATGGATCCGGCGCTCTTTCCGTTCGCGAGCCTGCGCGCAACCGGTGAGGCGGACCCGCAAGGCGATATCGCGTTCGACGAAGAACCGTGCGCGAGCGAACCGTCAGCCTCGCAAAACGCCATTTCAATTGTCCAGTTCGACGATCTGTGAAAGCCTGCCGCGCCACGCGCGGCGCGGTTTTGGCGGGCGTTTCGACGCAGTGCGCGTGCTATATTGGCGCGACCTGAAACCTGCAAGACTCAAGCGATGAACATCGTGATTCTGGCTGCCGGCATGGGCAAGCGCATGCGCTCCGCCTTGCCCAAAGTCCTTCATCCTCTGGCGGGCCGGCCGCTCCTCGCGCATGTGATCGACACCGCGCGCACGCTGTCGCCCACGCGCCTCGTCGTGGTGGTCGGACACGGCGCCGAAAAGGTGCGCGAAGCCGTCGGCGCGCCCGACGTGCAATTCGCCGTGCAGGAGCAACAGCTCGGCACGGGGCACGCCGTGCAGCAGGCGCTGCCGCTTCTGGATCCTTCCGTGCCGACGCTCGTTCTGTACGGCGACGTGCCGCTCACCCGCGCCAGTACCCTGAAGCGCCTGCTCGATGCCGCCGGCACCGAACGGTACGGCGTGCTCACGGTCACGGTGGATGACCCGACGGGATACGGCCGCATCGTGCGCGATGCGGGCGGCGCGGTGCAGAAGATCGTCGAACAGAAAGACGCGAGCGAGGCCGAGCGGCAGATCGCGGAGATCAATACCGGCATCGTCGTTTCGCCGACGCGCACGCTCGAAGCGTGGCTCGCGTCGCTTAAGAACGACAACGCGCAGGGCGAGTTCTATCTGACGGACGTTGTCGAGCGCGCCATCGAAGCGGGTGTCGCAGTGGTCACCGCGCAGCCGGACGCCGAATGGGAAACGCTCGGCGTGAACAGCAAAGTGCAACTGGCCGAACTGGAGCGCATTCATCAGCGCAACGTCGCGTATGCGCTGCTCGACGCGGGCGTGACGCTCGCGGACCCCGCGCGCATCGACGTGCGCGGCACGCTCGAATGCGGCGCAGATGTGACCATCGACGTGAACTGCGTGTTCGAAGGCCGCGTGACGCTTGGCGACAACGTGAGCATCGGCCCGAACTGCGTGATTCGCGATGCCTCCATCGGCGCGGGTACGCGCGTCGATGCGTACACGCATATCGAAGGCGGCACGGCCGGCGCGAACGTCGTGCTCGGACCTTACGCGCGGCTGCGTCCGGGCGCCGTGCTCGGCGACGAAGCGCATGTCGGCAATTTCGTCGAAGTGAAGAACGCGGTCATGGGCCGCGGCTCGAAGGCGAACCACCTGACCTACATCGGCGATTCGGATATCGGAGCGCGCGTGAACGTGGGCGCAGGCACCATCACGTGCAATTACGACGGCGCGAACAAGCATCGCACGGTGATCGGCGATGACGTGTTCATCGGCTCGGATACGCAGCTCGTGGCGCCGGTGCGCGTCGGGCGCGGCGTGACCATCGCGGCAGGCACGACCGTCTGGAAGGATGTCGGCGAAGGCGAACTGGTGCTGAACGAAAAGCGCCAGGTCAGCAAGACGGACTACGTCCGGCCGACCAAAAAGAAAGTGTGAAGCGCGCGAGGCCGGGCCGGAAGGCTCGGCTTTTTTTTCATTGTGCGTTCGGATTTGACATCAAAGGAATAACGCCATGTGCGGAATTGTCGGCGCGGTTGCGCAACGGAATATCGTCTCGGTGCTCGTCGAAGGATTGCGGCGGCTCGAATATCGCGGCTACGACTCGTGCGGCGTGGCCGTGCTCAGTAACGGCGAACCGCGCCGCGCGCGCAGCGTCGCGCGCGTGTCTGATCTCGACGCGCAAGTGAAGGAATCGGGCATCGGCGGCATGACGGGGATTGCGCACACGCGCTGGGCGACGCACGGCGCGCCCGTCACCGACAACGCGCACCCGATCTTCTCGCGCGATACGGTCGCGCTCGTTCATAACGGCATCATCGAGAACTACGAGTCGCTGCGCACGATGCTGCGCGAGAAGGGCTACGAGTTCGTGTCGCAGACGGACACGGAGGTCATCGCGCATCTGATTCACAGCATGTATCGCGGCGATCTGTTTCAGACCGTGCGCGAGGCCGTCAAGCAACTGCACGGCGCGTACGCGATCGCCGTGATGCACAAGGATCAGCCGCATACGGTCGTGGGCGCGCGCCAGGGCTCACCGCTCGTCGTGGGCGTGGGCCAAGGCGAGAACTTTCTGGCATCGGATGCGCTCGCGCTTGCCGGCAGCACGGACCGCTTCGCGTTCCTGGAAGAAGGCGACGTGGTCGAGATTTCGCTCGACGGCGTGAAGATCGCCGACCGCGACGGCCTGCCCGCCGAGCGCGAAGTGCGCGTCGTGACCGCTTACGGCGGCGCGGTGGAGCTCGGGCCGTATCGCCATTTCATGCAGAAGGAAATCTTCGAGCAGCCGCGCGCGATCACGGACACGATCCCGCAGGCCGACAGCTTCGACGCGCGGCTTTTCGGTGACGGCGCGGCCGACGTGTTCGCGGGCATCGACAGCTTGCTGATTCTCGCGTGCGGCACGAGCTATTACTCGGGGCTGACGGCGAAGTACTGGCTCGAATCCATCGCGAAGATTCCGACGCAAGTCGAGATTGCGAGCGAGTACCGGTATCGCGAGTCGGTGCCGAATCCGAAGGCGCTGGTCGTCGTGATCTCGCAGTCGGGCGAAACCGCCGATACGCTCGCCGCGCTCAAGCACGCGCAATCGCTCGGCCACACGCATACGCTCGCCGTCTGCAACGTCGGGACGAGCGCCATGGTCCGCCAGACGGAACTCGCGTTTCTGACGCACGCGGGGACGGAAATCGGCGTGGCGTCGACCAAGGCGTTTACGACTCAGCTCGTCGGCCTGTTCGTGCTCGCGGTGACGCTGGCGAAAATGCGCGGCCGCGTGGATGCCAAGCAGGAAGCGGCGTATCTCGGTCAACTGCGTCACTTGCCGGCGGCGTTGAATAGCGTGCTGGCGTTGGAACCGCAGATCATCGCGTGGTCGGAAGAGTTCGCGCGCAAGGAGAACGCGCTCTTCCTCGGGCGCGGGCTGCATTACCCGATTGCGCTCGAAGGCGCGCTGAAGCTGAAGGAGATTTCGTATATCCACGCGGAGGCATATCCGGCGGGCGAACTGAAGCACGGGCCACTCGCGCTGGTGACGGAGGCGATGCCGGTCGTGACCGTCGCGCCGAACGACGCACTGCTCGAGAAGCTCAAGTCGAACATGCAGGAAGTGCGGGCGCGCGGCGGCGAGCTGTATGTGTTCGCGGATGCGGATACGCGCATCGTCAGCGAAGACGGGATTCATGTCATTCGGATGCCGGAGCACTACGGCGCGCTGTCGCCGATTCTGCATGTGGTGCCGCTGCAATTGCTCGCGTATCACACGGCTTGCGCGCGGGGAACGGATGTCGATAAGCCGCGGAATCTGGCGAAGTCGGTGACGGTGGAGTGAGGTCGTCTCGTCGGCTCTTTAGCTCTGCCCGCCAAGAATGAAAGCGTCCCTCACCCCTCTGCTAAAAGTGTCCCTCAGGGGGGGTGAAATTTCCCGCAAACCCTTACGGGGCAAGGCTGGGGACACTATCATTCGGCGTGGTGCACGCTGAAGAAAAACCTGCCGTTTAACCCCCTCTGATTCCAAAAAAACCGCCCCCTGCGCCCTTGAGGGACACTATTAACGACGGGGTGATTTTTTGGGGCGTTTGGGGTCAGAAAGCCCGACTCCTACACCGCCGACCGCTCCATTGCATCCAAAATGAGCCACTCGACCGCCCCCTTCCCGGTAGTCCTGTGGCCAATTCCCTGCGAGCAATTCCACCGCACCCCGAACGCGTTCCATCGCGTCTAGTGCATCGTGTGCTCTGTAGCCATCGGCGGCGCTTTCGTCTTGACCGCCACAACCGCCTCCTTCTGCCCACACTTCCTCCGGCCTCCGGCCGGGCTGCCTGACGCCAGCCTCCCGCATTGCCTCCACAACACCCCGCGCACATTCAGCTCGGTCGAGCGCTCGCCCGAGCCGCTCTCGCATCTCGTCCCTAAGCCCAAGGTCGCGTGCGACCACCTCAATGTCGCTCGCGACATCTGTGACCAGGACCTCCAACAGTTCCAGCAGCCTTGCCAGCAATCCGTCCGCGAAACCGGCGCGCGACACGGCGTCTTTGATTCTGTGAGAGTCATCCATGAGTCTAGATAGAGAGCAGACTTATATGCCCAGAGATGACCGGCGGGACGCCACTGCGTTCTATGAAGTCACGCATCGAGACGCGCCGCGTCTCGATGCGTGACGGCAATTGCGGACATGGTAGGAGCCGTGCCGGCAACCCGACCTCACAATCGGGCGCGTTTCAGAACGGACATGAGCGCGCGGCAGAATACGGCGCGCAGACTCGATTCGGATGCGCGCAAACTCGGGAGGAAGCGCCTTTGAAGCAAATTCTGGGCGGTCGACCTCGCCCCTCAACGGTGCTGGCCGGCAGATGACGCTTGCGCTGCAATTCTGAAGGCGGATTCGCCTAACTTCAAAGTCGTCGCCTTGCCACCGGACCAGATTGGCATCGAAGATGAAGCAAAAGTAATCCGCATCGAAATAGTCGAGAACGCCTTGAAGTTCGTCGACCGCGAGATGACGAAGGCGAAATGGAAGGCTGAGAGTTCGCCGTGTCGACCTCAGTTCGCGTGCGAACCCGCTTAGAGTGGAGTTCCGCGCTTCAACGCGAAACGCATCGCAGGCGTCAGGAGCGAAGCGTCAACCGCTTCGACCTCTTGTTGATACACACCCGCGCTATACGCTGCGAACTCTGCGTGTCGACCCTCGCCGCTACGAAACTCGCTAGAGAAATGGTCCCCGTCGAACTCGCCGACGAAGAAACGGTTGTACTTGGTGCCGTTCGCCAGCAGCAAATCGAAAAGGACTGTTCCTCGCACTTTACGGCGCCGTAGGTCGTTTTCCACGCGTGCAAGCGCCCTCATAGGATTCTCAAATCCTATTGAGAGCACTACAGCCGAGAGCCCGTTTGGGCCTTCGCGCCTAACGAGGAAAGGTCGATTCATGTCTTCTGATAGAATTCTTCTATTTTTTCGAACACTCGATTTATGATTTGTACTGCTTCCGCCATTGTGCGCAATGTTCGCGTACCTACCAGCGTAACAGTCATATGAGCCAGTCCGTGGCGCTGGCTGTGGTATAGGCCGTACGCGCCAGCGAGGATACTCCCCTTCGGCTCGGCTAAATGCTCCGCGCACCTGGACAGTACAGTATAGATGCTTCCATTGACTTCGAAGTATTCGCCGAAGTTGCCTTTTTCGTCTGGAACGAGACCGCACGCACGAATCTCTTGATACAGGAAGCCCTCGAGCGCTCGCACGGAGGGGAACGCGATGTTGCTGTAGTCTTCGAGCTCGATACCGACTTTGGACATGGCGAGTGCAGAGGCTAACTGCTTGCGAATTTCTTCGTGCAGTCTGCCGTGTGCAACCGGCAACCGGTTTTCTAGCTCACTCTTGATATCGGCGACGGTGACTGGAACCTGATAGGTTGCAATCTGCTTCTGCAGGACCTCTTCGAAGCCCAGCACATTGTAAAGATAGTCCCATACCAGTGATGCCGTATGAAGATATCGTCCCTGGAACAAAACGGTTCCAGAGTCGTACGCGGTCAGAGATAGGGTGTCACCAGCTTTCCCTTTGAAACGAAGCCGATAACCATGCGGCACAGCGTCTTTTGCCTGAACCTTTGCGCCGCTCTCGTCGAGGAACGCCGTCAGCTCCTCCACCTGCGCAGCCGTAAGTTTGACCGACACGCTGAAGTTCGGCTTGTCGCCGATGCTACACGTGTCCACGACAATTTGCGCTACCGCTTCGAACCCATCGCGGTCAAAGCCGTTTCAGTAGCCGAGGGTCGTTTGGCCCCCGCCATTCAGAAATATGATAAATCGGACAGGCTTACCTTCCCAAGTGCCGGTGACGACCCACGATTTTTCACTCTTTGCTATCTGGCAGCCTGCCAATTGAGTGGAGGCGAGACATCCTTCAATTTTGTCGCGGTCCAGCCGCAGTGCTTTGAATTCTTTCGGCATTTTTTCTGCTGAGCGGGTGCGCATGGGCCATGAGACCTCGATGCGAGTCGAGTGAGCAAAGCTGCGGGACAAATCACCGCAATTTCTCGGGCCTTCGATTCTAGCGCACCTCTGTCGAAATCTTTCTGAGGCAGAGGCGGCCTCCATGAGGCGCTTTTGACGCTCACGGGCCGAATCTCGCCAACCGGACCGGTGCATTTCCCCGGCACAGCGCCAGTTATAATCAGCTAACTAACATAGTCAAACAATGAGAGACCCGAAACTGCGTCGGCCGGGACCCGCGTCAGCTCCATCGCGGGTCAAGGTTGCTAACCCGTTGTACGCACCGCAGCGCGAGACTGCGGGTGCGGTGACGGCCGACCGATTCAGCTATCAGTACGATTGGGCTCTTCACGAGTTTCTCGAGCTTCATCATCGAGGCGAAGCGAGCATCGTCTTCGTTGAACTGCACGAAGATGTCGTTTTCGGAACGTCCTTAGACGCCGATGCCGCGAGCTTCATTTTCTGCCAGGTGAAAGCCGGAGGACGGAGCGGCTTCAGCACAAAGGCGCTCGTCAAGCGAACAGATGGGAAGAACTCGATTCTCGGGAAAATCTTCTCGAGCGTGGAGGCAAAAGAGATTGCCAAGCGTGTTCACAAGCTCGGACTAATTGCAGCCCGCGGATTTTCGCTGAACCTTAAGACCTCCGGGTTCAGCCTGGAAGAAATTCCGTTCGGCGAGTTGGAAGAAAAGACCGCCGAGGACATTCGTGCAGCCTTAAAAGCTGAGTTGAATAGCGAGGCTCCGCTTGAAAAGCTGCACTTTCGAGAGCCGTCGCTCGACATTCGCTCGCCGCGTCGGGCTGTCATCGGGCTAATCTCCGACCTGCTCACCGAGCGAAACCCAAGTCAACTCAGCAATAGCACGCAGATATACGTGGTCCTGACCGACGAACTACGAAGGAAGGGAGCGATTGCGTGGGACTATTCTGACTGGGACCAACTTGTTGCTCGGAAGGGGCTGACAGCGGACCGAGTCGAAGCGCTCTTCGCCCAGTACTCTTCCACCGCATCCACCGACGAACTCATCAGCGACTTCGATTTGCAAGCCCGCGAGCTTGGGTTCGTCACTCGCGACGTCAAGCGACTTCGAGAGCGAGCCCGCACCTACTTGCTCAATACGCTTGCGGGAGGGGCGTTGGTGCAGGTACAAGTTAGAAACTCGATAGTTGAGCATCTCGCTTCACTGGACGGGGCGCTATGCAGGAGCACGCTAGATTTGCTCGTCGGCCGATGCGCGTCCATTGTTTCCGAGCACCTTCGGGAAGAAGAGTCGCGCGTGGCCGCTTACATCATCGAATATCTCAGGTCATCGTGATATGGGATTGTCAAACTACAAGTTGCTCGTAAGAAACCTGCGTACCAAAGTCAATGAGCGCATTGATATTCAGAACCCTGTTCGTACAGTCGACTACCCAGAAGCTCGCCGGACGGTTCGGGTTCGAACCCGGCTTAAACCTGATAACGGGCGCGGATAACTCAATTGGGAAGTCTACTCTCGTACGGTTGCCGCTCTGGACGTTCGGCTGCGAGTTCCCGTTCGACGATGATTGGAAGAACTTCGACGTTCGCACGTTGCTGAAGTTTGAACTCAACGGGCGCGAACGCTACATCACTCGATATCGCGACCAATGGCGTTTGCGAGCCGAAGACGGCTCGTGGATGAGCTATCAGATAGGCAGCGATGCATTTGAGAAGGCCTTCGCCTCCCTCGTCGGCTTCGGTGTGCTTCTGCCAAGAAGGAAAGAACCATGGATTCATGAAGTGCCGTCGCCCGAGCATTACTTCGCCGCTTTCTATGTCGACCAGATGCGCGGTTGGGTCCAACCGTGGCATAGCTTCGATATTTGGAAGTATGAGAACTGGAAAGCCCCAGTCCTCACTTTCCACATCGGATACCGTTCGAGCGCATTCTTCGAACTCGATGGGCAAATCGCAAAAGGGAAAAAGGCAATTGCGGACGACGCTGACATCATCGACCGATACTCGAAGGCGGTGGATGTTCTGAACTTGCTAGCCCCTGAAGAGGAGCTCCCGACTACGGACACCGAACTCGACTCGGCCATCACCGACATCCAAGGAACGATGGTTGCGGTCAAACGACGCGAGCAACGAGCGCTCGCAGTCCTTCGAGCAAAACAGGAAGAGCTGGAAATCACCAAAGTTCAGCTTGGGATAGCGAAGGCGGCAATCGACGAGTTGGAGAGAGACTACGATTATGCGACCGAGCAGTTGGACGGCGACGTGCTTATCTGTCCGCTCTGTGCAACGCGGCACGACAACACACTTCTCGAGCGAGCGTCACTTCTTCAGGACCGCTCGGACGCTGAACATCAAGTCGTCGAGCTTACTGAGCGTCAAGCGAAAATCGAATCAAGCATTACCGCTACCCTTGGTCGACTCGAGAACGTGCGTGACGACTTGTCCAAGCTGAACCGTAGGTTCAAGCGATTGGACAAAGAGGTCACAGTCAAAAGCATTCTGGAGTCGATGGGAACTGACTCGGTTCGCCGACGCGCAAACATGGAGACCATAGAGGCGAAGAGGCGGCAACGAGAGAACAATCAGCGCCTATTCACTCAGAGGCGAGAACTCGCTGAGCTCGTGGACGACGACCACGACGAAGAAATCAGGCGATATTTCCGCAGCGAGATGCGAAATCTGTGCGAGGTGCTTCGCATTAAACCTGGTTTCGGCCTTGAAACCACTACACCGGAGGATTTCCGTAGGTTAGCGGCGTCGGGCGGCGGTGCTGACAGTAGCAGACTGCAGCTCGCTTATCACCTTGCAATCCATCGCCTCATCCAACACTACAAAACGGAGACACTGGCGCCACTAATCCTAGACACTCCCAATCAGCAAGACCAAGGCGCCCTGAATTACACGATTGTCGCGAGTGAATTGAAGCGACGAGCAACCGTACAAACTCAATTCATGGTCTGCGCCACGCGCCACGACGCTATGGCTGCGCTCGAGCAAAATTCGCACGTCATAGAGTTGGACGAGAATCAGCTCCTCTCCGCCGAAGCCTACGAACGCTACAAACAGCGCTTCGAAGGCTGGTTTGCCTAAGAAGGCGGATGCTTCACGGGCCGAGGCGGCCAAGCCGCGCCGGCCTGTATCGCGGTACGGAGATGCATTCGCGGGAACGCCGCAGTGAGCAAAGCAGCGAGGGAAGGTTTGCTCTAGCGCATTGCTCGCGTTCAATGCGGCTGACGTGCGAACGGATTGATTGGCCGCACCTTCTTCGCGTCTTTGACTCTCTCGAGAAGCTGCACCTTGCCCCAATCTCCCGTCAACGCTTCAAGCTCCCGCACGACGTTCGATTCCAAAGGCTGCAGCCCTGCGTCACCTTGAAAATTCGATTTGAATGCGTGGAGGAGACGATGTTGAAGGAGGCGGGTTACGCCCTCGATTCGCTCTTGCGTGTCCGAATCAGTGAACATCGTCGAGTGCGGTGAAAACGGGTCATAGTAAAGCAGATGAGAATACTCGCTGTGCACGGCAACCTTGGGCTCATCACTGACTAGCAATGCGCCAAGCAGTTGAACCGAGCCCTTCATCCCCTTGGGAGTTTTGAACACCCATACCCGCTTAGGGAGTCGCTCCTTGAGTTCAAGAATCTTCGTGTTGTTGGAACCAAAGTAGCCGACCTGGCCGTCCCTTAGGTTCTGTTCCAGCTTCTGCCAATAGTAGAAAATATCCATCCGCCTTGCTCGCAGTTGCCTTGCTGTGTCTTTCGCGCTCGTCGCACTGACGGAATGGTACCAACGCGCGGTCCGACATGATGGAAAGAAGCGAAATGCTCACCGTCCGTATCGGCGAACAGAACCGACGACCACGCCGACTATCTCGAGCGAACCCTGGGGTCGAATCGGCTGGAAATCCGGATTTGCGGGCTCAAGATAGAACGCCCCGTGCTTATCGAGGCGGAGAGTCTTTACTGTCATCTCGCCGTCGACGACCGCCACGACAATGTCGCCCGGCTTGGTTGGCCGATTCTTTTCGACGACCACGAGGTCACCGTCCAAGAGGCCGACGTCCCTCATTGACTCCCCCCGAACACGACAGAGGACAGTCCTGTTAGGGTCATCAACGAGATAGTCGTCGATTGTCAGCAACTCGGGGGGCTCCTGTCCTTCCGGTTGTGGCAGGCCTGCGCGCACAGCGCCGATGACTGGACGACCAAAAAAGCGTCTAGTCGGGGCCACCCGACCTTCAACCCGCTCCACATAGCCTGCGTCGGCAAGTCTTTTGATGAGCGCAAAGACGCTGCTGGTGCTGTTAAGGCCGACCACGTCGCAAAGCTTCGCCATGGCGGGGAACGCCTGATTTCGTTTCCAGTACGTTCGTAGGGCGGCTAGGTGCTCCTCGTCAGTCATTTTGTTCGCTCCATCGAATGTCTGTTCGATGAGATTGTATCGCGGATAGAGACGACCGGCGACCTGTCCCGTCACCGCCACCATTTCGCTGCCGCTTTATCTTCTAACGGGACAAAGCGGGAAACTCACGCTTGTTGAGACAGTCCGAGACCACAAGCACACCGGAGAAGCCATGCTTGAACCATCTGGAACCGTAAAGCTCTTGGTCGTCGAGACCGAAACCGGCGAGGAAGAGGAAGTCGTTCTAACGGAAAAAGACTTCCATCCTGAGCGCCGGTCGATGCTTGACGACGAAGCCTTGCGCGATGACGACGAGGGAGAGTACGTCGCGTACGCGAGCGGGTTGGGCTTTGACTTCAAAGTGGTCGCCACCCCGCCAAGGCAGATTGACATTGAAGACGAGCCAGAAGAAATCCGCATCGAGATAATTGAAAATGACCTCGATTTCGAGGAACCGCAAGACGACCGGGGAGAGGCGGAAGGCTGAGAGTTCGCCGCAGGGGCCACAGTCAGTCCATAGGCGCGCCTGCGGGTCTTCCTGAGCACCTCGGCAATGTCGGTTCCTTGCCTAATTCCCGAAGGGGTCGGCTTTCTCTTTCGTCTCCGTGCTGAGGTTGTATTCTGCGCGTACTGCCTGCAGCACACGCTCAATCGCGCCTTCCAAACCGACCGCGTTCCCGAAATGGCTCATGGTCCAATTGCAGCCAGTTGCGTCGGCTTCATGCGGTCGAGGGCGCGGCACCTGTATTTTCACGCCATCCTCTATCACCTCCTGCAACCGATGGATGCGCCGGTCGACCTCATTCTGAAGGCGCGAAGCGCTAAGCGTCTTGCGAATCATCTTGAACCCTCTATGTGCTCAAGCATTGGTTTCGCCGTGATGTGACTCACGGGACTGGCGACCTACGGCAGTCGCTTCATCGCCGACGTCAGCGATTGTTTCGTCGACCAGTAATCGGCCCAAGGGTCCCTCGTCTGAAAACTAAGGTATTCGCGTGCCGTCTGCACATTCCACTGTGAGCCGCTCCTGAGCCCACCGAGTTGTTCCCAAGCGACCGGCATCGAGACGCCCATCCCGGGTCGAGCGCGAGCGGAGAACGCCGCGGCGGTCGTCTGTCCCTTTCCATTGCGCAAGTAGTCGACAAAAATTTTCCCGACACGATTCGATGCGCCAGAGACTGCCGAGAACCGCTCCGGTATCGTCCTGGCGAGGTGCTCAACGAACGATTTCGAGAATGCCTTCACCTTGACGTAGTCCAGCCGAGGAGTAAGTGGAACGACGACGTGCAAGCCTTTGCCTCCACTGGTCTTCAACCAAGCTTGCAGGCCAAGCTCGTTCAGCAGCAAGCGAACCAACTGGGCGGCTTCTTGCACGTGTGCCCATGTCACCCCCTCACCGGGGTCTAGGTCAAAAATCACCCTGTCGGGCGCACTGAGCCGTTGTGTAACCGAATTCCAAGTATGGAACTCGACTGAGTTCATCTGGGCGGCGGACAAAAGCGCATCTGCCGTATCAACGGTCAATAGCGGCGGATGCCCTGGCCATAGTTCGCGTTCGTGAGCAGTAAGACCTGGCATCGCTGTTTTCTCAGCGTGCTTCTGAAAGAAGAGTTGCCCGGCAATCCCGTCAGGCGCCCGCACCAGGGCGACAGGCCGGTCTCTCAGGTGAGGCAGCATCCAGTCCGCAACGCTCGCGTAGTACCTCACGAGGTCGGCCTTTGTAAGCGAAGCTGACGCATCAATCACGCGCTCCGGGTTGGTTATCTTCAACTGCGGTAGTGGCTCAGGGGCTTGCGTCTTTCCGCCCTCGCGCACCACGCTGCGAGCGTCCTTGTCGAGTCGAAGCCCGATGAATGACGCTTGCCGTATGACGTCATCCGAGGTCCACTCTGCGAACTCGATTTCTGCTACCAACTCCGGTCTAACCCACCTTTCGCTCCCCGGTGCACGTCTGGACCAACGGCCTGGCTTTTTGAGCGGCGTGTCGAATGGCGTCGCGTCCACCTCAAGCGGCGCGAGCCGCTTCCAGAGGTCCCGTGCCGTCTTCGAGTCCCAGCCCGTACCGACACTTCCCGCGTCCTGAAGCTTCTTGCCAACGTAGTACCCGACCAACAGGCTGCCGACTTCACCGGCGCTGCCGCCTCGTGCGGTCATGCCGCAGATTACAAGCTCCTGCCTCAACCGTGCCTTTGCCTTGAGCCAGGTCTGCGTACGCCCCGATTCGTATTGGGCGTCGCGCCGCTTGAGCATTAGTCCTTCCAGCCCCAATCCTGATGCTGCTTCAAATACCTGAGTTGGGGAAGCATCAAAATCTTGACTAAAAAGCAGCTTCTCGCCTGCGTTTTCCACGAGGGGCGCCAGCACCACACGTCGCGCCCAAAGCGGCACCCGTCGAAGGTCCTTTCCATCGAGGAACATCAAGTCGAAGAGAAAGTAGACGATGTCGTCATTCGCTTTGCCGTCAATCGCATTCTGAAGCGCTGAAAAGCTAGGGATACCGTCCCGCATGACGACAATTTCGCCGTCTAGCCATGCGCTCGAGAGCGGAAGCTCCTTCAGCTCGTCTACGAGGAGAGGAAATCGAGACGTCCAATCGTGCCCGTTGCGAGTGATGAGCTCTACTCGCTTCCTGTCAACACGAGCGAGTAGACGGTATCCGTCAAGCTTCGCCTCAGTTATCCAATCACCGCTTGTTGGCAGCGATGGGGTAAGCGTCGCAAGCTGCGGGTCGAGTTTGGAGGGCAACGGCGCCAGGACCGCCGCAGAGAGGTCAATCTCATGCTCAACGTTTTGTCGACTCCGCGTAGTGCGCGGCTCGTGTTGTTCGACCAACCCGAGGGGATTCGAGATGACGCTGTCGGGAAGCGCCTTGATGACATCGTACTCGGCAATCGGGCGCGCCCATTCGTCTCGCTTCTTGAAAAACATCCACTCGTCTGCCTTGTCGCCAGGCTTCGAGATGCGCACGAGTTCCCATAGTCCGGCGAGCTTCTCGCCGTGCAGCCGAAAAATCAGCTTGCCAGCTTCCATACCCTTTGCAGCGTCGCCGACCGGCTCCCATGTTCCTCGGTCCCAGACGATGACCGTGCCCGCGCCGTATTGCTTCGGTGGAATAGTCCCTTCGAAGCTCGCGTAGTCGACCGGATGGTCTTCGACGTGCACGGCCATTTGCTTGCGGGCAGGGTCGTAGCAAGGACCTTTGGGGACAGCCCACGACAGCAAGACGCCGTTCAGCTCGAGCCGAAAATCGTAATGCAGCCGACTTGCCCAATGCTTCTGAATGACAAAGCTCAATTTTTCTGCGGCGGACCGCGTCCGGGTGGTCGACGCAGATGGCTCAGGTGTGATGTCGAAGTCCCGCTTCTTCGCGTAGTGAGCGAGAGGCTGCGTCTTTGCTTTGCGGCCAGAAACCATATTGCGGTGCCTCCGGCGAAACGTGCGAACTACTCGCGTGCCGTGCAAAACATTTGCGGCCAGTAGGCCTCAACGGCTAGTGTTGGTAGGTACCCCGGAGGCGTCGCTCTCACCTGTAGCGTCTTCGTTCCAGTGCGCGCAGTTTTCGCTGTTCAGTTTGTTCCCTTGCACGGAGAAGCCATGGTCCTCCGGGTTTCTGCGGCAAAAGCAAGCCGCATGCCCTTATCGATGCCCGCCGTTGACGCCGACGGGCAGTTGCTGCGGCGCTTCTGGTGATATTCTCATCTTCACGCTCGGGCGGCCGCGGGCGACAACTGCACCCATTTTGTCCGGCGAAAGCTCACTCGCCGGCCGGGAGAAGCGTATGGTAGCTCGCTCAATTGCGTCGCTGTCACTGTCGTTCGGACTGGTCTCGATACCGGTACGGCTTTACTCCGCTACGGAAAGCTTATCTGAGGTTCGATTCAACCTGCTCGCGCCAGATGGTTCACGCGTTAAGCAACAATACGTCTCCGAGAGTACTGGCAAAGTCGTCGAACGGAGCTCGATGCAGAAGGGCTATCAATTTGAGAAAGATAGGTACGTTGTATTCACGGGCGATGAACTAAAGGCGCTGGAAGAAGGTGCGAGCCACGTCGTGGAAATCGTTTCATTTGTGCCTGAAAAGTCAGTAGACCCGCTGTACTACGACAAGGCGTATTTCATCGCGCCCGACAAGCGTGGCGGCAAGCCCTACAGCCTTCTGCAAAGAGCGCTTGCAGAGACTGGGCGTTGCGCCCTCGCTAAATGGGCATATAAAGGCAAAACGCGAATCGTCCAGGTGCGTGCTACGGAGGACGGCATGATTTTTCAGCAGCTCTTGTTCGCAGACGAAGTGCGGTCGCTTAAAGACCTCGATATCGAACACACGTCGGTGTCCGATTCTGAGCTCAAACTGGCTGTACAAATCATCGAACAAGGGGCCGAGGACACGTACGACGCGTCAGCCTACGAGGACGAGGAGAAGAAGCGCATTCTTGCTGCCATCGACGCAAAGATTGCCGGGAAGCAAATCGTCACGAGTGCGGAACCTGACGCAGCCGGAGGCGGCGAGGTCATTGACCTGATGGAAGCTTTACGAGCGAGTCTTTCCACGACGAACGGCAAAGCGAAGCCGGCGGCAAAACGGAAGGTCGCGACGAAGGCGGTTGAAGAGGCTGAAGAAGTTGCGGTTCCGAGGGCGCGTAAGCCTGCAGCGCGGGCGGCGAAGGTCGATGCTGGCGCGCCCGCAAAAGTGGCACGTGCGCGCAAGTGACCAATCCAGACGTATCGCACCACGTTTCGCTGGCCAAACTGCGGTCAATGCTAGGAGTGTCCCGAGCCGTTGTGGACGGCCTAATTGAGCTCGGTCTCGTGACTCCGAGTCGCGGACCGAGGAACTCGCTGCGCTTCACCTTTCAAGATGTCGTCTTGCTTCGTACCGCCTTGCAGTTGCGGACATCGAAGACTTCGCCACGCAAACTGCGCGATGCGCTCGAAAGGCTTAAGCGTGAGCTTCCGGACGAGCTCCCGCTGTCCGGCATTCGCGTCGCTGCTGAGGGCAACAAGATTATCGTCAAGACCGGCCCAACGCGATGGGACGCGGTGACGGGGCAGCTGCTTCTGGACTTTGAAGTGGCAGAGGTCGGCGGGGATGTTGTCCTGCTGGATGCGACGCCGCAGCGCAAAAGCGCCGCCGCCGGTCAAGCGCGCGAGCGGTATGAGTTGGCCGAGCAATTGACGAAGACTGAGCCCAACGCCGCGGAGCTCAACTACCGAAAAGCAATCGAATTGTCGCCGGAACCGTTTTATGCGGCATATGTGGACCTCGGTGCTCTGTTGTGCGAGCAGGAGCATCAATGCGGAGACGCGTTACGTGTCTTCGATGAGGCCTTAAAGCACTTTCCGGATGACGCAGTCTTGCATTTCAACCGCGGTGTCGCGCTCGACATCATGGAGCGACACGACGAAGCTAAGAAGAGCTACGAGCGATGCCTCGCCATCAATCCGGATTACGCGGATGCACACCACAACCTCGCTATTATCTTGGATAAGCGCGGCGACCGGCGCGGTTTGATTCGTCATCTGAGCGCCTACCGCAGACTTAGTACCTGACAACTGCGGCGTGCGGAACGAGCGACTGCATCGAGCGAATACCTTTTTACACGTCGGTGTCAGCGGTGTCGTCGAGCTAACCAACGTTTGGACGTTGTTCAATGTCGCTAACGAGCCTTGTTTCGGGCGGCCTGCTGGCAACGTTCTGGCATAGAGCTCAAACGAACGAGCCGATTGCTGGCACCTTGCCGCCGTCACAAGGGGCCGAACAACGACGAGAAAGGGTCGCTGTTATCGGCGTTGCTCCTAGATTGCCAACGTCGCGAGCCGTGTGCGAAGGGTAAGGAAGTCAGCGGTGCTGCCGGCTTGCATCACGACGGCGGATTCTGCGCGACCTTGTTCCGTTGGAACGCTTGCATTCGAGAGCTCTCATTCCGACTTAAGTGCCGGCTAGACACTCGTGGCACGCATAGCACCCTGCCGCGCGGGAGATGCCGTAATGCTCGCTCTTATGGAGAACGCTTCCGCATTTGGCTTCCGGAGAATTGAGACGCATGATGCCCCGCTCGGCGGATAGGCCAGTTCAAAGGCAACCACTCTGCCTCTTGAGTTACCAGTGGCGATGGACGGTTACCGCCCCTGGTCTAACAAGTGCTAAAAGTCGGTTGCGTCGCTGCAAATAATCAGCCCTTCAGCTTCCGTCTGCAGACGACGCGAATGGTCAAAACAGCAATTCACTCGAGCTCTGGGCCGTCAGGTGGTTGCTGTTCACAGACGTGCTCTACCATGTTCCCGATGATGCGCTTCACATGGTGGTCAGCTGCGTCGTAGAAAATTTGCTTACCTCGTCGCTCGGCCCGTAGAACGCGAGCGGCACGTAGCAGACGCAGATGATGACTGACGAGCGGCTGTGACATACCGTACTTCGCGGCAATGTCAGATACGCACAGAGGGGAGCCAAGACAAGCTGCAATTATCTTGAGTCTGCTGGGGTCACCCATGAGCCGGAACATCTCAGCCATCTCGACGAACCGGTCGTCGCTCAACTGGACTTCTTCAATCATAGCTCTACCATCCACTCACATATCAATGTGTGTTTATATGTGTATATAATTCTACATCCAGTACGCTAAGGTAACCCACGATGTCTACCAAGCACGACCACTCTGACCATCAGCGCGCCAAGTCGAACGTCGCCGGTCACGCCGACGACGATGACCATGACCATGACCATGACCATGACCACTCGACGCACGACCACGGCAAGGGCCACAGCCACGGAGGCCACGGACACAGCCATGCAGGACATAATCACCTGTCCGGAGTGACTGACCAAAGGCGCATGGGCTGGGCGTTCGTCATCATCGCCGCCTTCATGCTTGTCGAGGTCATCGGAGGCGTCGTCTCGGGCTCTCTGGCACTCCTGGCCGACGCGGGCCACATGGCGAGCGACACTTTAGCGCTCGCGTTTAGCTGGGCGGCGATTCACTATGGCAAGCGGCCAGCAACGGGTCAAATGTCCTTCGGCTATAAACGTCTAGAGGTCCTGGCTGCGTTTGTGAACGGATGCGCCTTGTTTGTCATCGCAGGGTGGATTGTCGTCGAAGCCGTGCAGCGGTTTGCGGCCCCGGTTCCGGTTCTCGGCAAGACTATGTTCATCGTGGCCGTGGTCGGGCTGCTAGCCAACATAGGCGCGTTTGCGGTTTTGCACGGCGGCAACCGCGAGAACCTCAATATGCGCGGAGCATGGCTTCACGTTATGGGAGACATGTTAGGCTCCATCGCAGCCATCGTAGCCGCGTTGGTCATTCTTGGCACAGGATGGACACCAATCGACCCGCTGCTCTCGATTTTTGTCGCGGTCATCATCCTCAAGAGCGCGTGGGGCATTGTTAAGTCCTCAGCGCGTATCTTGCTCGAGGGAACGCCCGAAGGTATGAGTCTCGCCGATATCAAAGCCGACCTTGAGCAGAACGTCGTGGAAGTCTCCAACGCACACCACATCCACGCCTGGTCCATCACTGGTGAGCAGCATCTGGTGACACTGCACGTTCACCCAGCGTCAGGGACTACCGCACGTGACGTCGTCATTGCCGTCCAGCAGCGGCTGGCAACGAAATTCAATATCCAACATGTGACCGTACAGGTTGAGGATGAGCAATGCGTCGACGCCCATTCTAGTACTGGAGTCGGTCACGAGGCTCAGCGAGCCGTTTGACATACGACACAGCGGCCGTCATGTAATGTGTCGCTCATCAGCGTAACGGGGCTCCGGACCAGCGCGGCGTCAAGCGTCAGCTAAAAGGAGTGCCGCGATGTTTTGCAGGCGCAGTCTCCACGGAGCTCAACGCCTGCATAAATCCCGCATTCGTCGACCGGGATGTCGCCGCCGCCAAAAGCCCGCAGAGCGCCCAGCTGCTTGCAAAAATAGCCGTTCCGCGATGCGTTCCGTCGACACGTGCGTGCTCGTCAACGGGCGCGTTGATTACTGCACCTATCTCCGATTCGCCGGAGTCTGCTAGTAACGCGCACCTCAATCCAGAGTTTATGTCGCAGAAGATGACAGTAATCTCATGTTCATCTCATGTGAATGCTCCGGCGAGTTCGTAGTATCTCGGCGGATGAGCGCCTCCACGGCTTGCGGCCAGACCGGCAACTGAAACGAGCCAGCGAAAAAAGCAATGCTACTGGAGAATGTGCGGCGCAAGATTGAGCACGTTGACGGAAGTCGAAGGACACGCAGATGAAGATATTGATTGTTGAAGACGAGGAGAAAACAGGCGCCTATCTTCGTCGAGGCCTCTCGGAAGCGGGCTACGTTGTCGACTGGGTCAAAGATGGCATCAGCGGGCAGCATCAAGCAGAAACGGAAGAATACGATTTGCTGATTCTTGATGTGATGCTTCCAGGACAGGACGGCTGGACGCTCCTGAAAAACCTCCGCCGCACACGGGCGACTCCGGTTCTTTTCCTTACGGCGCGGGACGACGTCGATGACCGCGTTAGAGGGCTGGAACTCGGTGCCGATGATTATCTCGTGAAGCCGTTCGACTTCGTCGAACTAACCGCGAGAATTCGTACTATTCTGCGCCGAGGCAAGCCTAGTGAAACCAACATCCTTCAGGTCTCTAACCTTCAGCTCGACCTCACACGTCGGAAGGCTACCCGGCAAGGGGACGTGGTTCTGCTCACAGCAAAGGAGTTCGCTTTGCTGTGGCTTCTGATGCGGCGCGAGGGACAGATTCTCCCGCGAGCGACTATTGCCGCACAGGTCTGGGATATGAACTTCAACAGCGATACGAATGTTGTCGACTCGGTCATTCGTCGCCTGCGAGCAAAGATTGACGACGACTACGAACCTAAGCTTATCCACACCGTCAGAGGCATGGGCTATGTTCTCGAAGTGCGCCCCCCGGAGAACTGATGGTCAAGCGCCTTCTCCCACGGACTCTACGCTCCAGATTGACCGTTCTCGTAGGCCTTCTCACGAGCGTTATCCTGGCGGCAAGCGAGCTTGCCATCTATGAGTCTTTGAAAGGGAAAATCGACTTCACCGCGGCAGAGCAGATGCACAGCATGTTGACTGCCATAGCGAGTCACCTGGAGAAGGTGCGAAGCGCGGACGAGGTTCCCCGAGATACGTCGAAATGGATTGACCCACTTCACGGTCATCGGAACATGGACCTAGCCATCTTCGATTCGACGGGTCGCTCTCTCGTCGAGACCAGTACCTTCACGGACGCGGGCACCGTACGCAACACAGCCACGCGCGGTCGATTTGTCACGTTCGATGCACGTGGAGGGACTGTGCGGTATCTGGTCGCTGACGTGCGAACAAGCAGCCCCGGCGGCCAGGTCATGCGAGTGGCTATACAGTACGACCGCAGCTACGACCTCTCGCTACTAAGACACCAGGCATACACCATCGCGGTTATCGCCGTCATCGGCGTTCTCCTCGCCACGTCGCTCGCTTACGGCATCGCCTACTTCGGACTCGTACCACTGCGCAGACTCATTCTATCGGCTGAACAAATGTCATCCAGCCGACTCGCACATCCGCTTCCACCCCTGGAGACGTCGGGCGAGTTGAAAGAGCTCGAGCATGCGTTTAATGGCATGCTTGCGCGCCTGAACGAATCCTTCACGCGTCTCAGTCAGTTTTCGTCGAATCTTGCGCACGATATGCGTACGCCGTTGAACAACCTCCAAACCGCTGCACAGGTCGTGCTGGCGCGGCCCAGGGGGCCGGACGATTATCGAGAGGTCATCGAGTCGAGTGTAGACGAGTATCAGCGTCTGTCGAGGATGATTGACGACATGTTGTTCCTCGCCAGGTCTGAACGTGCGGACGCGCAAATGGACGTTCGTCGACTTGACGCCAGGGCTGAATCGGCACGCGTGGTGGGCTATTACGAGCCACTAGCTGAAGACGCGGACGTGACTATCCTCGTCGTAGGGGACGCGGCTCTCGACGCAGACTTGATGCTTTTCCAGCGAGCATTGAGCAACCTAATCTCGAACGCGCTCGCACACGCCCCGGCGGACTCCGACATTACCGTCACATGCAGCGAGAGCGACGACATGACGACGGTTGCTGTATCTGACAGTGGAGAAGGCATCCCGGAAGAGCACCTAGATAGAGTCTTCGACCGCTTCTATAGGGTAGACCCGTCGCGGCACAACTCTGCGTCAGGGACTGGCCTCGGATTGGCCATCGTTCGCTCCATCATGGACCTACATAAGGGCGAAAGCGGCGTTCGGAGCGAGCCTGGAAAGAAAACGACGTTCTGGTTGCGCTTTCCGAAACGCCAATAGCGCGAGCAGGGGCACCAGCGGGAGGAAAGCTGGCGCGGCGGGAGAGGCGAGTTACTCGTCCACCGCGGCCTCGTAAGTGAGGACTTTCTAGCGGCCTGCCACGGCGTCATGTTGCTCGAACGCAGGCGACTCTTCCCCGGCGTGTCTCGTGAGGGTGTGAAGCTCCCTATTCCTGGTCAGCATCTCATCCGTTGGCGGATACTGAGGCTTATTCACCGCGGTGACTCCATCATGCTGAGCCATCAGCAGTTCCTGACGCACCTGTTCTCGCGTCTTACTCTCTGCCGAAATCGCAGCGGACATGGACCCTGCCGAAACTCCTGCCGTAACGATTATCACCGCGATTCTTACTGCTTTCATTGAGTCATCTCCGTGGGTCGCCCGCCAATGATGGCAAGCCATGGAGGCAGTATCGGCGTCAGACAGTGCATTGATGTGATACGAAGATGAGAAAGCTAACAACGGACTGTCATCAATCCAGACGCCGTTAGGTCAATGCGTTATGCATGACAGAACCGCCAAAGCAAACCGTATCCGGAGCGATAACACCAGCGCGACCTAGTCCTTCACCAGTTTCCGCTGTGTTGAAATTCACGCGGTCGCAGCAGCCCGACTTGGGGCGACATTTTCGCTTTCAGAACTAGCTTGATTGCAGGCCGAATCAGTGCGCAAAGAGAGCAAATCGTTCAGATGGCCCAACACCGGCACGGTATCAAATGGGCTCAATTTGGCTGACCGCATATCCCATCGCCCATCCACGGAAAAACGTATCCGCGATGTTGGACTCGTTGTTTAAGAGGCACGATACGCCGTGGTAACCAACGGCATCGCGTACTTGGTCGGCCGACGACGATGACAGTCTTATCATTTTCATATCACGATAGCGCACCCACTAAGCTACACACTTGCAAGAACACGCATAGTTTGACTTATGGAACTGCCATGACTCGAGGAGTACCGTTGTTGATGGTAATAGTCGCCTTGTTGAGTGGTTGCTCGTCGAAAACGCCGCCCGGTTCGCAGCAAGGTAAAACGAAAGAGCAGGCGAATACCGAATTGCAACAGGCATGGCAAGATGGGTGGTTGCCTCATCGGCACGCGGAGTATCCGCCGAACCAGGCAGCGCTAGAGCGCAATAAGCAACGCAATGCGAGACAGCAATAAAACAAGACCCTTGTGCCGCCGTCAAGCGCACTGAGTTCGCGTTGTTGGATGGAGCGGCTGCCTCAACTCTAGCTGGGCTGCGGACCCAGCCTCCCGGAACCAATAGCTGTCCCGCCCGTACGCCCCCCGGAAAGCCCCGTCGATGCGGGCTTTCTGCGTTTCTCGTTTGCAGAATTTATCCAACTAACACCCATAACTTGAAGGTTGACGGTCGAAACACAACAAAGCGTCGCACGTTCTGATTAGATGACAGAAATCTCATCTTCATCTCATCGGGATATGTCAGTCGGGCCGTAGCATCGCGGGAATTATTTCCCCGTTACATTCGTTATGTTCGCACGCACTCTTGCTGCACTGGTATTGATATCAGCCAGTCCTGCGCTTTACGCGCAAACGGCTGGTGGGCCGTCGGAAAGCGCTATTGACCTTCAGAAGTCGGAGGACTCTCAGCGGCTCGCGGCGCCAACCGCGTTGTTTCTCACTGACGTCCTGGGGCTGGCTGCGGAAGCCAATCCGATGTTACGCGGAGCGCGCGCCAACTTGAATGCCTCGTCAGGCGCACTCATGCAGGCAGGCGCGCGCCCAAATCCGTCAATCTCTTTTCTGCAGGAAGGGTTCGGTGGCACTGAACGCACAAGCACCGCCACCGTCAATCAAATCATCGAGTTCGGCGGCAAGCGTCAGGCGCGGCTCGACGTCGCCTCATATGGGCGTGAGGTCGCGACGGCTTCGCTTGACAGCAGTACCGCAACGCTGCGCGCACAGGTGATTGCGTCCTTCTACGGTCTGCTCGCGGCCCAGCGGCAATTGAAGGTTGCCGAAGAATCAGCCGAGATTGCTACGCGCTCGGCGGACCTCGCTGATAAAAGGGCGAAAGCCGGAAAGGTATCCCCCGTCGAGGCGACCAAGGCACGAGTAGCCGCGAGCGGAGTACAGATTGAGGTAGTGAATGCTCGCGCACGTGTCTCCATGGCAGCAGAGAAGCTTGTCACGGTGACGGGGGCGACGGCGCTTCGGAACCGGGTAGTTGCAGGCGACATCGAAGGCATCCCTGACATGGAGCCGTTTTCCGAGTTGGCCCCTCGGCTCGATGACGCGCCGCTTACGCGAGCTGCACGCGCCGAGATGCTGCGGTCAAACGCTGCAATATCGGTCGAGCGTTCGAAGCGAATCCCCGATATCACGCTCACGGCGGGTATGAAGCGGGTGGTCACGGGTGGAACGCGAGACAACCAGGCGGTTGTTGGCATCTCGATTCCTTTGCCACTCTTTGACACCAACAAAGGCGCGTTGCTTGAGGCTGCTCACAAGGCTGAGAAGGCTGAGGCGGATTTCGACAGCGAGCGAGCGAATCTACGACTTGAACTGACCCAAGCTTACGCGAACTACGAGAGCGCCAAGCAAGAGGCAGCACGCCTCAAAGTCGACGTACTCCCTGCGGCACGTCAAGCTCTTGATGCGATGTCTCGCGGATATGAACTGGGGAAGTTCAGCTTCCTCGACGTGCTCGACGCGCAACGCACGCTCTTCCAGGAGCAGTCCCGTTATGTCCAAGCACTCACGGACGCTCATTTGGCCGTTGCCGATATCGGCCGTCTGACCGGTACTCCGCTGCCGACCACACAAAGCAATCATATTTCTATAAAACGCTGAAGGACCTGCCATGCCGCGCAAGAAACTGTTCGCTATTACAGCGGCTGCCATCGGGGTAAGCGTTGCGCTTGCCGTCCTGGTGACCGCGCTCAAATCCACGCAATCAAGTGCTGCGGTAGGTAGTGCCTCCGAAGCGCAGGCAGCGAGCGGTCCGGAGTCGGCTGGGCCACACGGTGGCACCCTGCTCAAGTCGGGCGATGTAACGCTCGAAGTCGTGCTCTCGGAGAAACCGAACGACGCGCGTCTCATTTTGTACCCGTCGGTGGGTGGGCGGGCCGTGCGGACAGCAATGACTGCTAGCGGCAAAATCAATTGGGCTCAAGGGACGACTGAAGCAATTCGTTTTACTTCCGCCGGCAACAAGCTGACGTCGGAACAACCTATCGCCAAGCCGCACGTTTTTGACGCAACGATTAGTGTCACGCTAAGCGGTAAAACAACCGCGTTCGAATTCTCACGTGCAGACGGCGCTATCCCTCTGGACCCGCAGCAAATCAAGAGCGCTGGAATCAGTGTTTTGAAGTCAGGACCGGCCGAGATTGCAACGACCATTCAGGTCCCGGGGGAAATTCGTTTCAACGAGGACCGCACTGCACACGTCGTTCCGCGCGTGGCAGGCATCGTTGAGCACGTTGATGTCACTGTCGGCGAGAAGGTCAGGAAAGGTCAGGTACTGGCCGTCCTTGCCAGCACGGACCTTGCGGACCGTCGAAGCGAATTGCTGACAGCAGAGCGTCGTCTTTCGGCAGCCAAGACTGCGTATCAGCGGGAGAAGACTCTCTGGGAAGAGCGCATCTCTGCTGAGCAGGATTTCCTTCAGGCGCAGGTTCAACTCCGTGAGGCGGAGATTGCGACGCAGAACGCGCGGCAGAAGCTGGTGGCATTGAATGCGGCGACGTCCGGTGGCGCGCTAAATCGATACGAGCTTCGCGCAGCTTTCGACGGCACCATCGTCGAGAAGCACATCACGGCTGGCGAGGCCATCGCGGCCGAAACCAACGTCTTCACGCTCTCTGACCTATCAACGGTTTGGGCAGAAATGGCTGTGCCCGCACAGCACCTGAATGACGTTCGCGTAGGACGTGAAGCGACCGTCAAGGCCGCCGCGTTCGACTCATCGGCAGATGGAAGGATTTCGTATGTCGGAGCACTTTTGGGCGAGCAGACACGGTCGGCCCCCGCACGGGTGGTTCTGACCAACCCCGATGGTGCATGGCGTCCGGGCATGTTCGTCAATGTGCTGGTGAACGCTGGCCAGCGCACTGTTCCTGTGGTCGTGTCCAGCGACGCGCTGCAGGACATCGACGGCGGACCCGTTGTGTTCGTAGAGACGTCAAAAGGGTTCGTTGCTCAACCCATCAAGACCGGCAAGAAGGACGACCGAGTGGTCGAAGTCGTCAGCGGCTTGTCGGCTGGCCAGCAATACGTCGCATCCAACAGTTTTGTGCTGAAAGCTGAACTCGGTAAAGGAGCCGCCGAGGAAGAGTGACCTCATCGTCCGAAGCCTAATCTGCACTGCCGCATGACCGTCACTGCACAGTACACAGGACCATTCAATGTTCGAGCGACTTATACGTTTTGCCATCGCGCACCGCTGGCTGGTGATGCTGGCCGTCGCCGCCGTCGCGGCGTTTGGCGCGTTCAGCTATCAAAAGCTGCCTATCGATGCGGTACCTGACATCACTAATGTCCAAGTACAAATCAACACGTCGGCCCCTGGATACTCGCCTCTTGAGGCCGAACAGCGAATCACATATCCCATCGAGACGGCGATGGCAGGTCTGCCAAATCTGGACCAGACCCGCTCTACCTCGCGCTATGGCCTCTCTCAGGTAACGGTCATCTTCAAGGACGGGACGGACGTCTACTTCGCCCGTCAACTGGTGAACGAGCGCATTCAGGAAGCGAAGGAGAAGTTGCCCAGCGGAGTATCTCCGGCCATGGGCCCCACCTCCACCGGCTTGGGCGAAATCTATCTGTGGACGGTGGAGGCCGACACGTCCGCGCGGAAGCTTGACGGCAGTCGGTACACGTCGGCCGACTTGCGCGAACTACAGGATTGGGTCATTAAACCGCAATTGCGCAACGTGCCGGGCGTGACGGAAGTCAACTCGATTGGCGGGTACGTAAAAGAGTTCCGGGTAGCTCCTAATCCAACGAAGTTGATGTCGTATGGATTGACCCTCGCGGATGTCGTGAAGGCCATCGAACGCAACAACGACAACGTCGGCGCAGGCTATATCGAGAAGCGAGGTGAGCAGTACCTCGTGCGCGTTCCTGGTCAAGCAGGGTCCGTGCAGGATATCGCCAACATCGTCCTGACGAACGTTGGCGGTGTTCCCGTTCGCATCAACGACGTTGGAGAGGTCGATGTCGGGCGAGAGTTGCGCACGGGCAGCGCTACCTCGAACGGGGAAGAAGTCGTCCTGGGCACAGTGTTTATGCTTATGGGCGAGAACAGCCGCTCGGTAGCGCGGGCCGTTGCCCTGAGAATGGATGGCGTCAACAAGACGCTCCCAAATGGTGTACGCGCCATCCCAGTGTACGACAGAACGGTGCTAGTCGAGAAGGCAGTGCAGACCGTCAAGAAAAACCTGCTTGAAGGAGCGGTTCTCGTAATCGCCATTCTTTTCCTCTTCCTTGGCAACATTCGCGCAGCGCTTATAACAGCGCTAGTAATTCCGCTTTCGATGCTGATGACGTTTTCGGGGATGGTGAACGCAAAGGTAAGTGCAAACCTGATGAGCCTTGGCGCGCTAGACTTCGGCATCATCGTCGACGGGGCCGTAGTTATAGTCGAGAACTGCGTTCGACGACTGTCACACGCTCAGGCCCTAGCGGGGCGGCAGCTCACAAGAGATGAGCGTTTCGAAGAGGTGTTTGGCGCATCCCAAGAGGCACGCCGCGCACTCGTTTTCGGCCAGCTCATCATCATGGTGGTGTATCTGCCCATCTTTGCCCTCACCGGCGTCGAAGGCAAGATGTTCCACCCAATGGCAATCACCGTTGTCATGGCGTTGGCCGCGGCGATGGTGCTAACGGTCACATTTATCCCGGCAGCGGTTGCTCTGTTCATCGGGAAGAACGTTTCGGAGAAAGAGAACCGAATCATGGGTTGGGCGCGCCGCGCGTACGAACCTGTGCTCTGCCGATTCCTCGGCCAGCCAAAGCGCGTATTGATTGGCGCAGCTCTGATTGTCGCCGCGTCCACGGCGCTCGGGACCAGGCTCGGAAGTGAGTTCATTCCAAGCCTGAATGAAGGCGACGTTGCTGTCGCCGCACTTCGAATCCCGGGGACGAGCTTGTCTCAATCACTGGAGATGCAGAAGAGCATCGAGAAGGCGTTGAAGGAAAAGATTCCCGAGATTGACCGCGTGTTTGCTCGCACCGGGACTGCAGAGATTGCTGCCGACCCGATGCCGCCGAACTTGTCGGACGGTTACATCATGTTGAAGCCTGTGGACCAGTGGCCAGACCCGAAGAAGTCACGCGAGGACCTCATCAAGGAAATTGAGGCTGTTCTGGCAACCATACCTGGCAACGCCTACGAGTTCTCGCAGCCGATTCAGCTTCGCTTCAACGAACTCATTTCTGGTGTTCGTAGCGATGTTGCGGTGAAAATTTTCGGCGACGATATGACAGTCCTGAACGACACCGGAGAAAAAATCGCCGCTGCGCTACAAAAGGTGCCTGGGGCGTCGGAGGTGAAGGTCGAGCAAACGAATGGTCTACCTGTCCTGTCCATCAATCTGGAGCGCGATAAGCTCGCTCGGTATGGGGTGACCGTGGCCGATGTTCAGGATACGGTGGCCGCGGCCGTCGGCGGGCAAAAGGCCGGCACGCTGTTCCAGGGCGACCGACGCTTCGATATTGTGGTTCGCTTGCCTGACGAACTCCGGTCAGACATCGAAGCCATCAAGCGGCTGCCGATTGCGCTTCCGACCACTGGGACGTCAGCAGGACGAGGTCAGATGCTTCAGGCGCCGTACGTAGCCCTTGAAGAGTTGGCGACGGTGCAAGTTGGGCCGGGGCCGAACCAGATAAGTCGGGAAGACGGAAAGCGACGCGTTGTTATCAGCGCCAACGTGCGAGGACGAGATGTCGGCTCGTTCGTCACGGAGGCTCGTGACCTGATTCAACAGAACGTGCAGGTTCCGTCCGGCTACTGGGTCTCTTGGGGTGGCCAGTTCGAGCAACTGCAGAGCGCCACCGAGCGATTAAAACTTGTCGTTCCGCTGTCGCTCTTTATGGTCTTCATCCTTCTTTTCGTGATGTTTAACAATGTAAAGGACGGCTTGTTAGTGTTCACCGGCATTCCGTTTGCGCTCAGTGGCGGGGTGGTGTCTCTGTGGTTGCGAGGTATCCCCCTCTCCATCACTGCGGCTGTGGGATTCATCGCCCTATCCGGAGTGGCCGTCCTGAACGGTTTGGTGATGATTTCGTTCATTCGCAATCTCCGAGACGAAGGAGCGCCATTGGATGAGGCCGTGCGTGAAGGAGCGCTAACGCGCCTCCGCCCCGTTCTGATGACTGCCTTGGTGGCATCCTTCGGCTTCATCCCGATGGCCATCGCGACAGGCACCGGGTCGGAAGTGCAGCGACCGCTCGCCACGGTCGTTATAGGAGGCATCTTGTCTTCGACAGCTCTCACTTTGCTGGTGCTGCCGGTCCTCTATCGTGTCGCCCATTCGATGTCGTTCCGAAAGACGGCGCCAAACGATACTCGCGGATTCGCGACGCAGGTTCTCCAGAGAATCGGCTTCAAGTAGAAAAGCGCGGAGAAGCTCCGCTCTGTGAGCCGGAGCTCCTCTCGGCCGAGAAGCATTCGGAAGAGCCGTTTCACGCGAGGGCAGTTCATCATTCCGATGCACTGCGCATTGTGTCGGCACCGCGTCTTAACGGCTCGCTTGTTGCGGCCCCGAAAGCACTGTTGACCTACCTTGTCCTTGCGTTGCGGCTTAATGCCAAACTGGTTATTGGCGTTCGCAATTGGCCTCGCGCCGATGATGCATGGCGCGCTGGCCCCGGCCGAGTTTAGGAGTCAAACACCACGAACCCTGCTGCGCAAACGCGAATACGCCGTGATAGACGAGCTCTCACGGCGTGCGTTGACTTACATCCTTACCGCCAGATGGCGGCGCTAACTTATCGTGCGGCGAGCTGGTCGTGCTGGTCCGGGCTCGGCGACTTCTCCCCGCCGTGGGTCTCCGCGGCATGCGTGGCCTGATTGCGAGCAATCGTTGCATGGCTCGGCGGATATTGGGTCTTGTTTGCCGGGATGATGCCCTCGTGCCGTGCCTGGACCAGCTCCTGACGGACCTGCTCACGCGTCTTGCCTTGAGCGGTCGCGGACTGCGAAATCATGCCCATCGAGACACCTGCAATGGCGAGCGCTGCTGCAAATTTTCCTGCGTTCATAACTGTTCTCCTGGTTTCGACCGCGAAGGTGCGAGTCATATGGACAGTATGTGCAGCGGTCAGTGCACGAACATGATGCAAACATGAGAAAAAAATCAGATAAGCACACCATGAGTGTCGATAGCCGCGAAACTGCCTCACTTCCGCAGCGATTGCAGTGTACCCCTGGGGGGCACCTAGACAGCGGCAACAGATAGACCTGCTGGGCCTGCAAAGCAACGAGAAGGTCTATATCATTGAGAGCCCGACAACTCACGCACACGGCGTAAGAGCGGCTGCTTTAGAGCAATACACCAATTGCCCGCACCACGGGTCAAAGCGACATACAGGTGGCGTGCATCCATCGCCTCGGGAATGAGAGCATGTCGAAGGTTTGCCGTTGAATTTCACTGGGAAACATGAGAGCCCAGAGGCGCCAACTGTATCGTAGGTATGCAACGCGTGCGAAGCCGCTCCAAAAGTCCTAATGACGAGGCTCGGTCAGTTGTAATACTTTACCAGTTGTATGAACCCGTTCCCGAGCTGTCGCACACCGAAGTCGTGACCGAGCGCTTGACCAACGGCGAAGCCACCGAACTGTACGCCGCCTCCAAAGGTGACTCCGGGGGTCATTTGTACGCCGTTGATGTCGACGGGAACTTTTGGCGTCAGGTCGCCGTTTGGCCCAATGGAAAAAATCTCGTCAAAGCGAACGCGGATGAGACCGTCTTGGTCAGCAACGGTCGGTTGCGCCTGGACGGCACCCTGTGCCGTCCGACCTGCGTCTTTGCCTCCTACCGGCGGAAGAGATGCACTCAAGGTCTTAGACGCCAATACGGGCGAAGCAGAACTACTAGGTGGCGATGCCGCTTCTTGTTTGTCGCCGCATGCTTCTATGTTCGCGAGCACGAGCCCCGTCAATACCAGCATTAGTTTCTTGGAAATCATTCCGCTATGTCCTTGAAGTCGGCATACCCGACCCATGGTGATAACGGCAACTTTCGTCACTTCTTGACCTCAGACAAGCGCTGGTATTCATGTGTTGCCGACAGCGCGTCCTAACGGCATCCGGATGGCGAGCGACGGACCGCGCAATGCGGTGTCGGGGTCGATTCACCGGCATCAACGACTTGAAATCGGGCGAGTACGTTCTACAATGGATTTCACCGTCTGAGACTCCCCTCGTCCTGAATGACATTTCCTGTTAGCGGCGATTTGAAAGTGCAAGCGGAGATGCTGACATTCCTCGTCATCTCCCATCTTGCGACCAGGTTTGCTACCGGCCGCTGGATGTCGACAGAAAATACCGTCGAGTGCTCAGTCTACTGGTCGAAAGCGACGCAGCGCGACGAAGATGTCGTATGCCGAGTTATGTTGGCAAGTCGCGCGCTTCCAATTGCGGCGGCCTTCGAGGCGGAGACCGGTGTGACGCTGAATGGCAGCGCTCTAGCGTCAATCTTTGACAGTAATCTGCGCCTCGACTTCACGTCTGCCGAAACACGAGCTATACACAACCGTTGCCTGAAGTCGCTGCTGGCCGGCAAATAACGACGGGAAGTCGGCTTATGTCCGCGCATCGTGGACGCGGTAAGACGCGACATAGCGGTCGCTACCCAAGTTTTCGTACGTCATTGCTACGTGGATGCCATCCGCGAATCACCCGCCGGAGAGAGTCGGCTACCAAGGGGCTGCTTCAAGCCAGCAGCCGTTCCAGGTCGTTGATGCAACAGGGCTTCGGCAGTAGGCCGTCAAAGCAATCAATGTCCGCGGCGGCCAACTCAGTGCGGCCAGTCAGCGCGATGATACGGGCACCGGCACAACGGCCTTGCCGCAAACGCTGGCAGATTTCGCGTCCATCGCTGTCCGGTAGAGTAAGGTCCAAGAAAATGATATCGAAGACGTCATGCATGGCGATTTCGAGAGCCGATGCACCGCTGTACGCTACCGCGCTCCGGTGACCCAACGCGGAAGCAATGTCGGCAAGCGAATCTGCTGTGTCTTCCAAGTCGTCAACGAACAGAACGCTGCTCATCATGTTTCCTCCACAGAACACCGGACGCAATGCGTAGCAGCGCGGTCGGTACATGACTCCGATGCCGTCAATATGACTATAGGCTACTTAACCGGGGAACGAGTGTCTCCATGAGCATCTGCCGGTCGCCCCGTTCTGGGAATTCGACTTGACATCTGCACGGCCGCAGCGGACTGAACAGTAGGTGGCCGTAAGACCATCGTCAGTACCAAAGGGTAACCCCGACTACCAGTTCCTTGTCAGAAACGGGCCCTCCATCTTGACGCGAGAAATCCGCAGTCCGGCCAAAACGTCGTCCCCAAATGAAGCCAACGTAGGGGGCGATTCTCACGGCGCGTTCCCCAATGCGACGTACGCAGAGGGAACGTGAGAAATGTCGCTGTCTCTGGCCGGACCCGCTCTCGCGTCCGACTCCATCAAGTTGAGATTCATTCGACGGTTTCCTTGCGCTTGCGGCCACCGGTACGTCCTCCGGATGGCTGGCTGCATACCGCTTCCTCGCGCGGTCAAGCGTTGCCTCAGAAGGCGGATACTCTGAGCACCGATGCGGTAGCCAACTTCCTCCCACGCCTTCTCGAGTTCGGACTGCGCCTCCTTCTGATTCTTTCCCTGTTGCGCAACCCCCGGCTGCGGTAAGACGCAACCCGAAAAAAGAGCCGTTGTCGCCGAAAACATCGCTAGGCGCCGCATATCTCCTCCCTAACGCACGACCACTTCGCTTACGACTTCATTCTGACCAGTCTTTAGTGGCGTTATGGTGATGAGCTGATGAAATTTCCATCATCTTTCCGTCATATGGCCCCCCCTGCAGCCGCGCCAGTTTGCAAAGGACACGTTGCACGACCTGTCGCGGGAAAGCTGGTCACCAAGCCAGAACGTCTGAGCCCGGGCGTGTCGCCGCGAATCATCGTTGCGAGTCTGGATGTGAAGGTCATATAAGTCGGCTTCGCTACAGATGTCTTTAGCTTCATCTTCGATACGAAAGCTACTTCAGACATCAAAGCCATCTCATGGATGGCAGTTTTTTTAGGCGGAGAGCAGCAGCGGTCCGTTGGACCGCTTACGCAAAAGAAGCCCGGCTAGTCCAAAGCATCACTCCGACAAACTGAAAAGATAAGCGGAGACTTCGCAAGCGAAGAGAATCGATGGTGAGTCGTTGGACGCCAACGTATGGCTACGCTGACGTCGTGGGAGCCAACGTCGGCCGTGCCTTCGCTGAGCGAACCAGCTTTAGGCTTTCTAGTCGACAAGTGTCAGTGACCGGCCATTCTCCCGGAATCAGAGCCGTACCGAGCGCGATTACGTTCAAATGTCGCTTCGCTTGGAGGATAGTCGGACCGGCTAGTGGGGACGAGTCCGGCCCCCTGAGCTTCAATCAATTCTTGCACGACTTGGGCGCGTGTATTCCCCTGAGGTGGCGCCTGCGTCTCAGGGGCGTGAGCACTGCGCAAAGAGCGCGCTTGGCTCGGTGACGTTGGTTCGGCTCTCGACGTCGGAGGAAAGTCATGCCCAGCGTCGGCAAATGAGCTATAGCGTCACTAGCAGGGCCGTCCACCGTGGACGGACTTTGTGTTACTGGTGATTATGCTGTGCCTGGCAGCGGGCTCGAAACGAGAACTGCGGCAGCGATAAGAACAGCCACAAGTACGATTGATTCAACTTGCAGCACCCTTGAGAAGCGCTTGAGCGCAGGTGCAGCATTACGCATGCTGCCGCCCTTGAGGGAGGCGAGCAGTTGCGGCATCTCGAAGAATCGGTTGTGGCCGCCTAGGGCGGCAGCGACTAATACAAGCCCGAGCTTCAGCATGAGCACCTGCCCGTATGACGAGGTGACGAAACCGACCGGCGAGTTCACGCTTCGCCATCCGCTGTATGCGCCGGTGGCAAAGAGAACAAGTAGTGCAATCGTGGCCGTGTCGGACAGCGACTGAATGAACGAGGCCCCGTTCTTTCGGTCGGGCTCACCCGCAGCGAAAAGCGTCGGAGCAACGACATAGGTGGTCGCGACTACGAGCCCAACCCAGACGCTGATTGCGAGAAGGTGAATCCAGTCCGCCCATACCGGCAGGGAGAAGAAGCCAGCTTCGACGGAGTGCCCGGTGTTGCTCCTTCCAAGCGCGATTCCGGCAAGACATATCCCGGTGAGCGGCATGAGTCGGCCGCGCATGGAAGCCGGGGCGAAGAGCAAGCCGAGTGCTACGCAAGTGAGCAACGCGCTGGCAGCCCATGCATGACCATATCCGGTTTCCTTCAGCATCGAGTAGACGGCCGGTCCGGCTTCCGCAAGGGTCGACTCGCTCATGAGCGCGCAGTGCGTCCAGAAGGCGGCGGTTGTGGACAGCAACAATGCAACGCACGCCACGCGAGCGGCAAGCAGCAACCGCGCGCTCACGCTTGCCTGCCAGTGAGATGTGCTGCGGACAAGCCACCTGTCGCTAATGAGTGCACCAACCAGTGTCGCGAAGCTGATGTTCTGCAGTGCGACCAGCGCCAGTCGTAGAACGCCCAGGAAACCGTCGTTCATCACTTCACCGTGAAAGTGTAGGTGCCCTTTGTCTTGTGGGAGTCACTTGTCATCACGGCCCAGTGGACGGTGTACGAACCCGATTCGAGCTTCGGCAGCGAAACTTCAAGAACTCGCGGATTGGTCGAATCCACCGTAGCTTTTTCCTTCGTCGCGGGCGCGCCAGCAGGATTGACGACCTTGATGGTGCTGAAAGAGGATTCGATGGTCTCGTTAAACGTCAGCCGCAACGCATCTGGCGACACGTCGACCGTGCTGCCGGCGGCGGGTGCGGCGCTCTCAAGCTTGCCATGCGCCAACGCAGCAACAGGCAAGAGGCACATTGCTGCGGTCACCAAAAGAGGGGCGAGGCTCTTGCGAATTACGTTGTTCATACTTGCCTTCCTTGGCAGATGTCGGTGATTGCGTGGTTCTTCGTCAAGGCGTTACTGCATCTGCAGCTTGGTGACCGTGAGGGACCCGTTCACCTCCTCGGCAACGAAATCAATCTTGTCGCCTGCTTTGACTTGCGAGAGCATCGCGGGGTCTTTCACCTTGAACGCCATCGTCATGCCTTCCATGCCGAGGTTTTCGAGCGGACCGTGCTTGATGGTGAGCTTGCCTGCGGCGTTATCGACCTTCTTGACTTCGCCATGCGACATGCTGTTCTTCGCATCAGCGTTCTTTTGGGCGCCGCTCGCCATGTTCATGTTGCTCATATCGCCCGCCGCGTAAGCGGTCGCGGACAGCGACGCTGCAAAACCCAGTGTCATCGCAGCAATTGCCTTCTTCATCACATTCTCTCCATTGGTTAATAAAATTCGGCCGTGCACTTGCACGGCACTTTCAGAATCAGCTGTCGGGCAGTTCGCCGGTGTACTCGTATGCCACCGTACCCTTGGGATGTTTGAACCAGCCTGGGTCGCGGTAATCGTTCCTTCCAAGGCCCTGGCGAACTTTGACTACGGTGAACATCCCGCCCATCTCGAGTGGCCCAAAGGGCCCGCTGCCCGTCATCATCGGCAGCGTATTGTCGGGCAGGGGCATTTCCATCTCACCCATCGCTCCGCCGGTGCTGCCCATGGCCATGTAGTCGGGAACCAGCTTATTGATGCGCTTGGCAAGGTCCTTTTGCGGCACGCCAATCATGTTGGGAACCTGATGCCCCATTGCATTCATGGTGTGATGAGACTTATGGCAGTGAAATGCCCAATCGCCAGGACGATTCGCCGTGAACTCGATGGCGCGCATTTGCCCGACAGCAACGTCAGAAGTGACTTCGGGCCAGCGCGCGGTCGGAGGAATCCAGCCGCCATCAGTGCCGGCGACCTCAAAGCTGTATCCGTGCAGGTGAATCGGGTGATTCGTCATGGTCAGGTTGCCAAAACGGATGCGCACTCTATCCCCCGCGCGAACTGGCATAGGGTCGATTCCAGGAAACACTCTGGAATTGAACGTCCACATGTTGAAGTCCGTCATCTCATTGACGCGCGGCGTGAAGCTGCCTGGGTCAATGTCATACGCGGCTAGTAGGAAGACGAAGTCGCGGTCCACATGCATGACGTTGCGGTCCTTCGGATGCACGATGAACGTGCCCATCATGCCCATGGCCATCTGTACCATTTCGTCGGCATGCGGGTGATACATGAAGGTCCCGTGCTTCTCCAGTTGGAACTCATAGACGAAGGTCTTGCCCGGCGGGATATGAGGCTGCGTGAGCCCGCCGACGCCATCCATTCCCGAAGGCAGGAGCATGCCGTGCCAGTGAACGGTGGTGTGTTCAGGCAACTTGTTCGTCACGAAGATGCGGACCTTGTCACCTTCGACCGCTTCGATGGTCGGGCCCGGGGTCTGACCGTTGTAACCCCAAAGATTGGCGTTCATGCCGGGCGCCATCTCGCGTACCACCGGCTCCGCAATGAGATGGAACTCCTTCCATCCGTTCTTCATACGCCACGGCAACGTCCACCCATTCAACGTCGCAACAGGCGTATATGGGCGTCCGTTGGGCGGTGCGAGAGGAGGCTGCGTGACGGCGTTACCCATCGTTGGGGCTTCTGGCAGCGACGCGGCGCCAGCCTTGCTGACGAGGGCCGCACCTAACAGTGCAGCACCCGAGCCGCCGATAAAATTTCGACGAGAGACCATCTTCATTTACCTTCAGATTGTGTTTGCGTCGCGGACGGCGTCGACGGCGCACCTACTCCCGGCGTATTCGACGCGGGCTCTGCCGAGCTTGGCTCGGTGTTGTTATCAGCGGGACTTCGCGCCGGTGCAGTTGTGCTCGGCGGAAGTTGCCCGCCAAGCGACTGCTGCAGGTCGGTTTCTGCAAGCCAATAGTCTTTGAGTGCGTCGATGTATCCGTTGACCGCACTAACTTGGTCGCGCGAGTCCGCCAGCAATTCAAAAACGCTTGCGAGCATGCCGTTGTAGCGCAACAGCATCTCTTCGGAGATGGTCTTGCGCACAGGCACGACGTTGTCGCGGTAGTGCTTGGCAACGTCGTAGCTAGTCACATATGCGGAGTATGATTCGCGGACTTCCGACCGGGCGTCGATAGCTGTCTGCGCAAGGCGGTTCGCCGACTGCATGTATATGGCTTCTGCGCGCGCCACTTTCGCGCTGCCCCAGTCGAAGATGGGGATTTCGACGCTTACCTCATATCCGCGCTCTTTGCCCTTGTCCGTTTCGAAGTTGTTCTGGTACCCGACCTCCAGCGCATTGACGAACCGAGTTGCCTTGCCGAGACCCAGCGATGTCGCGAGCCCCTGAACTTGCAGTTTCCCGGCTTGGATTTCTAGGCGGTTTTGCATCGCGAACGGCTCGAGCTCGCTTAACTGAGGTCTATCTTTCGGCAGGTCGGGGAGCCGGTCGGGAAGCTGATATTGCGCACCAAGACCCCAAAGGCCCATCGCACGAGTCAGCTTTTCACGCGCGGAAACCTTCTGCTGTCGAGCCTTGGCCAACTGAGCAGCGGATTCCGCGTAGAAGGCTTGCTCTCGCGCGTAGTCGAGCTTGCTGAAGTTACCGGCTTGGCGCATACGCGATGCCAGTTCAGCGCCTGCCTCGGCAGAATCCTCGACCTGCTCGGCATACATCGCTGACTGTCCGGCTGCGACCGCTTCGACGTATGCCTTTCGCGCGTCGGCCGCCACCTTCAACATGGCGTTGGCCGTCTCGAGCTTCGTCTGCTCGAACCGACGCGCTTCGATACGCGAGGCGACGGGCAGCGTCAGCACACCGAGAACCGCCATAGAAAACGTCCGGCCGATGCCAATGCCATCGCTCCAATGTGTCCGGCTGAAAGAAAAGCTCGGATTGGGCAGACGGCCTGCTTGAACTAGGTCGGCTTCCGAAACGCCGAGCTCCCCGTACGCGGCCTGGAGTCCACGATTGTTGAGCAGCGCAATCTGGACGGCGTCGTCCATGCCGAGCGGTTTGGCCAGAAGCTCCTGGGTGCGCTTGTAAGCAGCCTCTCGGTCTCCATCGGTTCTGATGTAAACCGCATCCTTGCCAAGGCGCTCGGACGCAACCGACGACACGCTGGTAAATCCGCCATCCTTCGAGAATGTGGTGCATCCAGCTAGGAACACCGCAACGATTGCGACACATGTTGCCCGGGTATGTGTGAGGTGGCGTGTCATTTTGCCCGGCTCCCGTGTTGGTGTTCGTTCATCTCAGCGGAAGCACTTCCGGTAGGCACCGAGTGCAGCATCGCGCCATTGCGCTTCGGAGCAACCTCACGGTTCAATTGTTGCCAGCTCGGATTGTCACTGTCCTTGAAAGACATGTACTGACTAAACGCCGACGGCACTTCGACGGCTGGTGTCGACGCGCTAGCATCGGTAGGGTCGGGGATTGGCGCCGTCGTTGCCTGCGCGAGCAACGGCAACGCGCAAGCGGCTAGAAACGCCGCAAGGAGTTTTCTCATGGATTGTTCTCGTCATGAATCGTCGAAGTCGGTGGTCGACTCGGACAAATGCCTGCCGCAGCTGTTTAGCTGCGACTGTGCGGACTAGACGAGAAGCGGCCTAGGCGGTCGCTCGATGCCGCCAGTCAGAAAGGAAACGACCGGAAGCGGCATTGACGGAAGAATGACGGAGTGGGCAGCATCAGCGAACTGTGTTGGCGCCGAAAGGTCGACAACGGCGGCGCCGACACAGCAAGATACGCAACTGGAGCAAGTGTGATGATGGCCGTGCGAGCGAGTCGCTTGGCCGCTCCGTTGGGTTCCGTGAGCCTCTACAGTGTTGTCATAGCCGAAGGCATCGGACGACTCATGCAGATGGCGGTGCATGTGAGAAGACGCGTTGCCACCATGACCCAACCCGAGACCACAACTCATCGACGCGGCCGCAAACGACTGAACCGGAAGGCTCAGCGTTAAGACGACAACCAGGATGAATTTGCGCCAGTAGGACATCGCTTCCGAACGTAGCATGCGTTTGATAATTGTAAGCTGTAGTCGCCCGAAGTGACTAGCGGGAAGAGCGTGCGAAGGTTACCGCCCGACGCCTGACAGCAAGATGCGCGCAACATGACAATTTTTTCATCTCCAACATGAAAATTTTTTCATCTTGCCGTCATGTGCTGCGCAGGAAGGAGCCGGTAAGCTGCAAAAGGCGAGGCCTCATACGGCTTCAATCCTCAAGTCATCGTGAACCTATGCGCATTCTGCTTATAGAAGACGAGCCGAAGATGACCTCCTATCTCCGCAAAGGGCTTACGGAGGCCAGCTATACCGTCTACATTGCCGACAACGGAGAGGATGGTCTCTTCCTTGCGCTCAATGAGGACTTCGACCTCGTTGTACTAGATATCATGCTGCCGGGTATCGATGGCCTGAAGGTACTTAGGGAATTGCGCAGGCACAAACAAACGCCTGTCTTGCTGCTCACAGCGCGTGACACGGTCGATGACAAGGTCGAGGGATTGGAGGCCGGTGCCGACGACTATCTATCGAAGCCCTTCGCGTATGCCGAGCTACTGGCCCGGATACGCTCATTGCTTCGCCGCGCACCTCGCGCGGTCAAGGATATCCTGCGTATCGGCGACCTCGAAATTGACCTTATGAAGCGCCGCGTGAGACGCGGGGAAGCGCGGCTTGAGCTAACTGCACAAGAATTCGCTCTGCTGCAATTGCTCGCCGAGCGGCAGGGCGAGGTCCTGACGCGGCAGTTCATCACGTCCCAAATTTGGGACATGAACTTCGATAGCGATACAAACGTTGTGGATGCAGCGGTGAAGCGCTTGCGCGCCAAAATCGATAACTCGTACGGCAACAAGCTGCTGCACACCGTCCGAGGGATGGGTTACGTACTCGAGGACAGGTCGTGAACCACCTGGCGCCAGCGAAGTCCGCATATGTGCTCCTTCTGCGATTGGCGGGCGCCTTTGCATTAGCCGCGCTTCTCGTATTTTCGCTGATGGGAGCGTACCTCTACCGGTCTCTCGCGCATGAGTTAGAACGGCGCGACGATGTCGAGATTGCGGGAAAACTCGCCCAATTCCGGCAGTTAATCAGCGACGCGGGCGCGCTCGACGCTGTGCGTCGCGACCCGTCCATCTTCCACGAGGTGCTCCTTTCGCACCCTGGGGTCTATCTGGCTATCGTCGGTAAAAGCGGTGATGTGTTAATGCAGCACGGACTGACGACCCCGATGGACTTCCAGGCACTGATTCATCAGAAGCACTCGCCGGGCGTTCCATACGGTTGCGAGTCCGCCGCGATAGGCCAAGCGCGCTGCGTGATGGCGTCGCAGAGGCTTCGCTCGGGCGAGGTCGCGCAGGTTCTGCTCTCGCGTAGCGCGCTCGACAGGCAATCGCTGCTTGAGAGCTACCGTATTGACATCTTTGTTGCCGTAGCAATCGGTTCCCTTCTCGTCGGCGGTCTCGGGTACTTGATTACTCGGCGTGGGCTCGTACCTGTCAAGAGCATTGGCCGCCAAGCGTCCCGCATTGAGGCGCACAATCTAAGCGAGAGGCTTGATATCGAGGGGGGACCTGTAGAACTGGAGGAGATAGCGACGTCGGTGAACCGAATGCTCGACAGGCTCGAGCGAGCGTTTGTCCGTCTGTCGCAGTTTTCGTCTGACCTCGCGCATGACATGCGCACCCCGCTGGCAAATCTGCTCAGTGCATCGCAGATAACCCTTTCGCGGCCGCGAACGATTGACGAGTATGAAGCGCTCATCGAGTCAAACATAGAAGAGTACGAACGGCTCCAACGCATGATTGAAAACATGCTGTTTCTGGCTCGAACTGACAACGCCCAGTCGTTGCTTAATGCGTCGATGATTGACGCGAGAAGCGAACTTGGGCGGCTGGCATCGTATTTTCAGGGTCTGGCGGATGAATCGAATATTCACATCAGCGTTGAAGGCAACGCCGTTGTGAAAGCCGACACAAATCTCTTTCGCCGCGCCGTAAGTAACCTGGTATCGAACGCGCTGCAACACGCGACACCGGGCTCCACCGTAGAGTTACGTGCTTCTGAAACATCGGGGCAGGCGTCCATTGAGGTCGTGAATGCCGGCAACGAGATAGCGCCGGAACATCTGCCAAAAATTTTTGAACGCTTCTACAGGGCCGACGCATCCAGGCACGGGTCGGCGAAGAACACGGGGCTGGGGCTCGCGATAGTGAAGTCGATTATGCAGCTGCATCGCGGCACGGTTGACGTTCGCAGCGCGGCTGGACGTACAGCATTCTTACTTCACTTTCCTCGGGCAACAACGAAACACGAGCGAACGCAGCCGACTTGACGTTCCCACGACGAGACGGTTGGGTCGGCTGTGGCCGAATTCCTTTTGGAGACGATGATGAAGTTTCATGTCGAAAAAATATCTTGCGGGGGATGCGCCCAGACCGTCCGCAGAGGCATCGCACAGGTAGACAACGTCGCGCGAGTGAGTGTCGACCTCGCCTCGAAGACGGTCGAGGTGGAAACGACCGCTCCCGAGCGAATGATAAGAGACGCCCTTCAATCAGTTGGCTACTGTGCGACCGAGGCCCGAACATGAGCGTCACTCGACCATTGCGGCATAAGGCTTTGCAGCACCTGGGTATCGCAGTGATTGCGCTCGCACAGGCAACGGCGCACGCTGAGGACGTCATCGTATTGAATTCGGCCGATGCAAGCATCAGCCTCATCGACCAAGCTAGTCAGAAGGTCGTCGATACATACCCGGTCGGCAAGGAGCCGCACCACCTGATGGCGACGCCCGATAATCGCTCCCTGATTGTCGCGAATTCAGTTGCGAACAACCTGGTCCTGCTCGACCCAGAAAACGGGAAAGTTCAACGATGGATTCCAAACATCGAAGACCCGTATCAGCTTGGCTTCTCGAACGACCGAAAATGGTTTGTTACCAACGGATTGCGGCTTGACCGCATCGACATATACAGGTACGACGGGAAAGACTTCTCGTTGGCGAAGCGGGTCCCGCTCGCCAAGATGCCTAGCCACATGATTTTTACGGCCGACAGCAAGATTGTTTTCGTTACTTTGCAAGAGTCCGGAGAAGTGGCTGCCATCGACCTCGCGAGGCAAACGGTGCTTTGGAAAATGCCTGTGGGCAAAGCGCCAGCGGGGCTTTGGCTCACGCCTGGGGACAAATACCTGCTTGTTGGGATGACAGGTGCGGATTATGTCGCGGTGGTCGACTGGCGCGCGCAAAAGGTGGTCAAGACGATTCATACGGACAACGGCGCGCACAACTTTCGGTCTCTTTCTGATGGTCACCACGTCCTAGTCAGCAATCGGGTCGGCAATACCATAAGCATCCTCGACCAAGACAACCTGACGACAGTCGGAACCATTACCGGCTTATTGCCAGGGCCGGATGATATGGAGTTGAGCCAAGACAAGCGATACCTCTGGGTTACTTTCCGATTCACTAGGTACGTCGGCGTCATCGACATGAAGACACTAAAACTCGTCAACACCATCAAGGTCGGGAAGTCACCTCACGGCATTTACTTCCACAACCGAGCACCGCTCTCGTAGGTGCGTCAACCGGAGCCTCTGGCGGTCGAGACGACCGACTGCAGATGCGACAGTTGGTCAGGAAGCTACGGAAAAGCTTGTGCGGGACGTAGCGGGTGAGCATTTGGCAGAGACGGCCGCCGGGGTGTGTGAGGACTTAAAGGAGGCTGGTGGCAGGCGGCCCGCCTGCAACAGGCGTCGACCACCACCGCCGTTGGGTAACGTGCGCCGGGTCCTGCGGGGCCCGGCGCACGGCCGATTGCCGCATCAATTGCTCTGCGTTCCACGACGCTGAGTAACGCTCGTTGATTGCTGCGCTGGCTTTCCGAGAAACCTTGCGCGCAGCAGCGCACGGACTGGCACCAGAAGTCTTTCCTGAAAATATACGGCGACAATAACAGTGACGAGTAGGTACAGCGGATATGTTGCCATGCTGGGGACTACGTGCTTCGAGGCCGAAACGCACGCTGAAAAATGCGATGCGCACCATATGGGTGACTCGCCCATCTGCAAGAGTTTCAACACCTTCATCATTATGAAGAACAGCGGCACATGAATGGCGAAGATTGACAGCGCTGCGTTGCCTAGCCGGACGCAGAGACTCTCGTGACGTTGTCGGATGGAAACGAAGGCGAAGACGGCGACGAGCAGCAACTCTGCCGGCAATAAGGCCCCGTTGTGGATGACATAACGAGAGTAAATGGGTCCGTGAGACTCCAGCCACGCGCAATAGACAAACGAGGCCGCGACGAAACTCAGCGATGCGGCGAGCTTACCCCAGTCGTTGAAGGCGCCAGCGAGCCGCCCCTCGCGATAGAGGCCATACAGGAGAATCCCTGCTAGAAATTCGGGCAGGCGAAGCAGCGGGTTCCGCGTTATCAAACCAACAGCTGCTGGCCCATACCAATGCATCAGGGTGGCGACTGCCGGTGGAATAAGGTACAGCACCCAGAGGACGACTAGCAATCGTACCTTACGGTCAGCGCCCAAGAGCCGTGGAGCCAAGAAGGGAAAGGCAAGGTAGAAGCAAAGCAAGGTCGACAGCGACCAGGACGGAGCATTGATTGACGCATACAACGGGTTCCATACCTGCAGCAGAAGGATATTGAGGACAAAGTTTATTGCTGTATCGGCGCCGCCGAGTACCACCTGCGCGTCCCCGTCGTTCAGCGACATGAGAGAAAAGCTGTTCAGCGTTTGGGTCCCGGTAGCTGAGACAACGAGCAAGAGAAACAGCGAAATGAGATGAACGGGATAAAGGTTCGACAGTCGCTTGACGAAGAATTCTTTCGTCCCACCCCGAAGTTCAGTGGTGCGTCCGAAGTAGACGTGCGAAAGGATGAATCCGGAGAGAATGAAAAAAGTGCTGGTCGCAAACCCGCCAAGGTTCGTCAGTTCTATCAACGGAATTGTTGCGTTTTGAGGGTACTCGCGTACCGTATGGAAAATCATGAGGTACACGGCTAGTCCGAAGCGAAGTAGGTCCAAACCGACGAACTTCTTCATCAATGTCTCCTGCAATTTCTGGGCAGCAACATCGTCGATTCATATCTGGCGTTTGGTGGCTCGCTGTCTGGCGCTGACCAGACACTCGCCCGCCGCGAACCGACGGTCGTACCGGAATTTGACGCCAAGGCCGAACGGCGCCGTAGGCATGTGGCCGCGGGACGGCCGGGAGTCGAGTCGCTGCGCATAGTCGCGCGCTACTCGACACTCCGCGTCTCGCGTTGGAACGGATGCGGCGGCTAGCGGCAAGCAGCGGAAAGGCCGGAAAATAGACGCAGGCCGAGGGTTGACTGAGCGCAGCCGCTACAGGTCGAGGAGGCGAGGCGGCCGGTCGATGCCACCTGTCAAGAACGAAGCGTGAGGGCTTGCCGCGTGCTTCAGTGGGACTCGACCCACATAGACGCTCGGACCGACGATTGCACGGCCGGAAGGCAGAACGGCCCCGGTGCACAGAAGTTCGCCGCAGCAGTGGCCTGTATGACTGGCGTGGCCATGACTACTATTACTCCGTCGCTCTTCCCCCATAAAAGAGGTGCGCATCCAGTGCTGACGGTTGGTTGAGGCTAGCTCACTGGCAGCATGGCTATGGCGCGAGACGTCGCATCGAATGGCGCGGACAGATGACGATGCAGCCGCCGACGACTGAGCGAAAACGCTCAACGTAATCATCAGGAACGCAATCAGTCGACGCCAGTTGCACATAACCCTAAAGCCCAAATCCCAGCTTATCGAAAGTGTGCCTCCGGCGACAAGAGTCCAGAATTGTCGCCTTAGCAATCCATCTTCGCATGGTGCACGGATATGAGCTTATACGAGAAACGTGGCGCGGTATTGGAGTGCACGACATATTCTAGGTATTGGCGCTTGGGTCCGTATTGGCGGATGATTCTCGAAAAACGGGGTCAAGCGCGGCGAGTGCGAACGGGATGACGCTGTTCCGGACGTTGAACTGAGAGTCAAGGTGCGCGGCTGCAGATAACGTGGTCGAATTGGAACCTAGTCGTCCCGTGACGAGGTCCGCTAACCGCTGCCCGGGGGATGGGTGCTCGGTGGGGCGGCCCACCAAAAAACCGGACATGTGGTACCGCTTGAATTATGCGGTAGTCCTCTGCCTATGTTCAAGCCTAGTCACAGCGTGAACCTATACAAGTTCTGACCTGGCCGGAGCGCCCCGGCGTTCAATTGAAGAGAAAACACCGATAGTTCGCTAGGCGTTCGCGCCCGGCTCAACGGTTTCTGTGAGTGAATGCAGCCGAGTGTTCGGCCGGCGCAAGCTCCTAACAGAACGGGGCCTATTGGCGGTCACTGCCGGCGAGCAGGTTGCGCCGGCGTCGAACCTAGCCGTAGAAAGCAAGCAGGTTCGCGAGCTGCAGCGATTGCCGCGAAAGAAGACGATGCAGCTAGAAATGCTCCATGAAGCAGTGGAATACGGTCGAGCATGAAATCGGTTGTGCGCTCCACCGTTAAGGAGTGACCGAATCGCTCTAGGCGAATGCTTCCAACAATCTTTTCATCCTCGTCTTTTGCGACTACGACGTCCTCAAGCAGCGCCGCCTCAATGTTCAAGGCGGGAAGCCCATTCTCCGTGAGCACGCCTTTATTGCATCTAGCTCATTCCCGCGAGCAGCGCGATTGTTCATGGTTGATTGATTGATGTCGGAAGGGTTACCGAATTCATTGTGTTCAACTCGCCGCAGCGTGGCGGCTCGCGCGAACGGCGGCGACGAATGCTATGGCTGACAATATCGAGACGATGAGCACGGTCCACTCGACGGCCACGTAGCCGTGAGTCAGGTTCCAGATACCGGCTGCCGCTATCGGCGCTATCCCCTTGGCAATATTTGATGGGAAAGAAAGCATTCCGCTGACGGCCCCATAGCCTTCGGTCCACATAAGGTCTTGCACGATGGTGCCGCGCAAAATCGTCATCATTCCATTTGCGGCGCCATAGCAAAGCGCGAACGACCAGAGAAGCGTGGCCGAGTGGCCTGCCACTATCAGAATAACCGTCGACAGCGGGAAAAGCGTCACGACGATGATGCCGACGGTGCTCACGTGAATCGTTCGACCGAACGTGAACCATACTGCTCGCGCGGCGACCTGTGCGGGACCAATCAGCGCCATGGTTGTAACCAATACCGCGTTCGACACGCCGCGCTCGACCATGAGCGGGACCAGATGAAATGTTAGCGCCGCGAATGTCGCGTAGTAAGCCGTGAAACAGACGGCGAGCGCCCAGAACGTTGGCGTTCTCAGCGCGCGGCGTGTTGCCGCGTCGTTAGCCAACTTCACCTCTCGGCTTTCTGTTCGCGAAACCACGTCGGTACGCGACGAGCGGATGGCCATCACATGGATGGGCAGGCACACGACGAGATTCAGCGCCGCGAGCACGACAAGCGATGTGCGCCATCCGACTGAGCCCACGAGGAACTGCGTTAGCGGGATGAAGACCGTGCTGGCGAAACCAGCAACAAGCGTAATCAGGGTGATTTTAGTCCGGAAGCTTCCTGGATATCCGTGTGTGACAACGGCGAACACAGGGTCGTAGAACGTGGCAGCCATCGAAACTCCGAGGCCTATCCACGCGACGAACAGTAATGTCAGCGACTGAGCGCCGGCCCAAAGCAGTAGCATCGCCGCTGCGATGATAGAGCCGACAACCATGACACGCCGTCCAAGCCCGTGGTCAATCCAGCGGCCAATGGGATACGCTGCAAAGCCTGAAACAAGCAATCCCACGGACAACGCGGCATTCGTCGATGTCCTACTCCAGCCCATGCTTTGTTCCATGGGCACCACGAGCAGTGAGAACGAGTAGTACACGGAGCCCCACGATACCAACTGCGCCAGAGCCAGCGCCCACGTGATTAACTTGTCTTCGCTATCCGCGGGCGCGGGGTTCCCGCTCGCGCTCTCACTCCGGTTCGACATCGTGCTCAACTTACTGTCCCCCGATATTGGCTTGCACTATGAGGACCGTCGCCTCCAATCCGAAATGCGTCGCAGCAAAAGAATCTTGCTGAAGCCAGCCGGTGAGCAATGACGGCCGCGACTCGCTCATGGAACAGGCTCCTGCGAGGCGCGATGACTTGGGACGGCAGAACGTTGACCGTACCGAGAAACCCGATTCCGTCACGATTGCAGAAACGCCCAACTCGTCGTGCGACGAAGCGTGCGCGCAGTCGACGAAGTGCCGCGGAAATTCCTTTCTCGTTCGGTGGCGTAGTCAGAGCGACGAAGAATTTCGAACCCTCGTCGGCGAGATGGTTGCGGACTCGCAGCAGCGGAGTCATCCAGTCGCAGGGAGGATACAAACGCGCTAACACTTCCTCGTCCATCACAAGGACCGCTGCGGAGGAACCGCCCTGTGCGAGCAAACGCGCGAGCACGAGTTTGTCGTCAGCTGCTGCCGTCAAGGCGACGGCTGAACTCGCATATCCGGTCTCGAGCTGAAACTGGCGTGCAATGTTGGCCGCCAGCACTGGAGAGCCCGTTTCCATAACCGTACGCTCCTCAGTAGGGGTTGTGCGTGAACCGTCAACCGGCGAACGTGCCATCAGGACAAGAAGCGCTTGCGCCGCGCGGCAACGCCACCTTCCCGATACCGGTAGCGGCTCGTTAGTCAAAGCTAGGTCATCGCAGCTCATGACAACTTCCCAAGGATTTCACATTTCCAGAATACCGGAAATACAGTAGAATGCAAGCGGTGAGCGATGCAACCAGGTTCGCTGAGGGAGGCGACCTGAACTGCAGCGAATATCTCTATATGGTTGGAAATATGAAATCGCTGGAACACACGATGACAGTGCACGCAATCAACGACGATGCCTTGCCGGCGGCGAAGCGGGAATTTTTCGACACGGACATCGCTGCGCGGTTGGGGATGGAAGGTCAACCACCGGCGAGGATTCTCTTGCTCTATGGCTCTCTTCGCGACCGGTCGTATTCGCGCCTGCTCGTCGAGGAAGCCGCGCGGTTGCTGGACCAGTTTGGAGCAGAGGCTCGAATCTTCGACCCGCGAGGTCTTCCGCACGCCGACGACGTTGACTCTAAGAACCACCCGAAAGTGAAGGAGTTGCTGGAGCTGTCCATGTGGTCGGAAGGACACGTATGGTGCAGCCCGGAACGCCACGGCACGATTACCGGCCTCATAAAAACCCAGATTGACCATCTGCCGCTCGTCAGCGGGGGTATCCGGCCGACGCAGGGACGCACTCTAGCCGTGATGCAGGTGAGCGGAGGTTCGCAGTCGTTCAACTCTGTCAATCAACTGCGACAGTTGGGGCGGTGGATGCGCATGTTCACCATCCCGAATCAGAGCTCGGTCGCGAAGGCCTTCGAGGAGTTCGATGAAGCCGGCCGCATGAAGCCGTCGCCATACTACGACCGGGTCGTCGACGTGATGGAAGAATTGGTCAAGTTCACCCTGCTGCTTCGCGGCCGCGCCGACTATCTCGTCGACAGGTACAGCGAACGCGTCGAGGACGGTCGTCCACTTGACCCCGCAACCGACCTTGCTTCCCGGGCAGTCGCCGAGCACCCTGCCGAGAAAACGAAGGCGAGTAACCAGTAAAGGACTGTGATGGCAACCTTGGACTCAAAGCTAGCAGTTAAGGCACTGGCAGCCTTGGCACACGAAACGCGACTCGCTGTCTTCCGACTGCTGGTAACGGCCGGTCCATCGGGGATGAGTCCAGGTGCTATCGCCGAGAAGCTGTCATTGCCCGCGCCAACGCTGTCCTTTCACCTCAAAGAGCTTGCGAATGCCGGACTCATTGAAGGCAAGAACCAGGGTCGGTTTATCTTCTATTGCGCGAGCTATGACCACATGCAGACGCTTATGGATTTCCTGATGGAGAACTGCTGCGCGGCGGAGCAAGCAGAGCAATGCGGCTGCGCAAACAACGAGACGGAGACTTAAATGAAGCGATTTCATGTGCACGTCATTGTTCCGAAGCTTGACGAAAGCGTGCGCTTCTACAGCAGCATGTTCGGCGCGGAACCGTCAATCCTCAAGGACGATTACGCGAAGTGGATGCTCGAGGACCCACGCGTGAACTTCGCCATTTCGTCCCGCAGCGGGGAAACAGGGGTTAATCACCTGGGATTTCAGGTCGACAGCGACGAAGAACTGGTAGCTCTCCGCGCGCAGGTCGTCGCCAGCCAAGTCGCGGTTCAGGACCAACCTGGCGCGCAGTGTTGTTACGCGAGTTCAAACAAGTATTGGACTCGAGACCCGGCGGGCGTGCCGTGGGAGACGTATCACACCCTCGGCGGCATCCCGATTTTCGGAGCGGACAGCCGGGCATCGGCCGCTCCCGAGGCGGGCGGAGCCTGCTGTGCCCCGGTCACCTCGATTCCAGCGGTGATTGAGAAAAAGGTTGGCTGCTGTTAATTCACGGCGACAAAAGCAATCGGCCGCCCAAGTTTCGAGGCGGCCGTTACGATGCAAGTGGTCCTGGGCGACCTACCGCGCAAAGCGCCTGTTCACGCGGTCACAGGCTTGCACTTCACTTTCCTGGCGGGCTTGCATACGGCCGAGTCCACGCCCTGGCAGCAGTTCTCAGTCAGAAAGCCAACCAGGTCATTCATATGGTCGATTTCGGGCCCATAGTACACAAACCGTCCTTCCTGGCGGGACGTCACCAAGCCAGCGTGCGTCAGCTCCTTGAGATGGAAGGAAAGTGTCGCGCTAGCTAGGTCCAGGTGTTCTTGGATGACACCGACGTTCAGACCCTCAGGTCCGGCCGTGACGAGCAGACGAAAAATAGCCAGGCGCGTCGGCTGTGCGAGCGCGGCCAAAGCTTTGATGGCGTCTTTTTCCTTCATAAGGCTCTGTCTTCAAGGTTATGTACCGATTCTAACGCGACGCCGCGGACGCCGGGCGGAACTGCAGTCCACGGGCGTCAAGGCTGCTTGTCCCGAACGCAGGTCGCGCCCGAGCTTGCCACGTCACATCATTTCTATTATATTGGAGATATCGATTTAATTGCGAGCTGCGACCAATCGTCGTTAGGAGATGTCTGTGACAGACCACCGGAAGTACAACGTCTTATTCCTCTGCACCCACAACTCGGCGCGCTCCATCCTTGCGGAGGCGGCGCTGAACCAACTCGCCGGCGACCGTTTCACCGGCTACAGTGCAGGAAGCCACCCCGGAACGACGCCGCACCCTCACGCAATCGCTTTGCTTCGGTCGCAGGGTATCGAGACGGAAGGTCTGCGAAGCAAAAGCTGGGACGAATTCGCGGTGGACGGAGCGCCCCAGATGGACTTCATCTTCACTGTCTGCGACGACGCTGCGGGCGAGGTTTGCCCAATTTGGCCGGGTCACCCAGCGAAAGCGCATTGGGGCGTTGCTGACCCATCGAAGGTTGAAGGTTCCGACGAAGAGAAGCGTCGCGCGTTTCTTCAAGCTTTTGTGCAAATGAAGAAGCGTATCGAACTGTTCACGAACCTTCCGTTGCGAAAGCTCGACCGCATGGCCGTCCAGCAAGAAATGCAAACTATCGGGACATCGCTGCGCGAGAAAGGAGAGTAATGATGGCTGGCAGTCAGACGGTTGCCAAAGCTGCTCGGCGCGCGCCCATCGGTATCGGCTTCTTCGAGCGGTATCTTTCTGTATGGGTCGCGTTGTGCATCATGGTTGGGATTGTGCTGGGTAAGCTACTGCCCGGCGCGGTGCACACGGTGTCTACGCTGGAAGTGGCTCACGTCAACATCCCGGTCGGAGTTCTGATTTGGGTCATGATTATCCCGATGCTGTTGCGCATCGATTTCGCATCGCTTGGAAAGGTCCGCTCTCAGCTAAAAGGCATTGGGGTGACGCTGGTCATCAACTGGGCCGTGAAGCCGTTCACCATGGCCTTCCTAGCATGGGTGTTTGTGCGTCACGCGTTCGCTTCTTTTCTGCCGGCCGACCAACTAGACAGCTATGTTGCGGGGCTGATTCTCCTGGCGGCGGCGCCATGTACAGCGATGGTCTTTGTGTGGAGTCAGCTGACCAAAGGTGACCCGTATTTCACCCTTTCCCAGGTGGCCCTAAACGACTTGATTATGGTTTTCGCGTTTGCTCCAGTCGTGGGGCTGCTGCTTGGCATCTCGAACATCGCGGTACCGTGGGATACGCTGCTGACGTCGGTGGTGCTCTACATCCTCATCCCGGTTATCATTGCTCAAATCGTCCGCAAAGCGCTTCTGCGCCGCGGAGAACAGGCGTTCCAGCGGGCACTGTCGACGATTGGCCCGTTTTCTATCGCGGCACTCTTGCTCACGCTTGTGCTGCTGTTCGCATTCCAGGGCGAGCAAATCATCGCGCAGCCGGTCGTCATCGTGCTTCTCGCTGTGCCTATCCTGATTCAAGTGGTCGTCAACTCGACACTTGCTTATCTGGCGAATCGGAAGCTCGGCGTGTCCCATGATGTTGCTGCGCCATCATGTCTGATTGGCGCTTCAAATTTCTTCGAGCTGGCAGTCGCGACCGCAATAAGCCTGTTCGGCCTGAAATCAGGGGCGGCGCTGGCAACGGTGGTAGGCGTGCTCATCGAAGTGCCGGTAATGCTAGCCGTGGTGAAAGTCGTGAACTCATCTCGGCGCTGGTACCAAGGAGATAACTGACCGTTCCTCAAATGGCCTACGCCGGGCAGCCATCGATTTGCCGATGTCTTGAGGCGCCTTCGGCATCAGTCAGCTGCGTTGCAATTTGTGTAGCAACCTGCGCGAATCTCCACCTGAGACCCGACGGCCGTCATTCGTTTGAAGGGCGCCGCGCGGGTTGCGTCACCATAACGACTGCGCGTTTCACCCTGTGACCGACTGTGGTCGCGGTCGATACACATTCGCTCAAACCAGCTTATTCTTTTTTCTCCGGGAGCTTACTCAATCTACTTTCGCAGCAGCCGCAAGCCGTTCGCAACGACGAGCAGGCTCGCTCCAACGTCAGCAAATACGGCCATCCACATCGTTCCGAGTCCGCCGATTGTCAGTGCGAGGAATATCGCTTTGATGCCAAGTGCTAACGTGATGTTCTGGACCAAAATCGTGTGGGTCGCCTTCGAAAGACGAATGAACACGGGAATCTTGCGCAAATCGTCATCCATCAGGGCGATATCGGCCGTTTCGATGGCGGTATCTGTGCCCATCGCACCCATGGCGAAACCGATGTCGGCACGCGCGAGTGCTGGCGCATCATTGATGCCGTCACCGACCATGCCGACCATCGCGCGGTCTCGAGACAGACTCTCGACGACGCGCAGTTTATCCTCGGGGAGTTGGTCACCCTCGGCGCGGTCAATGCCGACTTCCCTGGCAATCGCGGCCGCAGTGTGCGCGTTGTCGCCCGTGAGCATCGCGGTTCGCACGCCGAGCGCGTGAAGCTCGGAGATTGCTTCGCGGCTCGACTCCTTCACCGTGTCCGCAACAACGAACAAACCAAGCACCCGTTTGTTATCAGCAAGCATGACCACAGTCTTACCGTCTCGCTCGTAACTTTCCAGTCGGGCCTCTAGTTCCGGCGAACCATGGCCGAGTTCTTCGACGAGCCTGTGGTTACCGAGGGAGTACTGGTGACTATTCACCCGTCCCGCGATACCTCGTCCTGGAATCGCCTCGAACTCATCGACTGAAAGCCGCGCCACGCTATCGGCGTCTGCTGCTTGCGTAATGGCATTCGAGACTGGATGGTCCGAGCGACTCGACAAGCTGGCCGCGACAGAGCGCACGAACATGCTTTCAAAGTCGGTCGCGTGGAGTTCGAACGCGACCTGGACCGGCTTACCGTGCGTAATCGTGCCCGTCTTGTCCAACGCAAGCCAACGAAGCTTCCGACCTTGCTCGAGGAACGTACCCCCTTTTACCAGAATGCCTTTGCGGGCAGCGGTGGCAAGACCGCTAACTATCGAAACCGGCGTAGAAATCACAAGTGCGCAAGGGCATGCAATGACGAGTAGCACAAGCGCCTTGTAGACCCAGCTAAACCACGCGCCGGCAAAAAGTAGCGGCGGGATGATGGCAACGACAAGCGCAATCAGGAAGACAATCGGGGTGTAGACCTTGGCGAACTGGTCGACAAACCGCTGCGTCGGCGCCTTGGCGCCTTGAGCTTCCTCGACAGCATGAATAATGCGCGCAAGCGTCGAATTGTTGGCTGCGACCGTGACTTGAAACTCGAACGAACCCGATTCGTTGATGGTGCCAGCGAAGACGTTGTCACCGGGACCTTTGTCAACCGGCATGCTCTCCCCGGTAATCGGTGCCTGATTGACCGTGGAACGCCCCTCAATGACAGCCCCGTCAAGGGCGATGCGCTCTCCAGGACGTACCCGGACAATTGCGCCCAACCCGACGCGTGCCGCCTCAACGTCGAGCCAGGAACCATCGGCCTGCTTGACCGTCGCTGTTTCGGGTGCGAGCCTCATCAGGCCTTCGATTGCATTGCGAGCTCGGTCGAGCGATTTCGCCTCGATGAGCTCCGAAATCGTGAACAACACCATCACCATCGCAGCCTCGGGCCATTGCCCTAAGGCCAACGCGCCTGTAACTGCGATGCTCATCAGCGCGTTGATGTTCAGATTGAGGTTCTTGATGGCGACCCAGCCCTTCTTGTAGGTCCCAGCTCCGGAACACGCAACGGCCACTAAGGCAAGCCCTGCGACGACCCAGACCGACGCGCCGAGCAAATCGGCGGCCTCGGCACCCAAGGCGGCGCAACCGGCAATGGCCAGCGGCCACCAGGAGTTCTTGACTTGCGCCGGAGCGCGGCTGATTGCGACCGCCTCTTCGTCGAGTTGGGGCGTGAATCCGATGGTCGCGAGCGCCTTGATTACAGCCTGAAGTCCGTCGGGACGATGAACTACCGTAAGAACTCGCTGCATGAGGTTGAACTGCATCTCGGAGACTTCCGTCATACCGCGGAGCTTCTTGCGAATGAGCGCTTCCTCCGTCGGGCAGTCCATCTCCAATATCCGCATTTGAGTGCGGACCAAGCCTCCGACCGCAACAGACCGGTTCAGCGGGGCAAGAGCGGGCTGCGCTTCGATAGTCCCACCCTGCAATGTACGGTCGCGCCCGTGGAAGTCGCAGCACGTCGCGTCCTGGCGATGGTCATGCTGCTGTTGATGGACCGGTCGACAGGTCGACTGCCCAGCGTCGTCGTGCAACCGTCCTGTCGCATCTGCACCGGGTATATCTGTGCACGCATTTCCACGGCAACACCCGTCCTTCGTCTCGCGCTTTTCTTTTGCAAGTTTCGACGCGACATCCGACCTTTTCTTACCGCAACAATCTTCCATGTCTGCTGTCCGCTTGGTATATGCTTACAGTAAACACCTTGGAGGAACTCCAAGGTCAAGCGTATTTTGAGGGGCAGACTATGAGAATTGGCGAACTGGCAAAGGCTGCCAACTGCACAACAGACACGGTTCGGTTTTATGAAAAGGAAGGCCTACTCCCACCGGCCGAGCGGACAGCCGCAAACTATCGTAGTTACACCCACGCCCATGTCGAACGTCTACGCTTTGTACGGAACTGCCGCGCGCTCGACATGACGCATGATGAAGTTCGAGCCCTGCTGTCCGCGTCGGACAAGCCGGGCGTCGGGTGCGGCGCCATTAACTCGTTGTTGGATGAGCACATAGCGGATGTCGACGAACGCATCGCGGAACTTGTGCACTTGCGGGAACAACTGGGTCACCTGCGAGCCAGCTGCTCGGGCGGAGCAGCAGTCAACGAATGCCGAATTATGCAAGGTCTGACGACGATGGAAACCGCGCTTGAGAATCATCGAGGAACCCATCTGGGCTAGGCGCAGCGTTTCATCGCGGGCAGAGTGATGAAGATGTTGGATTCTCGTAGCGAATCTGGACGCTTTTCAAATGTCCGCCGACGTCGGAACGCGCATGAGCACGCGCGCAAACTGGCGCTCCGGGAGGAAGCGCCAGACTAACAGTAGTAATGCTAGCGCCGCCGAAATTTCATTCAGATTGGAGAGCATCCGTTCTTGGTGTGCGAAGCGGGTATCTCCGGCCAATAACTGCGTTGTCGACCGCGTCCTCTGTCTTCGAGGCGTCGCGTCGCCAGTCTTCCGAATTTGTTTCCGATGCCATAGTCGTCGTTCAGCCGCGCGCGGTAAGTCCGCAGTGCACTGTGCTCCGTCTGTACGGCCGCTCGGCGACTCGTTCAGTTAAAACACTATGGCCCTGGTGGTCGAGTGTCGGCGTATCCTGTGCATCTTGAGCACAAGGGTCGTGCCAGATTGGCAGACCTTACGCCTGCACCTTCCGACTGTGAGAAGCTATCGAAATCTCGAGAGAAGCCAGCCAGTCGTTCGAACGCAGCTTTTAAGTGTCGAAGCCTGACAGCCAGAAGCGACGAGTCACGCCGGTCCTCTCCGGACGTAAGAGGGCACGACACAAGAACACGCTCAAGGTGCGTCGGCGACGCGAAGCAGTTTATCCACGGGAATGACGGCGACCACGCCATCGGAGCCCGCTTCATTGCGCGCCACATCAGTAATCGTGTTGACCAGCGCATCGACGGTTTCCGTCCCGGCGAAACCTTCGATTTTGATGTGTTCGGTCGTCCAGTCGTCAGCGAAAAGATTGGGATGCGCGCCGAATCCTCGCACGCGCGTTACGGTCATACCGTGCACATGAACTGCACTGAGCCTCCGCTCAAGTACGGGCAGGACGTCCTGTCGCACGATGGCGACAACACATTTCAGCTCCATAGTGGCCTCCCATTAACTCACTGACCGGGCGCGAGGCGCGACCGCATCCACCCTTCTTGTCGACATGACTCGCTCTCTCGCATCTACGTCGAAGCAACCCGCCCACCGAATTGACGAGCTGCTTCTTCGGGCGCCTGCTTGCGGGAGTGCAGCAGCTGACCTCCTTTCAAGGTCGTGTCTCACTTCATCATGAGTCTCAGATGAACAGAATGTTCGACCTGAGTCATTGCTTCGATGAGGGCGTCCCAGCCTGGTCTGCGTACTTGGTCATGATGTCGCTCATTGCACGCATCATCTCTGCGTGCATCCGCATCGCGGTCTTCGGGTCGAGACCCATGTTTCCTCCCATCATCGGGCAGCTTCCCATCATCCCTTGCATGCCCATCATTGAGCCGTGTTCATGCTCGTGAGCCTGCCGCGCTGATGGCTTTGAGGAGCTGCTGTCGGTACCTGCAGCGGCGAGCGTGACGGCGGTCGTTGTCAACAGCAACGTCGATACGACGGTTGCTCTAACCAGTTTCGCGTTCATGTATATCTCCGGAATCAATAAGTCGCGTGAGCCGAGGCATGTTACTGACACTCAGTCCGCTCGTTTCACAATCGCCGCGCACGCGCGCGCTACGGTGTGAAAACATTCGAACCGGTCAACTGGACAACTACACGAAGCGCGGAGGAGGCGCGGGCAGCTCAGGAATAAACTGCTTCCAAGGGATTTCGGCGATAACGCTATAAACTCGCGAAGAAGAGACGGCAATGACGGTGTGCGTCACAGGTATCGCAGCCATTCCACAGATGGTGCCGCTCGTGTTGCCGTGGCAGGGTGGCTGCACGTCGGTCCGGCGGTGGTCGCTGTCTTGCGTGCACCCTGCCTTGCCAGTGGGATGCACTGTATCGGTCTGTTGATGGCCGTTCGCCATCGACGACATCTCGGGACAAAGCGTCACCTGCGCCGCGTAGCCAAGTAACGGCAACCACGCAATCAGAAACCACGCGATGACTTTGACCCAGACTTTCATGGATTCAAGTATATGCGTCTATCCCTGCGGTTGCCACGGCGCGCTCGGGACTGCGGTGATGTGCCACGCTACTTCCCCCATTGCTTCAGATGCGCCAAGAAAGCATTTGCGCCGACAAACCCGCTTAACTCCGCGTCAGGTTGCTGCTGGCCAGCTCGGTCATAGAAAATCAGAGCTGGCGGTCCGAAGAGGCCAAAGCGTCGCAGCATTGCCGTGTCCTCTGCCGTACTCTTCGTCACGTCGATGCGCAGCAACTTCCAGCTAGAGAACTCCCTGAGCACGCGCGGGTCGGTGAACGTGAAGCGCTCAAGTTCCTTGCAACTGATGCACCAGTCCGCATAGAAGTCGACCATGACCGGCTGTCCTCCGGCCCGAGCGAGGGCCGCGTCCAGTTCGGCGTTCGACCGTATCGCTTCAAACCGAGCGTCGTTCAATTCGTTCGCCGGAGACGAGGTACGCATGACACCGGCCAATGGTTGCAGGATGTCGAAATGTCTTGACGCGGCGCCAACGAACTCAGCTACCCCCGCGACGAGCAGCAATATGCCGAGCGCCTTCGCGACGCGCGTGCCGCCGGGCGCGTTTCGTGGCAGCCGGTCCACGGCGTGAAGCATCACGCCGGCAGTCGTAAGCAGGAACGCGACCAGCATCATCAACAACCAGTCCGGCAGCAGCGAGTAGGTGAACCACAGCGCGGCGGCGAGCAACATGAACCCAAGCAGGTTCTGAACGCCCACCATCCACGGACCGGCCCTTGGCAGCACTTGGGCGCCGAACGTGCCGACAGCCAGCAACGGGAGTCCGAGTCCCATCGCCATCACATAGAGCGCGAGAGCGCCGCCCAGCAAGTCCCGACTGTTCGCGATATAGAGCAGCGCGCCTGCCAGCACCGGAGTGGAGCACGGCCCGACAATTAGCGCGGACAGCATGCCCATCAGGAACGCGGGTCCGGCCCGACCACCAGGCAACCGGTTGCTCCAGGCGACGAACCGGGACTGCCAGCCGACCGGCAACTGAAACCGGAACACGCCAAACATGGCCAGTGCAAACAACACCATCAGCGCCCCGAAAACGGCAAGCACCCAAGGGCGTTGCGTCATGGCGACGAGCGGAATGCCGAGCAGCGCCGCGATGGTTCCGGCAACGGCATATGTGAGCGCGAGACCCTGGACGTAGGCCAACGACACACCAAAGCTTCGATAGACGGTCCGGCTCTCCTTGCCGCCGGCAATGACTGTCGCCACGATGGGCACGAGCGGATACATGCAGACCGTGCCTGCCATCAGCAGACCGGCCAACAAAAACCCAAACGACTCCGGTAATGAGACGCCATTCGCCGGATGCAGCCTGATTCCGGAGACCGAGAGCGAGCGGCTGGCCTCTGTGTTTCGAAAATCGACAGCAGCCGCCGTGTCGCTATTCGCAGCCACAATGGGCGTGACACCGCCGTTCGCCGCTATGTGGACGCTACGCGTCTGCGGCGGATAGCAGACGCCGACGTCAGCGCAGCCCTGCGATGTGACGGACACGACGACACTGGTGGAGACAGCATGCGGCAATGGCAGCTGGATTTTCACCGGCCGGTGATAGACCGTGACCATGCCGAAGGTCGCGTCGCTCTTCAGTTCTCCAGGGGGCATGCTGTCGGGCTTAACGGCCGCCCCGTCAACAGTAAAACTGAAGCGGTCCCGATAAAGGTAATAGCGAGGGTGAGTTTGGAAGTCTAGGACGACCCGCTGCGCGTTTCCGAGCGTTACCTTCAATGGGAAAGCTAACTCGGGAGGCAGCAGGTCGGTGTCGCTGACCGCGCGGGCTGGGTGGAATGCAAACACGAACAGCAGGCATAGCGCGACACGCAGGAACGGGACTGAATTTCTCCGCATTGCTGACCTCCTTCGGAGCAATCAAGGCGCAGCTTGACCGTGCGCGGTCAGGCTGCGCCTGACGAGTCGACAACTCATCAAGACTGCTTTTCCATTTTCACGATGGTCATCGCGCCGTTGACGTTCTCGACACGCACCTTGACCTTGTCGCCCTCGTGAACTCGTTTGAGCATGTCAGCATCCTTCGCCTTGAACGCCATGGTCATGGGCGGCATGCCGACGTTCTCCAGCGCACCGTGCTTCAAAGTGACCATGCCGGTCGCCGAGTCAACCTTTTTAACCTCCGCGTCCGTCAGAGCGTTGTTCGACGTCCCCTTCGTGGCCGACGGCTTTGCGGACATGTTCATGCCCGCCATTTCGTTGCCAGCAAACGCCGGGACGGCGATAAGACCCGCAAGGGCGGTGACAGCAACAAGCAAATTCTTCATTGGGTTTCTCCGGTTTGAACAGAAGGCACTTTCGTGCAGGAAGGGACTGCATAAGGAAATCGCGCATGTTTCCTGAGGTGGCGACGCTGTAACAGGAACCATGCGGCGGGAATAACAAACATCGAGAGAATCGGCGCGGTGACCATGCCGCCAACCATCGGGGCGGCGATGCGCTGCATGACTTCCGAGCCGGCACCATGGCCAACCATGATGGGAATCAGCCCGGCAAGGACGACAGCAACCGTCATCGCCTTGGGGCGTACGCGCAGCACAGCACCTTCGCGGATGGCCTCGATTAGCGTGCCTTCGGTCAATGGCTCACCCAGTTCTAACCGTCGGTTGAGTGCCCCCTTCAGGTACAGCAGCATGACGACGCCGAACTCGGCCGCGACGCCGGCGAGCGCGATGAAGCCGACCGAGGTCGCGACGGACACCGCATGACCCAGTATCCAGATGAGCCAAAAGCCGCCGACCAGCGCGAACGGCACCGTCGACATGAGCAGAAGCGCGTCCGCTGCCGAAGTGAAGGTGAGAAACAGCAGCACGAAGATGACGACCAGCGTCACGGGAATGACGGTGCGCAACTTCGCCGCTGCGCGTTCCAGGTACTCGAACTGTCCTGACCACGCAATCGAATAGCCGGGCGGCAACTGAACCTTCTCGGTGACCGCGTGCTGCATCGCCTGGACTGCCGATTGCAAGTCCACGTTTCGAATATCAACGTAGACGTATCCAGACAGCCGAGCGTTTTCGCTTCGAATCATGGGCGGACCGTCAGCGACGCGGATGTCAGCGACATCACTCAGCCGGATTTGAGCGCCACGGTCAGTTAGTACAGGCAGGTCGCGCAGGTTTTCAAGCGAGTCGCGGACTTCGCGTGGATAGCGGATGTTGATAGGAAACCGCTCGCGGCCCGCAATCACTTCCCCGACGTTATCCCCGCCGACGGCGGTAGAGACGACCGCCTGAATGTCGCTAACGGACAGCCCATATCGTGCTGCCGCCTGCCGGTTGATGTCGACGTCGATGTACCGGCCGCCGTTGAGCCGCTCTGCTAGTGCTGAGGTCACGCCGGGAACATCTTTCACCGCCGCTTCGACCTGTGTGGCAATCCGGTCAATCTGCGAGAGGTCGGCCCCAGAAATCTTCACTCCCACTGGAGTCTTGATGCCGGTAGACAGCATGTCCAGACGGTTACGAATAGGCGGCACCCAGACGTTCGACAGACCCGGCACCTTCACGGTCCGGTCCAGTTCGTCAACGAGCTTTTCGGACGTCATCCCGGGTCGCCACTGACTTTTTGGCTTGAACTGAATAGTCGTCTCGAACATCTCCAGCGGTGCCGGGTCCGTGGCTGTGTCGGCACGACCTGACTTCCCAAAGACCGACGCAACCTCGGGTACCGTCTTGATGAGTCGGTCGGTCTGCTGCAGCAGCTCGGACGCCTTTTCGGCCGAGATTCCGGGAAGAGCCGTCGGCATGTAAAGCAGGTCGCCTTCGTCGAGCGGCGGTAGGAATTCGCCACCGAGCCGTGACACTGGAATCGCGGTCAGCGCCAGCGCAAGCACGGCAAGGGCGATGATTAACCACGGAAGCCGCAAGGTCGCTTCGAGCAACGGCCTATAAAGCCGCACTAGCGCACGATTGATGGGATTCGAGGCTTCATGAGGAATGCGCCCACGAATCAGATAGCCCATCAGAACCGGCACAAGCGTCACCGACAGGCCCGCTGCAGCGGCAATCGTGTATGTCTTCGTGAATGCCAGAGGCGAGAACAGCTTGCCTTCCTGCCCTTCGAGCGAAAAGACCGGGATAAACGACAGCGTGATGATGAGCAGCGAGAAGAAAAGCGCTGGCCCCACTTCGGCTGCTGACGTGGCAATCAGCTCCCATCGCTGCGTGGTCGTGATGGGCCTGTCTCGATGCGCGAGTTCATACGCCTCCAGATGTTTGTGGGCGTTTTCAATCATGACGATGGCTGCGTCTATCATCGCGCCGATGGCAATCGCGATGCCGCCGAGCGACATCAGGTTCGCGTTAACGCCCTGATAGCGCATCACGATGACCGCGGCGAGCACACCGAGCGGGAGCGACAGGACCGCAACCAAGGCGCTACGCAGATGGAACAGGAAGACGGCGCACACGAGCGCGACGACGATGAACTCCTCGACAAGCTTGTCCTTGAGGTTATCCACCGCGCGCTCGATAAGCTGCGAGCGGTCGTAGGTTGTCACCACTTCGACGCCCTGCGGCAGCGAACGCCTCAGGTCTGCCAGCTTCGCTTTGACCGCGTCAATGGTTGTCAGCGCGTTCTTGCTGGAACGCATGACAATAACGCCGCCAGTGACTTCCCCTTCGCCGTTCAACTCAGCAATGCCGCGACGCATTTCTGGGCCAACCTGAATTCGCGCGACGTTGCCGAGTAACACGGGCGTGCCCGCATCGTTCGTGCGCAGGATGACGTTGCGAAAATCGTCGAGCGAACGCAGATAACCTGATGACCGGACCATGTATTCGGATTCCGCCAGTTCAACTACTGAGCCGCCGGATTCTTGGTTCGCCTTTCCCAGAGCGTCCGCCACCATCGCCTGCGTGATGCCGAATGCGCGCAGTTTGTCCGGGTCGAGCACAACCTGATACTGACGAACCATGCCACCGATGGACGCGACCTCAGAGACGTCAGGCACTGACTTCAGTTCGAACTTCAGGAACCAGTCGTTCAGCGCTCGCAGTTGCCCGAGGTCATGCTGTCCGGTCCTGTCCACCAGCGCATATTCGTACACCCAGCCCACGCCAGTTGCATCCGGTCCAAGCGATACCGTCGCGCCTTGCGGCAGACGGCTCTGCACCTGGTTCAGATACTCGAGCACGCGTGAACGCGCCCAGTACTGGTCGGTCTTGTCGTCGAACAGGACGTAGACGAACGCATCGCCGAACGACGAATACGCCCGGACGGTTTTCGCCCCCGGCACGCCGAGTAGCGTGGTAGTGAGCGGATACGTCACCTGGTCTTCGATGACCTGCGGCGCTTTACCAGGATACGACGCCTTGATGATGACCTGCGTATCGGACAAATCGGGCAGCGCATCGAGTGGCGTTTCATTCACCGAGTAGACGCCCCAGGCCGTTACAAGCACCGTGGCCAGCAATACCAGAAAGCGGTTATGGATAGACCACCTTATGAGGCGCGCAATCATTTGGCGCCTCCAACCGGTTCGACCTTCGTCAACTGGTAGCCATCGTCGGATTGCCTGAAGACAAAATGCACGGTCTCGCCAGGCTTCACGTCAGGAAATGCGGTCGGCGACGGTTTGCTGAACGACATCGTCATGGCTCCCCAACCGAGGGCCGGAACGGGTTGATGCGAGAACGTGATGTCACCGGCTGTGACCTTCTCGACCTTGCCGGTAGTCTCGTAGGTTTGAGCCGTAGCCGATGACGATGCAGGTGCAGGTGCAGATGCAGGAATGCTCGGAACAGTACCGACGCTACCCTCCAGCCGCGGCAGAACAGATTTCAGGCTCGCTTCAGAGTCAATCAGGAACTGGCCCGATGCGACAACCTGCTGGCCTTCCGTCAGTCCGCTCCTCACCTCGGCATCGTCGCCAGCATCGTTGCCGACCGTAACCGAGACAGGCTGCAATCTGCCATCGGAATTCTTGACGATGACCAGCGACCGCTTGCCAGTCGTGATGACGGCTTCCGAGGGCACGAGCAACCGCGACACTTTTTTCGCGGCACCGATGCGTGCCCGCATCAGCATTCCCGGCGTCAACCGGAGGTCTGTGTTGTCGATTTCCAGGCGGGCCTGCAGCGTGCGACTGGTCGTGCTAATTCCGGGCAGAATTTCGCGAATGTGCCCCGTGAAATGCTGGGACGGGTCACCGGCAAACACGGCGTCGACGGTCATGCCGGGTCGAACCTGAAGGGCCAGCGCTTCGGGTATTTCAACGATGAGCCAAAGCTTAGACAGGCCGGCGACCTTGGCAAGCGTCTGCCCCGGCGACACCATTGCACCGTCGCGAACGTTGAGCTCGGTCAGCACGCCGCTTTCCGGCGCAGACAGCGTGACGTGCGTCTGCGCTTTGCCGGTGCGGTCGAGGCTAGCAATCACGCCGTCCGGAATCGACATTGCCCGCATCCGCGCGCGCGACGCGGCAACCATGCTGTCATCCATCCCGCCTCGCTTCAACGCCAGATATTCTTCCTGCGGCGGCAGCCAGTCGGGAACGAAGAGCGACGCAATTGGAGCGCCTTTCGCGACCCGTTGCATCGGAGCGCTGGTGTAAAGGCGGTCTATGTAGCCGGTCACCCGCGACTGGATGACATCCGCTTTGGACTCGTCGAATTGTGTCGTACCCACAGCGTCGAAGCCGTCGGTTGTGTCCTGTCGGCGTACGGTTGCATAGCGGATGCCGAGGTTCTGCTGTAGTCCAGGGTCAATCTTGATGCCGTTCGAACCGCTCTCGTCGGCATAGACCGGCTCAAGCTGCATGTCCATGAAAGGCGACTTGCCGGGCTTGTCGAAATGTTGGTTCGGCACCATCGGGTCGTGCCAGTACAGCACTTTGCGGCCGGTCTTGGGGTCCGTTTTGCCGTCGGTGGCGCGAGACGTCGCGGCGATGGTCGTGCCGGTCGCGGAAGCACGCCAGGTGCCGGCAACGTAGCCGGCGCTCAGCAATGCCGCTGCCGCAAACACGATAAGGGCCGCGCGAGCCAGTTGTTTGTTTTGCATGCTGTTCTCCTTCACTGACTGAAGGACATCGACGCGGGTACGACCTGGTATTCCAGCTGGGCCCAGGTTTGCGATACGTCACGCTGCAGGTCGAGCACCTCAAGCTGGGCGTCGAGTTGCGCCCGTCTGGCAGCAAATGTGTCCGCCAGCGACCCGGTACCGGCCCGGTACGCCGCCGCCGCGAGTTGCACGCGCTGGTCGGCAGCCGGCAGCAGGGAGTGAGTCAGATTGGTGATGCGCTCGCGACCGCTGGCCAGGGTGGCTGACTGAGTGCGGATGTCCGCTTCCACCTGCCGCTGCGCGTCCTCATACATCAGCCGCGCCTTGGTGCCGAGCTCCGCTTTTTCGGCGGCGTTCTGGTCCTGAACATTCTTCCGATTGATAGGCAATGGGATGCTCACGCCGACCGACACCATGTTGGAATACTGCCCGCCGCGCTGCTGATACGAAACCTCCCACGTCCAGTTCGGACTGCGGTCGCTGTTGGCAACGGCAGTGTCGGCATCGGCGACCTCGATGTCGCGCGACGCTGCGACAAGCACCGGCTGCACCTGTCGGAGCTCGTCAGGCGGCAGCGACGGTACATATGATTCTGGCGCTGGCGGTTCGCCCGTCACATCGGAAACAGGCGCGGCGGTCCAACGGGAGAGGCCGATGAGCGCCGTCTGAAACGTCTGCTGCGCCTTGAACAACTGGTCCTGGGTCTGCGCCAGCATGGCCTGGGCTTGCGTCACATCGGCCGCAGTCGCTTTCGCGCCACGATAGGATGCTTTCGTCGCCTCCAGCTCATGAGTCATGTGGCCAACCAGCTCCTGCTGCAACGACACCGCTTTCTTCGCATACACCGCGTTCAGCCATGCCAAAGCCGTTTGCTGGCGCGTGTTCGCGAGTTGGGCAAGATAGCCCGCACGCTCGCGGTCCACGACGTTATTGGCTAATGCTGACCGGAGCCGACGCTTTTCTCCCGAAACCCATTCCTGTTCGATGCCGATACGGCGCATTGTCATGAAGTCCTGACCGATGGTGAATCGTTGCGGTCCGTTGACCGGCAGGTTGTCCACGCCGGCCTTCAGCATCGGGTCGGGTAACTGGCCCGCCCGGACGGAGGCCTCGGAACTCGCGCGGATAGATGCTTGCGCAGCACCCATGGCGGCGCTGCGGTCAGTAGCGGATTGAAGTGCCGCGTCGAGCGTGACGGGGGCGTCCTGAGCGTGCGCGGCAACGCTCGCGAGAATCAGCGCGGCGAAGAATAAACGCGCGCGCGGTGGTGCTCGCCGGCATGTCGGCAAGCCAATTGTTGAATGCATGTTCTAACCCCAACGGCGGACTCCCATAGGGAATCCACGTCCTGGATGCAGGACGACCTCACCGCAAATGCGGTGAACCTGTCAGAAAGGGATTAGATGGCGCGAGGAGGTCGCCAAAGACCGGCAGGCTCGCGGACCGACAGCGAGTCAACGTAGTGGAAGACAACTGGGCTGGCCAATCCGGCGGGACGAGTCACTTCAAGAGCGGAAGCCGGGTGATACAGGCTGCCGAGTTGGCATTGCGCCGTTGCCTTGCAGAAGAAGCCCTTTGCTTTCTCCGGTTGCGAGGATTTCATGGTCTCGCAACCAGGCATTTCCGAAGACATCCCACTGCCCTCGTTTGCGTCCATGCTCATCGGACATTCTCCAGTCAAGCCGCTGGCCGCCAGCCCACTGATGGGCAGCACGGCGCACAGCAGGAGAAGAAGCAATGTCCGGAGGAATTTCATGGCTGGGATTATAGCGGAGCCATTTTATCCATGTTCCGCGCAATCTGTCGCCTGTGGCAGTCATTGCACGCGGCAGTCGCTCGAGTGGCGGGAAGTCCGCCGCTTGACATTCCCGTCCTGGGAAGGTTCATGCTTGGGGCTTCTAATCTCTCCACCGGAGTCAAAGATGGAATTCAAAGTCAACGATATGTCGTGCGGCGGGTGCGCCAACTCCATCACTCGCGCTGTCACAACTGCCGACCCGGCAGCGAAACTTGAAGTCGACATCGCCTCCAAAACCGTGAAAATCAGCTCGGTTCTGACATCAGAGCGGCTCGTTGCTGTCATTGAAGCTGCGGGATACCACCCAACGGTCAACGCGTAGCCACATTGTCCACGAGACAGGTGAAATGCGGATGGGATAGTCGCGGGGACGAATCCGCGTGCATCGTTGCGCGCCGCGTGCAGGAGTCTTGATACGGGAGATTGCGATGCAGATTGTCACTGCTTTAGGCCATGCCCTGTGGATGGCCTTCACGATGCTATGGCAGATTTTCTGGGGATTAAGCCTGGGCTTCCTGTTCTCTGCCGCGATTGAAGTTGCCGTCTCGAAGTCGGAGATGTCGAAGCTGCTGCCAAACGCTTCGACTCGGTCACTCGCGGTCGCGAGCCTGCTCGGCGCGGCATCGTCGTCCTGCTCATATGCCGCAGTGGCCATGGCTCGCTCAATCGTGCGTAAAGGTGGTGACTTCACGGCCGCCATGGCGTTTCAATTTGCAGCGACTAATCTTGTGCTGGAACTTGGCGTGCTGATGTGGGTGCTGATTTCCTGGCAGTTTGCCGCCGCTGAGTTCATCGGCGGCCCAATCATGATTGTCGTCCTAGTGCTACTTTTCCGGCTATTCCTCAAGGACTCGCTGAAGAAGCAAGCCATCAAGCAGGCTGACAAGGGCATCGCGGGCAGCATGGAGGGTCATGCGTCCATGTCAATGGGCGAACAGCACGGGACATGGAAGCAACGTCTTTCTTCCAGGGAAGGGTGGGTAGCCATCAGCCACAGCTACGTGATGAACTGGTCGATGCTATGGCGCGACATCGGCATTGGGCTGCTCATCGCAGGCGCGCTCGGTGCATGGGTACCCGACAGCTTCTGGCAGAAGTTCTTTCTGGTTAGCCATCCCACCGCGGCAATGATTTGGGGTGCCTTCGTCGGACCACTAATTGCCGTTGCGTCATTCACCTGTTCCGTCGGCAACGTGCCGCTGGCCGCAGTGTTGTGGAACGGCGGCATTAGTTTCGGGGGCGTCGCTTCGTTCATCTTCGGCGACCTTATCATTCTGCCAATCATAAACATATACCGAAAGTACTACGGCGGCAGAATGACGGTCTTTCTCGCCATGACTTTCTACGCCGCGATGGTCTTGGCAGCACTCGTGGTCGAAGCACTGTTCCAGTCGCTTGGCTGGGTTCCGACCCAGCGACATACGGCAGTCGTCAACGCAGCGATTACGTTCAATTACACGTCAGTTCTCGACATTGTCTTTGGTGCCGTCTTTATCGTGTTGTTAGTTACATTTTTCCGGACCGGCGGCCCGGCGATGATGCGGATGGTGGAAGGCGGCGAGCATGACCACGGGGAGCACGTGAATCACGGCTCGCGTGACACGGCGCATCACCATCACGATGGTCATACCAAGACCCGGTGAGCACAGGTGGCGTATGCTGGTGCGACGCGACCGACCAAACGCTAATCAGATAGAAGCTGTGACCCTTCAGGGGAGCGCGAAATGGCATGCGATTGCGGGCAAGCGTCCGCGAATACACGGGCGGAAAGAAAGACGCTTAGGATTGCGCTCGTCCTGAACGGGGCCATGTTCGTTGTGGGCATGGCTGCCGGTCTCTGGGCGCAGTCGAGCGGGTTGATGGCGGACGCCCTGGACATGCTTACCGACGCGACGGCGTACGCAATCGGTCTTCTTGCGGTGACTCGCGGTATCAGGTTCAAGCAGTACTCTGCCCGGTGGACGGGAGCAACGCTCATGCTGCTGAGCGTCGGCATTGTTGTCGACGTCGTTCGTCGCTTTGTCTTTGGCAGTGAGCCGCTTGGCGCCGCGATGGTCGGTTTTTCGCTGTTGTCGCTCGGCGTCAATGTCACTGTCCTGCGGATGCTTGCAAGGTATCGACAAGGCGAGGTTCATATGCGCGCTAGTTGGATTTGCACGCGCGCCGACGTGGTCGCGAATGTTGGTGTGCTGGCATCGGGCTTGGTGGTCCTGGCGACAGGCTGGCGGTACGCAGACCTCCTGGTCGGTGTCGCCATTGACATCTATGTGGCGAAGGAAGCAGTGGAAATCTGGCGCGAGGCTGTTCATTCGGCTGAACACAGCTCTGCACTTTCGGAACGATGATGCGTGCAATGGGGCATGCAGGCACCGAGCTTCGGTGGAGCAGCGCCTCACAGTACGATGACAATGCCTGACGATGTCAGAATAAATGTAGTCCCTCAGTGATTCAAGAACACGTGCAGACTGATACCACACGGCGCGCCAGCACGCTCAGCCAGATTCCGCGTGGCATATGGATGCTTGGTTTCGTCAGCATGTTCATGGACATCTCGTCGGAAATCATCCACAGCCTCTTGCCGATGTTCCTAGTGACGAGCCTCGGTGCGAGCGCCACGATGGTCGGCCTCATTGAAGGCGTTGCCGAGGCCGCATCGCCAATTGTAAAAGTGTTCTCAGGGGCACTGAGCGACTACCTTGGCAACCGCAAGTGGCTTGCGGTAGTTGGGTACAGCTTGGGGGCGATGAGCAAACCGCTGTTTGCATTGGCGCCTACTGCTGGCATGGTATTGACGGCGCGCCTAGTCGACCGAGTAGGAAAAGGCATCCGAGGCGCGCCACGGGATGCGCTCGTGGCGGACATCACACCCGCGCATTTGCGCGGCGCGGCCTACGGCCTGCGCCAATCGCTAGATACTATTGGCGCGGTCCTCGGACCGCTTCTCGCGGTCGTGCTGATGCTCGTTTGGGCAGACAATTTCCGGCGGGTCTTCTGGTTTGCGGTGGTCCCGGGGCTCTTTGCCGTGGCGTTATTGGCCTTCGGCGTCAGGGAACCGGCTCGGCAATCACAAGCGAGACGCGTCAACCCTATCAAGCTCGAATACCTGAAGAAGCTCAACAGGCCCTATTGGTGGGTCGTCGGCGTTGGCGCTGTCTTTACGCTGGGACGCTTCAGCGAAGCATTCCTTGTCTTGCGTGCCATGCAGGGCGGCATTCCGATAGCGTTCGTGCCTCTCGTCATGGTAGCAATAAACGCTGTGTATTCGCTCTCCGCCTATCCCTTCGGAAAGTTAGCCGACTCTGTGAGTCACGTTAAGCTACTGGCGCTCGGCCTCGTTGTGCTAATCGCGTCCGACGTAGTCCTCGCATATGACAACTCATGGTCCGTGGTCATAGTCGGCGTGGCGCTCTGGGGCTTGCATATGGGGCTTACGCAAGGACTGCTGGCGACCATGGTCGCGCATTCTGCGCCGCAAGAGCTGAGAGGCACGGCGTTCGGATTTTTCAATTTGACGAGCGGTTTCGCGATGCTTGCCGCGAGCGTCGTAGCCGGCGAACTCTGGGACCGCTTCGGCGCGAGCGTGACGTTCTATGCCGGGGCCGGATTCTGTCTGCTGGCGCTCCTTTCCCTGGCGACCGCCAAGCGCGACGGAAGTGACAAACCATAACCTGCCTTATCCATGAATTACCGCGTCAATTGCATCGACAACCGCACACGGCCGCGCCGAGGCAGGAAACAGCCTTGCTCCCAATAACTGCTGCGGCCCACGCGGCAGAGTTGGCGGAGGACTATCGGGGCCTGCGGTCTTGGCTCGTTCTTGGAATGCTGGTTGCTGCGGCTCCTGCACGAACCAACGTACGGCTATGGCAACGGTCCTCATTGTCGATGACGAACCCGTCATCCTTTCATCCCTTAGCGCGCTGCTTGAATTGCATGGTCACCAGGTGGTAACTGCGTCGAATGGCTTCGAGGCGCTGCGAGCTTCCGCCGCACGGACACCTGACGTAGTCGTCTCGGACTGGGAAATGCCTTTCTTGGACGGCGCATCGCTTTACGGAACGTTCCGGGCAGACCCCCGCCTGCGGATGGTCCCATTTATCTTCATGTCGGGGACTGCGGATTCGCGCGAGATTCCGACGGCAGACTTCTTTCAGAAGCCGTTCAGCCCCACTGATGTAATTCAGGCAATCGCCCGATTACTCAGCTACAGGCAGGGATTCGGCGAGTAGCTTCTCTGGTCCAGCGATGTTGATGGGCTACAGCGCGCGACCATTGAGTACGCGGCGCTGTGGCGACTGCGTTTGCATGTCTCATTGCCGACGGGCTGATTGGAGCCGTGCAACGGACGTCGCGCCACGGAAGCGTGTCGGTGCGTGCGGCCTGTGCAGTGGATAAAAGGCACCGGCCGGAGCAACTGGTCACGTTGATGACCGCTATGCAGAGCACTTTGAGCAAGCGAAGAGCTCGGCGTCGCGGTGCTCTCTGAGCCGTGCAATGCTGATGACCTCGATATCTGCTGGCTGGCAGTACTTTGCCGCTTCTGGGACCGTAGCGGTTGCTGATTCTCGGCAGCTATGAGAGTACTGCGCGGGCACTACTGTATTCCTGTCGCGCGATGGCCCTTGAGCGGCGCTTCGGATTCGGCCCCGGCTTACGCCGTTTTGCCTTACGATTTCCCGATATAGCGGTAACCGACGTGGCTCATCCGGCAATTGGCTTCGTACCGCCGGCTGAGCAACCATGAACTTCGGACGTGGGGGCGGGGCTGAGACACTGACGACGAACTATCACTAACTTGTCCATATTCAGTTCAAGCAAGTCGGTCAAATTTTCACTCGTCTTCGCCCGACCGTAATAATTCGTGGAGGACATAAACTCTTTCTGCTGCTGGCGTGTAAAGATAACGCATCGAACTTGGGTGCGTAAAACATCGGCTAACATGGTGACAGGCGAAGGCGCCGATGACGCCGAAATCATCATCCGCCCGCGGACGGGCGGTGGTTGGCGGGTCGAAATTCCACGCGAGGTGGGCGCGTTCGTCGTCGTTCTCAGCACTCGGACGGAAGCGGTTGTGCTTGCGCGGCAGCTCCGGCCGCGAGCGCAAATCCGCCTACTTCCAGCAACAGAGTCCTCCGAAACATTGACAGACGATTTACGACGGTGAAAGTGCCGCGCGTTTGGGCGCGACTCGAGCCACCGACACAGAGGTGCGAAGGTTGATTTTTGTTCGGTGGACTGATGACACGGCGCTTGGAAACCGCTGGCTCGGATGAAGAAGCACCCGAATTTATACACGCGGACATATCGACCAGCTCCATGCACAACTCTCGCGTCGACGGGGGCCAGTTCGGCGAGGAGACGAAGCTCGTATTGGTGTTGATACGGAGCTGCCGTGTCGTGGAACTTGCGCCGCGCTCACATCGCTCCCAATACTTCTCCGATGGGAAATCGGGGAGGCGGTCTGTTGAGACTGCCCCATACTGACAGTATTTTCGCAATGTCGCCCTCCAACTCCGAGAAGGACGTGGGCTTTTGAAGGAAGGCGTTCGCCCCAAGCTCATAAGCGCGTGCCACGTCGCTTTCCAGTCGAGAGGAAGTAAGCACGACAATAGGCAAAAACCGCAGCGCAGCAGTTGCTCTCACGGTTTCCAGCATCTCCAAGCCTGACATCAGCGGCATCTTCAAATCCAGCAGTACAAATTGCGGGTCTGCCTTTCCACGGCCGCTGAATTCGCCTTCGCATTTCAGATAGTCGAGAGCCCTTTGTCCGTCGCCAATCACGATAACCGGCAACTGGTTGCAGCACCGCTCAAGCGCGACCTGTAGCAGTTCCACATCGGCAGGGCTGTCATCCACGACGAGAATAGGGCGTTCCATTTGCTTCCGACGTTGCACGGATAATCGCATGCCTTAGCAATGGCTGGTCCCGCCGTGCCGACCGGGCCTCGGTCTCGGAGAGCTGACCGCCTGCAACTCGCGCTAGTCGTCGCCGACCTTTCAGCTAGACGTCCTAAGGCCTTTGCGCGACATTTTTGCCGAACGCACGTCCTAGGTCTTCTCGTGGCTGGGTCTGAGAGCGGCTTCTGCCCCTGCAGCGTTAGTATCCGCCGTAGCCGCTGCAATGTCAGTTCGTTCGACTGAGGCCCGATTCACCCTGTTGCGTCCCGCCCGTTTTGCTGCATACAGAGCTTCGTCCGCGAGCCGCAGCGCTGCAGCGAGGCTATTGTCCGGTCCCGGGCTGCAGACGACATAGCCGATGCTGACGGTGATGGGCGGCTGTGCGCGATGCCGCTCGAACCTCCCGGACTGTACTTCGATGTCCGCTCTTATCTCCTCGGCAACAGTCGCAGCGTGCTCCTCGCCGGTGCCAAGCAACGCAACGAGGAACTCTTCACCACCATACCTCGCCGCCACGTCGCTGCCGCGCCGTGCATGCAAGGACAGGCAGTCGGCAATGAGGCGCAAGGCCTCGTCGCCCGCATTGTGACCGAACGCATCGTTGTAAGCCTTAAAGTTGTCTGCGTCGACGAACAGAATGCCGACTTGCTGACCGCTTCTGCTCGCGACCGCCCACAACTCTTCAAGCACTGCATCGAGCGCGCGGCGGTTCGCTAGTCCCGTCAATCCGTCGGTTTCGGCCATCTTGCGAAGCTCCGTTTGCGCGAAATCACGCTCCCTCAGGGCGAAGGCGAGAAGCCAAACCGCTACGGTGAAGGAAGTGGTGACGAGCACAACGAGCGCTGCAACGATGATTGACCTCTGTCTCCACTCCGCCGTTATGTCATCGAGGGCTGGGGCGACGGAGACTATAAGATTGCTTCTGGGGACGTGCGAGAACGTGTACAACCGGGCAACTCCGTCCAGAGGCGACCCCGCTTCGAAAGAGCCTTTGTCTGCACTTAGCGATTCTAGGAATGTCGGCGACGGTATTCGCGGTGCTGTATTCCCCGGCAGCGCCGGATTCCTTGCAATCAATGCACCGTCACTTTGTATGACGAACGCTGAGCCGTGCGGGCCGACTTTGAGCCTGCTAAGCAGTTGCTGAAAGTACCTGACGTCGATAGCGATGAGCGCGACTCCAGCGAAGTCCCCGCGTTGGTCCGTCAGGCGTCGACTCAAGCCGATTGACAAGGCGCCTTCTCTTATGCGCGACTGGAACGGCGCGGACACATAGAGCCCGGCCTTCAGATTCGTTTGATGGACGCGAAAGTAGTCGCGGTCGGCAAAGTTGCCCCGGAATTTGCTTCCACTTCGTTCCTCGAATATGTACCCCTGCGTGTCGATTGCGTAGATACCGCTAATGAATCCCGCAGCAGTAGAGCGGTCGAACAAAACTCGGCGGCGGATTTCTGGCGGTAACGCCATGACAGTCGGGTCTTTTATTCCGTCGACAATCGCGCTCAGAGCAAGGTCGTACACTTCAATGCTGCGGGCGATATCCCCTGTCAACGCGGTGACGACGTTTGCCGATGTCTGTTGCGCTCGCTGGAGTGCGTCATGTCGTGCTTGAGCAAGAACTACCACGGTCGCGCCGAAGACCACAAGACTCATCACGGTGGCGGCCATCGCTAACCAAAAGGGGCGCTGCATCACAGAGCGGGTTGCGATGCGCGAGCCGGGTGGACGTACGGCGGACCGACGCTGACGGTCGCAACCGGGGCCTCTTCGTCTTCTTGATACGCCACCCACCTTCAGCTTACTCAGCAACGCGGCTCCTCTTCTCTCACGAAACGCCCCTGAGTCGGTACCGCCGTTGCGCAGCTATGAAGTCGGTGTCGCAGGCCGGCGGCCGCCGTTGTCTGCTATAGCAATTTTCATGGCAGACCCTCAAACTCCTTACTAGGCGCAGATGAGTACCGATAGGGCCTATTTCATAACCCGGTCTCATAAAGGTTTGCCGACACCGCGGACGTTGCGTTCCCGTTGGGCGAAACGTTCATGTGAATCTGGTCCTGGCGCTGCACTGGCCAGCCGAATCTGTCAGATGGCCGTGGATAGGACGCGCTGTGGTGGAGCTGAGGGGGTGAGTGGCGCAAAGTGGAACACAGTCACTGTCTACGACAAGCTTTCGCTTACGCCCGGGGCCGGCATATCGACCGGCTGGCCTGGTTGTCCTAGCTGATGCGAATGTGCGTTGCTGCGGTGAGAGCGTTCGCTATCGAGACCGGTGTACTTAAGCGAACAGAGCTGCTGGTCCACGTCGGTGCTGGTCTCCCTGTCACAATATGACGAAGACATGGCGGGGAGCGGCGGTTGCAGAGGAATTCATGCCTAGGCTGACTAATCGTGCCAACCGCCGTCATTACGAATTCGGCACAACGATTGCGCGCACGAGGGTGTTCTCTTGAGGTTCTTTTTATGATTCGCGCGCTTCTCGTCGACGACGACGTCGGACCTCTTGAAGCCATTCGTGTGGTCTTTGAGGCTCATGGCTTCCAGGTGACTGTGACCAACAACGGAAAAAACGGACTGAATGAGGCGTTGCAGTCACTGCCTGACATAGTGTTGACCGACTGGGAGATGCCGCAACTCGACGGCGTGAGCCTTTGTCGGGCGCTTCGTGGAAATTCCCGCTTCAGTGGAGTATCGTTGGTACTGATTTCGGGGAAATCGCCGCCGCCAGACGGCCATCTTATGGGATGTTTTTTCAAGAAGCCAGTCGATATTCCGGCCCTTGAAGAGGTACTCCTTCGTTTGAAGCGCCGCCGAACTGATTAACTTCGTCTCCACCGTTGAGTTGCGGAAGCGGCACAGAGTCGCGAGTCTTTTGCCGTCCTAGCGAGATGTGTCTCAACTTGCTGACCGTGCACGTTTGCGGAGATGGCTCTGGGTCGGCAAGCACTGTGACAGCCACCTGCCGGCTCGAGCGTGTCGCCCTGAGACGATTATTGACCGCGTTGCTGTTGAGGTCCGGCATTTGAATGTCCGCAAGACGCAATCCGGCGACTCGTGACGCTGAACGATGCAAGCGTCTAATCCCTCCGAGTTCAGTCTTTAGCACTTACATCACGAGCGCATCGCCTCACTATTCGAGCATCTTTTACGCTGCGACGCGCATTCACTCGTTCGCGTGTGGCATAGTGCCGTCATCGAATCAAAGTAAAGGGGATTGGATGGCTACGCTCGACACTATCGAGGCAAGAATTGAAAAATTGCAGGCACAAGCAGACGCGCTTAAAAAGAAGCGTGCCGTAGGAGTCGTCGCTCAGATTCATTCGTTGATGTCTGAGTATGGCCTGTCGCTCGAGGACCTCGGGTCAACGTCTGATGGCAGGAAGGTTGGCGGAAAAGCGGCGACTAAAAATTCATCCGGTAAGAGCCCTAGCGTCGCGAAATACGAAGACCCTAAATCCGGCGCAACGTGGAGCGGGCACGGTCGCGCACCCGGCTGGTTAGCTAACGCGAGGAACCGGGATAGGTTCCTGATTGATAACAGCGCGCCCACAACAGCGACTGCACCGAAGTCAGTGAAGTCAGACAACTATCGCCGCGGTCCCCAGCCGGCGCTTTACCGCGACCCAACGTCCGGAAAGACTTGGAGCGGCCGTGGAATGGCGCCAGGTTGGCTTGCTAGCGCGAAAGACAGAACGAAGTTTTTGATTAACGGTGCGGCTAATACGAAGACTGCAACGGCCAAGGGTGCGCTCACAATTGACGCAAAGAATTCGGGCTCGGCGGACAAAGCCGTAGCCTCCGCGCCGGCAAATAAATTGGTCGCAAGGAAGGCTGCCTCTAGTCAGAAGGCTGCGACGAAGAAGGGTTCGGCCACATCGACTAAAACTTCTGCAGGGAAGACAGCGGCCGGGAAGAAGTCGACCGCTGCGGCGAAGAAGGCGCCGCAAGTTGCGAGTAAGAAAGTTGCCGGCAAGAAGACTGCAGCAACGAGAGCCTTAGCGAAGAAGTCCAGCAACGTGACGGAATTTAATGCTGTGGGTTCGGTGCCTGCGGCCGATGCCGTCTCGAGCGTCGCTCAGAAGGCCGCTTCCGCAAGCTAAGAAGGTTCTCGCAGGCAACAGTCAGCAGAGACCATTTTCGCCATCGCGGGTGGCAGCATATTTCACTGCTGCCTGCACACGGAGACTTAGCGGACTGCGCTGCTTAATCCTGCTGAAGCTGCTGTGGCGCTTGCTGCGCTCGTTGTTGAGCAGCGTCCTCCTTCGCTTTCTTGTTCGCCATATGCCGTCCGACTAGACAGCCACCGGCTGCACCGAGTACGGCGTGACCTTTGCCGACAAAGTGGCCCGCGATGCCACCAGCGGCTGCTCCCTTTAGACATCCTGCGGCATAAGCTTGCGCCGAAAACGCCATCGTCAGGGCGACCGCACCGACGCTCAGAACCTTGCGCATATATCCTCCTATCGAATCGAGTTAAGTGAAGACAACGTCATAACGCTCGTACTCGCAGAGGGATGACAGCGCAGTCGAACATGGGGACACACTCTCGAGAGCCCATTTCTCGACGGGCAGGGCCCGCTTTTCGTCGAGGCGACATCCTCTTGTCCGCGCCGCGCGATAGAAGCAAAGCGAGGAAGTCGCTAACATGATGAATGCGCACTGTTTCTTTTGCGGCCCGCCCGCTACTCCTACACGCATCGCCGAAGTTCTTCGGTCGATATGTTGTCGATATGCCGAATGGCGCTCGCGATGTAGTCCATGTCGCCTTCTTTAACTCCATCGGCTCCGAAATAGTTTCGCCAGTGCTCGACGACTTCCCAAACCGAGCCAATCAGCATGTATGCCTCGTACTCGTCGAGGCCGAAGGCATCGCACCGGCTTACGGCATTATCAAGCGTTGCTAGCCGCCCCTCACCCCCAAGCTTAAGATGCAGGTAACGCTCGGAGCCGACCCTCGGGCTCGGGAGCACGTCGTATAGCGGGCTAAGCCGCCAAGTGCGTAGCGACGAGTCGTACAGGAATCCATGATTCCGAAGATGGTCGTCGTCATTCGTCACGAAGATGTTGAAGATTATTCGTCGATACAGTTCCACGAGGTCGAACCCGAGGACGCTTTGGTTACAGTAGTCACGCATAACAGACGCAAGCCCGATGTATGACGCGCCGAGGGAAGAACGTTCGTCGCACCCCAACAGCGTTAAGGCACTAATGAACGGGATTCGGTGCTCAATATGTGGAGAGCTGTCATCAGCAGGGTCGCGCGTGCCTCGGCGCGTTGCCGCCTCGTTTTCTCGAGACCAGCTTCGGTCGAAGCGGTCAATCAGCATGACGGAATGACCGTTCACCGCAGTCGCTTTGACGCGCGGGACACACAGCCCGATGTTTGCGGCCATATTCAGGGTGGCGGACTCAACCGCAGGCATGTTGAAGCGGTCGTTGGCGCAGGAGAACTTGGCGAGCATCAATGTGTCGTCGTCATCTCGAACGCATGCCTTCGGTCGAGCTCCGCCCAAGGATGCGCCGCATTCGAAGATGGACGTGCATTGTTCCGGTACCGACCTGTGCTCTTCGATGCAAATGGCACCCTCAATCAGGTCAGGAAGGTCCTCAAGCCGACAAGCGCTATCCACAAATTGGTCTTGATTTGTGGCTCGCACATCAATTGCGCCGACTCGCTGTCCGCCCGCGTGCAGGAGGTACGCTGCCTCTGGCAGGCTGTTCTCGGCGTCGCCTAGCTTTGCTTCGATGACGCGGCGGCCCCACGCGTCCGGCGACGCATCCCGGAGGGCCCCGAACGAGGAGAGCCGGCGCGAAGGACGCAGCGGCTGTCCGGGTCGCTCTTTCGCTTTCTCGAATGACAAATCGGACGGGTCCAGCTCGAACGCATGCCGAGCGCCTAGGTAGCTCGGCTCATATTCGAACGCCGAATCGACACCACCGTCGCTATATTCGACCATCGAAAGTTGACCACAAGGCTGCCAAGCCGCATCCACGTTGGCAAAGACGGTGAGGTGAGAGGTAATGTCTTCCATGGCATCAATCTCGTGTTATGAGTCACCGGCCAAGGCTCGTGCGTAGCGCATAGCGACGCGGAGGCCGGAACCTCGCCGCAGAACTTGGGGAAGGGTCTTGCCTCCGAGGCTCTCGAATGCGTACCTCAGCTCGAAATATTTGCCCCACGGGTCGTCCATGCCTCGCATTGCGCGTATCACTCTCGCAAGCCGTGGCGCAGTGCGGTCGGTCGAAATGAGGAGCGCGGGGAAGAAGTGACCGCGGCCGAGCTTGCCAGCGAAAACCGTCCCATTCCTTTGTCGGCGGGCAAGCTCGAATGGCGAAAAACGGGCACGTCGACAGAACTCAGAGGCTGTCAGCAGGTGCTCTCGGCGCACAAGCAGCCGACGTGCTCGGCGTACGCTGCGCATCTCATCGCCCTCATTCGTGTGCGCCAGTCCGACGTCCGTAGAACGGAGCTTCATGTTGGTCGCTCATTCCAATGTCGATAGCGCTTTAAAGACGGCATCGCAAAGGTCCGTCAAGTTCGGACGTTTTAATGCCAGCTTGAGTTTGTGCTCGATTACCGAGGCGTCACCCGCAGGCGTCACCGTGACCCGCAAAGTTCGGCCGTCAACGTCGCACACTAGATGTGCTTCAACCTCAGCCCCACTTTGGCCGGCAGTGGCACGTTCCACGATGACGACTACTGTTGCGGGCGACTCCGGAACTTCGTGTGGCATTTGGTAGCCTGGCGAGCGAACTGCTTTCATCGCGCGCTTCCAAATCCGGACTCGCGGGTCCATCTCCGCGGCACACGAGTACAAAGGCACGTCATTCGATTTGTCCACAGGTCCGGTGGCGTCGTAGACCTTGACAACAGTACGGCTGAATTCCGACGCCCACGCGCGAGCGAATCTCAGTAGCTCGCGATATGCCTTATCGTCGCCGAGCAGGTCAAGCGGGGCTCGGTCGGAAAGGGCGCCGCACTGACCCGTAAGCAGGTCGAGGCGCAATGTGGCTGGCGCTGGCACCAGAGTCTGCGTGACCTTCCAAAGGCGCTTCAGCTTCAAGCTGGCATCGCAGAGAAGAGCCGGAAACACCTTGTCGCCATCGACGTCGAGCGCGAACACGTGGCCTTTCTCGACCATTTTGGACAGGCGCTTCTCGCTCACGCCCAATCGTGTCCGAAAGACCTCCTCCCGGAGTAGCTCACCGTTTGAAAGCATGTCCCTGTAGCGCTGTGCCTCCTTCGCGCGGACGACTTCCATGGAGAGCGTTCGACCCGTGCGAGCGGGTTCTTCGGGCGTATGTTCCAAGCTTTTTGCATTTGAGACCAGTATTACCACACGCTCAAGGGATGCTTCGTCGGTCACCTCGTTGAAGCCCTCCGACCTCTCATCGAGCCTTTGAAGAAAACGGTGGTCGACATGGCCATCGGCACGGCGAAGTCGCTCGTGCACCCACGGCTGAGGCGGAACGAGTACTCCGCGGACCATGTCGCATTCATCCACTTTCCGATGGGTCTGCAGGCAGAGGACGGTGGCGCCGCCTGGTGCATGGCGCAGACGATTCACCAGTTCTTTGACGTTCATAGCGCAACCCGTAATCTTCCTGTTGACCGACTCCATACCCAAGTAGACTACTCGTTCAATAGCATCACGACGTCGCAATGGCTGTTGAGAGCGGAGAACTGCTCGCTACCAGCCGAGCAACGTTCGCAATCGCTTCAGCATCCAGTCTGTCTCGACCACAGACGTCCACCCTTTGCTTTCAACACCGCGCCGCACGCGGCTCAAGGTAACTTCGCGTGATTGTTGGGGGAAATCCACGGTGTCTTTCACCGTGACAGGGACGAGTTGCCGCGCGAGGTCCTCGCACATCTGCCAACGCTCGAACCGCTCCGGTGCCGTCAAACCGACGACGAACCGGCCGGCAATCATCCGACCGGCGGCTTTGGGCTGCGCGCCAGCAAGTGAAGCGGGCGTGGTATCCCACGGAAAGTCTCTCGACACCTGGGTCGCGAGCTTCTCGTCAAGCAGGAGCTCGGACGATTCCTTCAGCAATTGGCTAACAGAAATAGCTTCATTCAGGCCATCCCAGTGCAGCGTCGCCCCGTCAGCGGAAACTCGAACAGCCGTCATCGTCTGGGATGCCGCTGTGAGCAGCCACGGGAACCAACGAAACGGGACTCGATATTCGTGACCGTCATTCAGCCAAATGGTGAAGGACTCGGCATCTCCCGTTACGGCAGTGACGCGAGGCTCGGTAGGCGAACTCATTTCATCCTCCTGCACCTCCGGCGCGTCGCGCGAGGCGAGCGGCGGATACTAGATTGCGATGACCAGGTTTGGGTTGAAGCTCCGATTTTCATCGGCACCATTTTCACCAGCGCGAATCTTTCTCCGGTACCCACGCGGATTGCAAACGACGCGACATGTTCCGACCATGTAGTCGCAGCTCTCGTGAACGTGGCCATGGACCCAAAGGTCTGCGTGCTGCATCAACGAACTAAGGTCACTTGCAAATGCCGGGGACAGCGGGTCGCCTGCAAATCGTTGCGGAATGGATTTCGCGTGTGGGGCATGGTGTGTCAAAACGACAGTCTTTCCATCGAAGGACTTGCCGAGTTCGGAGGTAAGCCACGCGCGCGCCATCTGATGCAGCTTGAGCGCGTAAGCGGGGGAGAACGCTCGATTGTCGCCGCCTCGATAATGCGCGAATTCGGGCATGCAACGTGCCGCCTCTTTCATCGCTGAGGAAGGTGCACCGTAGAGCGCATAGTCGGTCCACAGGCAAGAGGCAACAAATCGAACATCACCGACGACGTAGGTCTCCATCTCCAGATAGCGGACGTTCGTACCGGAGGCTTGCATCCTGATGGACCTGCTAAGGTCAATCAGATGACCTGACCGTGCTTCCAAGTTGCCGTGGACATAGAGGACTGGCCTCGGCCAGCGGGCAAAAAGCTTGGTCGCACGAGCTCCTCGAGCAATGTCGCCAGCAAGAACCAGTATGTCGGCATCGAGGACAGGGTTAATCCCGGGATGCGCCGCATCAAAGTTTCCTTCGAGATGAAGGTCGGACACGACGTGCAGCTTCATTGCTCGCTCCGAATGCTCGCAAGCGACTCGTTGACGCTCCCTTGAAAGATGTCGACCATGACGATTGGCGAGTCAAGCTCGTCATCGTCGCCTTGATTTGTAGCGGGGCTAATGCTCGAAGCGGGGCGAGCTTCATCTGCGCATTTCTTAGTCGACGCTTGTACTTTCACCGTCTGAAGACACATGTTCAATGCCCGCTGGTAGATGCGGTTCGAGATGGTCCACAGGTCGGAATTCGGACATGGAGGCTCGTCTGGCAAGGCGTTTGGTTGGCACCATTCAAAGAGGGCTTGCACTCGGTCGATGTCGTCCAATGACACTCGAACACCACGCAGGCAGGCATGAACCGCGTCCACGTTCTCATAATCGAGTGGGCCCAACTTCACGCCGATGTGGGTTGCGATTGCACAGCATGACAGGAGGATGCGGTCGCGGCTGTTCAACGCACATGCTACCGGTGTAACGGCGCACGAAAGTGGGCGCAGTAGTGAGCGTGCTTGTAGTAAAAAGATGGACGCCATCTGGACACGCTGCTTGGCGACGAGGCGATAAGTCATCGTGTCAGCTCCTGTTGGAGGCATTCGTGGGCACGAGCTGCAGCCCTCGTTTGCCTGGTCGCACGCGGGATTGATTCGCTCGCCCCTTATTGCCTGAGACCTGGTCTTCAAGCGCAGTTTGGGTGTGAGGCTCTGACCACAAGGTTGGGACGGCTGCCGCCGACAGGGCGATGTCGCCGTCGTGTGGGAAATGGCGAAGGACGTTCAGCGCGACAGTACGAACCAGCGCCCAGAGTGGCGCTTCCTCTGCGTCGAGGAGAGTCTGCAGAAGGATTCGCGCGTCGATGACCGCCTTGGTCCGCTCGTGGGGTTGAGTCATTGCAGTGCTCCCCTGCCGTTGATGGAAGAGGGGAGCTCCGACAGATATTCCTGGGTCACGTCAGCAATCTGCTCGATACCGTGGCGGCGGCACCAGTTCAGCAGCAGATACTGCGAGTCCAGTGTCACCCCAGGTGGCCCAACGAGTTGGTACGACCGGCCGCTGGAGGTAATCCCTTGCATTGCGCGACGGTCAAACGCGGCTATGGCCGAGCTGATGCGTGCTGCAGCGATGTCAGGCCTGAAGCCTAAGAAATGGTGCTCTCCGCGCTCTGGCTCGGTCTGAATAACGGCCCAGGCGATTAGCAGGATTTCGGGTTCGATTCCAACGGGAGCTGTGGACCAGATGGGCATCATGGTCTCCGCGAACGAGCGGCCATGCTCATGCCGTCCGTGAACGACGGCGCGTGGAAGCAGGGCCGGAAGGCGTGGCGGGCTCGCTATCGTTCGACTTTTAGATGCCCGGTGATGAGATATCTATCTCACAGGATAGACGGAGCGACGAGGCCGTCAAGGCCCAATTTCCATGTTAGACGATTGCCTTGTCGGCGGTCTTCAGAATGTCGGTGAAGTCACAGTACCGCTCCAGAGAGTGCGAGCGCACGATGAAGAGGAGCTGTAAAGCCAGGGACAGTGGAATTGTTCCTGCCATTACGTGGTTCTCGAGCGCCTGCTCCGTAATGCTCGTTCCGAGCTTGCTTAGTTGGTCTGTAAGCACAGCGAGGTCGGTAATGCCCCCCTCTCGAAGCTCCACAAGGACAACATCACGAGCCCGCGTAGACCAATCATCTCCCGCAGACACGCTCGCACGCCAGAGCTCGGGCACCGTAGCCGACATGAGCGAAAGGATGTGGAGGAGCGAGCTTAGTCGGAGGCTTCCTCGATTGATGCGCAGAACTAAGCTACGCTCGGTCTCGCTAACCCCATCGCTTGCGAGCAGTTGCACAAGCGAGGAATAGGTGTGCTCCTTGCGAGCCATCGCAACGCGCACTATGCGGCAGGCAAGGCGCGCCCACGGAGAGTCAGCTTCGCTCACGAAAATCCTTCACGAAATTTCTTTGCGTTTTGAAGAGCGACGAGCTATGGTAAAGGTGAGATAAACGTCTCATCCAAAAACCGGCCGGTATAAGTCGAACTACTGTAAACCTCTACGGCCGCCTCACTCGTTCCCGGACATTTTAAGCGATTCGGGACGGTCACCTTGCCCTCAAATGGGGGTGCGCTATGGCAGCTCGAAGCGTCCTTTATCTAACGGTGGAAGGCGTCCTGTTTCCACTGGTCGCGAATCCCGCCAGCCAGCAGCGAACCAAGGGCTTCCCCTAACGAACACCTGCTTCGGCTCGGCGATTTGCTCAAGACCGCGGACAACGCGCAGGTCGTGCTCAGCTCAAGCTGGGTCGCTCAACATGGCTATCGCGCCGTACTTGGCCTACTTCCATCTGCCCTCTCTTCGCGGGTGGTGGGAGCAACGGTGCCTGGAAACCGATTGCTGCGAACAAGCGTAAGGGAGGAGGCCACATCGCGTCGAGACCTTCTGGAGCGCGACTATCTTAGACGCGAGCCCGACGCCGTTTTAGTTCTCGATTGCGACGCGCGGTATGTTCCGATGCAACTGCGGGAAAGCGCCCTAATCATCGAAAACGGGCTATGGCGCGCCCGAACAGAAACGTGGGCGACTATTACAGAGAGGCTTAAGCCCTTGAATCAGCAAAGATTTACCGCGAGGAAGGAATAAGGTGCAGAAAAGCTATTGACGAGCGCTCACCCATCGGAGCATAATCCGATGCCAAGACGCAATTGTCGCAACTTAGAAAGCATCATAGCTAATCTGTTTTAGAATCTCAAGCAAAATTTGAGAGGGCGCCTTGCCCGCTTTAGAAATGTGTCATGCAAAAAACGCGTAGAGCCTTACCCAGTAAGGTTTGGGCGCTACGTCAGCACGCTCTAAAAAAGTTGCGCGCAAATTTTAGAATTTGCGATTTTAGATTTTTAGCTGGCGGAAGACAGGTCTTAAACACATCGTGTTGAACGCGCATCGCCTTACTCGGCAAAGCTCTGGTGGCTCGATGCTGGCACTATCGAAAACTCTCGGGCTGAATCTTCCTGCTTTCCGTCTGAAGTAGATTCGCAGGGAGAGTGGGAAGGGTGGTTTGACCAAGATGAAGAGGACACGAACGACTGAGAGAGCGTCGTACCCCTGAAAATGAGAACGGCCCGTACGGGTGCAACCGTACAGGCCGAATGGCGTACCCCTTTCGAGGCACCCCACGCTTTCGCGCGCGTAGGGTCTCATAAAGGGGGCGCAAAGTCAAGCTCAGTTTGTATGCTTGATTCAATGGAGAATGAGACCCCATGAACCACAGCCCCCCCGCTGATTCGCGGTTCCACGCCCAGCCGAAGTGTCAGCAGCGCCCGGCGCTGCTGACCTCGGCTGACAGAACCTCTTCATCCCAGTCCAAGCCGCATGCAAACACGAGCGGCGCGCGACTTCTTCGCTTCGACTTTTTGTCCGCCGTCAGCCGCCCCAAGCGGATTTTCGCTGACCACGGCAATGGCTCAACCAAACTCGACCTCCTTGTCAAATCGCTCTTAGCGGACTGGCTGCGTTTTGACGTCGACAAGAAGACCTCTGAGTCTCCACCTCCATCGACCGACGTTTCGCAGTCAGCGGCATAAATCCTAGGAATATTAGGATAACGACCCATTCCGCGCACCCATGCTCGCCGAGTCGGTGGCATGCGCCCGCTTAACTGCCGCATCTCGTTCCGGTCACGCGTCACGATGCGTGCCGTCGGATGCGCACGACCAGGAGGTATTCATTCATGATGCCACTTTTGGATACAGCGAAGGCGCGTCTTGCGCTAACGCACGCTTAACTCGTCACGCTGAATCAGTTTGAGCGCGCCTTGCTGTCGGCCATCGTCCGCCAAAACATCTCGACGCCAGCAAACGAATCCAGCCAAGTATCCATAAGGACTTTTGGGTGGCGAGCAGACGAGGCACCAACTTTCGACCAGTTCCTGGAGCACTGGAGTCAGGTGGCGCGTCAGCGAGAGTTGTGCGCGAAGCGCACAGAAAAATCGAATCGTACGAAAGGGGGGTGAACTGCAATGTCTGATGCGAATTTTCCGATTGTCGCGAAACCGATTACGAAGGGTGAACGAGCACTAACGGGCTCAGGACAGGGCGAGCTATTGGAGCTTTCTCCATTCGACCTTGCGAACGCTAATCCCCTCGCGACGCGCGCGCGATATTTTAACGTTTCGTCAACGATTCCGGAGCTGATTGAAGTATTGCCGCCCGACCTAGTACGCCAAGAGCTGGCAAATCGCTGTGCGGAGAAGAGCCTCACTCTCAGCGAAGCCGAGCCGCACATAAAGATTGCAGCTTTAAACGCCTTCTTCGACGGGTTCTCGCCAATCGATGAGCACGTTCAATTTGCGACATCGGTGACTGCTGCCATCGTTGAGCACACGAAGCGAAAGCGCTCGAATCCGAGGTATGAACGTTTCTACTACGCGCTGCCTCACGTTGTAAACAAGTCTCAGCCCTTGCCCGCTCGAAAGGACTATGACTTGCTCGAAGGTCGAAGTTTTATCCTCAAAGGCGTTTGTAGTACCGGACGTGCCGCCTTCGTGAAGCGGTTGCGCGCGATGTATGGACCGCCAATCAGCGCCGAGCCGGATATGCCCGATGCGCCCCCGGGCATCTGGTATTTCCCGACCCTCACGGTCGAGCTTGAAGAGTGCGAATCTCTGGAGGACGTCATCGAATCCATGAGAAGTACCTTCGTTGCCGAAATCCAAGACCCGACATTTGGGCAGAAAGCAATCTTCCGAGCGCTAAAGGGACGTGACGCGAAGATTGCAGCGATTGCCGCTTGCCTTTTGTTGAACGTGGGCCTATTCATCTTGGACGGCGCCGACGTTGAACACATTGGATGCGACTTCGAGGGCATCCTCGCTTTTGCCGTGAAGTTGAAATCGTACGGCATACCGGTTCTTCTCTCCTGCACCGATGCGTTCTTCCGTCGTGCTTCGCTGGGTTCCTCACGAACTGGTAAAGCCCTCAATGGGACCATCGTCACGCTCCGCCCCTTCAAAGCACCCGATGAGCTAAAGGGGGACGTGGTGTTCGATGACGAGAATAGCGACCTCGACTTCGATGAGTGGACAAGCTATTGCGTGTTCTTTTGGTTGGGCGGTCTGTTCGGCGATAGGAGTCGCCCGATGCCGAAAGGGCTGCCGGCGTGGACATACGAGATTTGCATGGGTCGCATTGGGTGGCTCGCGGCAGGTTTCAAGGCGCTGCACGAGAAGCTCGTCTGGTGTCCGGACACCGTGCTGACAGAGGTCTTCGTGACCAGCTTCTTCGAGGAGCAACTCGCCTATTGTCAGGATGCACGTCTTGCTCTTAAGGCAGCTCAAAGCAACCAAACGGTGAATGAAACAGACTTCACACGGTTCATGGACCATTTCGAGGCGAATGCTGCCGAGCAACTGAAGTTCCTTCCAACCCTTGCTATCGCGCCCAGAACCCGGGCGCGCCGCTAACGTGTCTCTCCTCTTGAGACCAGCGTTCCCCGATGGGGAACTGGTCAACGGATATCTCAGGCGAGTGTCCGACCTACATGAGAATCAGTCGTTGGCCCTGCTCTGTCGAAGATTGCTCGCGCGAAAGACAGGGCTCGACGGAATGCCGAGTTGCTTGGCCGAGTTTCATTCATCGATAGGACATCTGTACTGTGATGTTGAGACGCTTTTGTCTCGCCATACCTACCTCGACTACTACAGTTGCGGCCTGCCGGTGAATCGTCTCGGCGAGCAACGAGCGCGACTGTTGGGCAAGCTTCGTGGACCGGTACGGCTGTGCAGATTGCCGGTGTTGTTCACGCCTTCGGAGGGCGAGCATCTTGTTTGCACTGAATGCCTTTTGCTATCAGCGCACACATATCCTTTCGAATTTGTACATCGGAATCACGTTGCGCCTTTCGTGACGGTCTGTGGCACACACGGCCGCCCGCTGGAATCACCTGGAACACAGGGTCTACTGTTCGACCAGCTATGTAGGTCATCGCCGACTCAGCGGCAATTGCTCTGTGCAATTGAGTTCGCGAAACGCACCACAGATTGCATCGAGGGTGGGCTTTTTGGCCTCATGTATCAGAGGGAGAACGTGAGGAGGGCTTTATTAGAGGCGGGCTGGATTGCAGACGGAGGCCGAATCCATCTCGCACAGTTGATTGAGGAGTTCAAGCTCTTCTTTGACTCGTCGTTTGCGGACGAGCGGCTAGCCTTGCTACTGAGTTCACATGACCACGTTCATAACGCGATTCGGGCGTTGATGCGACCCGACCATGCGCTGCATCCGGTGTGGTGCATTCTGCTGGTCTGGTTCGCACAAGACTGTTCGTATTGGCAACATCGGCCGTCGGTCCGTGCTCGACAAGAGCAAGTCCGTCTCCCTGAGGACCATGAGATTGCCCAGCTCCTAGGAAAGCATGGTTCGCTGAACAAGGTGGCTCTGGAAGCTGGGGTAGACAAACATCGATTGGCGATGCGATGCAGGCTTGTTGGTATCGCATTCACGCCGCGCGAACGGCACGTCGACGACAGCCAACTGAAGGCGGTTACGCGCTTGTTCGAAGACGGTCGACGACCAGCGGAGATAGTTCGACTGACCCGAATGTCGAGTGCAACCGTCTATCGGATTTTGGGGGCTTTGCCGGACCTCTTGGCAACGAAGCGGAAAGCTGCGAGCCGCAGGCGAACAGATGCAGCCAAGCGGCGCTGGACATCCCTTTGTCGAGCAAATCCGCTTGCAGGTGTGGCGAATCTTAGAGCGAAAGCGCCTGCGGTCTACGCGCAGCTGCAGCGCAACGCATGTGGGTGGCTGTCCCAGCATAGCCCCGAGCGAGCGCGAAGCCGCCGGCGCGCTGGCTCGAAGCGCGCTCCACAGCTGGTGCGCACGATGAGTTTGGCAGCAAATCTTGCTGCGACCGAGTGCAGCCGACGTGACCGGCCGCCAGAAAGACGTTCGAGATACCGCATGCAACAAAAGTTAGGGTTGTCCGAATACGCATTCGAAACGACCGAGCATGACGCAAGAAGCACCTCGTTACTTCAATCTCGCAGCGAGGCGATTGCGAACAGCATTGATTGGGCAAGCAGACGATTGCCGGCAGGACTTGGGGCGACTTTGTGGCGGCTCGGTAAGGCTGCGAGTCTGCGAACCTCCACAGTGAGACACGAGATTAAGAGGAGGAGAGGTGCATCGTGATGGGATAGAAGGTCGGCTTCTTTTACGTTCGAAGATTCAGAAGGAGGAAGACGTTGTTGGATGCATCAGCCGCTTGTTCGATTATCGAGCGGTCGATACGCGAAAGGAACTGATTGAGGCCTTTGGGAACACTTCAGCGCGTCTCGTCTGGTCGTTTCCGTCGCGATTGGAAACTGCGATATCCCTTCTGCCGAAGGCCTTGCCGGAAGTGGAGGAGTTGGTCCGTGGTCACACGCGATTTCCGCTGTTCTCCCCGTTTCTCAGCAAATCATCGCGACGGCAACTGTATATGCATCATAGGCGCATGGGGTACGCGTCGGCAGCAAGCTCTTTTGGAATGCATGACCGGTCTAGATTGGGCATCTGTCTAAAGTGTGTCGAGCAGGATTTAGCTAGCCGTAACCCAGGCTTCGCTTACTGGCGACGTGCTCACCTCATCCCAGGGGTTGCCTACTGTGTGGTTCATCAAGAGTTGCTCTACACGTTCTGCGACGTATGCGAGTTTGGTCACCGACGAAACAATGAGCCACTGATGCCCGCTAAGCGGTGCCTGTGTGGCAAGGCGCTTCAGCGGATAGTGAAGCCAAGGCGTCAGAAGTCCGAAGACGCTCTGCTTGCTATTGATTCGATGGCTGTTGACTTGCTGCAAGGAAAGTGTGTCGCGGCGATTGAACCAGGACTGATTCCGATGCACGCCCGTGGATATATGCAACGTACTGTACTACCAGAGCGGGTACACGTCAGGAAGGAGACGACCGCACTTCTCGATAACGCCATCGGAAGCGAGGGGCTACAACTTTTGAACATCGGTGGTAGTACCGTAAGCCGCCTACTCGGCGAGCTTCACGATGGCCAATATTTGATAAACCCGAGGCAAAACACTGCGTTCGCCTATGCCGTATTCGGAGATTGGCAGGGTTTGAAGGAAGAGGTCGACCTTCGTCGAAACGACGTCGAAGCCTATTTGGCTTCTTCAACCTACGTTCCCAAGCGGGTAAGGGAGGTCGAATCTGGTCGAACCGGTGAAATCAGCAAAAGGCTCGACCTGCTGAATGACGAGCAGCTCGCGGTCCGACGTCAGGAAGCTCGAGCCTTTATCGAAAAGGTGCTAGCAGAGCATCCGTCGATTACGAGACGGAAGCTAATAAAGATGAAGGGGGGGAAGAGGCACTTCTACTTTGCTTTCTATAAGGATTCTGATTGGTTCTCACGTGTGATGCCCGCGCGAACGCCCTCGCAACGCAAGGCGCTTGCTGCTCTCCAACTTTCCAAACAGGCTCACGAGCCGTCAAAGGAAGAGATTCAGATGGCTAACCGAATCTACGCGCGCTGCGACCAACTGCTCCGTACAAAGCCGCTTGAACGCATCACGCGCGCCCGTCTCCTCAATAACACAAGGAACGAATCAGTGAAGGGCTGGGCAGAAAAGTCGCCGACCGTCCGCGAGGCGCTTGACGTGTGCGTCGACTCACCAGAGGAATACACCGAAAGGCGCATCGGATACGTCTGCGAAAAAGTAAGGGAAATCTCGCTTTTTCATCCGTACGGGTCCAAGAACTCGTACCGAGGACTGAGCGAACGTCATGTCAAATTCCGTTTGAATAAGGCTATGAAATGGTTGAGAAAACACTCAAGATAATCGGTGATTGCAGCCACCTTCCAGGCTCGCGCGCAGAAGGCGAACGACTCCGCGGGCTAGCAGTGGCTGAGGGTAATCGACCGGCTCCCAAGTCTCGATGGTCGCTACCTGTCGAAATGGTCGAGCTTCCGGAAGAAGCAATTCCCCTACATTACGACCCTGACGACCCAGCTTCGATTCGGCTTCGACTGACGGGCGGACGTCCGGTGCTCGACTGGCCTATCGCCCTTCCCGAAACAGACCCACGTGGCGTCCTCAGCGCTGATTCGTTCGAGTGCTGGAAGAAAGCAAGCGATAGTCGTAAAGGCATAGCGGGTTATCACTACAGTTTCAAAGGCAGGGGGAAAGTAGCCTGTCACTCATGGCTGGAGGCGCGTCTGCTGCGTTGGTTTGAGATGCTGCCGTTTGTTGTCGAAATCCGCACTCAGTACCCGCAATGGAACAGGGCGGAATTCCTCGGATACTGTCGGGCCGGCTGCCGCTATCCCGAGAACAAACTACGCACTATCGACTTCATGCTCAGGCTGTGCCGACCTGGACTCCCGTATCACGTCTATCACGGCGTTTCAGTCAAGCCAGAGGCTAAGCGACTCGACCCCCTCGTGGTCAGCAGACATGAGAAAGAGGCGGCGGGGTTGTGGGAGTGGGGCGGGACTCACGAGGTGATAACGGAGCAGACGGTTCCGGAGCAGGAGACCACCAACTACGAGCGCCTGCTTTCTTACATGGGAAAAGCAAGTACAGAAGAGATTGGTCGGCTTGCGGCGCCAGCAGCAGCTTTCGGGAAGGCACTCAATAAATCCAAAGCAAAAGGCCCGATGGACCGGGTCGTCGGGATGGTCGGCAAGCGCCACCGGTGGGACTTGAAAGAGTCGTATCGGGTACTGGGGGTGGCGTTCTTTCTGGGGCATCTCCGTTGGGACCACAGATACCCTGTCCACCCGCTTGAGGACATGTTTCTCTTGAAGTAAATCTATCAACCAACCACGAAAGGAGTGCAAGATGCGTAATAGGGACTACTACGGATATAGGGTGTTGACGTTCAGCAAATATCAGTCGTTTATTCAAATCCTTCCAAATGGAAAGCAGACGTTGTATCGATACCTCGGGGAGAACGAGCATTTCATCTACGCGGTGAAGCTTGGTGAGCAGTCGGTCGGCGGACAGCTCGTTATCACTGAGAGCGATGCCTTGCTTGAAAACCGGGAAGCGCTTAAGCGGCCGAAAGCCGAGAGCCTGTTTCGCGCGGGCATGCTCAAACCTGTCATGGAGCGTGCGATTCCGCCGGAGATGGAGGATGACGAAGCTATTGAGTTTCGTATCCGGCACAAGCAGGAGCTCGGAAAGGAAGACGTTCGGGATATGACGTCCCGTCGGCGGATGATGGCGTATATAGAAGGTACCTTTGGTGACGAGCCGCTTCGGGATGCGACGACATACTCCGAAATGGTCAAGTGCGTCAGTGACCTCTTTCAGGTCGACCCGAAAACCGTCAGGAAGTATTACGAGCGCCATCTGTTCTACGGCGGCCACAGAAATGCCACAGCGGAACAGCACTGGAGGAAGGGCGGACCGAAGAAGAAGAGGCGAGGACTGAAAAAAGACGGGGTATTCGTGTTGCAAGGTCGCAAGCCGTCAACACAACGGATTGACCCAGATTCCAATCTCGGCCGAAAGCAGCTCCGGCCACGAATGTTGACGCGATGGGTCAGCTTCATTCGTGAGCACGCCTCGAAACTGTATTTGACCATCGTAGATTTGCTGGACCGCTTCAAGCTCAAGCTTGTTGGATACAACAGTGATAAGGATGGTGAAACCCAATATTTTCCCGTCGACCCCCGCCACTACCCACCCGAGTCGTCGATGCTTGAGGAAGGGCAGAAGGCGCTGGTCGAGGCGCGGATAGAGCTGAGGCGACGTCAGAACGAAGGCAAGAGAGCGGGCAGCACCGCACAGCTTGCCGATGGGGACTTGAATGTCTTCGATATTGACGGGACGGTAGCGACAAACCTCATTCGGTTTGGCAACGAAATCATCCAGATTGACGGGGCTCAACAGCCCACGTTTCTGGTCGTTATGGATAGAGGCAGTCGCTGCTGTGTTGGTCACTACGTGACGATGGGAAACGAGAACACTGATGCGTATCTCGCGTCCATGTTCAGCGCCTACACCGACAAAGAGCGCGAGTTGTTGCGCTGGGGCGTACCGAGTTTGGACGGGATGGTCTACGGGTGCGCGAGAAAAATCTTCGTCGACCGCTATGCTGGAATTTCGGAGAAGATGCAACACGCAATCGTGAGTCGCATGCAAGACCAGCTACTCATGGCCGAGCCGGGAGACCCTGAAGGCAAAGGTGACGTAGAAAACCTTATTGGTTTTCTGCAGAGGGAACTCCGCCACCTTCCGGGCTCGACGTACCAAGAACCCGTCAAGGGCACTGGGGACGAGAAAGACGAAGTCCGCTCGCGGAATCGTTTGAAACGGAAGGACGCCCCGCGCGGTGAGATAGCAACGTTTCGCCAATTCATGCAAGCGTTTCTAACTGCCATAAGCAAATACAACCTCACCGCTGACGTCTCGCATTTGCGAACGACGGAGATGGCAAAAGCAGGGGTGGCGCCGGTTCCGAAAGAGGTCTTCCTCTACAACCAGAGCCTTCAGCGCGGAGATGCCTCGTGGGACTGGCCCGAAGAAAAAATCTTCCGGAAGCTTTCAGTGCCATTCGAAAGGTCGGTGAGCGACGGCCATATCACCTTGGCGAAACGGAAGTACACCTCCCCTCTGCTGCAACAACAAGCAATGGAGTACAGCAAACGTAACGGCGGAAAGAATCTCACGGTGCGGGGCTTCGAATTGTTCACGTCCCCGCTACATCTCCTTTGGGACAACAACGGAACCCTGGAGCGTCTTGATGCAACGGAGGGCACGCTGAAAGTCTACGGTGATGGCTATCGATTTCTCCACGACTACCTGAGCAACTTGTCAAACGCGGATTTGGCGAAGAAACGGGATACAGAGCGCTTCCATCCGCCTGTGACCAAAGCCCCTTCGAACTCGATTTCGCGCGGCAAAGAGGCGATGATGAAAAAGGTGGATGGCTTTATCAAGAGGGTAACGAAAGCGGAGGCGAAGGAGGCCGCGACCGAACATGGCCGGCGTGACGACACGCTTGACCTGATTGACCGCGTGGCTGTTAAGGCCGACTCGGAAGCAAAGAAGCGACCGGTGGTAGAGGAATATCAGTCTCAACGCCCCCGTCGACGGGTCGCCGCGGATTGGTGATTCGGCTCCTAAGGCTCGCTGTTTCGCGCAGGACGGCGGCCGGTAGTTGAACTGTTAAAGACGGTCCGTGGAAGGGGTGATTTTTCTCGCTAGCCCTTACGGAGCAAGGGCGGGGACACTATCAATTCTATTTTGCCCCATTTCGGGGAATTGCCGGAGTTGTCGGGGTGAATTGGGATTCTCAAAAGCGTCCCTGAAATCTCGCTTCTCCAACTGCGACAAGGCTTTGAGCGATTTGTGAGGCGACTCGGGGGACGCTTTCATTCGGTAGGGGCAGCTCAAAAGCGTCTCTTAGGAGGCGCTTTTTTTATTGCCCGACAACTGCGTCGCTGTGGACAACCCTGTGGCCACTGCACCGCGAAAGCTGTTCGTCGTTTCTGCATAAGTCGGCGTGTCGCCGAAAGCGCCGAAAGTTGTCCTCGCGTCGCGCCGCAACTCGCGCGGCCATACCGAAGTTGTTTACTCTGCAAGTCTCTGACTCGAAACGGGAGAAGCCGGTTATCCACTGAAACGCGGGCGGCTTGTTAACTACTACCACGTATACATATGCTCTTCTTTTGTTTACTTACGAGCGGCGGTGCGTGCAGAAAGACCGCAAGAAGCAACGGCAGGATTTATTTGCAATACACGTAAGACGTCCTACAAATACAATCCCCTGCGACCCACGTCTGGTCGCAATAGCTTCGGGTAAACACGGCTGCCTGGCAGGCAATAAACGACGCTACTCTACGTAAGACGTCAGACAACTATCAGCTTTGCGAAGCGCGCAGCCATCCCAAGGAGGCACCATGCCGTCGTCGACCCAGTATCAACCGTTGCCCAACGCCTTCCGTGCCTCGCTTCGCGCTCGCGAGAAGCTGATCGGCTGCTGGGCGTCGCTGGCGAGTCCGATCGTCACGGAACTCCTCGGTGTCGTGGGCTTCGACTGGATGCTGCTCGACGCGGAACACGCGCCCAACGACACGCTCACGCTCATCCCGCAATTGATGTCGCTCAAAGACAGCGTGAGCGCGCCCGTCGTGCGGCCGCCCGCGAACGAGCCCGTCGGCATCAAGCGCCTGCTCGATGCCGGCTTCGTCAACTTCCTGATTCCGTTCGTCGACAGCGCCGCCGACGCGACCCGCGCGGTCGCCGCGACGCGCTATCCGCCTGAGGGTATTCGCGGCGTGTCGGTCGGGCATCGCGGGAACCGTTACGGCACCGTCGCGGACTACTTCAAGGTAGCGAACGACAACATCAGCGTCGCGGTGCAGATCGAGAGCCGCGCAGCCGTCGATGCCATCGACGAGATCGCGGCTGTCGATGGCGTCGATGCGCTCTTCGTCGGTCCGTCGGATCTCGCCGCCGCCTACGGCCATCTCGGCGACGCGAACCACCCCGACGTCCAGGCGGCTATCGCGCACGTCTTCGAGCGCGCGCACGCGGCGGGCAAGGCGAGCGGCATTCTCGCGCCCGTGCAACAGGACGCCGAGCGCTACCTGTCGATGGGCTGTACGCTCGTCGCGGTATGCGCCGATCTCGGCATGCTCAGAAACGCGGCGCAGGCCGTGAAGAAACACTTCATCGCACAATGAGGCGCGGGCGGCAGCGTCGCCCGACCGGAACCCGAACACAAGGAGCAGATTCATGACGACGAAAGCAGGCTTCATCGGACTCGGCATCATGGGGCATCCCATGGCGGCGAATCTCGTCAAGAACGGCGTGGAACTGGCCGCGTTCACGCGCAGCGGCGTGCCGGCCGAGCTGACGCAGGCGGGCGCCACCGCGTGCAACAGCCCGGCGGAAGTCGCCGGGAAAGCCGACATCGTCTTCTTGATGGTGCCGGATACGCCCGATGTCGAGCGCGTGCTGTTCGGCGAGAACGGCGTCGCCCATTCGCTGCGCGCGGGTCAGATCGTCGTGGACATGAGCTCGATCTCGCCCATCGCGACGCGCGAGTTCGCCGCGAAAGTCCGCGAGCGCGGCGCGGATTATCTGGATGCGCCCGTGTCCGGCGGCGAAGTCGGCGCGAAGGCGGCATCGCTCACGATCATGGTCGGCGGCGCGCAGGCCACGTTCGACAAGGTGAAGCCGCTCTTCGAGATGATGGGCAAGAACATCTCGCTGATCGGCGAGGTCGGCGCGGGGCAGGTCTGCAAGGTGGCGAATCAGGTGATCGTGGCGGCGACCATCGAGGCGGTCGGCGAGGCACTCCTGCTCGCGTCGAAAGCGGGTGTCGATGCCGAGAAGGTCCGGACCGCGTTGATGGGCGGCTTCGCGTCGTCGCGCATCCTCGAAGTGCACGGCGAGCGGATGACCAAACGCACGTTCAATCCGGGGTTCCGCATCGAGTTGCATCAGAAGGATTTGAATCTGGCGCTTTCGACGGCGCAATCGCTCGGCGTCGCGCTGCCGAACACGGCGACGTGCCAGGCGCTCTTCAATGCGTGCACGGCGCACGGCGGCAAGGCGTGGGACCACTCGGGGATGGTGCGGGCGCTGGAGATCCTCGCGAATCACGAGATCGGGCAGGGCGCGAAGTAGGGCGGTTGGAGCGCGCTTGCGGTCGCCTTCGCGATGGAGCGGGAATCCGCTCCATACGCATGGACTTGTCCGGCTGCCGTGCGCCGTCTTGTCGAAGGACGGCGTGGGCAAGCTGGAGTCGTCGGGTAATGCATCGGCGATATGTCGCGCGGTCTTCGAGCAGTCGCACGATTCGCCGACAACCGGCCACGCGAAACCTCGAGCGCGAAGCACGGCCTTCCCTGATAGGCCGCTTCATGCGTCGGCGGACGGCATACGCATGGACCTGTCCGGCTGAGGCGCGCCGTCCTTTCGAACGACGGCGCAGGCAAGCTGGAGTCGTCGCGTAAAACATCCGCGATGTGTCGCATGGCTTCGAGCAGTCGCGCACGATTCGCCGATGGAACGGCCACGCGAAACCCCAAGCGCGAAAGCACCGCACATCTCGCTACGCCGCTTTCATAGATCGGGCGGATGGCGTGCCCATGGACTTGCCCGGCTGACGTGCGCCGTCCTTTCGAACGACGGCGCAGGCAAGCTGGAGTCGTCGGGTAGTTCACCGGGAATATGCCGCGCGGTTCTCGAGGGTATCGCGCGGCGGTTCCGTTCCCAAGCACGAAGCACCGCCCATCCCGCTAGGCCGCTTTCTTCAATCTCTCGATCAACGCCATCGCCGCGGCCGGATTGGCGGCCTTATACCCGCTGATCACATACAGATAGACATCGCGCGCTGACGCCTTCGCCGGCGGCTTGCCAACGGTCTGTAAGTCCTCCGGCGCCCCACCCGCTGCCCACTCTTTCGCGCGCGCGGCCCAGTGGTCGAGCGCCGCCTTCGAGTAGCCCAATTTCTGCTTTTCGGTCGTGCCCATGATGCGCGCGTACACGAACGGCGCGGTGATATCCGCGATCTGCGGATAGTCAGAATCGCCCTCCACGACCACCGCGACACCGTACTTCCGCAGCAGCGCGACGAACGCGGCATCGGCGAAACTCTCGTGCCGCACTTCCACGGCGTGACGCATCGTGCGGCCTTCGACGCTGGCGGGCAGCAGCTTCAGGAAGCTCTCGAAATCTTCGGGATCGAAATGCTTGGTCGGCGCGAACTGCCAGTTGATCGCGCCGAGCTTGTCCTGCAGTTCCAGCACGCCGCTCGCGAGAAAGCGCTCGATGGAATCGCCCGCTTCAGCCAACACCCGCCGATTCGTGGCATAGCGCGGCGCTTTCAGCGAGAACACGAAGTCGTCGGGCGTTTCATCGCGCCACTTGGCGAACGTGTCCGGCTTCTGCAAACGGTAGAAGGTGCCGTTCACCTCGATGCTCGTCAGTGCGCGGCTCGCGTATTCGAGTTCGCGTTTGTGCGTGAGACCTTCGGGATAAAACGTGCCGCGCCACGGCTCGAAGTCCCATCCGCCAATACCGACACGAATGCGTGCCGCGCCTTGAGTCTTGTCCTTCGCCGCCATCGGGCATCTCCGGTCTCATGCAGGATCGCTGGATGCCACGAGTGTAGCGAAGGCGCGGCGAGCGTGCCCCACGCTGCGCGCGCTTATTTTCGCCCGACGAGATAGCTGACGCCTTGCGGCCCGTACTGTTCGGTGTGCTCGACGTTGGCCGGCAAATGGAAGACGTCGCCCACGCGATACAGCCGCGCTTCGTCGCCTATTCGGAGCGTGATTTGGCCTTCGACGATCAGCGCCTTCGCTTCGAACGGATGCGCGTGTTCATCGAGTGAGCCGTTTGCTTCGCGCGTGACGGTCACGGCTTCGGGAAAGCCTTCGGCGGAAAGCTGGGCGAGAAATTCGTCGCGCTGCATAAGGGCGGTCTCGGGGATAAGAAGAACGAGGTGCGGTTCGGCGTGGACGCGAGACGCACCCTCGATGCACCGATGCAAGTTCAAGCCTTTGTCAGTTGCCGAAGAAAATGTCGCACTGCGGGCCGCGCGTGCACGGCTTCGAGATGGCGTCACGGCGCATGGCCGCGGAACCGGTGCCGCTGCGCGTGGACGAAACACCGCCGTACGACATGTCGCCGGTCTGGCTCTGGGTGTCGGCGGACTGCGTCCACGTGTCGGGCGTGGCCTGCCCCGGGACCTGCGCGGTTCGATAGTAACTCTGCTGCGCCGAGGCGACGCCCGCGGTAGCGAGCAGAGAGGCGGCGAGCGCCGTCATGACGAGACGTGATTTCATGCTGTGCTCCTTGATAGTGACGCGCTGCGGGCGGGCCGCGCATCTGGGTGGCCCGTAGGCAGAACTCGCGCAGAACCGCGTCGGGCTTGCCTGCAGCTGCATCGTGCATAGCAACCTGCGCGCCGCGCCCTTCCGTTATAGGCCGCAATTCGGCAATGAACAGCAGATTCGCTTATACGCTCGTCATCCGGTCAAGGACGTGACGCGACGCGGGCGCGCACGACATTCTTCGCTCACGCGGAGCGCCTTGCGGCCCTAGAATGCGAGGCATCGACAGACACGAGGAGCGCGCGCCATGACCGTCACCATCTATCACAACCCGAAGTGCGGCACGTCGCGCAATACGCTTGCGCTGATCCGCAATGCGGGCATCGAGCCGAATGTCATCGAATATCTCACGGCGCCGCCGAGCCGCGAGACACTCGTCGCGTTGATCGCGCGGGCGGGTCTCACGGTGCGCGACGCGCTGCGCGAGAAAGGCACGCCTTACGCCGAACTCGGTCTCGACGATCCGTTGCTGACCGACGACCAACTCATCGACGCAATGCTCGCGCATCCGATTCTGATCAACCGTCCGTTCGTCGACACGCCGCTCGGCGCGCGCCTGTGCCGTCCGTCCGAACTCGTGATCGACCTTTTGCCTTCGCCGCAAAAGGGACCGTTCACTAAGGAAGACGGCGAAGTGATCATCGACGAAACGGGAAAGCGTGTGCGCTAACGTGGTGGCCGTTACGTCGCGTTACCTTTCTGGCAGCGCTGTTGCACCTGTGTCAGGCATCGCTCTCTAGACTGCATCTCACAGACACGGCACTCGGTGCCAGGAGAGAGCGAAATGAAAAAGAAACTTCTTGGTACGGCTATCGGGCTCGCGGGATTGGCGGCGCTGGCGGTGTCCGCATCGGCGTCCGCGCACGTCGATGTGGCAGTGGGAATCGGCGTGCCGGCCTACGGGGTGCCTTACTACGCTCCCGCGCAGCCGGTGTACGTGCAGCCGGCGGTGCCGGTCGCTTATGGCTACGGATACGGCTACGGCGAAGATCGCTGGCGCGAACGCGCGTGGCGCGAGCGGCGCGAATGGCGCGAGCATGAATGGCGGCGCGAGCATCGCGAAGAGCGTTGGCACGATCGCCACGGCTGGTAAGTGAAGACGCTACGGGTGACGCGGCGGGCCGGATGGCTCGCCGCGTTTTTGTTTGCGGCCCTTCATGCAACGGCGCCAATATTGGCGCGCTAACGTAGCGTGCCCAGCACTCGATACAAAGTCATGAGCCATTCACCGAAATTCTCGATGATCGACGCCGCGCCCACGCCCGTCGGACCGTTTTCGCACGCCGCCGAAGCCGACGGCTGGGTGTTTCTCACCGGCCAGATGCCGACCGATCCCGACGACGACAGCGCGCCGCTGCCCGAAGGCATCGCCGCACAGACCCGGCGCGTGATGAACAACCTGATTCTCGTGCTGACCGGCCTCGGCCTGACGCTCGATCACGTCGTGAGCGTGCGCATCTTCCTGACCGAGTTCAAGCGCGATTACGACGCCATGAACGCCGTCTACCGCTCGTACTTCCTGCCGAAGCCGTTGCCGGCGCGCACCTGCATCGGCGTGACAGGACTGGCGCGCGATGCGCTCGTGGAAATCGACTTCATCGCCCGGCGGCCTTGATCGCCCGGCCCGCGCGGCTCACTTGCGCGCCTTCGAAGCGTCCACCCAGCGGAACGTAAGATTGATGCGCTCGCCGCGCGCGCCCGGCTCCTTCGGCACGCGATGCACCCATTCCTGCTGCGTGCGCCCGCGCATCACGAGCAGGCTGCCGTGCGTCAGCGAAAGCGCGTGTGTGGCGTGCGTGCGCGCGTGGCGGAATTCGAACCTGCGCGTCGCGCCGAGACTCACCGAGGCGATCACCGGCTCCGGGCCGAGTTCACGCTCCTTGTCGGCGTGCCAGCCCATGCTGTCGAGTCCGCTGCGGTAACGGTTGATGAGCACGCTGTTGAATCGCGCGCCGCTGGCTTCCTGCGCGGCGTCGCGTAGCTGCGCGACGGCGGGCGTCCACGGCTGCGGCACGTTGCGAATGCCCGAATAGACGTAGACCGCGTCCGGCTCGCCCAGCCATGCGGTCAGGCGCGGCAGCGGCACGCGGCCGCCGGGCGTGTTCATCGTGTCCTGCTGCCAGCGCACTTCGTCGATGAGCGCGGCCATCAGGTCGGAGCCGGCGTCGGCATCGATCCAGTCCGGATGCCACGCGATATCGGGCTTGGGAATGTCGTCGAAAAGATCGAACATGGCAGTGCGGATGCGGCAGAAAGAACCACGATAGCAGAGGCATCGCGCGGTGGCTTTGCGGTGTCTTTCCTGCCGTTCTGCGGCATATGCTACAGTCGGCGAGCTATCTCAATAAAAAGCGAAGACACGCATGACCCTGAACGCCGAAACGCATGACGGCGCGGCGTGCCGCCGTATTCTGCTCGTCGATGACAGCGCCGATGCGGCCTTCGCCCTGTCGATGCTGCTGGAGGCGCTCGGCCACGAGGTTCGCACCGAGCACGACGGCGTGTGCGCGCTCGATTCCATCGACGATTTCCGGCCGGACGTGGTGGTGCTGGACATCGGCTTGCCGGGCATGAGCGGCTTCGACGTGGCGCGCGAGATGCGCAAGCGCGATGCGACCCGTGGCGCCCTTCTGCTCGCGCTCACCGGCTACGGCAGCGCGGAGGACCGGCAGACCGCGCTCGATGCCGGCTTCGATCATCACCTGACCAAACCCGTTTCCATCGGCGCTCTCGAGGCGCTGCTCTCGCGCGCCTGACCGGGCGTTCAATCGGCGATACGCAGCTTCGCCATGTACGGCAGGTGATCCGAGAGCCACGCGGTATCCTGCGTCGGCACGATCCATTGCACCGGTTTCAGGCCGCGCACGAACATCTTGTCGAGCGCGAGCGCCGGCGAAAACGCCGGAAACGTGCGGCCGGATTCGCCGAGCATGGTCGCGACTTCGTTCATGCCGAGTTCGCCGAAAAGCGGCACGGAGTCGTTGCGCCAGTCGTTGAAATCGCCCGCCAGCACGAGCGGGCCCTCCGGCGCTTCCTTCGCGATCCAGTGCGCGATCCAGTTCATCTGACGCAGCCGCGCGGAGCGCGTGAGCGCGAGATGCGCGCACAGCAGCGTGATGGCGTGTCCCGCGAAGGTGGCGCGCGCGACGAGCAACCCGCGCTTCTCGAAGCGATGTGCCGAAATATCCCAGCGTCCGGACAGATCCAGCGGATGCGGCGACAGAATGGCATTGCCGTGCCGCCACGACGGTTTGAACACGTTAGGGCCGAGCGCGATCTGCAACTCGAGCGCGGTGGCGATCTCGGTGGCCTGGCAATGCCAGACATCGTCGAGCGGGGCGGAAAGCGGCTTGCCGAAGCCGCTTGCGAGCACCGGCTGAGGCAACCGCCGGGCCATGGCTTCCTGAAGAAAATAGACGTCTGCGTTGGTGGTCTGCACCCATCGCTGCATGGCGCTCCATGCGCGCAGGCCGAGCGGCGAGCGCCCCTTGTGCAGATTCCAGCTCACCGCCGTGAAATCCGGCGTGACCGCATTCGCGGACGGTGCTGGCGGAAGATGTTCTGGATTTCGCATGCGTTCGTTCTTCTGTGCGTGGTGCGCTGGCTCACTGCGCCGGCGTGGCTGAAGCGAGGTTCGCGCGCACGCGATACGTCAGCGACGGATTGCTGTCGATGATCTGCCATTGCGCCCATTCGCCCGGTTTCAGCACGAGCCCGGGATGCGAGGCGTTCACCTGACGCGGTGCCGGCGGCACCTTGCAGCCCGAGGGCAAAGCCTGCGAGGCGTCGCTCTCCAGCGTTTCTTGCGCGTCGATGGCGAGCGTGATGTCGTCGGCGCTCGCGTGCGTCGGCGAAACGGTGAGCGTGCGTTGGAGGTCGATATCGCCGGCCGGCTTGTCCGCACAGCCGACGCGGTTCTGCATGATGTTGTGATGCGTATCGGTCTTCGCCTGCCCGACGTTCGTGGTGGCGGAGAACGAGTCGATCTCCTGGCCGTCGCGCACGACCTGCAACTCCCAGTTGACCGGCTGCGGCGCGCTCTGTGCAAAAACGGCGTGGCTCGCGGCGAGATATGCGCAGGCGACGAGCGCGGAGCGGAACAAAAGCGGAAAGGCGATGCGGTTCGTTTCAGTCATTGAAGGCTTCTCCGGCGCGCGGGCGGATCGGATGGCGGCTGGTCCGCGCGAACCTCGCTGCGGGCGGCCGCCGAACGGGTGTGGCTCGGCGACTGTTTTCTGACACGACGGATCGGGCGCGGTTCAGCGCGAACAAGTCATGTGAGGTCGCACGCCGCCGATTCCAACCTGGCCGCTTCCGAAGCACGTTCCGAACCCGACCGCCGCCGCATCGCGACGATCATACTCGCGTGCGCGCAAGCCGGCCCGCGTTCCGGAAGATTGGCAGCAGACGCCCGCGACTGCTCGCTTGCGCGCGATTCTTTCGTCGATACACTGGACTCGTCGAAGCGAGAAAACACGGGGTGCGACATGACGACGGCCGTAGTCAAACAAGAACTGGCGGTGGCGTCGTTCAGCAAGGTCTACAGTCTGGACGAAGTGGAGACTGCGCTGAACGATCTTCCGGAAGGCGCGAGCGAAGCCTTGCGCGCGACTTACGAAAAGATGCTGAAGGTGGGCAATCTGCGTTTCTGCGTAAAGCCCAACCGCATGCCTTCCATCGACGATCTCGCGACTTCGCTGCCGAACTTCGAGGAACCGCTCGACGATATCCGCAAGCAGATTGCGCTGTGCCTCGAAACCGACGACCGGCTCGAACTCATGCCGATGCTGCTGCTCGGCGAACCGGGCATCGGCAAGACGCATTTCGCCAAGCAGCTCGCGCGGCTGCTCGGCACGTCCTGCCACTACGTCGCGATGAGTTCGCTCACGGCGGGCTGGATTCTGTCCGGCGCGTCGTCGCAATGGCGCAATGCGAAGCCGGGCAAGGTTTTCGACGCGCTCGTGAACGGCAGCTATGCGAACCCCGTGATGACCGTCGATGAAATCGACAAAGCCACCGGCGACGCGCAATACGATCCGCTCGGCGCGCTCTACGCTTTGCTGGAACACGATACGGCGCAGAGCTTCATCGACGAATTCGCCGAGGTGCCGATCAACGCGGGCAATGTCGTGTGGATCGCTACGGCCAACGACGCGCGCGCGATTCCCGAGCCGCTTCTGAACCGCATGAACGTGTACGAGATTCCCGCGCCGGACCGCGACGGCGCGCGGCGCATCGCGCAGGCCATTTACGCCGAGATCCGCAACGCGCACGCGTGGGGCAGCCGCTTTCCGGAGACGCTCGGCGACGCGGCGCTCGACGCGCTCACGCAAGCCTCGCCGCGTGGGATGCGGCGCGCCATGCTCAATGCTTTCGGCAACGCGCGCATCGACGGTAGGCATCACGTCGAGGCGCGCGATATCGAACTGGACCGCCAATCGCGTCGCAAGTCCATGGGCTTCTAGCGGGCCGCGGTTTCGCGATTTTTCGCAAAACGCCGTCAAAATGCGCTCATTCGAACGTCTGGCGGTCGGATTCTTGCCTTTTTCCGAATTGCACCGGAAAACGATGCGCGCTGCGTGCGTTATTGTGCAACGCGCAATAGTCCCGCACGTAGAATAGTTAGCATCGAGTCGGCGCGGAAAAGGACATGGATCGGATCGAATGCGTGGTACTCGGCGCGGGCGTCGTCGGGCTCGCCATCGCCCGGGCGCTCGCGCAGCGCGGGCGCGAAGTGATGGTGCTGGAAGCGGGCGAAGCCATCGGCATCGGCACGAGTTCGCGCAACAGCGAAGTGATACACGCGGGCATCTACTATCCGCGCGGCTCGCTCAAGGCGGAACTGTGCGTGCGCGGCCGCGAAATGCTGTACGCATTCTGCGAGGCGCACGGCGTGCCGCACCGGCAATGCGGCAAGCTGCTCGTGGCCACCGCGCGCAATCAGATTCCGCAGCTCGCGGCGATCGAACAGAAGGGCATCGAGAATCGCGTGGAAGGGCTCGTGCGCATCAGCGGCGCCGAAGCAAAGGACATGGAGCCGCAACTGCAATGCGTCGAAGCGGTGTACTCGCCTCGCACGGGCATCGTCGATAGCCATCAGTTCATGCTCGCGCTGCAGGGCGACGCCGAGAATCGCGGCGCGGGCGTCGTGTTTCATACGCCGGTCGCGAGCATCGAGGCGCGCGAAGGCTGCTTCATCGTCGAGACGGGCGGGCAGGCGCCGGCGCGCTTCCGGGCGTCGTATCTCATCAACAGCGCGGGGCTGCATGCAAACGACATCGCGCGGCGCATTCGCGGTCTCGACGACCGCCACGTGCCGCCGCTCTACTTCGCCAAGGGCAACTACTTCAGCGTGAGCGGGCGCGCGCCGTTCGACCGCCTGATCTATCCGATGCCGAACGAAGCGGGTCTCGGCGTGCATCTGACCATCGATATGGGCGGGCAGGCGAAGTTCGGCCCGGACGTGGAATGGGTGCCGTCGATCAACTACGACGTCGATCCGCGCCGCGCCGATTCCTTCTACGCAGCCATTCGCGCGTACTGGCCCGGCCTGCCCGACGGCGCGCTGCAACCCGCGTATGCCGGCATCCGGCCGAAGCTCTCCGGTCCAGGCCAGGCGGCGGCGGATTTCATGATCCAGGGCAAATCGGCGCATGGCGTGCCGGGGCTCGTGAACCTGTTCGGCATGGAATCGCCGGGGCTGACGGCGTCGCTGGCTATCGGCGAACGGGTCGCCGACATGTTGCGCTGAGCGTTCGCCCGCGCTTATCTCCGACATTTGTCGTCATCGAATGGTGCGTGTGTTGTTATGCTCAGGCGTCGCCGTCGTCAGAACGGCGCTTTCCCCCAATACAACATGGAGCGAGTCACCATGAAGACTTCCCGTCGCACATTTCTGATGACGAGCGTGGGCGTTGCGTCGACGCTCGCGCTCGGTTCGCGCGTCGCTTTCGCCGATGCGCCGAAGGTCGAGGAGAGCGATCCCACCGCGCAGGCGCTCGGCTACAAGCTGGACGCAAGCAAGGTCGACAAGGCCAAGTTCCCGAAGTACGCAGCGGGGCAAGAATGCGGCAATTGCCAGTTCTATCAGGGCAAGGCGTCCGATCCGTTCGCGCCATGCCCGATGTTCGGCGGCAAGCAAGTGGCCGCGAAGGGCTGGTGCAGCGCCTACGCGAAGAAGGCCTGAGTTCCGAACGCCGTCAAGAACAAGCGCGCCCGGCTGCGAAGCCCGGCGCGCTTTTGTTCGTCGCTTCTTCGCCGCTTGATCCGGACACGCGCGGTCTTTACACTCGCCAGGGCAAAAATATCCCGGCTGCGCACGCTAGGCGCCGATCAATCAAATTACAGGGATTCGCATGGCAGGCAGACCATTGAATGCGCGCGCGGTGAGCGCGGCGGTTATCGGCAACGCGCTCGAGTGGTACGACTTCGTCGTATTCGGCTTCATGACGGTGGTGATCGCCCGGCTCTTCTTCCCGAGCGAAAGCGATTACTCGTCCATTCTCCTCACCACCGCGAGCTTCGGCGTGGCGTTCGTGATGCGGCCGGTAGGCGGCATCGTGCTCGGGCTGTATGCCGACCGCGCCGGGCGCAAGCCCGCGCTCACGCTCGTGATCGCGCTGATGACGCTCGGCATTCTGCTGCTCGCGATTGCGCCGCCTTACTCGGCCATCGGCATCGGCGCGCCGATTCTGATCGTCGTCGCGCGGCTTCTGCAGGGCTTCTCGGCGGGCGGCGAGTTCGGCAGTTCGACCGCGCTCCTCATCGAGGCCGCGCCGTTCTCGAAGCGCGGTTTCTACGGCAGCTTCCAGATGGCCAGTCAGGCGGCGGCGCTCTTGCTCGGCGCGGTCGTGGGCGCGGCGATCTCGCGCGGGCTGTCGCCAGAGGCGCTGCAGTCGTGGGGCTGGCGCGTGCCGTTCATCATCGGGCTCGTGATCGGGCCCATCGGCCTGTACATCCGGCGCAACATGTCGGACACGGAAGCGTTCATGCACGTGAAGAAGACTGCGCGGCGCGCGACGCTCGGCGAAGTCTTCCGCACGCATGGCCGCGAAGTGTTGTGCGGTCTCGGCGCGGTGATCGCGCTGACCGTGACGGTCTATGTGCTGATCGCGTATCTGCCGACATTCGCCGTCAAGCAACTCAAGCTGCCGTACGGCCAGTCGTTCACGGCGCTGATCGTCGGCAATCTGCTGCTGACGGTGCTTTCGCCGGTGGCGGGCGCGTGGTCCGACCGCATCGGACGCAAGGCGCTCACGCTGTGGTCGCTCGGGATCACGCTCGTCATCATTTATCCGCTCTTCGCGTGGCTTGCGGCGGAACCGAGCGTGCTGCGTCTCGTCATCGTGCAAGCAACGCTGTCGGTCGTGCTGTCCGGCTATTACGGGCCGTTCGGCGCGCTGCTCTCCGAGCTTTTTCCCGCGCACCTTCGCTCGACGGGCCTGTCACTCGCCTACAACATTGCGGTGATGATTTTCGGCGGCTTTGGCCAATTCATCGTGACGTGGCTCATTCGCGTCACGGGTTCGCAACTCGCGCCGACGTTCTACGTCATGGCCGGCGTCGTGCTCTCGCTGATCGCGGTGGCGGCGATTCCCGCGACGCGCCACGCCGACGCCGACGTCGACGAAGGGCGCGACTTCACACGCTAGGCGGCATCGCATGAAAGTGATCGAAAGCGGAAAGTTCACGGCCGAGCGCGCGTGGGGCGCGCTCGATATCTGCGTGATGAACGGCACGTCATGCCGTCTGCACTGGACCGACGCGCCGTACAAATGGCACGTGAACGACGGCGAGGAAGTGTTCGCCGTGATGGACGGCGTGGTGCGCATGCACGTGCGCGACGCAGAAGGCGAGCGCACCGTGACGCTCCATGCGGGCGATATCTTCCACGCGCAGGCCGGCGACGAGCATTACGCCGAGCCGGTCGGGGCCGCGCGCATTCTGGTGATCGAGAAAGAAGGCAGCGTCTGAGCGACGCTCAACGTTCGAGTCCCGCCGCAACCAGCAGTTCGGCGAGCACTTCGGTCATGCCGCCCTCGTGCTTATCGGCGCGCTCCTTCAGCTGCTTCACGAGCTTTTCGTCGAGCTTGCATGCGAAGGGGACGAGCCCTTTCGCCTGATCGAGCTTGCGCTGCTCGCGGCGATCCGTTTTCGACGTGTCGGCCGCGCCCACGCGCGCGCGTCCGCCTTGTTTGAGGTCGTTGGCGAGCTTGAACGCCTTGTTTTGTTCCAGCTGGAATTTGTTCACGTGATGCTCCGGGGCCGCAGTTTCGATGGAGCCGTATTGTACTGGCCCGGCTGCCGGCCTCGGCGGCGCGCGGTTCACGCCTGACCGGTTTCCGCCATCGCATCGATGCGCGCGCGCATGCGCCGCCAATGCGAGCCTTCCCAGAAGACGCGCCGGCAGACATCGCAGGTGACGAAGCGTGTGTGACGCTGGCGCACGCCGTCCGGCACGCGGCCGTCGATCTCGTCGGGCGCGGCGGGGCGCAGCGGCGCGTTGCACATCAGGCACAGTCGAAATGCGCGCACGTGGGCGGCGAGATTCAGCCGGTCCGCAATCTCGCGCCACTGTTCGTCCGGTTGCAGCGCGCGCACATAGCAGCCGTGCAGCACCGTGCGGCGCTTGAGCAATTCGCGGTCGCGCGTGAGCACGACACGCGATTCGTCTTGCGCGAGGCGCTCGATTTCGTCATCGGGGAAGTTGTTGTCGTAGCGCGTGTCGAAGCCCGCGAGCCGCAGCAGTTGCGCGAGGCCGCCGAGATGCGCGTCCGCGATGAAGCGCAGGTTCGCAGGCTGCAAGGGCGGGCGCAGCAGCGAGCCGCCTTCCGCGAGATTCGGCGGCGCGTGGCCGGCCGGATACACCTCGATGCAGTCGCCCGGCTGGATCGGTGCGTCGAAGCCGGCGGGCGAGCCGTTGCGTAGGATCAACCCGACTTCGGTGTGCGGCACACCGAGCGCTTCGATCATGTGCTTGGTCGACGACGTGGGCGGGCACGCGCACTCGAACGCGCGCCCTCGCTGTGGCCGGGCGAGGAACTCGTTCAGTTCATCGTGAAATTGAAAGCGCGCGTTGACCATGCAGGCAAGTATGGCATTGCGCGCCGCTGCGTGCTGCCGGGCGATGTGCTCTACTGGCGCACGGGCCGCGCGCCGTGGGCTGCGCGGCGACAGGTCATCAATGACGCTAATCGGCGAAAGGACACAGGCAATGGATATCGGATTCATCGGACTAGGCGAAATGGGCGGCGCGATGGCGAGCAACGCGCTGAAGGCGGGCCACACGGTGCGCGTGTGGAACCGCTCGCGCGACAAGACGCGGGCACTGGCGGATCAGGGCGCGTCCGTTGTCGATACGCCCGAACAGGCGTTTTCCGGCGATGCCGTGTTCTCCATGCTCGCCGACGACAACGCGCTGCGCTCGGTTCTCGTCGAAGGCGGCTTGCTCAAACATGCTTCGAAGGGCCTCGTGCACGTGAACATGGCGACGATTTCCGCTGCGCTCGCCGTGGAACTCGCGCAGTTGCACGCGCAGCACGGCGTCGCCTATGTCGCGGCGCCGGTGCTCGGACGGCCGGACGTCGCAGCGGCGGGCAAGCTGAACATCCTGGCGGCGGGCGCGGATGCGGACATCGACCGCGTGCAGCCGGTGCTCGACGCCATGGGCCAGAAAACGTGGCGCGTCGGCCAGCAGCCGGAGCACGCGAACGTGCTGAAGCTCGCGGCGAATTTCATGCTCGCGTCGGCGATCGAAACCGTCGGCGAAGCGGCGGCGCTGGTCACGGGACACGGCATCGAGGCGCAGACGTTCCTCGACGTCATCACGAACTCGCTGTTTCCGGGGCCGGTGTATCAGGGCTACGGGAAGATGATCGCGGAGCGCCGCTATGAACCCGCGCTTTTCAAGGCGCGACTCGGGCTGAAGGACGTGCGCCTCGCAATCGCCGCCGGCGATGCGGTGAACGTGCCGTTGCCCGTGGCGAGCGTGGTGCGCGATAACCTCGTCGATGCCCTCGCTCACGGCGACGGCGAGAAGGATTTCGCCGTGCTGGGGCAAGTGGCGGCGAGGCGCGCGGGGCGGTGAGTTGCAGGTGAACGAACGCGGCATAATCGCAGTCCCGCTCTTCTTCGGTAAGCCGCAATGAGTCTGCATGTCTGGTGGCTGTTCGTCGCCACGGTGTTCGTCATATCCGCGATTCCGGGTCCCAACATGCTGCTCGTCATGACGCACGGCGCGCGCTTCGGCCTGCGCCGCTCATTCGCGACGATGGCGGGCTGCCTAACCGCGCTCGTGCTGATGCTGTCGGTATCGGCGGCGGGGCTCGGCGTGTTCTTACAGGCATGGCCGCGTCTCTTCGACGCGCTGCGCCTCATCGGCGCGGCGTATCTCGTGTGGCTCGGCGTGAAAAGCTGGCGCGCGAAGGCGAGCGCGGTGGCCGTTGACGAGAGCAGCCACGACGCGCGAGCGCAGTCCGCAAAACCGGCTGCGCTTTATCGCAACGGCTTTCTGATTGCAGGCAGCAATCCGAAGTCGATCCTCTTCGCGGCGGCGCTGCTGCCGCAATTCATCGACGCGGCGCGGCCCGTGCTGCCGCAATTCGCCGTGCTCGTCGCGACGCTCGCGGTCATCGAGGTGAGCTGGTACGCGGTGTATGCGGGCCTCGGCGCGCGCATCGGCGAGAAGCTCAAGAGCGCGGCGGTCGCGCAGGCGTTCAATCGGCTGACGGGCGGCGTGTTCGTCGGCTTCGGCGCGATGATGGCGCTGCTTAAGCACTGAGCTTCCGTCACCGATGCAATGTGCGCTCGCGCGCGGAGCGTGACGCGAACGGGTGCGCGATTTGCTCTCGATTGTGTCGACACTTTATTCGCTTCCGAACATACGCGGGGCGTTGCGCGGCGGATAGTGAAAATCCCGATCGGTCTTATGTTTTAGAGCGGAGTCGGCTTGCAGCCATTCGCGCCGGGCTGCGATGCGGGCGTAGGGCGGGCGGCGGCAGTGTCGAGGCCAACTAAAAATGTCGTAGCGCCAGCATTTCTACGTCGGCGCACGAGGCGCACGCACCCGGATCACTGCGGCGCAGGCTGGCGCGAACAATCTGAAGCTCGAAATCAACGCAACCCGGTGAGGTCATCGTGAGCAAGCGCATCCTGATAGCCGATGACGACGACGACGCGCTCGCCGGACTCGCGAACCTGTTGAACGGGCTGGGTCACGAAGTGGCGCTCGCCGCCAACGGCGCGCAGGCGGTCGAAGTGGCGGCGCAATTCGCGCCCGAAGTGGTGATCCTCGATCTCGGCATGCCGCTCGTGGACGGCCTCGCCGCCGCGCGCGCGTTGCGCCAGTCGCCGAACGGAGCGGCCATGCTGCTCGTCGCGCTGACGGGATGGGGTCAGCCGCAGCATCGCGACATGACGTTGGAGGCGGGATTCGACATCCACCTCGTCAAGCCGATCTTGGCGGATCAACTGCAGTTCATTTTGTCGATGACGCAGCCTTGAGACAGTCGTGTTGCATTGCACCAAAAGACTTGATATAGTGGTTCCTGTCTCCTCCATGTCTCCACTGATATGGATTCAGCCCGCCAACCTAGGCGGGCTTTTTTTCGTCTTGCGCGTTCTTGTTGCGGCGCATAAAAAAAGCCGGCCCTATGGCCGGCTTGTCGTCGACAAACGGCGTCAACAACGCGTTCAGCGCGCAAGTCCGGTCGCTTCGTCCGCACCGATAGCGAGGTTCATGCACTGAATGGCCGCGCCGGACGCGCCTTTGCCCAGATTATCGAGCCGCGTCACGGTCACGAAACGCTCGTCGTTGCCGAACACGAACACATCGACGCGATTCGTGTCGTTGCAGGCCTGAACGTCGAAGAAGCCGTTGTCCAGGTTGCTGTCGGCGTCGAAGGGCATGACGCGCACGAAGGGCTCGCCCGCATAGTATTCGGCGAGCATGTCGCGCACGTCCTGCGGCTTGGCGGCGCGCGCCAGTTGATCCGGCGAGAAGTAAGTCGTCACCGCGAGACCCTTCAGGAACGGTCCGACGATCGGCGTGAAAATCGGCGCACGCGACAAACCAGTGCGCACCGACATTTCCGGCAGATGCTTGTGCGTCAAGCCGAGCGCATACGCGCGCGGGCTGTTCAGGCGCGCGTCGCCGCCGGCTTCGTATTCCGCAATCATCTTCTTGCCGCCGCCGCTGTAGCCGGTGATCGAATAGGCGTGCGCGTGGAAATCGGCCGAGACGAGCCCGCCCGCGACGAGCGGCTGCATGGACAGCACGAAGGCCGACGCGTGGCAGCCCGGCACGGCGATGCGCTTCGCCGTGCGCAGCCGTTCGCGCTGCGCACGCGACAACTCCGGCAGGCCGTAAGCCCAGTCGTCGTGCGTGCGAAAGGCGGTGCTCGCGTCGATCACGCAGGTCCGGTCGTTGCCCGGCTCCACGAGCGAAACCGACTCGCGCGAGGCGACATCCGGCAGGCACAGGAAGGTCACATCCGACGCGTTGATCAGCCGGCGGCGCTCCTCGACGTCTTTTCGCTTTGCCTCGTCGATGCGCAGCACTTCGATGTCACGGCGCTGCGACAGATATTCGAAAATCTTCAGGCCGGTGGTGCCTTCCTGTCCGTCGACAAATACTTTCGTGGTCATCTCGATCTCGCTGGTTCGTGGCCGCCGCGCGTGCGCCCGCCGCAAAACCGCCATTCTAAGGCGATTTCGCGACCGGTTGATGTCGATGCTGGAACGCCGCGCGTCAGGGCGTCGCCGGTGCGGCTTCCGGTGCCGCCGGACGATCCGCCCAGCGCGCCGCAACTTCAGCGATACGCGCGCCGAAGGTCTTCGCGGTCTCGATGTCGCCGGGCGGCGGCGCTTCTTCCGGCGACGCATCCGCGGGCGACTGCGTGAGCAGCCCCGTGAACCCGCCGACGAAGTTCAGGTCGTTGCGCGTCGCGGCTTTCGTGTTCGACGGCATGATGCCCGCGCCGACCCAGATCATGCCGTGCTGCATGGCGAGCGTGACGAAGTAGGAGATGGTCAGGAACTTGTCGCCGTTCATGTGCGCCGAGTTCGTGAAGCCCGCCGCGATCTTGTCCTTCCATTTCTGCTCGAACCACGGTTTGGAACTGGCGTCGGCGAATTTCTTGAAGTCGGCGGACGGCCCGCCCATGTAGGTCGGCGCGCCGAAGACGATTGCGTCGGCGGCTTCGAGATCGGCCCACGCGGCGTCGTCCATTTCACCGACGGCCACGAGCTTGCCGTTCGCGCCTGCGTCGGTCGCACCGGCGAGCACGGCTTCCGCGACTTTCTTCGTATGACCGTAGCCGCTGTGATACACGATGACGATGTTCGGCATGATTCCCTCTTGCCGCGCAAGGCGGCGCGCGCGAGCGACGCGCGTGTTGCGTGATGCGGCGGTCGATTTTGGGACGTGCGGCTCGCGGCGATGCGTGGCACCGGGCGCGACCGGGCACGCATGCAGTCAGTCTAGCTCAGCCGATTTTCGTGCTACCGGGCCTAACGCACGCACGCAGCGAAACAATCGCGCAGGGACTATCTTCCGACGGTGAACGTGAGCTGCGCACTGGCGATGGCCGTCGCGCGGATCTCGTGATCGAACATGAGAGCGGGCGTGCCTTGGCGCAGGCGCAGGTCGTCGCTGTTGAGCGCGTAGACGGTCACGACATACCGGTGCGGCTTGCCGGGCGGCGGGCAAGGGCCGCCGTAGCCGTCCGTGTCCCAGTCGTTGCGGGCCTCGACCGCGCCGATCTTGCGCAGCGCGCCCGAGGCGCTGGCGTTCGCCGGCAAGTGCGTCACAGAAGGCGGAATGCCGGCGACGGCCCAGTGCCACCAGCCGCGCCCCGGCGCCTCGGGATCGAAAATCGTCACCGCGAAGCTGCGCGTCTGGGCGGGCGCCCCGCGCCACGAAAGCTGGGGCGAGCGATTGCCGCCTTTGCAGTCCGACTCGCCGAAAAGCAGCTCGCGTCCGACGACCTTGCCCGGCGCGAGTTCCGGGCTCGTCACGGAGAACGTGTCCTGCGCGGCCGCGACGCGCGCGTGGCAGAGCATGGCCGTCGCACTGACGACGCCGAGCGTGAACGCAGCGACAGCATTACCCGAACGCACGATGCGACATGCGAGGCGCATGGCTGACTCCTGGCAGCGGCTGAAGCCCATATAGCAGCGTTTCGCGCACTGCAACGATGTTTTTTGTCTCAGTGATGCGCTTCGTAGGAGGTTGCAGTTTAACATTGCAACAAAGCATTAAAAGCTTGATCCTTGGGACTTAACGTATGGCGCAAAATCAGTCGTCTTTGTATGGGCGTGCGGCTGATTCAGAACTCGTAGATCAACATATGAACCATTTGAACTTGATTCGCGTGGCAGTCAGTCGACCGGATTTGGGAGAAGAATAAATGAGCCAGCGAATTCAGGTCATCATTGCAGACGACCATCCGGTCATCTTGTTCGGCGCCGCGCAGGCGCTCAGCAAGTTTCCGGAAGTCGACGTCGTTGGCCAGGCGCGTCAGTCCACCGAACTCGTGCAGCTGCTGCAGAAAACGCCGTGCGACGTACTGGTGACGGACCTAGCCATGCCTGGCGGCACCTACGGCGACGGCATGCCGCTGCTCGGCTATATCGGCCGGCAGTTTCCGAAAGTGCGGCTCGTCGTGCTGACCATGCTCGAAAATCCGGCCTTGCTCAAACGTTTGCGCGAAGTCGGCGTCGTGTCGATCATCAACAAGGCCGACGACATGAACCACATCGGCTGGGCGATCCAGCACGTCATGCGCGGTCAGGAATACCTCGGGCCGTCCGTCAAGGCGGCGCTCGACAGCATGGGCATCGGCGCGGCCGGGCAGCAGCGCGGCGTCATTCTGTCGAAGCGTGAACTGGAAGTGGTGCGGCTTTTCGTGTCGGGCATGACCATTACCGAGATTGCGGGGCAACTGCGGCGTAGTATCAAGACCATCAGCACGCAAAAAAACACGGCAATGCGCAAACTCGGCATCGAACGGGATTCGGAATTATTCCAATATGCGCAAAGCAACGGATTAATGAACCTGTCCGCCTATACGGGCGACGGGTCGCTGGAAGATACGCCGCTGTCCGATTCGAAGTCGCTGTAGATTCAAATTCGCGAGACGACAAAAAAGCCGCTGAGTAAAATCAGCGGCTTTTTGTTTTCAGTCGCCTGCAAGCGACGATTATTTATTGCGGCGTGGCGGTTGCGCCGCCATGCGCCGCCGACCATTCGGCCGGCGCGTGCAGGAATTTTTCGACCTCGTCGAGCGTCTTCGATTCGAAATAGCCCTGTTCCTTCGCGACGCGCAACACGTCCCACCACGTGGCGAGCGCGTGCAGATCGACGTCGATGTCCTTCAGCACGGACACGCTTTCCTTGAAGATGTTGTAGTGGAACAGCACGAAGCAGTGGTTCACCGTCGCGCCGGCCGTGCGCAGCGCATTGACGAAGTTGATCTTGCTGCGGCTGTCCGTCGTTAGGTCTTCGACCAGCAGCACGCGCTGACCTTCAGTCAGCAAGCCTTCGATCTGCGCGTTGCGGCCGAAGCCCTTCGGCTTCTTGCGCACGTACTGCATCGGCACCATGAGACGGTCGGCGATCCAGGCGGCGAACGGGATGCCTGCAGTCTCGCCGCCCGCGACGGCGTCGATCTGCTCGTAGCCGACATCGCGCAGGATGGTGGCTTCGGCCATTTCCATCAGCCCGCGACGCACGCGCGGATACGAAATCAGCTTGCGGCAGTCGATGTACACCGGGCTCGCCCAGCCGGACGTGAAGATGAACGGTTTTTCCGCGTTGAAATGCACCGCCTGCACTTCGAGCAGCATCTTGGCGGTGGTGTCGGAGATCGTCTGGCGATCGAAGCCTGTCATGGGCGAATCCTTGGACTGATGTGGCGCTTCTGGAAGCGGAAGGCGGCCGCGAGGGCCCTGGCGCATGAACCGGACGCCGGACGAGCCGTCTTTCGAAGGGCTGTCTGGCGTTTTTCTGCGCGCGTGTCGACGGGACCGGCGCTCGAGCGCCTGCGTTGTCCCATGCACAGCTAACCCGCGATTTTACCCGAGCCTGCGCGGCGGAGCGAGCAGGGCGGCGGCGCGCGCCCGACCGACTTTTTTCCAGTTGTGACGGCAGCACGCTCGCCAGTACACTCGCCGCGCCTTCCGACTCACTCGTGCCGATGACATCCGCCTCCCGCCCGACCGATCCGACCGCCTCCTTGCCTCGCCACGCCTGGCATGCGCTCGCCGCATCCGTGCTCGGCTACGCGATGGACGGCTTCGACCTGCTGATTCTCGGCTTCATGCTTCCCGCGATCGCTGCCGAACTGCACTTGTCGACCGCGCAATCCGGCGCGCTGGTCACGTGGACGCTCGCGGGCGCGGTGGCGGGCGGCGTCGTATTCGGTGTGCTGTCGGACTTCTTCGGCCGCGTGCGCATGCTCACGTGGACCATTCTGCTATTCGCCGTGTTCACCGGTCTCTGCGCGCTGGCACGCGGTTACGGCGACCTGCTGTTTTATCGCACGATGGCCGGAGTCGGGTTAGGCGGCGAGTTCGGCATCGGCATGGCGCTGGTCGCGGAGGCGTGGCCCGCGCGGCTGCGGGCGCGTGTGTCGTCGTATGTCGGGCTCGGCTGGCAACTGGGCGTCCTCGGCGCCGCGCTGCTCACACCGCTTCTCCTGCCGCTGATCGGCTGGCGCGGCATGTTCGCGGTCGGTCTGGCTCCCGCTGTCGTCTCGTTTCTGGTGCGGCGGCGCGTCGCCGAACCGGCGGTGTTCACCGCCCGTCGCGCTGCAAGCCCCGCGCGCAAGCTCCCCTTCAAGCGCCTTTTCGACGACGCACGCACCGCACGCGCGAGCCTCGGCGTGATCGTGCTGTGCTCGGTGCAGAACTTCGGCTACTACGGGCTGATGATCTGGCTGCCGAGCTATCTTTCGAAGACGTTCGGCTATTCGCTCACGAAATCCGGCGTCTGGACGGCTGCGACCGTGCTCGGCATGGCGCTCGGCATCTGGCTTTTCGGCATGGCGGCCGACCGCTTCGGACGCAAGCCCGCGTTTCTCGCGTATCAGATCGGCGCCGTCGCCATGGTCTTCGTGTATTCGAATCTGACCAGCCCGGCCGCTCTCCTCATCGGCGGCGCGGCAATGGGCGTGTTCGTCAACGGGATGATCGGCGGCTACGGCGCGCTGATCTCCGAGATTTATCCGACCGAAGCGCGCGCCACCGCGCAGAACGTGCTGTTCAACATCGGCCGGGCGGTCGGCGGACTGGGGCCGGTCGCGGTCGGCGCGCTCGCGGCGCGTTACACGTTCGCGGTGGCGCTCGCATTCCTCGCCAGCATCTATCTACTCGATGTCGCCGCGACGCTCTGTCTGATCCCCGAAAAACGCGGCGCCGAACTCGACTAAGAATCGCCGCGCGCCTCTTCGTCCGACGAAACGCCCGCCCAGCAACGCTTCGCGGGTGCAATGGTGCGTCGCGCCATTTGGGATGTGCGGTGTACACTGAACGTCCCAAAAACAAGGCTCCGTTCGCCCGCTTCATCCTTGCCGGGCGGCACGCTGCGTCTATCCGACGCGCCGGGTGACTGAGACCATCGGTCCATCGATTCACATCCCGCCCACAGTGCTGAGCGGCTGCCGGCTGTGAACCCCTGTTCAAATAATTTCCAAACGTCTCAGGCTAATCATGGACGAACAACTGAAGCAAAGCGCTCTCGCGTACCACCAGAATCCGCGTCCCGGCAAGATTTCCGTCACGCCGACCAAACCGCTCTCAAACCAGCTCGACTTGTCGCTCGCGTATTCGCCGGGCGTCGCGGCGGCGTGCATGGCGATCTACGACGAACCGCTCGACGCGCAGAAGTACACGTCGCGCGCGAACCTCGTCGGCGTCGTGACGAACGGCACGGCGGTGCTCGGCCTCGGCAACATCGGACCGCTCGCGGCCAAGCCGGTGATGGAAGGCAAAGGCTGTCTCTTCAAGAAGTTCGCGGGCATCGACGTATTCGACATCGAACTGAACGAGACGGACCCGGACAAGCTCGTCGACGCCATCGCGATGCTGGAGCCGACGCTCGGCGGCATCAATCTGGAAGACATCAAGGCGCCGGAATGCTTCTACATCGAAAAGAAGCTGCGCGAGCGCATGAAGATTCCCGTCTTCCATGACGATCAGCACGGTACGGCGATCATCGCGTCGGCGGCGATTCTCAACGGCCTGAAAGTGGTCGGCAAGACGCTCGACAACGTAAAGCTCGTTTGCTCGGGTGCGGGCGCGGCGGCTATTGCGTGTCTGGACCTGCTTATCGATCTGGGCCTGAAGAAGTCGAACACCATCGTCGTCGACTCGAAGGGCGTGATCTACGAAGGGCGCGGCAATCTGGATGCGTCGAAGGAGCGGTATCAGGCGAGCACCGACGCGCGCACGCTCGGCGACGCCATGCACGGCTGCGACGTGTTCCTCGGCTGTTCGAGCGCGGGCGTGCTCAAGCCGGAAATGGTCGCGACCATGGCCGACAAGCCGCTGATTCTCGCGCTGGCGAATCCCGAGCCGGAAATCCGCCCGGAAGAGGCAAAGAAGGTGCGCCCGGACTGCATCATCGCGACGGGCCGTTCGGACTATCCGAACCAGGTGAACAACGTGCTGTGCTTCCCGTTCATCTTCCGTGGCGCGCTCGACGTCGGCGCGACGACGATCACGGAAGAGATGAAGCTCGCGTGCGTGCGCGCGATCGCGGAACTGGCCGAAGAAACCGATCAGGGCGATGAAGTCGCGAAGGCCTATGAAGGCCATTCGCTGGAATTCGGGCCGGAGTATCTGATCCCGAAGCCGTTCGATCCGCGTCTCATCATCAAGATTGCGCCGGCTGTCGCGCAGGCGGCGATGGACTCCGGCGTCGCGACGCGCCCGATCCAGGACATGGACGCGTATCGCGAGACGCTCGGCGCGACCGTCTACCGCACCGGCATGGTGATGCGCCCCGTGTTCGCGGCGGCGAAGGCCGCGCCCGCGCGCATCGCGTTTGCGGAAGGCGAGGACGAGCGCGTGCTGCGCGCCGCGCAGTTCGTGCTGCTGGAGAAGATCGCAAAGCCGATCATCATCGGCCGGCCGGCGGTCGTCGAAATGCGTCTGCAGAAGATGGGCTCGAAGCTGAAGCCGGGCGTCGATTTCGAGATCGTGAATCCGGAAGACGATCCGCGTTATCAGAAGAGCTGGCAGGCGTATCACGAAATCGCGGCGCGTCAGGGCGTCACGCCGGAAAGCGCGAAGGCGGCGCTGCGCAAGTTCAACACGCTGATCGGCGCGATTCTGGTTCACACCGGCGATGCGGACGGCATGATTTGCGGCCTCATCGACACGTATCAGGATCACCTGAAGTTCATCGATCAGGTGCTCGGGAAAGCAGAAGGCGCGGACAACTTCGCGGCGATGAATCTGCTGATGCTGCAAGGGCGCAATATCTTCATCAGCGATACGTACGTCAACGAATTGCCGACGCCCGAGCAACTCGCCGACATGACGATTCTCGCCGCGCGCGAAATCGAGCGATTCGGCATTCAGCCGAAGGTCGCGCTGGTGTCGAATTCGAACTTCGGCAGCGTGCCGAGCGCATCGAGCAAGCGCATGGCCGAGGCGCGCAAGCTGATCGCGGAGCGCGCGCCGAATCTCGAAGTCGATGGCGAAATGCACGGCGATGCGGCTTTGTCGGAAAGCGTGCGTAAGGCGGCGTTCCCCGGCACGACGCTTTCGGGCGAAGCGAATCTGCTCATCATGCCGAACGTGGAAGCGGCGAATATCACGTACAACTTGCTGAAGATGGTGAGCGGGGAGGGCGTGACGGTGGGGCCGTTCCTGCTCGGCGCTTCGAAGCCGGTTCATATTCTGACGCCGGCGGCGACCGTGCGGCGGATTATTAATATGACGGCGGTGGCGAGCGCGAATGCTAGTGTGATGAAGGCGAAATAACGCGGGTTTGGCGTAGAAGTAATGGGCGGCGATTCGGGAGACTGGATCGCCGTTTTTTTGATGGCATCTTATCTTGAACAGTCGAATCTCTCCCGTCTCTCCCGTGATTCAATTCGGATTACGAATCAAGGAATGGAGCAGTCGTTGGAGATCATCGTTGAAACGTTCCGTGCGCGGTGCGAGAACTCGGCTTCACCCGTGCGCGTGCGTCCGCTAGCTGGCCAAGGGTTCAGCAAAGAACTGCGCGTCGAGTGCAGCAAAAGCATGCGTGCGCAGTATCCGATCGGTACGCTGTTTCGCCTGAACGTGAGGTTGATTCATCGTTTAGGAACGCCGTTGCTGTATGCGCACCACGCAGCGCCGTTCGAACGAGTCGGCCTCGACGAAGCGTTCCGATTCATCGACACCATGTTCGGCAGCGCGAACTCATCGAAATAAAAAAGGCGATTCGCTTCCGCGAACCGCCTTCGAGCGTGAAGCGGCGAGAATCAAGCCACCTGCCGCTTTTCCCCACCTTCATTAGAACGCCACCGCGCCAGCAGCTTTTCCCACTTCACCTTCGCCGCCTTGACGTTGTTCTCCTTGATATGCCCATAACCGCGCATGGAGTCAGGCAGGCTCGCAAGCTCGACAGCAAGCGGCAACTTCCCCGCTGTTAGTCCGCCAATCAATTCACGCACCAGCGCCTCATACTCGCCGATCAACGCGCGCTCCATCTTCCGCTCTTCCGTGCGCCCGAACGGATCGAGCGCCGTTCCGCGCAGGAACTTCAAGCGAGCCAGCACGCGCATGGCGGGCATCATCCACGGGCCGAATTGCTTCTTCACGAGATGCCCATGCGCGTCCTTCTTCGACATCGAAGGCGGCGCGAGGTGGAACTTGATCTTCCAGTCGCCTTCGAAACTGCTCTTCACTTTTTCGATGAACGCCGGATCCGCATAGAGACGCGCGACTTCGTACTCGTCCTTGTACGCCATCAGCTTGTGCAGATTCTTCGCGACGGCCTCGGTCAGCAGATAGTCGCCGACGCCAAGCTCCGCTTCAGCGGCACGCACATCCGCGACAAGCCGTCCGTAGCGCGCCGCATACGCGGCGTTCTGATACTTCGCGAGATAGTCGAGGCGCTTGTCGATGAGCGCGTCCAGCCCCTTCGGCGTATGCAGCGCGATGATCTTGCCCGGCGTCGCATCCGAAGCCTGCTTGCCGCCAGCCAGCCGCGTCACCGCAGCAGGATCGTGCGCAGCGCGGCGGCCCCATTCGAACGCGGCGAGATTCTTCTCGACCTGCACGGCGTTCAGCTCGATGGCGCGCACGATCGACTCATGCCGCAGCGGCACCCAGCCCATCTGCCACGCATAGCCGAGCACGAACGGATTCGTGTAGATTGCGTCGCCCATCAGCGCGACGGCGAAGCGGTTAGCATCGACGAGCGCGACATGCTCGCCCGCGGCCGCGCGGATATCCGCTTCCGCGCTCGCGCCCGGAAAGCGCCAGTTCGGGTCCTTGATGAACGCGGCGGTCGGCGTCTGCGCGCTGTTCACGACCACGCGCGTGTGGCCCGGCTGCATGCGCGAGCCGCACTCGTCGCTGGCCGTGACAATTGCATCGCAGCCGATCACGAGATCCGCCTCGCCCATCGCGATGCGCGTCGCGTGAATGTCGGTCGGGCGGTTCGCGATCTGCACGTGGCTCATCACGGCGCCGCCTTTCTGCGCGAGGCCGGTGACGTCCAGCACGGTCACGCCCTTTTGCTCCAGATGCGCCGCCATTCCGAGCAGCGCGCCGATGGTCACGACGCCCGTTCCGCCGACGCCCGTCACCAGCACGCCGTATGGCCGGCCGATTTCGGGCAGCTCGGGCGTGGGGACGGGCGGCATCGCGTCGCCGGCCACACTCGTCGCCTTCGGCTTCTTCAACTGGCCGCCTTCCACCGTCACGAAGCTCGGGCAGAAGCCGTTCAGACACGAGTAGTCCTTGTTGCACGTCGATTGATTGATCTGGCGCTTCGTGCCGTACTCCGTGTCGAGCGGCTCGACGGACAGACAGTTCGACTTCACCGAGCAATCGCCGCAGCCTTCGCACACGGCCTCGTTGATGACGACGCGCTTCGCCGGATCGGGGAACGCGCCGCGTTTCCTGCGGCGGCGTTTTTCGGTCGCGCAGGTCTGGTCGTAGATCAGAATTGACGTGCCGGGGATCTCGCGCAACTGGCGTTGAATGTCGTCCAGTTCGTCGCGATGATGCACCTCGATGCCCGGCGCGAGGCCGACGTCCGGCGTGTATTTTTCCGGCTGATCCGTGACGATGACAATCTTGGCCGCGCCTTCCGCCGCGAGCTGTTGCGTGATCTGCGGCACGGTCAGCACGCCGTCGACCGGCTGGCCGCCCGTCATCGCAACGGCGTCGTTGTACAGAATCTTGTACGTGATGTTGACCTTCGATGCGATCGCCGCGCGAATGGCCAGCAGGCCGGAGTGGAAGTACGTGCCGTCGCCGAGATTGGCAAACACGTGTTTGTCGTTGGTGAACGGCGCTTGCCCGACCCACGCCACGCCTTCGCCGCCCATCTGGCTGAACGTGCTCGTGTTGCGGTCCATCCAGACCGTCATGTAGTGACAGCCGATGCCCGCCATCGCGCGCGAACCTTCCGGCACGTTCGTCGACGTGTTGTGCGGACAGCCCGAGCAGAACCACGGCTTGCGCTCCGCTTCGACGCGCGGCCGCGCGAGCGCCTTTTCCTTCGCCTCGATCACGGCGATGCGCGCCGCGATGCGGGCACGCACGTCGGCGGGCAGGTCGAACTTCGCGAGCCGCGCGGCAATGGCCTTCGCGATGATCGCGGGCGAAAGCTCGTAGTGCGCGGGCAGCAGCCAGTTGCCCATCGGCACGGACCATTCGCCGCCCGCGCCGTCTTTTTCGTCGAACTTGCCGAAGACGCGCGGACGCTGCGCATCGGGCCAGTTGTACAGCTCTTCTTTGATCGCGTATTCGAGAATCTGGCGCTTCTCTTCAACGACCAGAATCTCCTGCAGGCCGCGCGCGAATTCCTGCGCGCCTTGCGCTTCGAGCGGCCACACGCAGCCGACTTTATAGAGACGAATGCCGATCTGCGCGCAGGTTTCATCGTCGAGGCCGAGATCGGTCAGCGCCTGACGCACGTCGAGATACGCCTTGCCGCCCGTCATGATGCCGAAGCGCGCGTGCGGCGCATCGATCTCGATGCGGTCCAGCCTGTTCGCGCGCACGTAGGCGAGCGCGGCGTACCACTTGTAGTCGAGCAGACGCGCTTCCTGCACGAGCGGCGGATCCGGCCAGCGGATGTTCAGGCCGCCGTCGGGCATCGCGAAATCGGTCGGAATCACGATCTGCGTGCGATGTGGGTCGATATCCACCGACGCGGACGATTCCACCACGTCGGTCACGCATTTCATCGCGACCCAGAGGCCGGAGTAGCGGCTCATCGCCCAGCCGTGCAGACCGAAGTCGAGATATTCCTGCACGTTCGACGGAAACAGCACCGGCAGCCCGCACGCCTTGAAGATGTGCTCGGACTGGTGCGCGAGCGTCGATGACTTCGCCGCGTGGTCGTCGCCGGCGAGCACGAGCACGCCGCCGTGTTTCGACGAACCGGCCGAATTCCCATGCTTGAAGACATCGCCGGAACGGTCGACGCCGGGGCCTTTGCCGTACCACATCGAGAAGACGCCGTCGTACTTCGCGCTCGGGTACAGGTTGACTTGCTGTGATCCCCAGACGGCGGTCGCCGCAAGATCTTCGTTCACGCCCGGCTGGAACACGACCTGATGCGCGGCGAGATACTGCTTCGCCTTCCAGAGCGACTGGTCGAGACCACCGAGGGGAGAACCGCGATAGCCGGAAATGAATCCGGCGGTGTTGAGGCCGGCGGCTCTGTCGCGTTCTTGCTGGAGCATCGGCAGGCGAACCAGCGCCTGGATGCCGCTCATATACGCGCGGCCGCGTTCGAGGGTGTATTTGTCGTCGAGCGTGACGGATTTCAGCGCGGCTTCTAGCGAAGCTCTTTGTTCTGCGTCTAGCGGGGCGTTCATTCTGTGTGCTCCTCCACCCGGAGTTTGGGATCGCCAAAGCATGATTCGGGCCGTTGCGTCTTGTGAACGCGCAGGCCGGGACTTCAAGTTTGCCGATGCCACAGGTTTCCAGACAGTGGTAGAAACCCGTTAGAAAATACTCACTTAGGTGCGGTTTGCGTCAAAACGTTGAAGCGCGGCACGGCCCACCGAGACGTTTGTTACAGGGTGTAAATGTGACCGATTCGCGGAACCCTCGATCCTGGCTCTGTCTAATCGGGCGCTTGCGCAGTTTCGCGCACGGTTTCTTGCAAGCGCGGAAAAGCCGGCAGCCGTACACACGCAGTCAGAAGGAGAAAAAATAATGAAGCAACGCCACATCCAGAGTTTCCTGATGGTCTCGGCGGCCTTTTTCGCGATCAGCGCGCCGGTGGGCGGCGCGCGGGCGAACGGCACGCCGTTCGGGGCCAGTTCGGTTCCGCCCGTCGCGCAGGTGCGCACGCAGACGCCGCAGGCGCGCGCCGGCGAGCGCCGGGAATCGGAGCGCAGCAACGACGACAGCGCCGCCTGATTTCGCCGCTGAAAACAAAAGGGACATGAACGATGCGTTCATGTCCCTTTTTCTATGCGCTTCAGGTGCTCAGGCGCTCGTGTCTTTCAGCACGCCGCGCCGCATCTGATCCAGTTCGATGGATTCGAACAGCGCCTTGAAGTTGCCCTCGCCGAAGCCCTGATTGCCCTTGCGCTGGATGATCTCGAAGAAGATCGGACCGATCTGGTTCTCCGTGAAGATTTGCAGCAGGATTTCGTCGCGAATGCCGTCGATCAGAATCTTCCGCTTCTTCAGCTCGGCGACCGACTCGCCGTGATTCGGCACGCGCCGGTCGACCAGTTCGTAATACGTGTCGATAGTGTCGAGCAGCGCAATATTCGACCCGCGTAAGCCGTCGACGGTCTCATAGATGTTGTCGGTGCCAAGGGCGATGTGCTGGATTCCTTCGCCGCGATACGCGTCCAGATATTCCTGAATCTGACCGGCGTTTTCCGAGCCTTCTTCGTTGATCGGAATGCGGATCTTGCCGCACGGCGAAGTCATCGCCTTCGACTTTACCGCCGTCACCTTGCCCTCGATATCGAAATAGCGCACTTCGCGGAAATTGAAGAGGCGCTCGTAAAACTCCGCCCATTCGATCATGCGGCCGCGATGCACGTTGTGCGTCAGGTGGTCGATATACGTCAGCCCGTGGCCGACCGGATTCGGATTCGCGCCGGGAATGGGCTCGAAGTCCACGTCGTAGATGCTGATGTCGCCGATGCTGCCCGGCTCTGCGCCGTTCTTGCCGCGCCAGCGGTCCACGAAATAGATCAGCGAATCGCCGATGCCCTTGATCGCCGGGATATTCAGTTCCATCGGGCCGGTTTTGTTGTCGAAGCCCCACGCGCCGAGGTCGAGCGCGCGCTTGTACGCTTTCGCCGCATCCGCGACACGAAACGCGATCGCGCAAATCGACGGCCCGTGCAGCCGCGCGAAGCGTTGCGCGAATGAATCCGGCTCCGCGTTGACGATGAAATTGATCTCGCCCTGGCGATACAGCGTCACGTTCTTGTGCCGATGCCGCGCGATCGCCGTGAATCCCATCTGCTCGAACAGCTTACCGAGCGCGACCGGGTCCGGCGCGGTGTATTCGATGAACTCGAAGCCGTCGGTGCCGACGGGGTTCTCCCAAGTCGTAGTGCTCATGCATGTCTCCGGTTTCTGATGCGGCGCTTTGCCGCGACGTGGAGACAGTCTAGCGATCAACGAGCGGCAAAAGCTTGCGAAACAAATCGCTCGTTCCTAACATTGCGCACGAAACTGCCAACGAATCGCCGACTGGAGACCGAAGATGGCCGAGCCCGAACTCGACACGATAGATCGAAGAATCCTCGCGATTCTTCAGGAAAACGGTCGGCTCTCGAATCAGGAGATCGCGGATCGGGTGAATCTGTCGCCTAGCCCGTGTTTGCGGCGCATCCGGCGGCTGGAGGAAAGCGGCGTGATTCGCGGCTATGTCGCGCTGCTCGACGCGAAGAAACTGGGGCTCGGACTGCTCGCCTACGTCAACGTGCGGCTTGAGAAGCGCGGCGGCATGACGGCGGCGGCAGGCGCGCCCAATCCGCCGACACACGGCGATCTGTTTCGCGAAGCGGTGCGTTCATGGCCGGAAGTGGTGGCCTGCGACGCGATGACCGGCGAGATGGATTTCCTGCTGCGGGTTCAGGTGCGCGACATGGATCACTTTTCGCGCTTCGTGCAGGATCAATTGCTGCATCACCCTTCGGTGATCGACGTGCGCTCGAGCTTTTCGCTGGAGCGCATCAAGGAGACGACTGCGCTGCCGCTACGGTAACGGCGCCGAAAAGGAAAAGGGCGGTCTGAGCCGCCCTTTAGCATTGTGTTGCCCGCAGCGCCAATGGCGCGCGGCCGACGGATTCAGGCGACGTCCGCCGTCGGCATGAACGCGCGGAAAACCTGCGACGCGCGATGCGCCTGGCGCTTGATCGCGTAGTCGAACACGGCGGCTTGCTCTTGCAGCATTTCCGCCATGATGCTCGTCTGGTCGGCGGGCGGCAGCGAGAGATAGGCGTCGGCTTCGCCGTATGCGTATTCGATCTTCATGCCCGACTTGCGCGCAATGTGCATCATCTTCGAGTTACGCGACAGGCAGTGCATGTACAGCACGGAAACGTGCGTGTTGCGGCTGCGCATGGCGGCGCGCTCGAACAGCTTGGTACCGATGCCACGACCGCGCGCGCTTTCGAGCACCGAGACGCCGAACTCGGCCGTGCGCTTATCGCCTTCGGCGGGCAAGTACGCAAGATGACCGACACCCAGCAATTCCAGCGAGGCGCCGAACACGCCGAACACCGTGTCGTTCGTGAAGTTCAGATTTTGGACGTAGTTTTCGATGACGTGATCCGGCACGATCTGCCCGAAGCGCAGAAGCCGGTCGTCTTCGTCCAGCGCGAGGAAGTGCGTGAGCAGGCGCGCGCGGTCGGCGGAGGACAACTCGCGGACGAGAACCGGCAAGCGCGCGGCGTCCGACAGCGGCCGGTCAGGGGCGACGATCTGCTGGGCGTTGCGGTTGAAGGTGAGGTCCACGGTTTTCTCCTTATTCGTATGCTGCATAGCAAAACGAATTTTATCGCTTTCAGGGAAAACGGGTACGGGAAAACCCTTAAAAGTAGTGGAGGGTGGCTTCTAGCTTTGGATTGTGATCACGAGAATCGCGCGAAATCAATGACTTAAGCGCGAAGGTCCGCAGCGGACAAAGTGACGCGCCGCAACATGGCGTCAATCGGTCGCGAGTCCCCGCTCGATCATCTGGACAACTTGTTCCGCGAAATCGCGATAAGCCAGCTTGCCGCCCGGCTTCAGCCACGTGAAGGTCCAGTTGATCATGCCGAAGACCATCATCGTGAGCGCGGTCTGGTTTTCCTTCGTCACGCGCTTGGGATAGGCGCGCGCCAATTGGCGCGTGAACGCCGCCACGATATCCCGCTGGCGGTCCAGCACGATCTCACGCTGCGCATCTTCGAGGTATTTCACATCGTTCAGCAGCGCGACGTGCCGGCTATGCGATGTCTCATATTCCGCGAGGAACGCGCGCACGAGTTCCGCGAAGGTTTCGCGCTCGCCCAGGCCGCGCCGCTGGCTCGCGCCTTCCACTTCCGCGATGATCAGCATGAGCCGCTTCGTGTAGCGGTCCAGCAGATCGAAGAGAATCGCTTCCTTGCTCTCGTAGTAGTGGTAAAGCCGCGCCTTGGAGGTGCCGCTCGCGGCGGCAAGGTCGGACATCGACGTGCTCGGGTAGCTCGTCTGGGCGAATTTGGCAGCGGCGAGTTCGAGGATCTGTTCGCGTTGGGTGTCGTGGTCGGGCGCTTTGGTGCGGGCCATGGGCTTCGAAGCGTTCTTTCGGCTTATTCGGGCTTGGTCGATGAGCGTCGCAATTCGGCGTGAGCCATTTCCGACGGCGTGCCGCGTATTTTAAGCCGGCCCGCCGTGACCAGTTCCCGGCATCGCCAGAAGGCGACGGAATCGCTCAGCAGGAAATCGGCGCGCCGTGCCATCGCGCCCGCCGCGATGCGCTTTGCCGGCTGCCATTCCGGCGTGGCGAGTTCGAGCAGCGTTTCGTCGACGTCCAGCCACGTTCCCGACACCAGCATGTTGTCGCGGAGGCGCCGGTTTTCCGCGCTCGAATGCTTCGCTTCCTGCCATTCGAGCGCGAGCCGGCTGATGCGCAGCACGGAGATTGGCGCGGCTGTCCGCAGCTTCGCGAGCAGCTGCCGGGGCGAGAACATACCGACGGACGTCGCGCGGTCGGCTCGGCGCACGGTGTCGGGATGCGTGTCCGGCGCTTCGATGCCGAGGTCGTCGAAGGTGAGTTTCGCTTCGTTCAGACGCTGCGGCGCGTTACGCAGGTGATACGCCACGCGACGAAGCGTGAGCTGGTCCGCCGCGCTTTGCCCGTGCCACACGACGAGCTGACCGTCGCCGCGCGCGAGCCGTCCGAGCAGCGCGAGCTGGCTTTGAAGCTGATCCTCGATATCGGCGGGCGTGTTCGAGACCTGACGCCAGAACGCCGCGCGACCGACAGCCGACTCGTCGATGTCCCGCAGCGGGCCGACGGCGAGATCGTCGCGCAGGGCGATGACCTGTTCCGTGCGTTCCGCGAGCCGCAGGGCGTTCGTCAGAGCGTCAGCCGCGCAGTCGCCGTTGGTGACGTGAATCGTATTCATGGGTGTCGGCTTGCCGGAAAGACGAAGGACTGCTCAGAAGAGCGATCCCCAGTTTAGCCAATCCAGTTGGGCCGCGGTGTGGGTTGCCGCGCGAACTACCGTTCGTCGAAGCTCACGACGACACGCTCGCTAATCGGATGACACTGGCACGTGAGCACGAAGCCGTCGTCGATTTCGTGCTGCTCCAGCGTGTAGTTCTTGTCCATTCTGACTTCGCCCTCCAGCACTTTCGCGCGGCATGTGCAGCACACACCGCCCTTGCACGCGTAAGGCAGCGCGAGCCCCGCCTTCAGGCCGACGTCGAGCACGCTCACGCCTTCGTACGGCACCCGCAGCTTGCGCTTTTTCCCGTCGATGACGAGTTCCAGATCCGCCGCGGGCGTGCTTTCCGTGATCTCGATCTGCGGCGCGCCCGCCTGCGGCAACGGCGTGCCGAACCGTTCGACGTGAATGCGCTCCGGCGCAACGCCCGATTCCTTCAGCGCGGCTTCGGCGGCGTCCATCATCGGGCCGGGGCCGCAGATGAATGCTTCGTCGATTTCGCCGGGCGGCAACAGCGATTCCAGAAACGCCTTGCACTTCGCCCGGTCGAGCACGCCGTTGAAGAGTTCCACGTCCTGCAAATCGTCGGAGAGCACGTGGTACAGCGAAAACCGGCTCATGTAGCGGTTCTTCAGATCTTCCAGTTCCTCGGCGAACATGATCGCGTCCACGCTGCGGTTGCCGTAGACGAGCGTGAAGCGGCTCGTCGGCTCCATGTCGAGCGTGGTCTTGATGATCGCCAGCACCGGCGTGATGCCCGAGCCGCCGGAGAACGCCACATAATGTTTGGCGTGATCTGCGTTCAGATGCGTGAAGAAGCGGCCATCGGGCGTCATCACGTCGATTTCGTGACCGGGCTTCAGCGTATCGAACGCGAAGTTCGAGAAGCGCCCGCCGCGCACGCGCTTGATGCCGATGCGCAGTTCGCCGTCGCGGTCGTAATCGGTCACGCCGACGCAGATGGAATACGAGCGGCGCGTCTCTTCGCCGTCGATATGCGTCTTCAGCGTCACGAACTGGCCTTGCGTGAAGCGAAACGCGTCGCGCAGTTCCGGCGGCACGTCGAACGAAACCGTGACCGCGTCGGCCGTCTCGGGACGCACGTCGCGGATACGCAGCGGATGAAATTGCGGAGTCGCCATAAGAGTCGTGTCGTAGAGAGGTCAGTACGGCTTGAAGTAGTCGAACGGCTCGCGGCAATCCAGGCACCGATAGAGCGCCTTGCACGCCGTCGAGCCGAATTGCGCGAGCTTCTCCGTGTGCATGGAGCCGCAGCGCGGACAGGCGATGACTTCCTTTTTGTACGGCACGAAGCGCATCGGCTTCTCCGTGCTGCTGCATGCGCCTGCCGGCGGCGCGATGCCGTAGCGGCGCAGCTTGTCGCGCGCCTCGTCGGTGATCCAGTCGGTGGTCCATGCCGGCGCGAGCACCGTTTCCACGCGATGCGCGCCGAGTTGCGCGCGCTCGATGGCTTCCGCGATGTCCTCCGCGATCTGCGACATCGCCGGGCAGCCCGAGTACGTCGGCGTGATGACGACTTCGAGCACGCCGTCATCGCCGTGGCGCACGTCGCGCAGAATGCCGAGTTCGCGGATCGATACCACCGGGATTTCGGGGTCTGGCACGGCTTCGAGCACCGACCACGCGCGTTCTATCGTCGCGTCCATGATTACCAGCTCGCGCCCGGATGCTGCCGCGCGAGGCTTTGCATTTCCGCGAGCAGATAACCCATGTGCTCGGAATGCTCGCCGAGTTTGCCCGTGCTGACGTGCTTGCCCTCGGCGGGCGCTTGCAGCGTGGCTTCGTCGAGCGCGGATTGCACGTCGTCGCGCCAGACGGCTTCGAAATCACTCGCGAGCGGCGCGATGCCGGCTTCGGCCACTGCCCGCTCGACGGCGTCCGCGTGGAAGAACTCGCGCGTGTACGGCATCAGATAGTCGAGCGCCGCCTGCGCCCGGCGATGCGATTCCTCCGTGCCGTCGCCGAAACGCACGAGCCAGTCTCGCGCATGATGCACGTGATACCGCGTTTCCTTGATCGACTTCGCCGCGATGGCCGCGAGTTGCGCGTCCGACGAAGCCTGAAGCGCCGTCCAGACGTGCGCCATGAAAGCCGAGTGCAGGAAGTTGCGCACGATGGTCACGGCGTAATCGCGCTCGGTGCGCGCGGTGCCTGCCAGCGGGCCGAAGTGCGGCAGTTCGACCAGCGTGTAATTCCTGAATTCGCGCTCGGGTCGGAAATAGGCGTAGTCGTCCTCGGTCTTTGCCGCGCCCGTCAACGCTGATTCGAGCGTCGCCGCGTGCGAGTACAGCAGCCGCGCCTGTCCAATCAAGTCAAGGCTGATGTTCGCCAGCGCGATGTCCTCTTCCAGCGCGGGACCGTGACTGCACCATTCGGCGTTGCGCTGACCGAGAATCAGCGCGTTATCGGCGAGGCGCAGCACATAGGCGAGATGTTCGGTGCTCATGTCGCGCGCTCACATATGGTTGATTTCGTCGGGCAGCACGAAAAACGTCGGGTGCCGGTAGACTTTGTCGCCAGCCGGTTCGAAGAATTCGCCTTTGTCGGCCGGGTCCGACGCCGTGATTGCCGACGACGGCACTACCCAAATGCTCACGCCTTCCTGGCGGCGCGTGTACACGTCGCGCGCCATGCGCAGCGCGGTGGCGGCGTCGGCCGCGTGCAGGCTGCCGCAATGCTTGTGATCCAGTCCCTGCTTGCTGCGCACGAAGACTTCCCAGATCGGCCATTCCTTGCTCATGTCGATGTCTCCCGTTCAGGCCGCTTGCTTGTGCGCACGCGCCTTCTGTTTTTCGGCATAGGCGAGCGCGGCTTCGCGAACCCATGCGCCCTCGTCGTGCGCCTTCACGCGCGTGGCGAGACGCTCCTTGTTGCACGGGCCGTCGCCGTTGACGACGCGCCAGAATTCGTCCCAGTCGATCTCGCCGTAGTCGTGCGCGCCACGCGCCGCGTTCCACTTGAGGTCGGGATCGGGCAGCGTGACGCCGAGAATCTTCGCCTGCTCGACGGTGGCATCCACGAACTTCTGGCGCAGGTCGTCGTTCGAGATGCGCTTGATGCCCCACGCGAACGACTGCCCGCTGTGAATCGAATCCTTGTCGCTCGGGCCGAACATCATCAGCACGGGCCACCACCAGCGGTTCACCGCCTGCTGCACGAGGTCTTTCTGCGCTTGCGTGCCCTTCATCATGGCGAGCAGCGCGTCGAAGCCCTGCCGCTGATGGAACGACTCTTCCTTGCAGATGCGGATCATCGCGCGCGCGTACGGCCCGTACGTGCAACGGCAGAGCGGAATCTGGTTCATGATCGCCGCGCCGTCGACGAGCCAGCCGATCACGCCGACGTCGGCCCAGGTGGGCGTCGGATAGTTGAAGATGCTCGAATATTTGGCCTTGCCCGCGTGCAGCGCGGCGACGAGCTGATCGCGCGAGACGCCGAGCGTTTCGGCGGCGCTATATAGATAGAGACCGTGGCCGCCTTCGTCCTGAACCTTCGCGAGCAGAATCGCCTTGCGCTTCAGGCTCGGCGCGCGGCTGATCCAGTTGCCCTCCGGCTGCGTGCCGATGATTTCCGAATGCGCGTGCTGCGAAATCTGCCGGATGAGCGTCTTGCGGTAGGCCTCGGGCATCCAGTCCTGCGGCTCGATTTTGCCGTCGGCGTGCATGACCGCGTCGAAGCGTTGCTGCTCAGATGAGGCGTCGGCGGGCGCGTCGGACGCCGTCGGCTGGCCGGGCAGGTCGAGAGATTGGGTGTACATGGCGGACACTCGCTCTTGAGAAAGTCGCTGTGCGCCGATTATAAACCGACCGGCCGGTCGGTGAATGGCATTTTTCGGGATGGGCGGGTTTTTCCCGAGGCGATTGCGGCGAAGAGAAGGTGCGGCCGTTTTCGGGCGCATCGCTTCTGGACCAAAATCGGCCGGTCTTGTTCGCCTTGTCGGGCACTAAGGCGGTTGGCCGAAGCATCGAGGCATCGGACAAAACCGCACGGCCGTTTTGGGGCGCACCGTTTTGCTGACTCAAAAGGTCTGCGGTCCTGTTCGTCTCGCGCGCTGTCTCTCGAAGCAAGGCGGTTGGCCGATGCATCGAGGCACTACAAAAGAAGCGGCGCGGCCGTTTCCGGTCGCACCGCTTCTTTATGGCCGCATTGCTCCGGGGGCGTTACTCGACGCGTTGTCCCTCGAAGTCTTCGGCATCCACGTCATAGCCCGACGGCTCCCAGCGAACCGCCATCAGCGCGACGAGCCCAGCGAGCGGCGCGACGGCGATGATCCAGAACACCTTCGTTCCCAGCGCCGCCGACAGCACCGGAAACAAGAAGAGCGAAACCGTGGAACTTGCGCGCATCAACGTCTGATTGAAGCCGACGCCCACGCCGCGCAGCGACGTCGGATAGCTCAGCGACGCGAACGTCATGCTGTGCGAGCCCGGCCCGACGCCTTGCCCGAGCAGGAATGCGGCGAGCAACGCAATCGCGATGACGACCTGCGCGCCCGTCGCCGGTTTGCCGACCACCGCAAGCCCGACCAGCGCCACAAGCTGGAACGCGTAGCCGACGACCGTCAGCTTCCACGCGCCGAACTTCGGCACCGTGCGCACCGCGAACAGCCCGCCCGCGAACGCGAAGCAGAGATTCAGCGCGAGCGAGGCGAGAATCGTGGTGAGCATCGATTGCGCGAGGAAGCTGGAGATGATGACGGGCAGACCGAACGCGACCGCGTTGTACGCGAACGACGACGCAATCGCGATGACCGTCGCGAGCACGGTGCGCCGCAGATAGACGCCGCGCAGCAGCGCGCCGTAGTTGCTCCACGTCGCGCCGCGCGGTTTGGCCACTCTCGATGCGGCGAGCGCATCGGGATCGACGCGGGCATCCACGCCGTAGGAGCGTTTCAGGATCGCGGCCGCGCCGGTCAGATCGCCCTGATTCGCGGCCCACACGGGCGATTCGCTCATGTAGCGGCTGCGGATGACGATGATCGCGATTGCCGGCACCGCGCCAAAGCCGAGAATCAGCCGCCAGAGCCAGCCCGCGTTGTGCGCCGGGAGAACCGCGTATAGACCGAGCACGAGCAAGTACGAAATGCTGATGGCGGCATACCACGTCGGGCACCACATCGCGACGCGAGCGGCCTTGTTGCCGCGCCCTTGCAGCCGCGAGAATTCGGCGAGGAACGCCATGGCAACCGGCAAGTCGATGCCGACGCCCAGTCCCATCACGAAGCGCGCACCGCCGAGCACCCACGCGTTCGGCGCGAGCGCGCAGGCGATTGCCGCGACGACGAAGAAGAACATGTCGGCCATGAACACGCGGTAGCGGCCGATCTTGTCGGTCAGATAGCCGCCGAAGAACGCGCCGATGATCGCGCCGAAGGTGATCGCGGAGGCGACGAAACCGGTTCCGGTCGGCGTCAGCGAGAATTCGCGCGCAATGTCCTTGACGCCGAATGCGAGCGCGCCGAGATCGTACGCATCGAGAAAGATGCCGCCGAGCGCGATGGCGACGACGATGCGCGCATCGCTGCCGATGGCCGCGCCGCGATTGACGAGACTGGAGACGTCGGCGGCGCTGCGGATGACGGGGCGCGCATCGGCGGCGCCGGCCCGGGAAGGTGTTCGCTCGGGCGCGATGGAAACGGACATGATGGGCGGGAACGTAAAAAATGGTGAAGGCAGGGAATCGCCGGATCGTATCCGCGTGGCGGGCGCCGACCAAATTCTTTTTTGTTATTTAATGACTTACGGCCGGCACGGACGTCTTAGTCGGCCAGCGGACGAACGCGATGCGACAATGTCGCTCCCGTTTCCTCGCTTTCCAGCATGACCTCAGTTGAAAACATCGAATCCGTGCGCGTGGCGGTCGTCGGCGGCGGACCGGCCGGACTCATGGCCGCCGAAGCCCTCGCGGCCGGCGGCGCGAGCGTCGATGTTTTCGACGCCATGCCATCGGTCGGACGCAAGTTTCTAATGGCGGGCAAGGGCGGCATGAACCTGACGCATTCCGAGCCCGCCGACGCGTTCGTCGCCCGCTACGGCGACCGTCGCGCAAACATCGCGCCGCTGCTCGCGCGCTTCGACGCCGCCGCGCTGCGCGAGTGGGTCCACGGGCTGGGCGTGGACACCTTCGTCGGAAGCTCGGGCCGCGTCTTTCCGACCGACATGAAAGCCGCGCCGATGCTGCGTGCGTGGCTGCATCGGCTGCGCGCATCGGGCGTGCGGCTGCATATGCGGCATCGCTGGCTCGGCTGGACGGACGCGGGCGTGGGCGAATCCCGCTTCGCGACGCCTGACGGCGAGAGACGCGTCCGTCACGACGCGCTCGTGCTCGCGCTCGGCGGCGCGAGCTGGCCGCAACTCGGTTCGGACGGCCGCGCCATCGGGCATCTGGCGGCGCGTGGCGTCGACGTGCGGCCGTTCCTGCCGTCGAATTGTGGTTTCGACGTCGATTGGACGCCGCATTTTCGCGAGCGCTTTGCGGGCGAACCGCTGAAGTCGGTCGCGATTGGTCTGGAGCGGGCGGACGGCGCGGCGGATTGGCGCGTCGGAGAATGCCTGCTGACGGAGCACGGCATCGAAGGCAGTCTGATCTATGCGTTATCCGCGCAGCTTCGGGTTCGCCTGACAGGAAGCGGCGACGCGGGCACGCGCATTCTGCTCGATCTGGTGCCGCAGCTTTCCGCCGAGCGCGTGCGGGCGCAAGTGCTGCATCCGCGCGGCGCCCGGTCGCTGTCGAGCCATTTGCAAAGCCGGCTGCACCTCGCGGGCGCGAAGGCCGGTTTGCTGCGCGAATGTCTGACGAAGGACGAATTCGCCGATCTCGACACGCTCGCTGCGCGTATCAAGGCGCTGCCCGTGCGCGTGCGGCGTCCGCGGCCGATTGCGGAGGTCATCAGCAGTGCGGGCGGCGTCGCCTTTGAATCGCTCGACGAACGTTCGATGATCACCGCGCTGCCCGGCGTCTTCTGCGCGGGCGAAATGCTCGACTGGGAAGCGCCGACCGGCGGGTATCTGCTGACGGCGTGTTTCGCGAGCGGACTCGTCGCGGGCGAGGGCGCGCTTGCGTGGCTTGGCGAGCGGGGGTGATGGCGGGTGCGGCAAGCGCGGCATGATGGCAGGCGGCAGGTCGCGCCGGGCGTCGAGATGCGAGCGTTGAGCCTTTAGATGCGAGTCCAGCCGGAATTGACACGCAGCGAGCGGCAAGCGGCAGGGCGGCAGCCGAGACGCGACAGGCGGCACGCGACGAGCGAGAGGCGGCGGGCGAGAGGCGGCTGGCGACAGGCAAAACGGCTAAGGCCAAGAGCAAGAGCAAGAAACGCCCGCGAGCAAGCCCGCCGCAACGCCGAACCACAGACAAGGCATGACGCGACTCGCCTGATGCAAGATGCAAGATGCAAGAGGCGAGAGGCGAGAGGCGAGAGGCGAGAGGCGAGAGGCGAGAGGCGACGCGCGAGAGGCGACAGGCGAGAGGCGAGAGGCGAGAGGCGACGCGCGAGAGGCGACAGGCGAGAGGCGAGAGGCGAGAGGCGACGCGCGAGAGGCGAGAGGCGACAGGCGACGCGCGAGAGGCGACGCGCGAGAGGCGACAGGCGAGAGGCAACACGCGACAGGCGACAGGCGACGCGCAAGAGGCGAGAGGCGAGAGGCGAGACGCGACAGGCGACGCGCGAGAGGCGAGAGGCGACAGGCGACGCGCGAGAGGCGACGCGCGAGAGGCGACAGGCGAGAGGCAACACGCGACAGGCGACAGGCGACGCGCAAGAGGCGAGAGGCGAGAGGCAAGACGCGACAGGCGAGAGGCGACGGGCGAGAGGCGACGGGCGACACGCGACACGCGACAGGCGACCATGTGAGCCGCCATCCGCCATCCGCCATCCGCCATCCGCCATCCGCCATCCGCCATCCCGCGCCAGCCGTCACGCCACGACCAGCCTCCAAAGCGACGTCACCTCCGCTGACCGGGCGGCGTGCAGCGGGTCCGACTTGTCCATGGCGCGCGGGTGACGCGGCTTCACGTCGATGCGACCATCGACCTTCAAGCCAGCCGCGTCGACCCATTCCTGCAGTTGCGCGCGCGTGCGCAGGCCCAGATGTTCGGCGAAGTCGGACACAATCAGCCAGCCTTCGCCGCCGGGCGTCAGATGCGCGGCGAGACCGCTGAGGAAACCACGCAACATGCGGCTCTCCGGGTCGTAGATTGCATGCTCGATGGCCGCGCTCGGACGCGCCGGCAGCCACGGCGGATTGCAGACGACGAGCGGCGCGCGTCCTTCCGGAAAAAGATCGGCCTCGACGACCTGAACCTGCTTCCCGAGCCCCAACCGCGCAATATTCTCGCGGGCGCAGGCGAGGGCGCGCGGATCGAGATCCGTGGCGACGACCCGCTCGACGCCTCGCCGCGCCAGGACCGCCGCGAGGACGCCGGTGCCCGTGCCGACGTCGAAAGCGAGCGATGTCGACGGCAACGGCTGATTCGCGATCAGATCGACGTACTCTCCGCGCACCGGCGAAAAGACGCCGTAGTAAGGATGAATCCGACCGCCCGTCGCCATGATCTCGACGCCCTTCTTGCGCCATTCGTGCGCACCGATCAAGCCCAAAACCTCGCGCAACGAGACCACCGACGCTTCCTGCGGCGGCCCGTAGGCCTCCTCACACGCTTCGCGGACGTCCGGCGCGCGGCGCAGCGGAATAGCGTACTGGTCGTCGAGCGGCAGCACGAGCATGGCGAGCGTGCGGGCGCGCTGTGATTGCGCGAGACGGTGCAAGTTGAACGCATCCACGGGGGACGTCGGTTTGTCTTTGTCCGCAGCCGCTTTTTTTGCCTTGCGCGGCTTGTTGTCGATCCGGCGGGCCATCGCCTGCAATAGCTGGCGGGCGTTCTGGAAGTCGCCACGCCAAAGGATGGCCGTGCCTTCACAGGCGAGGCGGTAGGCGTGATCGGCCGTCATCTGATCGTGACCGATGACGAGGCGCTTCGGCGGTTGATTGCCGCTTTCTGAGCGCCAGCGGGCGGAGCGGCTTTCGCCGTCCTCTTCCCAATGAAGTTGCGGCGTGGCGTTTTCGGATTGCATATCGGTGCGTCAAGAAAAGGATTGGCTGCATTGTGAGGCCAATCGGCGGCAGCGGGTCGGCAATGCGCGGTTTGTTCGCGATCCGGCGGCGCGTCAGTCGTGTCGTTCGGGCACAATTTGGACTTTTTCCGAACGCCTCCGCCGAATGAAACTCACGGTTCTCGCCGCGATGTGCGCGGCCGCGCTTGCTTTTCCGCTCACCGCTGCGTCGCCGGCGTTCGCCGCCGAGACGGCAGGATCGTCCGCTAACGAGCACTGGGTGAGCGCCTGGGGCACGGCGCTTCAATCGATTCCGCAGCTGGAGAACCTGCCGCCGCTTTATCGCGCGCCGGAAGTCGGCGGGCGCACGGTCAGGCAGTTGATCTATCCGCAAATCGCCGGCAAGCAAGTACGTTTGCACATCAGCAACGTGTATGGGACGGAGCCGCTCGTCGTCGAATCGATGAGCGTTGCGCGCGCCGTCAGCGGCAGCAGTCCGGCGATTCAGGGTGGCAGCAGCCGGCCGGTGCTGTTCGAGGGGCGCAAGACGGTGACGGTGGCGCCGGGCGCACAGGCCACGAGCGATCCGGTTGCGTTCGGCGTGACGGCCGGCCAACCGCTCGCGGTCAGCATGTTCATGGGAAACAATCAAAAGCTTGCGGCATGGCATCGCGTGGCGAGCCAGGTCAACTACGTCTCGACGTCGGGCGACCGCACGGAAGACGCTTCGCCCGGCGCATTCCGGACGCGGTTCACGCAGTATGCGTGGCTGACAAATGTATCAGTGGAGAATGCCTCGGCACGGGCGGTTGTCGCGATTGGCGATTCGATCACGGACGGCATGCGTTCGACGCTGAACGCGAATCGGCGCTGGCCTGACGCGCTGGCCCGGCAGATCGCCGAGAAAAGCGGCGGTCAGGCGGCGGTCGTGAACGTGGGCATCAGCGGCAATCGGCTGCTCAGCAATTCGCCGTGCTATGGCGAGGCGCTCGTGAGCCGCTTCGACCGCGACGCGCTGCGGCAGCCGGGCGTGCGCGCGGTCATCGTGCTGATCGGCATCAACGACATCAATTTCGCGGCGATGCCCGCGCACGGCGGTCTCGACTGCGATGCGCCGCATACCGAGGTGAGCGCCGACGCGCTGCTGCGCGGCTATCAGCGGCTGATTGCGCAGGCGCACCAGCGCGGGCTCAAGATTTACGGTGCGACGCTGACCCCGGCGTCGTTGCCGCCCGAGCGCGAGGCGATTCGCACTGCGGTCAACGCGTCGATTCGCTCGAGCCGGGCGTTCGACGGCGTCATCGACTTCGATCAGGCGTTGCGCGATCCCGCCCGGCCGAGCGTCCTGCAACGGCGTTACGACAGTGGCGACCACATCCATCCGAGCGACGCGGGCTATGCCGCAATGGCGGCGACGGTGCCGGTGGATATCGTCCTCGGAACGGCAAAGTAACCGCGCGTTCAGGCGCAGCGAAAAAAAGCTGCGTCATCAACTTGTCATTGGCGTTTGCTTGGCCTAGAATTCCGCTCCTTGTCGCAAGACAAGTGTCGCCAGAGAAACAGGCGACCTCCGAAGTCCTCAGTTTTGAAAGCGAAAGCAGAAAAAGCTGTTGACAAGGAGAAAAAGATTCTTCATAATCTCGTTTCTCTGCTGCTGATGCAGCGACGCAAGACGAAGCGGTGCTGAGTGAGATGCTCAGTGCTGCGAGGCAGGAAGTCTTGGCGGATTGCTCTTTAAAAACTAACAGCCGATAAGTGTGGGCGCTTGATGGCGAGTGCGGTTGTGGTTCTTCGGAATCGCAGCATAAGCAAAAGTATCAAGAGTCTCACACGAAGTATCAGAGGAAGGTTTATCTGTCGAAAGACGGATTAATCATCGTCAGTACGTTGAGTGAGCGACCGGTTCTTAACGGAACCGAAAACAGTAACAGGCATTGAACTGAAGAGTTTGATCCTGGCTCAGATTGAACGCTGGCGGCATGCCTTACACATGCAAGTCGGACGGCAGCGCGGGCTTCGGCCTGGCGGCGAGTGGCGAACGGGTGAGTAATACATCGGAACGTGTCCTGTAGTGGGGGATAGCCCGGCGAAAGCCGGATTAATACCGCATACGATCTACGGAGGAAAGCGGGGGATCTTCGGACCTCGCGCTGTAGGGGCGGCCGATGGCAGATTAGCTAGTTGGTGGGGTAAAGGCCTACCAAGGCGACGATCTGTAGCTGGTCTGAGAGGACGACCAGCCACACTGGGACTGAGACACGGCCCAGACTCCTACGGGAGGCAGCAGTGGGGAATTTTGGACAATGGGGGCAACCCTGATCCAGCAATGCCGCGTGTGTGAAGAAGGCCTTCGGGTTGTAAAGCACTTTTGTCCGGAAAGAAAACTTCGTCCCTAATATGGATGGAGGATGACGGTACCGGAAGAATAAGCACCGGCTAACTACGTGCCAGCAGCCGCGGTAATACGTAGGGTGCGAGCGTTAATCGGAATTACTGGGCGTAAAGCGTGCGCAGGCGGTCTGTTAAGACCGATGTGAAATCCCCGGGCTTAACCTGGGAACTGCATTGGTGACTGGCAGGCTTTGAGTGTGGCAGAGGGAGGTAGAATTCCACGTGTAGCAGTGAAATGCGTAGAGATGTGGAGGAATACCGATGGCGAAGGCAGCCTCCTGGGCCAACACTGACGCTCATGCACGAAAGCGTGGGGAGCAAACAGGATTAGATACCCTGGTAGTCCACGCCCTAAACGATGTCAACTAGTTGTTGGGGATTCATTTCCTTAGTAACGTAGCTAACGCGTGAAGTTGACCGCCTGGGGAGTACGGTCGCAAGATTAAAACTCAAAGGAATTGACGGGGACCCGCACAAGCGGTGGATGATGTGGATTAATTCGATGCAACGCGAAAAACCTTACCTACCCTTGACATGGTCGGAAGTCTGCTGAGAGGTGGACGTGCTCGAAAGAGAACCGGCGCACAGGTGCTGCATGGCTGTCGTCAGCTCGTGTCGTGAGATGTTGGGTTAAGTCCCGCAACGAGCGCAACCCTTGTCCTTAGTTGCTACGCAAGAGCACTCTAAGGAGACTGCCGGTGACAAACCGGAGGAAGGTGGGGATGACGTCAAGTCCTCATGGCCCTTATGGGTAGGGCTTCACACGTCATACAATGGTCGGAACAGAGGGTTGCCAAGCCGCGAGGTGGAGCCAATCCCAGAAAACCGATCGTAGTCCGGATCGCAGTCTGCAACTCGACTGCGTGAAGCTGGAATCGCTAGTAATCGCGGATCAGCATGCCGCGGTGAATACGTTCCCGGGTCTTGTACACACCGCCCGTCACACCATGGGAGTGGGTTTCACCAGAAGTAGGTAGCCTAACCGCAAGGAGGGCGCTTACCACGGTGGGATTCATGACTGGGGTGAAGTCGTAACAAGGTAGCCGTATCGGAAGGTGCGGCTGGATCACCTCCTTTCTCGAGCTTCGCACACCAAGTTAAGCGCTCACGCTTATCGGCTGTGGTTTAGAAACAGGCTAAGGGTCTGTAGCTCAGTCGGTTAGAGCACCGTCTTGATAAGGCGGGGGTCGTTGGTTCGAATCCAACCAGACCCACCACCCTAACAAGTGCTGACCGAGCTCATACTCAAGTCAGGCATACGGGGGATTAGCTCAGCTGGGAGAGCACCTGCTTTGCAAGCAGGGGGTCGTCGGTTCGATCCCGTCATCCTCCACCAATCTTCAATGCCTAGCGTTCACGAGCAGTGAATGTTAAGCATTGGCGATTGTAGCCAGTTGATGTCGAAGGCAACGAAGTACGCTTATCGGCTAAACGTTCTTTAACAATCAGGAAGAAGTAGTAAAGAGATTATCTGAAAGCACTTAGAGATGGGTGCGAGTAGGGTAGTCAGGGTAGTGATTGTATCAAGTATGAAAAGTGATCTTAATGATGACTTGGAATACGGCACAACGCGAATACTCAGCCTATGACAGAGGTGTCGCGAGACACACTCGTTATAGGGTCAAGCGAACAAGTGCATGTGGTGGATGCCTTGGCGATCACAGGCGATGAAGGACGCGGTAGCCTGCGAAAAGCTTCGGGGAGCTGGCAAACGAGCATTGATCCGAAGATGTCCGAATGGGGAAACCCGGCCCGTATGGGTCATCCTAGACTGAATACATAGGTCTAGCGAAGCGAACGCGGTGAACTGAAACATCTAAGTAACCGCAGGAAAAGAAATCAACCGAGATTCCCAAAGTAGTGGCGAGCGAAATGGGAAGAGCCTGTACTCTTTATTTGTATTGTTAGCTGAACGCTCTGGAAAGTGCGGCCATAGCAGGTGATAGCCCTGTAAGCGAAAACAGTATGAAAGAACTAGGGGTACGACAAGTAGGGCGGGACACGTGAAATCCTGTCTGAAGATGGGGGGACCATCCTCCAAGGCTAAATACTCGTGATCGACCGATAGTGAACCAGTACCGTGAGGGAAAGGCGAAAAGAACCCCGGGAGGGGAGTGAAATAGATCCTGAAACCGCATGCATACAAACAGTCGGAGCCTCGCAAGGGGTGACGGCGTACCTTTTGTATAATGGGTCAGCGACTTACGTTCAGTAGCGAGCTTAACTGATTAAGGCAGGCGTAGCGAAAGCGAGTCCGAATAGGGCGATCAGTTGCTGGGCGTAGACCCGAAACCAAGTGATCTATCCATGGCCAGGTTGAAGGTGCGGTAACACGTACTGGAGGACCGAACCCACTAACGTTGAAAAGTTAGGGGATGAGCTGTGGATAGGGGTGAAAGGCTAAACAAACTTGGAAATAGCTGGTTCTCTCCGAAAACTATTTAGGTAGTGCCTCGTGTATCACCTTCGGGGGTAGAGCACTGTCATGGTTGTGGGGTCCATTGCGGATTACTACGCCATAGCAAACTCCGAATACCGAAGAGTGCAATCACGGGAGACAGACATCGGGTGCTAACGTCCGGTGTCAAGAGGGAAACAACCCAGACCGCCAGCTAAGGTCCCAAAGATTGGCTAAGTGGGAAACGAAGTGGGAAGGCTAAAACAGTCAGGAGGTTGGCTTAGAAGCAGCCACCCTTTAAAGAAAGCGTAATAGCTCACTGATCGAGTCGTCCTGCGCGGAAGATGTAACGGGGCTCAAGCCAGTCACCGAAGCTGCGGATGCGTGTTTTACACGCATGGTAGGAGAGCGTTCCGTAAGCCTGCGAAGGTGCGTTGAAAAGCGTGCTGGAGGTATCGGAAGTGCGAATGCTGACATGAGTAGCGATAAAGGGGGTGAAAAGCCCCCTCGCCGTAAGCCCAAGGTTTCCTACGCAACGTTCATCGGCGTAGGGTGAGTCGGCCCCTAAGGCGAGGCAGAAATGCGTAGCTGATGGGAAGCAGGTCAATATTCCTGCACCATTGTTAGATGCGATGGGGGGACGGATCGCGGAAGGTTGTCCGGGTGTTGGACGTCCCGGTCGCTGCATTGGAGAAGGTGCTTAGGCAAATCCGGGCACGCAATTCAAGGGTGTGGCGCGAGTGACTTCGGTCACGAAGCAATTGGAAGTGGTTCCAAGAAAAGCCTCTAAGCTTCAGTCTAACGATGACCGTACCGCAAACCGACACAGGTGGGCGAGATGAGTATTCTAAGGCGCTTGAGAGAACTCGGGAGAAGGAACTCGGCAAATTGGTACCGTAACTTCGGGATAAGGTACGCCTCTGTAGCTTGACTGGCCTGCGCCAGAAGGGTGACGAGGTTGCAATAAACTGGTGGCTGCGACTGTTTAATAAAAACACAGCACTCTGCAAACACGAAAGTGGACGTATAGGGTGTGACGCCTGCCCGGTGCCGGAAGATTAAATGATGGGGTGCAAGCTCTTGATTGAAGTCCCGGTAAACGGCGGCCGTAACTATAACGGTCCTAAGGTAGCGAAATTCCTTGTCGGGTAAGTTCCGACCTGCACGAATGGCGTAACGATGGCCACACTGTCTCCTCCCGAGACTCAGCGAAGTTGAAGTGTTTGTGATGATGCAATCTCCCCGCGGCTAGACGGAAAGACCCCATGAACCTTTACTGTAGCTTTGCATTGGACTTTGAACCGATCTGTGTAGGATAGGTGGGAGGCTATGAAACCGGAACGCCAGTTTCGGTGGAGCCGTCCTTGAAATACCACCCTGGTTTGTTTGAGGTTCTAACCTTGGTCCGTGATCCGGATCGGGGACAGTGCATGGTAGGCAGTTTGACTGGGGCGGTCTCCTCCCAAAGCGTAACGGAGGAGTACGAAGGTACGCTAGGTACGGTCGGAAATCGTGCTGATAGTGCAATGGCATAAGCGTGCTTAACTGCGAGACCGACAAGTCGAGCAGGTGCGAAAGCAGGTCATAGTGATCCGGTGGTTCTGTATGGAAGGGCCATCGCTCAACGGATAAAAGGTACTCTGGGGATAACAGGCTGATACCGCCCAAGAGTTCATATCGACGGCGGTGTTTGGCACCTCGATGTCGGCTCATCTCATCCTGGGGCTGTAGCCGGTCCCAAGGGTATGGCTGTTCGCCATTTAAAGAGGTACGTGAGCTGGGTTTAAAACGTCGTGAGACAGTTTGGTCCCTATCTGCCGTGGGCGTTGGATATTTGAAGGGGGCTGCTCCTAGTACGAGAGGACCGGAGTGGACGAACCTCTGGTGTACCGGTTGTCACGCCAGTGGCATCGCCGGGTAGCTATGTTCGGAAGAGATAACCGCTGAAAGCATCTAAGCGGGAAACTCGCCTTAAGATGAGATATCCCCGGGGCTTCGAGCCCCTTGAAGGGTCGTTCCAGACCAGGACGTTGATAGGTCAGGTGTGTAAGTGCAGTAATGCATTGAGCTAACTGATACTAATTGCCCGTAAGGCTTGATCCTATAACCAGTGTGTTTTGTCGGTCAAAGTTAGCGCTTCAGCGCTTACTTGGACCCCACCCTCGAAGAGGGTGCCACTGGTCGAGTAACAGCGTGTGCGACAATCGCCACCCGAATTCACTACTACTTCTTCCCCGATTGGTCGTCGCGCCCCAAACGCGAGACGACATCCCCTCATGCCTGATGACCATAGCGAGTCGGTCCCACCCCTTCCCATCCCGAACAGGACCGTGAAACGACTCCACGCCGATGATAGTGCGGATTGCCCGTGTGAAAGTAGGTAATCGTCAGGCTCCTCATGCCAAAACAAAAACCCCACCCCGCAAAGGTGGGGTTTTTGCGTTGGTGCGACCGAAACTCTCGTGCTGACGCGGCTGAAACGACTCTATATAAGTGAGAACCTCGATTACTAACCTTCGCAAGAAGGACTTGACAACGACGCGTTGTTACCCCATAATCGATAGTTCTCTGCGGAGGGGTGCCCGAGTGGCTAAAGGGGGCAGACTGTAAATCTGTTGGCTTACGCCTACGTTGGTTCGAATCCAACCTCCTCCACCAGAATTTCAAGCGGTAAGGGAATGCAACCCTCGCGGGTGTAGCTCAATGGTAGAGCAGAAGCCTTCCAAGCTTATGACGAGGGTTCGATTCCCTTCACCCGCTCCAGTGTCGGTTTTGTTGTGCCCATGTGGCTCAGTGGTAGAGCACTCCCTTGGTAAGGGAGAGGTCGGCAGTTCGATCCTGCCCATGGGCACCAGCTGTATCAGTCTAGTAAGTTGCGCGCGGCGCAAGGTGCGAAAATCCTGTTAGGAGTCGAAAATGGCCAAAGGTAAATTCGAGCGGACCAAGCCGCACGTGAACGTGGGCACGATCGGTCACGTTGACCACGGCAAGACCACGCTGACGGCAGCGATCACGACGGTGCTGACCAAGAAGTTCGGCGGCGAAGCCAAGGCGTATGACCAGATCGACGCGGCGCCGGAAGAAAAGGCGCGCGGCATCACCATCAACACCGCGCACGTCGAGTACGAAACGGCTAACCGCCACTACGCACACGTCGATTGCCCGGGCCACGCCGACTACGTGAAGAACATGATCACGGGCGCGGCGCAGATGGACGGCGCAATCCTGGTGTGCTCGGCCGCTGACGGCCCGATGCCGCAAACGCGCGAGCACATCCTGCTGGCCCGTCAGGTCGGCGTGCCGTACATCATCGTGTTCCTGAACAAGTGCGACATGGTGGACGACGCCGAGCTGCTCGAGCTCGTCGAAATGGAAGTGCGCGAACTCCTGTCGAAGTACGACTTCCCGGGCGACGACACGCCGATCATCAAGGGTTCGGCCAAGCTCGCGCTGGAAGGCGACACGGGCGAGCTCGGTGAAGTGGCGATCATGAACCTGGCCGACGCGCTGGACACGTACATCCCGACGCCGGAGCGCGCAGTGGATGGCGCGTTCCTGATGCCGGTGGAAGACGTGTTCTCGATCTCGGGTCGCGGCACGGTGGTGACGGGTCGCGTCGAGCGCGGTGTGGTGAAGGTCGGCGAGGAAATCGAAATCGTCGGTATCAAGCCGACGGTGAAGACCACCTGCACGGGCGTGGAAATGTTCCGCAAGCTGCTCGACCAAGGTCAAGCGGGCGACAACGTCGGTATTCTCTTGCGCGGCACGAAGCGTGAAGACGTCGAGCGCGGCCAGGTGCTGGCCAAGCCGGGTTCGATCACGCCGCACACGCACTTCACCGCTGAAGTGTACGTGCTGAGCAAGGACGAAGGCGGCCGTCACACGCCGTTCTTCAACAACTACCGTCCGCAGTTCTACTTCCGCACGACGGACGTGACCGGCTCGATCGAGCTGCCGAAGGACAAGGAAATGGTGATGCCGGGCGACAACGTGTCGATCACGGTCAAGCTGATCGCCCCGATCGCCATGGAAGAAGGTCTGCGCTTCGCGATCCGCGAAGGCGGCCGTACCGTCGGCGCTGGTGTCGTTGCGAAGATTATCGAGTAAGAGCCAGAGATCTCTCGGTAGTCTGTAGTTTTCGGGGTCGGCGGAACCGTCGGCCCCAAATGGTTTAGGGGTATAGCTCAACTGGCAGAGCGTCGGTCTCCAAAACCGAAGGTTGGGGGTTCGATTCCCTCTGCCCCTGCCACATTCTTGCGCCAAGAGGCGCTGTTTAAGGTGTTATGGCGAATCCTTCAGTCGAAACTGTAAATACTTCCAGCGATAAGTTGATGTTGGTGGCTGGGGTATTGTTGGTCTTGGCCGGGTTCGTGGGTTTTTTTCTGCTCGGCGGCCAAGAATGGTACGTCCGCGGCGCCGCTCTGGCTGTTGGCGTGATTGCCGGTGTGGCTGTCGGTCTACTTTCAGCGCCCGGTAAGAACTTCATCGCGTTTGCGAAGGACTCGTACAAAGAAGTTCGAAAGGTCGTCTGGCCGACGCGAAAAGAGGCGACGCAGACCACCTTGGTGGTCTTCGCATTTGTCCTCATCATGGCCATCTTCCTTTGGCTTAGCGATAAGTCGATCGAATGGGTAATTTTCTCGGCGATTCTGGGTTGGAAATGATATGAGCGATACTCCGACATCTCCGAGTGGAAAGCGTTGGTATGTGGTGCACGCCTACTCCGGCATGGAGAAGAGCGTGCAACGTGCGCTTCAGGAGCGCATCGAGCGGGCGGGGATGCAAGACCAGTTCGGCCAAATTCTTGTCCCGACCGAAGAAGTTGTGGAAGTCAAAGGTGGTCACAAGTCGGTCACCGAGCGTCGTTTCTTCCCGGGCTACGTGCTCGTCGAAATGGAGATGACGGACGAAACATGGCACCTCGTGAAGAACACGGCGAAGGTTACCGGTTTCGTCGGCGGTGCGCGCAATCGGCCGAGCCCGATTTCGCCGCGCGAGGTCGAAAAGATCATGTCGCAGATGCAGGAAGGTGTCGAAAAGCCGCGGCCGAAGACGCTTTTCGAAGTTGGCGAAATGGTGCGGGTAAAGGAAGGCCCCTTCACCGACTTTAACGGCAACGTGGAAGAAGTCAACTACGAGAAGTCCCGCGTCCGTGTCTCGGTCACGATCTTCGGGCGGTCAACGCCGGTCGAACTCGAATTCGGCCAGGTGGAGAAGGTTTAAGAATCTATCGCGCGAGGTCACTGGCCTCGCGCGATTCGCGCTTACGGTCCGCGTAATGGCCGTTGAGGAGCGTCAGTAGTCGTCAAGGCGAACGCGCGCTATTACTCACCGAACGCTCTTGCGTTCAGCAGAGGTTTTCAACATGGCAAAGAAAATCGTCGGCTTTATCAAACTGCAGATTCCTGCAGGTAAAGCCAATCCGTCGCCGCCGGTCGGTCCGGCGCTGGGCCAGCGTGGCCTGAACATCATGGAGTTCTGCAAGGCGTTCAACGCGCAGACTCAGGGCATGGAGCCGGGTCTGCCGGTGCCGGTCGTCATTACGGCATTCGCGGACAAGAGCTTCACGTTCATCATGAAGACGCCTCCCGCGACTGTGCTGATCAAGAAGGCAGCCGCAGTGCAGAAGGGCTCGAGCAAGCCGCACACCGACAAGGTCGGCAACATCACCCGCGCTCAAGCGGAAGAAATTGCGAAGACCAAGATGCCGGACCTTACGGCAGCTGATCTGGACGCAGCCGTGCGCACCATCGCCGGTAGCGCGCGTTCGATGGGTATCACTGTGGAGGGCGTGTAAATGGCTAAGCTTTCGAAGCGCCTTCAGGCATTTGCTAACAAGGTTGATCGTCAGAAGCTGTATCCGATCGACGACGCGCTGAGCCTGATCAAGGAATGCGCAAACGCCAAGTTCGACGAGTCGATCGACGTCGCTGTCCAGCTCGGCATCGATGCAAAGAAGTCGGACCAAGTGGTTCGTGGTTCCGTCGTTCTGCCGGCCGGTACCGGTAAGTCGGTTCGCGTCGCAGTGTTCGCGCAAGGGGACAAGGCAGAGCAAGCTCGCGCAGCGGGCGCCGACGTGGTCGGTATGGAAGATCTGGCTGAGCAAGTCAAGGCCGGCAACCTGAACTTCGACGTCGTGATCGCTTCGCCGGACACGATGCGTGTGGTGGGCACGTTGGGTCAGATCCTCGGCCCGCGCGGCCTGATGCCGAACCCGAAGGTTGGCACCGTGACGCCGGACGTCGCTCAAGCGGTCAGGAACGCCAAGGCTGGTCAGGTGCAGTTCCGCGTCGACAAAGCCGGTATTATTCACGGCACGATCGGCCGTGCTTCGTTCGAACCCGCTTCGCTGCGTCAGAACCTGTCGGCACTGATCGATGCGCTGAACAAGGCAAAGCCGGCAACGAGCAAGGGCGTGTACCTGCGCAAGGTCGCGCTGTCGAGCACGATGGGTGTCGGCGTTCGCGTGGATCAATCCACGCTGGCGCAGCAGTAAAAGGATTTCGACGCGGTCGACAGACCGCGTTCTCAAGGGCTTTGGGCGGTTGCGCGACAGTTGTTTAGTTGGGCAACCGGTTGTCAAAGACCGTTGGTGGCGGCGCAGCAGTAGGGCGGCGCCTTAATTCAAGCCAACGCAGATGGCGAACCCGAAACAGTTTTGCAGTGGTTGAAGTTGGTTGTCGATCGTTAGCAGACGGTCACCAATCGCTTGAAATACTCCTAACAGTCGGACGCCGTTGTCGAACGTGGTGCATGAGGGTTGTGGCCCGAGTGCATCGAATCTGGAGGTTTAACCGTGCCACTGAACAAAGAAGATAAGCAGGCAGTCGTCGCTGAAGTCGCCGCGCAAGTCGCGAAGGCTCAGACGATGGTGCTCGCTGAGTATCGTGGGATCACGGTTGGCGATCTGACCAAGCTGCGCGCGAAAGCGCGTGAGCAACAGGTGTATCTGCGCGTGTTGAAGAACACGCTGGCGCGTCGCGCCGTGGAAGGTACCCCGTTCGCTCCGCTGGCTGAGCAGATGACCGGTCCTCTGATCTACGGCATCTCGGAAGATGCCATTGCCGCTGCTAAGGTCGTGAACGACTTCGGCAAGAGCAATGACAAGTTGATCATCAAGGCTGGTTCCTACGAAGGCAAGGTGATGGACAAGGCGGGCGTGCAAGCGCTGGCCAACATCCCGAGCCGCGAAGAACTGCTCTCCAAGCTGCTGTTCGTCATGCAAGCGCCTGTTTCTGGCTTTGCGCGCGCTTTGGCCGCGCTGGCAGAAAAGCAAGGCGAAGCTGCATAACGTCACGCTTGGGCCGCAGTTGCTCAGTTAGGTTGAGTCGCTAGCTCGATCCGAATTCAATTTAGGAGTATTTCAAATGGCAATCGCAAAAGAAGACATCCTGGAAGCCGTTGGCGCGATGTCGGTTCTGGAACTGAACGAGCTGGTCAAGGCGTTCGAAGAGAAGTTTGGCGTGTCGGCAGCTGCTGTTGCTGTCGCTGGCCCGGCTGCTGGCGGCGCTGCTGCTGCTGCTGAAGAGCAAACCGAATTCACGGTGAACCTGCTCGAAGCTGGCGCGAACAAGGTCTCGGTCATTAAGGCCGTTCGTGAACTGACGGGTCTCGGCCTGAAGGAAGCGAAGGATCTGGTCGACGGCGCACCGAAGCCCATCAAGGAAGCGGTGCCGAAGGCTGCTGCTGAAGAAGCGAAGAAGAAGCTGGAAGACGCAGGCGCGAAGGCTGAAATCAAGTAAGTTTCATTGCGCTGTGCGAAGGCTGGCGGTTTTTCACCGCCGGCCTTTTTGTGCTTTGTGGGGACCGAGTTTTTATGCGCGTCAGCAAGCATAAATGGCCCCGCAGAAGCCAAAGACAACGTTCGGATCGGCAATTACTTCCGGCAGTTGTCTTTGTCTTCTGAAGCGACTGCAGAAGGCAAGTTTGGTCGGGTAGCGGGAAACACAGGCATCCGCTGCCGTCAGCCAGCGGTTGGTAGCGGCCAACCACCAAGCTTCTAGACTCGCGCGTCCTCCCCGGACAGCGGCGCGGGTCTCAGTCGGTGAACACCGGGCCGTGTCGTCGAGGTATCCCGCCTCGGTAACGCCCGCCGTGATTCGGAGATCGTATGCAATATTCCTTCACCGAGAAGAAGCGTATTCGCAAGAGTTTCGCGAAGCGCCCCATCGTTCACCAAGTTCCCTTTTTGCTGGCGACCCAGCTTGAATCATTCCAGACGTTTCTGCAAGCGGATACGTCCTCCTCGCAGCGCAAGGCAGAAGGCTTGCAAGCTGCGTTCACCTCTGTTTTCCCGATCGTTTCGCATAACGGCTTCGCGCGGCTCGAATTCGTCAGCTACATGCTGTCGTCGCCGGCGTTCAACATCAAGGAATGCCAGCAGCGCGGCCTGACCTTTTGCTCCGCGTTGCGCGCGAAGGTCCGTCTCGTTCTGCTCGACAAAGAGTCGCCGAGCAAGCCGGTCGTGAAGGAAGTGAAGGAACAGGAAGTGTACATGGGCGAAATTCCGCTCATGACGCCGACTGGCTCGTTCGTCATCAACGGTACCGAGCGCGTGATCGTGTCGCAGCTCCACCGTTCGCCCGGCGTGTTCTTCGAGCACGACAAGGGTAAGACCCACAGCTCCGGCAAGCTGCTGTTTTCGGCGCGGATCATTCCTTATCGCGGTTCCTGGCTCGACTTCGAGTTCGACCCGAAGGACGTGCTGTACTTCCGCGTCGACCGTCGTCGCAAGATGCCGGTCACGATTCTGCTGAAGGCCATCGGCCTGACGCCCGAACAGATCCTCGCGAACTTCTTCGTGTTCGACAACTTCGCGCTGATGAGCGAAGGCGCGCAGATGGAATTCGTGCCCGAGCGTCTGCGCGGTGAAGTCGCGCGCTTCGACATTCAGGATCGCGAAGGCAACGTCATCGTCACGAAGGACAAGCGGATCAACGCGAAGCATATTCGCGACCTCGAAAACGCCAAGACGAAGTTCATCTCGGTGCCCGAGGAGTATCTGCTCGGCCGCGTGCTGGCGAAGAACGTGATCGATCCCGACACGGGCGAAGTGATCGCGAACGCCAACGAGGAAATCACCGAAACGGTCCTCGAAAAGCTGCGTGAAGCGAAGGTCAAGGAAATCCAGACGCTGTACACGAACGATCTGGACCAGGGCCCGTACATCTCGTCGACGCTGCGTATCGACGAAACCGCAGACAAGATGGCCGCGCGTATCGCGATCTACCGCATGATGCGCCCGGGCGAGCCGCCGACCGAAGAAGCGGTCGAGGCGCTGTTCAATCGCCTGTTCTACAGCGAAGATGCATACGACCTGTCGAAGGTCGGCCGCATGAAGTTCAACCGCCGCGTGGGCCGTGACGAAATCATCGGGCCGATGACGCTGCAGGACGACGACATCCTCGCGACCATCAAGATCCTCGTCGAGCTGCGTAACGGCAAGGGCGAAGTGGACGACATCGACCACTTGGGCAATCGTCGCGTGCGTTGCGTCGGCGAACTCGCGGAGAACCAGTTCCGCGCGGGTCTCGTGCGCGTCGAGCGTGCTGTGAAGGAACGCCTCGGCCAGGCCGAAAGCGAAAACCTGATGCCGCACGATCTGATCAACTCGAAGCCGATTTCGTCGGCGATTCGCGAGTTCTTCGGTTCGTCGCAGCTGTCGCAGTTCATGGACCAGACCAACCCGCTGTCGGAAATCACGCACAAGCGCCGCGTTTCCGCACTCGGGCCGGGCGGTCTGACGCGGGAGCGCGCAGGCTTCGAAGTGCGCGACGTGCATCCGACGCACTATGGCCGCGTGTGCCCGATCGAAACGCCGGAAGGTCCGAACATCGGTCTGATCAACTCGCTCGCGCTGTACGCGCACCTGAACGAATACGGCTTCCTCGAAACGCCGTATCGCAAGGTGGTGGATAGCAAGGTGACGGATCAGATCGACTACCTGTCGGCGATCGAAGAGGGCCGTTACGTGATCGCGCAGGCGAACGCGGCGGTCGCGGAAGACGGCTCGCTGACCGACGAACTCGTCTCGTCGCGTGAAGCCGGCGAAACGCTGATGGTCACGCCGGACCGAATTCAGTACATGGACGTGGCGCCGTCGCAGATCGTGTCGGTCGCGGCATCGCTGATTCCGTTCCTCGAGCACGACGACGCGAACCGCGCGTTGATGGGCTCGAACATGCAGCGTCAGGCCGTGCCGTGTCTGCGTCCGGAGAAGCCGGTCGTCGGTACGGGCATCGAGCGTACGGTGGCGGTCGACTCGGGTACGACGGTTCAGGCCATGCGTGGCGGCGTCGTGGATTACGTGGACGCGGGCCGTATCGTGATTCGCGTGAACGACGATGAAGCCGTCGCCGGCGATGTCGGCGTGGACATCTACAACCTGATCAAGTACACGCGTTCGAACCAGAACACGAACATCAACCAGCGTCCGATCGTGAAGATGGGCGACAAGGTCTCGCGCGGCGACGTGCTGGCCGACGGCGCCTCGACGGATCTGGGCGAGCTCGCGCTCGGCCAGAACATGCTGGTCGCGTTCATGCCGTGGAACGGCTACAACTTCGAAGACTCGATCCTGATCTCGGAAAAGGTCGTCGCGGACGATCGTTACACGTCGATCCACATCGAAGAATTGAACGTGGTCGCTCGCGACACGAAGCTCGGACCGGAAGAAATCACGCGCGACATTTCCAATCTCGCGGAAGTGCAGCTTGGCCGTCTCGACGAGTCGGGCATCGTGTACATCGGCGCGGAAGTCGAAGCAGGCGACGTGCTGGTCGGCAAGGTGACGCCGAAGGGCGAAACTCAACTGACGCCGGAAGAAAAGCTGCTGCGCGCGATCTTCGGCGAGAAGGCATCCGACGTGAAGGACACGTCGCTGCGCGTGCCGTCGGGCATGAGCGGCACGGTCATCGACGTGCAGGTGTTCACACGCGAAGGCATCACGCGCGACAAGCGTGCGCAACAGATCATCGACGATGAACTGAAGCGTTACCGCCTGGACTTGAACGACCAGCTTCGTATCGTGGAAGGCGACGCGTTCTCGCGTCTCGCCCGCATGTTGAACGGCAAGGTCGCGAACGGCGGTCCGAAGAAGCTCGCGAAGGGCACGAAGATCGATCTGGCGTACCTCGAAGACCTCGACCACTACCACTGGTTCGACATCCGCCTCGCGGACGAAGAAGCAGCGGCACAGTTGGAAGCGATCAAGGACTCGATCGAGCAGAAGCGTCACCAGTTCGACCTCGCGTTCGAAGAGAAGCGCAAGAAGCTCACGCAAGGCGACGAACTGCCGCCGGGCGTCCTGAAGATGGTCAAGGTGTATCTCGCCGTGAAGCGTCGCCTGCAGCCTGGCGACAAGATGGCGGGCCGTCACGGTAACAAGGGTGTCGTGTCGAAGATCGTTCCGATCGAAGACATGCCGTACATGGCCGATGGCCGTCCGGCCGACGTCGTGCTGAACCCGCTCGGCGTGCCGTCGCGGATGAACGTGGGTCAGATTCTCGAAGTGCATCTGGGCTGGGCCGCGAAGGGTCTCGGCTGGCGCATCGGCGAGATGATGCAGCGTCAGGCGAAGATCGAAGAACTGCGTCAGTTCCTCACGCAGATCTACAACGAGTCGGGCCGCAAGGAAGAGCTGGAAGGCTTCTCGGACGACGAGATCGTGGAACTGGCGAAGAACCTGCGCGAAGGCGTGCCGTTCGCGACGCCGGTGTTCGACGGCGCGACGGAAGACGAAATGTCGCGCGCGCTGGATCTCGCGTTCCCGGACGACGTGGCGCAGAACCTTGGCATGAATGCGTCGAAGAATCAGGTCACGCTGCACGACGGCCGCACGGGCGAGCCGTTCGAGCGCAAGGTCACGGTCGGCTACATGCACTACCTGAAGCTGCACCACCTGGTCGACGACAAGATGCACGCGCGTTCGACCGGTCCGTACTCGCTCGTCACGCAGCAGCCGCTGGGTGGTAAGGCGCAGTTCGGTGGCCAGCGTTTCGGTGAAATGGAAGTGTGGGCGCTCGAGGCATATGGCGCGTCGTATGTGCTGCAGGAAATGCTGACGGTCAAGTCGGACGACGTGACGGGCCGGACGAAGGTGTATGAGAACCTCGTCAAGGGCGATCACGTGATCGACGCCGGCATGCCGGAATCCTTCAACGTGTTGGTGAAGGAAATCCGCTCGCTCGGTATCGACATCGATCTCGACCGCAACTAATCGGACTACGGAGAGAAAGCAATGAAAGCTCTGCTCGATCTATTCAAGCAAGTCCAACAAGAAGAAGTTTTTGATGCGATCAAGATCGGCCTCGCGTCGCCCGACAAGATCCGTTCGTGGTCGTTCGGCGAAGTGAAGAAGCCGGAGACCATCAACTACCGCACGTTCAAGCCGGAGCGGGATGGTCTGTTTTGCGCGAAGATTTTCGGGCCGATCAAGGACTACGAGTGCCTGTGCGGCAAGTACAAGCGCCTGAAGCACCGTGGCGTGATCTGCGAGAAGTGCGGCGTCGAAGTGACGCTGGCCAAGGTGCGCCGCGAGCGCATGGGCCACATCGAACTGGCTTCGCCGGTCGCGCACATCTGGTTTTTGAAGTCGCTGCCGTCGCGTCTGGGCATGGTGCTCGACATGACGCTGCGCGACATCGAGCGCGTGCTGTACTTCGAAGCGTACGTGGTGATCGATCCGGGCATGACGCCGCTGAAAGCGCGGCAGATCATGACGGAAGAGGATTACTACAACAAGGTCGAAGAGTACGGTGACGAATTCCGTGCCGAAATGGGCGCGGAAGGCGTGCGCGAACTGCTGCGTTCGATCAACATCGACGAGCAGGTCGAACTGCTGCGCACCGAACTCAAGAACACGGGTTCCGAAGCGAAGATCAAGAAGTACGCGAAGCGCCTGAAGGTGCTCGAGGCGTTCCAGCGTTCGGGCATCAAGCCTGACTGGATGGTGCTCGAAGTGTTGCCGGTGCTGCCGCCGGAACTGCGTCCGCTCGTGCCGCTCGACGGCGGCCGTTTCGCGACGTCGGACCTGAACGACCTGTATCGCCGCGTCATCAACCGTAACAACCGGTTAAAGCGTCTGCTCGAACTCAAGGCGCCTGAAATCATCGTCCGCAACGAAAAGCGGATGCTGCAGGAAGCCGTCGATTCGCTGCTCGACAACGGCCGTCGCGGTAAGGCCATGACCGGCGCGAACAAGCGTCCGCTGAAGTCGCTCGCTGACATGATCAAGGGTAAGGGCGGTCGTTTCCGTCAGAACCTGCTCGGTAAGCGCGTGGACTACTCGGGCCGTTCGGTGATCGTGGTCGGCCCGACGCTCAAGCTGCATCAGTGCGGTCTGCCGAAGCTGATGGCGCTCGAACTGTTCAAGCCGTTCATCTTCAACAAGCTGGAAGTGATGGGCGTCGCGACGACCATCAAGGCTGCGAAGAAGGAAGTCGAGAACCAGACGCCGGTGGTGTGGGACATCCTCGAAGAGGTGATCCGCGAGCATCCGGTCATGCTGAACCGTGCGCCGACGCTGCACCGTCTCGGCATTCAGGCTTTCGAGCCGGTGCTGATCGAAGGTAAGGCAATCCAGCTGCACCCGCTCGTTTGTGCGGCGTTCAACGCCGACTTCGACGGTGACCAGATGGCTGTTCACGTGCCGCTGTCGCTCGAAGCGCAGATGGAAGCGCGCACGCTGATGCTGGCGTCGAACAACGTCCTGTTCCCGGCCAACGGCGATCCGTCGATCGTGCCGTCGCAGGATATCGTGCTCGGCCTGTACTACGCATCGCGTGAAGCGATCAACGGCAAGGGCGAAGGCCTCACGTTCACGGGCGTGTCGGAAGTGATCCGCGCGTACGAGAACAAGGAAGTCGAGCTGGCTTCGCGCGTGAACGTGCGTATCACCGAAATGGTGGCGAACGAAGACACGAGCGAAGGCGCGCCGAAGTTCGTGCCGAAGGTCACGCTGTACGCGACGACTGTGGGCCGCTCGATCCTGTCGGAGATTCTGCCGCCGGGTCTGCCGTTCTCGGTGCTGAACAAGCCGCTGAAGAAGAAGGAAATTTCGCGTCTGATCAACACGGCGTTCCGCAAGTGCGGTCTGCGCGAAACGGTGATCTTCGCCGACCAGCTGATGCAGATGGGCTTCCGCCTCGCGACGCGCGCCGGTATCTCGATTTGCGTGGACGACATGCTCGTGCCGCCGCAGAAAGAGACGATCGTCGGCGACGCCGCGAAGAAGGTGAAGGAGTACGACCGTCAGTACATGTCGGGTCTCGTCACCGCGCAGGAACGCTACAACAACGTGGTCGACATCTGGTCGAACACGTCGGAAGCGGTCGGCAAGGCGATGATGGAGCAGCTCTCGACAGAACCGGTCGTGGATCGCGAGGGCAAGGATACGCGTCAGGAGTCGTTCAACTCCATCTACATGATGGCCGACTCGGGTGCGCGGGGTTCCGCCACGCAGATTCGTCAGCTCGCCGGTATGCGCGGCCTGATGGCGAAGCCGGACGGCTCGATCATCGAGACGCCGATTACCGCGAACTTCCGCGAAGGCCTGAACGTGCTGCAGTACTTCATCTCGACGCACGGCGCACGTAAGGGTCTGGCGGATACGGCACTGAAGACGGCGAACTCGGGTTACCTGACGCGTCGTCTCGTGGACGTGACGCAGGATCTCGTCGTGGTCGAAGACGATTGCGGTACGTCGAACGGCGTGGCGATGAAGGCGTTGGTCGAAGGCGGTGAAGTCGTCGAGGCGCTGCGTGACCGTATTCTCGGTCGCGTCGCGGTGGCGGACGTCGTCAATCCGGAAACGCAGGAAACGCTGTTTGCGTCGGGCGATCTGCTGGACGAACACGCGGTGGAAGAGATCGAACGTCTCGGCATCGACGAAGTGCGCGTGCGCACGCCGCTCACCTGCGAAACGCGCTACGGTCTGTGCGCCGCGTGCTACGGCCGCGACCTCGGCCGCGGTTCGCGCGTGAACGTCGGCGAAGCAGTCGGCGTAATCGCGGCGCAGTCGATCGGTGAGCCGGGCACGCAGCTGACCATGCGTACGTTCCACATCGGTGGTGCGGCGTCGCGTGCGGCGGTTGCATCGACGGTGGAAGCGAAGAGCAACGGTACGGTGCGTTTCACGGCCACGATGCGCTACGTGACGAACGCGAAGGGCGAGCAAGTCGTCATCTCGCGTTCGGGCGAAGCGATCATCGCGGACGACTTCGGTCGCGAGCGTGAGCGTCACAAGGTTCCGTACGGCGCGACGCTGCTGCAACTCGACGGCGCTCAGATCAAGGCCGGCGCGCAACTGGCTCAGTGGGATCCGCTGACGCGTCCGATCATCACCGAGTGGGGCGGTACGGTGAAGTTCGAAAACGTCGAGGAAGGCGTGACGGTCGCCAAGCAGATCGACGACGTGACCGGTCTGTCCACGCTCGTCGTGATCGACGCGAAGCGCCGCGGCTCGCAGGCTGGCAAGAGCGTGCGTCCGCAGGTGAAGCTGCTCGACGCGAACGGCGAGGAAGTGAAGATCCCGAACACCGAGCATTCGGTGCAGATCGGCTTCCAGGTCGGCGCACTGATCACCGTGAAGGATGGTCAGCAAGTGCAGGTCGGTGAAGTGCTGGCTCGTATCCCGGTTGAAGCGCAGAAGACGCGTGACATTACCGGTGGTCTGCCGCGCGTGGCCGAACTGTTCGAAGCGCGCTCGCCGAAGGACGCCGGCATTCTGGCGGAAGTCACGGGCACGACGTCGTTCGGTAAGGACACGAAGGGCAAGCAGCGTCTCGTCATCACGGACCTCGAAGGCAATCAGCACGAGTTCCTGATCGCGAAGGAAAAGCAGGTGCTGGTGCACGATGGTCAGGTCGTCAACAAGGGCGAAATGATCGTCGACGGTCCTGCCGACCCGCACGACATCCTGCGTCTGCAGGGTATCGAGGCGTTGTCGCGCTACATCGTGGACGAAGTGCAGGACGTGTACCGTCTGCAGGGCGTGAAGATCAACGACAAGCACATCGAAGTGATCGTGCGTCAGATGCTGCGCCGCGTGCAGATCGTCGACAACGGCGATACGCGCTTCATTCCGGGCGAACAAGTCGAGCGGTCGGACATGCTCGACGAGAACGACCGCATGATCGCGGAAGACAAGCGTCCGGCGACGTACGAGAACGTGCTGCTCGGTATCACGAAGGCTTCGCTCTCGACCGATTCGTTCATCTCGGCAGCGTCGTTCCAGGAAACGACTCGCGTGCTGACCGAAGCGGCGATCATGGGCAAGCGCGACGATCTGCGCGGTCTGAAGGAAAACGTGATCGTCGGCCGTCTGATTCCGGCCGGTACGGGTCTCGCGTTCCACAAGGCGCGTAAGAGCAAGGAGTCGGCGGATCGCGAACGCTTCGACCAGATCGCTGCCGAAGAGGCATTCGATTTCGGTACGCCGGAAGCCTCGGCAACGGAGCAACAGCCGCATACCAACGAGTAAACGCGTTTCGCTGGTAGCACCTCGAACCGCCCGGTCTTTCGCCGGGCGGTTTTTTTTCGTCCCTTCTTTCCGATTCGCACGTCGGCCGAACGGCTAACGTTGCGATTCAAGCGTGGGCGCGTGCGCTCGCGTTGATAGAATTCGTTATCCTCCACGCCGCAGTCCGCGCTTCTTTCTATGTCCCGTCCGCTCGAGATCCTCAACGAAGTTTTCGGCTATCCGGCTTTTCGCGGACAGCAGGCGGAAATCGTCGAACATGTGGCCAATGGCGGCGATTCGCTCGTGTTGATGCCGACGGGCGGCGGAAAATCGCTGTGCTATCAGATTCCGTCGCTGGTGCGCAAAGAGGCGGGCTTCGGCGCGGGCATCGTGGTTTCGCCGCTGATCGCGCTGATGCAGGATCAGGTTGCCGCGCTCACCGAAGTGGGCGTGCGCGCGGCGTATCTCAATTCGACGCTCTCGGGCGCGGAAGCCGCCGCGACGGAGCGCGCGTTGCGCAACGGCAGCATCGATTTGTTGTACGTCGCGCCCGAGCGTCTGATGACGCCGCGCTTTCTCGATCTGCTGGAAAGCTCGCCTGTTGGCCTTTTTGCCATCGACGAGGCGCATTGCGTCTCGCAGTGGGGCCACGACTTCCGGCCTGAGTACATTCAGCTGTCCGTGCTGCACGAGCGGTTCCCGAACGTGCCACGCATCGCGCTCACCGCGACGGCGGACGCGATCACGCGCGATGAGATCGTGCATCGCCTTGCGCTCGACGACGCGCGCATCTTCGTATCGAGCTTCGACAGGCCGAACATCCGCTATCGCATCGTCGAGAAGGACAACGCGCGCTCGCAATTGCTCGACTTCATTCGTGCCGAGCACACGAACAAGGACGGCACGACCGACGCGGGCGTCGTCTATTGCCTCTCGCGGCGCAAGGTGGAAGAGACCGCCGACTGGCTCAAGGGCCAAGGCGTTCGCGCGCTGCCGTACCACGCCGGCATGGAGTTCGAGACGCGTCAAAAGCATCAGGAGATGTTCCAGCGTGAAGAAGGCATCGTGATGTGCGCGACGATCGCGTTTGGCATGGGCATCGACAAGCCGGACGTGCGGTTTGTGGCGCACCTCGATTTGCCGAAGAGCGTCGAAGGTTACTATCAGGAGACAGGGCGCGCGGGCCGCGACGGCCTGCCCGCGAACGCGTGGATGGCCTACGGCTTGGGCGATGTCGTGCAGCAGCGCAAGATGATCGACGAGTCCGATGCCGACGATGCGCACAAGCGTGTGCAGACCGGCAAGCTCGACGCGCTCCTCGGCCTTTGTGAAGCCGCGACGTGCCGCCGCGTGCGCCTGCTCGCGTACTTCGGCGAGACGAGCACGCCGTGCGGCAACTGCGATACGTGTCTGGAACCGCCGGCTTCGTGGGACGCCACGCGCGAGGCGCAGATGGCGCTGTCGTGCGTCTATCGCGCACAGAAAGCGAGCGGTTTCCACTTCGGCGCGGGTCATCTGATCGACATCTTGCGCGGCACGCGTAGCGAGAAGATCTTGCAGCGCGGGCACGACAAGCTGTCCACCTTCGGCGTCGGCGCGAGCCTTTCTGAACCGGAGTGGCGCGCCGTTTTCAGACAACTGGTCGCTTTCGGCTTTCTGGCCGTCGATCATGACGGGTTCGGGGCGCTCGTCCTGACGGACGCCAGCAAGCCCGTGTTGAAGGGCGAGGAGCGCGTCACGCTGCGCAAGTACGTGAAGCCGGTGCGCAACCGGCAGTCGTCCGGACGAACCGGCGAGCGCGCCGACCCGACGGCAGGCATGTCGCCGCGCGAGAAAGCGCGATGGGATCGCCTGCGTACGTGGCGCGCCGAAACCGCGAAGTCCGACGGCGTGCCGGCGTACGTCATCTTCCACGACGCCACGCTCGCCGAGATTGCGCGCAGCGATCCCGATACGGTCGACGACTTGCGCCACATTCCGGGCATCGGCGTACGGAAGCTGGAGCGTTTCGGCGACGAACTGCTTGACGTGGTCGGCGCGGACTGACGTTGCATCGGCGAGTGAGCGAGAAATCCGCGCAACGTATTGACCGGATTGGCATTTCCGGAATATCATGCTAGGTTCTCGCGCTTGGCACGCTTTGGGATCCTGCCTAAGGTGGATGCCTAAGGTGGACGCCTAAGGTCGATTCGCACAAGCGGAAGCCATACACGAGAAAGTCAGACGCGCGATTCCTTCGCTTTGCCCGTTCGGAATCGCGCCGATTTTGTTCATTTTTAGGATTAAACGATGCCAACCATCAATCAACTGGTTCGCAAAGGCCGCACGTCGGAAACGACGAAGAGCAAGTCGCCGGCCCTGCAGGACTGCCCGCAGCGTCGCGGCGTGTGCACCCGCGTGTACACGACGACGCCGAAGAAGCCGAACTCGGCACTTCGTAAAGTTGCCAAGGTTCGTCTCACGAACGGCTTCGAAGTCATTTCGTACATCGGTGGTGAAGGCCACAACCTGCAGGAACACTCGGTCGTGCTGATTCGCGGCGGTCGTGTGAAGGACTTGCCGGGTGTGCGTTACCACATGGTCCGCGGCTCGCTGGATACCCAGGGCGTCAAGGATCGTAAGCAGGCTCGCTCGAAGTACGGTGCGAAGCGCGCCAAGGCCGGCAAGTAATAACCGGCTGGAGCAGTCGAAGTAGTTTCAGGTCGCCGCAAGGCGGTTAATGCGGTGGTACCGGATGTGCCGGTGCTGTCGAGTAAGTGGTCACCCGGCCAAGCTGGTTTAGTCGAGAGATGGATCGGGTTAGTTGGTGGCCGCGGAGCGGAAAAGCGCTCCAACTGAAAACGTAAAGGAAGAAACATGCCGCGTCGTCGCGAAGTCCCCAAGCGGGAAGTATTGCCGGATCCGAAGTTCGGCAACGTAGATGTAGCCAAGTTCATGAACGTGCTGATGTTGTCTGGCAAGAAGTCGGTTGCCGAACGCATCGTGTACGGCGCTTTTGAACAGATCCAGACCAAGGGTGGCAAGGACCCGCTGGAAGTGTTCACGGTTGCGCTCAACAACGTGAAGCCGGTGGTCGAAGTGAAGAGCCGTCGCGTTGGTGGTGCGAACTATCAAGTTCCGGTCGAAGTGCGTCCCTCGCGTCGTATGGCATTGGCGATGCGTTGGTTGCGCGAAGCCGCGAAGAAGCGCAGCGAAAAGTCGATGGCCCTGCGTCTGGCAGGTGAGCTCTCCGAAGCGGCAGAAGGCCGCGGCGGCGCGATGAAGAAGCGCGACGAAGTTCACCGCATGGCAGAGGCTAACAAGGCATTCTCGCATTTCCGTTTCTAAGCTCCCGCTCATAGGGCAACGGAAAAATCAGGGCGGGTGCGCTGTTTTCGGCGCCTCGCCCGTTTGTGTTAGGGCGCTGCCGGCTCATTGAGTGAGCTGGCGCGTCGACCGAAAAAGGATCCAAAGTGGCTCGCAAGACACCTATCGAGCGCTACCGCAATATCGGTATTAGCGCTCACATCGACGCCGGCAAAACGACGACGACCGAGCGCATCCTGTTTTACACGGGCGTGAACCACAAGATCGGTGAAGTTCACGACGGCGCAGCAACGATGGACTGGATGGAGCAGGAGCAGGAGCGCGGCATCACCATCACGTCGGCTGCTACCACGGCCTTCTGGAAGGGCATGGGCGGCAACTACCCCGAGCACCGCATCAACATCATCGACACGCCGGGACACGTCGACTTCACGATCGAAGTGGAGCGCTCGATGCGCGTCCTCGACGGCGCGTGCATGGTCTACTGCGCAGTGGGCGGCGTGCAGCCGCAGTCGGAAACAGTGTGGCGTCAGGCGAACAAGTACAAGGTTCCCCGTCTCGCGTTCGTCAACAAGATGGACCGTACCGGCGCGAACTTCTTCAAGGTCTACGACCAGCTGAAGACGCGCCTGAAGGCGAACCCGGTGCCCGTCGTCGTGCCGATCGGCTCTGAAGAAAACTTCAAGGGCGTCGTCGATCTGCTGAAGATGAAGGCGATCATTTGGGACGAAGCGTCGCAAGGCACGAAGTTCGACTACGTCGACATTCCGGCTGAACTCGTCGACACGTGCAACGAGTGGCGCGAGAAGATGATCGAGTCGGCTGCTGAAGCCAGCGAAGAGCTGATGGAAAAGTACCTCGGCGGCGAAGAGCTGTCGGAAGCGGAAGTCGTGAAGGCGATCCGCGACCGGACCATCGCGTGCGAAATCCAGCCGATGCTGTGCGGCACCGCGTTCAAGAACAAGGGCGTGCAGCGCATGCTCGACGCCGTGATCGACTTCCTGCCGTCGCCGGTCGACATTCCGCCGGTCACGGGCGAGCTCGAAAGCGGCGAGAAGGCCGAGCGCCGTGCTGCCGACGACGAAAAGTTCTCGGCACTCGCGTTCAAGATCATGACGGACCCGTTCGTCGGTCAGCTGATCTTCTTCCGCGTGTATTCGGGCGTCGTGAATTCGGGTGACACCGTGCTGAACGCGACCAAGGACAAGAAGGAACGTCTCGGCCGTATTCTGCAGATGCACGCGAACCAGCGCGAAGAAATCAAGGAAGTGCGCGCGGGCGACATCGCCGCGGCCGTCGGTCTGAAGGAAGCCACCACGGGCGACACGCTGTGCGATCCGCAGAACCCGATCGTCCTCGAACGCATGATTTTCCCGGAGCCGGTGATTTCGCAGGCTGTCGAGCCGAAGACCAAGGCTGACCAGGAAAAGATGGGTCTGGCGCTGAACCGTCTGGCTCAGGAAGATCCGTCGTTCCGCGTGCAAACGGACGAAGAATCGGGCCAGACCATCATTTCGGGCATGGGCGAGCTCCACCTCGAAATCCTGGTTGACCGCATGAAGCGCGAATTCGGCGTGGAAGCGACCGTCGGCAAGCCGCAGGTTGCTTACCGCGAAACCATTCGCACGACGGCGGCAGACGTCGACGGCAAGTTCGTCAAGCAGTCGGGTGGTCGCGGCCAGTACGGTCACGCGGTCATCACGCTCGAGCCGAACGAGCAGGGCAAGGGCTACGAGTTCCTGGACGAGATCAAGGGCGGCGTGATTCCGCGCGAATACATCCCGGCCGTGGACAAGGGTATCCAGGAAACGCTGAAGTCGGGCGTGCTGGCTGGCTTCCCGGTGGTGGACGTGAAGGTGCACCTGACGTTCGGTTCGTACCACGACGTCGACTCGAACGAAAACGCGTTCCGCATGGCCGGCTCGATGGCCTTCAAGGAAGCAATGCGCAAGGCAAGCCCGGTCATCCTCGAACCGATGATGGCTGTGGAAGTCGAAACGCCGGAAGACTACATGGGCAACGTGATGGGCGATCTGTCCGGCCGTCGCGGTATCGTCCAGGGCATGGAAGACATGATTGGCGGCGGCAAGATCGTTCGCGCCGAAGTGCCGCTGTCCGAAATGTTCGGCTACTCGACGTCGCTGCGTTCGCTGACGCAAGGCCGTGCAACGTACACGATGGAATTCAAGCACTATGCTGAAGCTCCGCGTAACGTCGCCGACGCGATCATCAACGCCAAGGGTAAGTAATACCCGCAAGTCATTCGGCGCAAGCCACAAGCTTTAACCGATAACCAAACTTTGAAAGAAGGTAATCATGGCAAAAGGTAAATTCGAGCGGACCAAGCCGCACGTGAACGTGGGCACGATCGGTCACGTTGACCACGGCAAGACCACGCTGACGGCAGCGATCACGACGGTGCTGACCAAGAAGTTCGGCGGCGAAGCCAAGGCGTATGACCAGATCGACGCGGCGCCGGAAGAAAAGGCGCGCGGCATCACCATCAACACCGCGCACGTCGAGTACGAAACGGCTAACCGCCACTACGCACACGTCGATTGCCCGGGCCACGCCGACTACGTGAAGAACATGATCACGGGCGCGGCGCAGATGGACGGCGCAATCCTGGTGTGCTCGGCCGCTGACGGCCCGATGCCGCAAACGCGCGAGCACATCCTGCTGGCCCGTCAGGTCGGCGTGCCGTACATCATCGTGTTCCTGAACAAGTGCGACATGGTGGACGACGCCGAGCTGCTCGAGCTCGTCGAAATGGAAGTGCGCGAACTCCTGTCGAAGTACGACTTCCCGGGCGACGACACGCCGATCATCAAGGGTTCGGCCAAGCTCGCGCTGGAAGGCGACACGGGCGAGCTCGGTGAAGTGGCGATCATGAACCTGGCCGACGCGCTGGACACGTACATCCCGACGCCGGAGCGCGCAGTGGATGGCGCGTTCCTGATGCCGGTGGAAGACGTGTTCTCGATCTCGGGTCGCGGCACGGTGGTGACGGGTCGCGTCGAGCGCGGTGTGGTGAAGGTCGGCGAGGAAATCGAAATCGTCGGTATCAAGCCGACGGTGAAGACCACCTGCACGGGCGTGGAAATGTTCCGCAAGCTGCTCGACCAAGGTCAAGCGGGCGACAACGTCGGTATTCTCTTGCGCGGCACGAAGCGTGAAGACGTCGAGCGCGGCCAGGTGCTGGCCAAGCCGGGTTCGATCACGCCGCACACGCACTTCACCGCTGAAGTGTACGTGCTGAGCAAGGACGAAGGCGGCCGTCACACGCCGTTCTTCAACAACTACCGTCCGCAGTTCTACTTCCGCACGACGGACGTGACCGGCTCGATCGAGCTGCCGAAGGACAAGGAAATGGTGATGCCGGGCGACAACGTGTCGATCACGGTCAAGCTGATCGCCCCGATCGCCATGGAAGAAGGTCTGCGCTTCGCTATCCGCGAAGGCGGCCGTACCGTCGGCGCTGGTGTCGTTGCGAAGATTATCGAGTAAAATCTCGGTCTTCTTTGAAGTCGCTGTACTGAAGTAACGTGACCGGAACCGGGTGTTCGGCCCAAGCGAGTGCCCGGTTCCTCGCTCTTTCGCACAATCGGCGGCGCAATACCGCCTCGCTCTTTTTAAGGAATCGTCATGCAGAACCAGAAAATCCGCATTCGTCTGAAGGCTTTCGACTATCGCCTGATCGACCAGTCGGCAGCCGAGATCGTAGATACGGCGAAGCGGACTGGCGCGATCGTCCGCGGCCCGGTGCCGCTGCCGACGCGTATTCAGCGTTTTGACATCCTGCGTTCGCCGCACGTCAACAAGACGTCGCGCGACCAGCTCGAAATCCGTACGCACCAACGCCTGATGGACATCGTCGATCCGACGGACAAGACCGTCGACGCGCTTATGAAGCTCGATCTGCCGGCTGGTGTGGACGTCGAAATCAAGCTGCAGTAAGCCTACAAAGCTCCGCCGGGTTCCCGGATGGAGCTAAGTCTTTGATTGCTTGCAGAAATCGAAAAGCCTTGTTATACTCCAAGGCTTTTCGCGCATTCGCGTAAAAAGTTCGCCTCGCTTCTCATAGCGGAGCGGACATTTTGTAATCAGCCCCGACCAATCGCAGTCGGGAATGGAGAAAACGATGAGCCTTGGACTCGTAGGTCGCAAGGTTGGCATGACCCGTATCTTCACGCCTGAGGGGGATTCGATCCCCGTCACCGTGCTGGACGTGTCGGACAACCGTGTGACGCAGATCAAGACCGTTGAAACGGATGGTTATACCGCCGTTCAGGTTGCATTCGGTACTCGCCGCGCTTCGCGCGTGACGAAGCCGCTGGCGGGTCACCTCGCCAAAGCTGGCGTTCAAGCCGGTGAAATCCTCCGCGAATTCCATATCGATACCGCCAAGGCAGGTGAACTGTCGAACGGCGCCGTCATCGGTACGGACATTTTCGAAGTCGGCCAGAAGGTTGACGTGCAAGGCACGTCGATCGGTAAGGGCTATGCCGGTACCATCAAGCGTTACAACTTCGCTTCGGGCCGCGCTTCGCACGGTAACTCGCGTTCGCACAACGTTCCGGGTTCGATCGGTATGGCGCAGGATCCGGGTCGTGTGTTTCCCGGCAAGCGGATGACGGGTCACCTCGGTGACGTGACCGTCACGGTCCAGAATCTCGAAATCGCCCGCATCGACGCTGAGCGCAATCTGCTGCTCGTCCGCGGTGCTGTTCCGGGTGCGAAGGGCGGCAAGGTCTTCGTGACCCCGGCCGTCAAGACCCGTGCTGCGAAAGGAGCGAAATAATGGAACTTAAGCTCCTGAATGCCAATGGTCAGGAAGGCGCTGGCGTGACCGCATCGGACGTCGTGTTCGGTCGCGATTACAACGAAGCCCTGATTCACCAAGTCGTCGTCGCTTATCAGGCGAACGCACGTAGCGGCAACCGCGCTCAGAAGGATCGTGAGCAGGTCAAGCACACCACGAAGAAGCCGTGGCGTCAGAAGGGTACGGGCCGCGCTCGTGCCGGTATGTCGTCGAGCCCGTTGTGGCGTGGCGGTGGTCGCATTTTCCCGAACTCGCCGGAAGAAAACTTCTCGCACAAGGTCAACAAGAAGATGCATCGCGCAGGCCTCTGCTCGATCTTCTCGCAGTTGGCTCGCGAAGGCCGCATCTCGGTGGTCGAGGATCTCGCGCTCGAAGCGCCGAAGACCAAGCTGTTGGCTGATAAATTCAAGGCGATGGGTCTCGATTCCGTGTTGGTCATCACCGATACGGTCGACGAAAACCTGTACCTCGCGTCCCGCAACCTGGCCCACGTGGCGGTTGTCGAGCCGCGTTACGCCGACCCGCTCTCGCTGATCTACTTCAAGAAAGTGCTGATCACGAAGGCTGCGGTCGCTCAGATCGAGGAGTTGCTGTCATGAGCGAAGTTCGCAAAAACGATCATCGTTTGATGCAAGTTCTGCTCGCGCCGGTGATCTCCGAAAAGGCGACGCTGGTTGCCGACAAGAACGAACAAGTCGTGTTCGAAGTCGCGCCGGACGCCACGAAGCAGGAAGTGAAGGCTGCTGTCGAGCTGCTGTTCAAGGTCGAAGTCAATTCCGTCAACGTGCTCGTCACGAAGGGTAAAGCCAAGCGCTTTGGCCGCTTCAATGGCAAGCGCAAGGACGTGAAGAAGGCGTACGTCTGCCTGAAGCCCGGCCAGGAAATCAACTTTGAAGCGGAGGCCAAGTAATCATGGCAATCGTGAAAGTTAAGCCGACCTCGCCGGGTCGCCGCGCGATGGTCAAAATCGTCAACAAAGATCTGCATAAGGGCAAGCCGCACGCAGCGCTGCTCGACTCGCAATCCAAGTCGGCGGGCCGTAACAACAACGGCCGTATCACCACGCGTCACCAAGGTGGCGGTCACAAGCAGCATTATCGTATCGTCGATTTCCGTCGCAACAAGGACGGCATCCCGGCAAAGGTCGAGCGTCTCGAGTACGACCCGAACCGTAGCGCGAACATCGCGCTGGTTCTGTACGCAGACGGCGAGCGTCGCTACATCATCGCGCCGAAGGGCGTGACGGTCGGCACGCAGCTGATGTCCGGTTCGGAAGCGCCGATTCGCGCAGGCAATACCCTGCCGATCCGCAATATTCCGGTCGGTACGACGATTCACTGCATCGAAATGCTGCCGGGCAAGGGCGCGCAGATCGCGCGTTCGGCTGGTACGTCGGCCATGCTGCTGGCACGTGAAGGCATCTACGCGCAGGTTCGCCTGCGTTCGGGCGAAATCCGCCGCGTGCACGTCGAGTGCCGCGCGACCATCGGTGAAGTCGGCAACGAAGAGCATAGCCTCCGTCAAATCGGTAAGGCTGGTGCGAATCGCTGGCGCGGCATCCGTCCGACGGTGCGTGGTGTTGCAATAAACCCGGTCGATCACCCGCACGGCGGTGGTGAAGGCAAGACGGCAGCAGGTCGCGATCCGGTGAGCCCGTGGGGCACGCCGACGAAGGGCTATCGCACCCGCAGCAATAAGCGCACGACGACGATGATCGTCCAGCGCCGTCACAAGCGTTAAGGAGTAGGCAATGACACGTTCTGCTAAAAAAGGTCCGTTCTGCGACGCTCATTTGCTGAAGAAAGTTGAGGCGGCTGCGTCCACACGTGACAAGAAGCCGATCAAGACCTGGTCGCGTCGTTCGACGATTCTGCCGGACTTCATCGGTCTGACGATCGCCGTTCACAACGGCCGTCAACACGTTCCGGTATACGTCACGGAAAACATGGTCGGCCATAAGCTTGGCGAGTTCGCACTGACCCGTACGTTCAAGGGTCACGCGGCCGACAAGAAGGCCAAGAAATAAGGGGCTATCAAGATGGAAGTGAAAGCAATTCATCGCGGTGCCCGCATCTCGGCGCAGAAAACGCGCCTTGTGGCTGACCAGATTCGTGGTTTGCCGGTCGACAAGGCGCTGAACGTTCTGACGTTCTCGCCGAAGAAGGCGGCGGGTATCGTCAAGAAGGTCGTGCTGTCTGCGATCGCGAATGCGGAACACAACGAAGGCGCCGATATCGACGAGCTCAAGATCACGAGCATCTACGTCGACAAGGCAGCTTCGCTGAAGCGTTTCACCGCGCGCGCCAAGGGCCGCGGTAACCGCATCGAGAAGCAATCCTGTCACATCACTGTGACGGTCGGGAATTAAGGAGCCATACGATGGGACAGAAAATTCATCCGACTGGCTTCCGTTTGGCCGTCAGCCGCAATTGGGCTTCGCGCTGGTACGCGAACAACAACAATTTCGCGGCGATGTTGCAGGAAGACATCGGTGTTCGTGAGTATCTGAAGAAGAAGCTGAAGAACGCGTCCGTCGGCCGCGTCGTGATCGAGCGTCCTGCAAAGAACGCACGCATCACGATTTTCAGCTCGCGTCCGGGTGTTGTGATCGGCAAGAAGGGCGAAGACATCGAGTCGCTCAAGTCCGAGCTGCAAAAGCGCATGGGCGTTCCGGTCCACGTGAACATCGAAGAAATCCGCAAGCCGGAAACCGATGCTCAACTGATCGCCGATTCCATCACGCAGCAGCTCGAGCGCCGGATCATGTTCCGCCGCGCGATGAAGCGTGCGATGCAAAACGCGATGCGTCTTGGCGCCCAAGGCATCAAGATCATGAGCGCCGGCCGTCTGAACGGTATCGAAATCGCTCGTACCGAGTGGTATCGCGAAGGTCGCGTGCCCCTCCATACGCTGCGCGCCGATATCGACTACGCGACGTCCGAAGCGAAGACCACGTACGGCATCATCGGCGTGAAGGTGTGGGTCTACAAGGGCGACACCCTCGGCCGCAACGAAGCGCCGGTAGTGGAAGAAGTCGCGGAAGAGAAGCGTCCGCGTCGCAACGCACGTCCGGGTGGCGATCGCCGTCCGCGTCGTGACGGTGAAGGTGCGCCGGGTGGTGCACGCCGCGGTGGTCCCCGTCGTGGCGGCGCTGGCGGTGACGCGAAGAGTGGAGAATAACGATGCTGCAACCGAAACGCAGAAAGTATCGCAAAGAGCAGAAGGGTCGTAACACCGGCAAGGCGACGCGCGGCAACGCGGTGTCGTTCGGTGAATATGGCCTGAAGGCTATCGGTCGCGGCCGTTTGACCGCGCGTCAGATCGAAGCGGCGCGTCGTGCAATGACGCGTCACATCAAGCGTGGCGGCCGGATCTGGATCCGCATTTTCCCGGACAAGCCGATTTCGCAGAAGCCGGCAGAAGTGCGTATGGGTAACGGTAAGGGTAACCCGGAGTACTACGTCGCTGAAATTCAACCGGGCAAGATGCTGTACGAAATGGACGGTGTCTCCGAAGAACTGGCGCGCGAAGCGTTCCGTCTGGCTGCAGCCAAGCTGCCGCTGAAGACGAACTTCGTCATCCGCCAGCTCGGCGCCTAAGGAGTAAACGATGAAGGCATCTGAACTTCACCAGAAGGACCAGGCCGCGCTCAACAAAGAGCTGTCGGACCTGCTTAAGGCGCAATTCGGCCTGCGCATGCAACTCGCGACCCAGCAGCTCACGAACACGAGCCAGCTGAAGAAGGTCCGTCGCGACATCGCACGTGTGCGGACTGTCCTGACTGAAAAGGCGAACCAGAAATGAACGATAGCGTAAAAACCTCGCTCAAGCGGACGCTGGTCGGCAAGGTCGTCAGCAACAAGATGGACAAGACGGTTACCGTGCTGGTCGAGCACCGTGTGAAGCACCCGATCTACGGCAAGTACGTCGTGCGTTCGAAGAAGTACCACGCGCACGATGACGCGAACACGTACAACGAAGGCGATCTCGTCGAAATCCAGGAAACGCGTCCGATTTCGAAGACGAAGGCCTGGGTTGTGTCGAAGCTGGTTGAAGCGGCTCGCGTGATCTAAAGCTGAAGTATCGCGATGCAGTAAGTAGTGGTATCGCAGTAAGTTTCGCTTGCAAGACCGGGATTATTTGTTATAATCTCGGTCTTCCCTCTTTGTGGGAGCCCCGTCGCGGGCGAAATTGGTGGGGGAAGCCGGTTCGGGCGCCAGCCTGTATCGACAGATTCACCGGATTGCGATGGCGGGTTTCGTCTGCCTTCGCTGCCTGTTCTAACCCAAGCAGCCGACTGGCTGACGGGACCAAGACTGACCGGATGTGCCATGGTGGTGCGACCGGATTAAGTTGGGAAAGATAAACCATGATCCAGACCGAAACTCGGCTTGAAGTGGCCGACAACACGGGTGCGCGTGAAGTCATGTGCATCAAGGTGCTCGGCGGCTCGAAGCGTCGTTACGCTAGCATTGGCGACATCATCAAGGTGACCGTCAAGGAAGCGACGCCGCGCGGACGCGTGAAAAAGGGCGAAATTTACAACGCCGTGGTCGTTCGCACGGCCAAGGGCGTGCGTCGCCAGGATGGCTCGCTGATCAAGTTCGACGGCAATGCCGCTGTCCTCTTGAATACGAAGCTCGAGCCGATCGGCACGCGTATTTTCGGGCCGGTGACGCGTGAACTGCGTAGCGAACGATTCATGAAGATCGTTTCGCTCGCGCCGGAAGTGCTGTAAGGAGTCGCGATGAACAAGATTCGCAAGGGTGACGAAGTCATCGTCATCACCGGCAAGGACAAGGGCAAGCGCGGCACCGTGCTGGCCGTTGCGGAAGACCGTGTGACCGTCGAGGGTATCAACCTCGTCAAGAAGCACGTGAAGCCGAACCCGATGAAGGGTACGACGGGCGGTGTGGAAGCCAAGTCGATGCCGCTGCATATTTCGAACGTCGCACTCGTCGACGCGAACGGCAAGGCATCGCGTGTTGGCATCAAGGTCGAAGACGGCAGGAAGGTTCGCTTCTTGAAGTCGACCGGCGCCACGCTCAACGCCTGATGCGGAGTTAAAAAATGGCTCGTCTGCAAGAGATTTATAAAGAAACGGTTGTGCCGCAACTCGTCGAAAAGTTCGGCTACAAGTCCATCATGGAAGTGCCGCGCATCACCAAGATCACCCTGAACATGGGTCTTGGCGAAGCCGTCGCTGACAAGAAGATCATCGAAAACGCCGTGGGCGACCTGACGAAGATTGCTGGCCAGAAGCCGGTTATCACCAAGGCGCGCAAGGCAATCGCAGGCTTCAAGATTCGTCAGGGCTACCCGATCGGCGCGATGGTGACGCTGCGCGGTCAAGCGATGTACGAATTCCTGGACCGCTTCGTGACGGTTGCGCTGCCCCGCGTGCGCGACTTCCGTGGCGTGTCGGGCCGCGCATTCGACGGTCGTGGCAACTACAACATCGGTGTGAAAGAGCAGATCATTTTCCCCGAGATCGACTACGACAAGATCGACGCGCTTCGTGGGCTGAACATCAGCATCACGACTACCGCGAAGACCGACGACGAAGCAAAGGCGCTGCTCGCCGGCTTCAAGTTCCCGTTCAGAAACTGAGGTTACCGTGGCTAAACTGGCACTGATCGAACGTGAAAAGAAGCGTGCGCGCCTGGCTGCTAAGTACGCTCCGAAGCGTGCTGAACTGAAGGCTGTGATTGACGACGCAAGCAAGTCGGACGAAGAGCGTTACTTCGCTCGTCTGGCCCTGCAACAACTGCCGCGTAACTCGAACCCGACTCGCAAGCGTAACCGCTGCGCAATCACGGGTCGTCCGCGTGGCACGTTCCGGAAGTTCGGCCTCGCGCGTAACAAGATTCGCGAGATCGCCTTCCGCGGCGAAATCCCCGGCCTGACCAAGGCGAGCTGGTAATAGGAGAAACATAAATGAGCATGAGTGATCCTATCGCCGATATGCTGACTCGCATCCGCAATGCGCAGATGGTCGAGAAGGTTTCGGTGACTATGCCCTCGTCGAAAGTCAAGGTTGCGATTGCGCAGGTTTTGAAGGACGAAGGTTATATCGACGACTTCGCAGTGAAGGCTGAAGGTGCGAAGACGGAACTGAATATCGCGTTGAAGTATTACGCTGGCCGTCCGGTGATCGAGCGCCTCGAGCGCGTGTCGAAGCCCGGTCTGCGCGTGTACCGCGGTCGCAACGATATCCCGCAGGTGATGAACGGCCTCGGCGTTGCCATCGTATCGACGCCGAAGGGTGTGATGACCGACCGCAAGGCGCGCCAGAACGGCGTCGGCGGCGAAGTCATCTGCTACGTCGCTTAACGCCGAAGGGAGAAGAAACATGTCTCGAGTAGGTAAAAGCCCGATCGCGCTGCCGCAAGGCGCGGAAGTGGCCGTCAAGGGCGACGTCATCACCGTCAAGGGTCCGCTCGGCACGATCTCGCAAGCGGCTAATCCGCTGGTGAGCGTGGCGAACGACAACGGTACGCTGAACTTCGCGCCGGCCGACGAAAGCCGTGAAGCAAACGCGATGTCCGGCACGATGCGCGCCCTGGTGGCGAACATGGTGCACGGCGTCACCAAGGGTTTCGAGCGCAAGCTGACGCTGGTTGGCGTCGGTTATCGTGCGCAAGCGCAAGGCGACAAGCTGAACCTGTCGCTGGGTTTCTCGCACCCGGTGGTGCACCAGATGCCGGAAGGCATCAAGGCTGAAACCCCGTCGCAGACCGAAATCGTGATCAAGGGGATCGACAAGCAGAAAGTCGGACAAGTCGCGGCGGAAGTGCGTGGCTATCGTCCGCCGGAGCCCTACAAGGGCAAGGGCGTGCGCTATTCCGACGAGGTCGTGATCCTCAAAGAAACGAAGAAGAAGTAAGGGTGCGCAATCATGGATAAGACTCAATCTCGCCTGCGCCGCGCTCGTCAGACGCGTATCAAGATCGCTGAGCTGCAGGTCGCGCGTCTCGCCGTGCATCGCACGAATACGCACATCTACGCGCAAGTGTTCTCGGCATGCGGCACCAAGGTGCTCGCAAGCGCCTCGACGCTCGAAGCTGAAGTGCGTGCAGAGCTGGCCGACAAGTCGGGCAAGGGCGGCAACATCAACGCTGCAACCCTGATCGGCAAGCGTATTGCCGAAAAGGCCAAGGCTGCCGGCATCGAATCCGTCGCCTTTGACCGCTCTGGTTTCCGCTACCACGGCCGCGTGAAGGCGCTGGCTGATGCGGCGCGCGAAGCCGGGCTCAAGTTCTAAGGGAAGAATTCGTCATGGCAAAGATGCAAGCGAAAGTTCAGGCTGACGAACGCGACGACGGCCTGCGCGAAAAGATGATTTCGGTCAACCGCGTGACCAAGGTCGTGAAGGGTGGCCGTATTCTCGGTTTCGCCGCACTGACCGTGGTTGGCGACGGCGATGGCCGCGTCGGCATGGGCAAGGGCAAGGCGAAGGAGGTTCCGGTTGCCGTGCAAAAGGCAATGGAACAAGCCCGCCGCAACATGTTCAAGGTGCCCCTGAAGAACGGCACGTTGCAACACGAAGTTCACGGCAAGCATGGCGCTTCCGCGGTCCTCCTCGCTCCGGCGAAGGATGGTACCGGCGTGATCGCCGGCGGTCCGATGCGCGCAGTGTTCGACGTGATGGGCGTGCAAAACGTTGTGGCCAAGAGCCACGGTTCGACGAACCCGTACAACCTCGTCCGTGCGACGCTGGATGGTCTGCGTAAGCAGTCGACTCCGGCGGACATCGCAGCGAAGCGTGGTAAGTCCGTCGAAGACATTCTGGGCTAAGGTGGTCACCATGTCTGAAAAAACTGTCAAGGTTCAGCTCGTCAAGAGCCTGATCGGGACCCGCGAATCGCACCGCGCAACGGTGCGTGGCCTCGGCCTGCGTCGCCTGAACTCGGTCTCCGAGCTGCAGGACACGCCGGCAGTGCGCGGGATGATCAACAAGGTCTCGTACCTCGTTAAGGTCATCGCCTAAGCGGCCGACCACGGATCCAAGGAGTTGAACATGGAATTGAATAACCTGAAGCCGGCGGAAGGCGCGAAGCACGCAAAGCGTCGCGTCGGTCGCGGGATCGGTTCGGGCCTCGGCAAGACCGCGGGCCGCGGCCACAAGGGTCAGAAATCGCGTTCGGGCGGCTTTCATAAGGTCGGCTTCGAAGGCGGTCAGATGCCTCTGCAGCGTCGTCTTCCGAAGCGCGGCTTCACCTCGCTGACGAAGGAATTCGTCGGTGAAGTGCGCCTCTCCGATCTGGAGAAGCTGCCGGTCGACGAAATCGATCTCTTGGCGCTGAAGCAAGCGGGTCTGGTCGGCGAGCTCATCAAGAGCGCGAAGATCATCAAGACTGGCGAGATCAGCCGCAAGGTCACGGTGAAAGGCCTGACGGCAACGAAGGGCGCCCGTGAGGCAATCGAAGCCGCTGGCGGCTCGTTCGCCGAGTAACGCGCTTTCGCCGTTTCTAGCACTAGCATCGGAGAAGGTTCTTGGCTAACAGCCCGAGTCTCGCAAAACCCGGTCGAAGCGCGGCGAAATTCGGCGATCTGCGTCGGCGTGCAGTGTTCCTGCTGCTGGCGTTGATCGTCTACCGCATTGGTGCGCACATTCCGGTTCCCGGCATCGATCCGGATCAACTGGCCAAGCTGTTCCAGAGCCAGTCGGGCGGCATCCTTGGCATGTTCAACATGTTCTCGGGTGGCGCGCTGTCGCGATTCACGATCTTTGCGCTGGGCATCATGCCCTACATTTCGGCGTCGATCATCATGCAGTTGCTGTCGATCGTGTCGCCGCAGATGGAGGCGTTGAAGAAGGAAGGGCAGGCGGGGCAGCGGAAGATCACGCAGTACACGCGTATCTTCACCGTGGTGCTCGCGACCTTCCAGGCGTTCGGTATCGCGGTGGCGCTGGAGAACCAGCCTGCTTTGGTGCTGGACCCCGGCATGGTGTTCCGGCTGACGACGGTCGTCACGCTGGTGACGGGCACGATGTTCCTGATGTGGCTGGGTGAGCAGATCACGGAGCGCGGTCTCGGCAACGGCATCTCGATCATCATCTTCGGTGGCATCGCGGCGGGTTTCCCGAACGCGATCGGCGGTCTGTTCGAGTTGGTCCGCACCGGTTCGATGAGCATCATCTCGGCGATCATCATCGTCGTGCTGATCGCGGCGGTCACGTATCTGGTCGTGTTCATCGAACGCGGTCAGCGCAAGATCCTCGTGAACTACGCGAAGCGCCAGGTCGGTAACAAGATTTACGGCGGACAGTCGTCCCATCTGCCGCTGAAGCTCAACATGTCGGGTGTGATTCCGCCGATCTTCGCGTCGTCGATCATCCTCTTCCCGGCAACCATCCTGAACTGGTTCAGTTCGGGTACGCGCACCAACTGGTTCGCGAACACGCTGCACGGCGTGGCCGAGGCTCTCAAGCCCGGTCAACCGGTGTACGTGCTGCTGTATGCGTTGGCGATTGTTTTCTTCTGCTTCTTCTACACCGCACTGGTGTTCAACAGCCGGGAAACCGCCGACAACTTGAAGAAGAGCGGTGCATTCGTTCCGGGTATCCGTCCGGGCGATCAGACTGCACGGTATATCGACCGCATCCTCACGCGTTTGACGCTGGCCGGTGCGATCTACATTGTGTTCGTGTGCCTGTTGCCTGAGTTCTTGGTGTTGCGCTGGAACGTGCCGTTTTATTTTGGTGGAACGTCGCTGCTGATCATTGTCGTCGTCACGATGGACTTCATGGCTCAGGTGCAGTCGTACGTTATGTCGCAACAATATGAATCGCTGCTCAAGAAGGCAAACTTCAAGGGCGGCAATGTCCCGATGCGTTAATTAAGGACTATGGCCAAAGACGATGTAATCCAGATGCAGGGCGAGGTGATCGAAAACCTGCCCAACGCTACTTTCCGGGTGAAATTGGAAAATGGCCATGTCGTCCTGGGACACATTTCTGGAAAGATGCGGATGCACTACATCCGTATCCTGCCAGGCGACAAGGTTACGGTTGAATTGACGCCTTACGATCTGTCTCGTGCGCGGATCGTGTTCCGGGCGAAGTGATTTGAAAAAAGGGTAATATCATGAAAGTGATGGCATCGGTTAAGCGCATTTGCCGCAATTGCAAGATCATCAAGCGCAAGGGCGTTGTGCGCGTGATTTGCAGCTCTGATCCGCGCCACAAACAGCGTCAAGGCTGAACGCCGCGCTTTTGCTTGCGCTTTTTGTTTGAGGAAAAACAATGGCTCGTATCGCAGGGGTTAACATCCCGAATCACCAGCATACCGAGATCGGCCTGACGGCAATCTTCGGCATCGGTCGCACGCGCGCTCGCGGCATTTGCAGCGCAGCTGGTGTGGAATTTTCGAAGAAGGTCAAGGACCTCACTGACGCAGACCTCGAAAAGCTGCGTGACGAAGTGGGCAAGTTCATCGTCGAAGGCGACCTGCGCCGTGAAGTGACGATGAACATCAAGCGCCTGATGGACTTGGGCTGCTATCGCGGCATGCGTCACCGCAAGGGTCTGCCCCTGCGTGGCCAGCGTACCCGCACGAATGCCCGTACGCGCAAGGGTCCGCGTCGTGCAGCGCAATCGCTGAAGAAGTAAGCGGAACTGACAGTTACAGGAAAACGTAATGGCTAAGGCTTCGAACAACTCCGCGGCGCAACGCGTTCGCAAGAAGGTTAAGAAGAACGTCGCCGAGGGCGTGGTTCACGTTCACGCGTCGTTCAACAACACCATCATCACGATCACCGATCGTCAAGGTAACGCTCTCGCGTGGGCGACGTCGGGCGGTCAGGGTTTCAAGGGCTCGCGTAAGTCGACGCCGTTTGCAGCTCAGGTCGCAGCCGAATCGGCTGGCCGCGTGGCGATGGAATACGGCGTGAAGAACCTCGAAGTGCGGATCAAGGGCCCCGGTCCTGGCCGTGAATCGGCGGTGCGCGCGCTGCATGGTCTTGGCATCAAGATCACCGCGATCTCCGACGTGACGCCGGTCCCGCACAACGGTTGCCGTCCGCCGAAGCGCCGTCGCATCTAACGCGATGACGCGAACGCATGCTCCTGCTGATGCGAAAGTATCGGCGGGATTCGTGCGTCATGAATTGACTAAGCCCACCGTTCGGCCCAAAGGGTTCGGACTAGCGCGGACGGAAGTTCGCGTGATTAATTTTTAAGGATTCAACGTGGCACGCTATACCGGTCCCAAAGCCAAGCTGTCCCGCCGTGAAGGCACCGATCTGTTCCTGAAGAGCGCGCGTCGCTCGCTCGCCGACAAGTGCAAGCTCGATAGCAAGCCTGGCCAGCACGGCCGCACGTCGGGCGCGCGTACGTCCGACTACGGCACCCAGTTGCGCGAAAAGCAGAAAGTGAAGCGTATCTACGGCGTTCTCGAGCGTCAGTTCCGCCGCTACTTCGCTGAAGCCGACCGCCGCAAGGGCCCGACGGGCGAAAACTTGCTGCAACTGCTCGAATCGCGTCTCGACAACGTCGTGTATCGCATGGGCTTCGGCTCGACGCGCGCCGAAGCGCGTCAGCTCGTGAGCCACAAGTCGATCATGGTGAACGGCCAGGTCGCGAACATCCCGTCGCTGCAAGTGAAGGCTGGCGATGTCGTCTCCGTGCGCGAACAGTCGCGGAAGCAGGCACGTATCGTCGAGGCGCTGTCGCTGGCAGAGCAAGGCGGCATGCCGAGCTGGGTGTCGGTCGATGCGAAGAAGTTCGAAGGTACGTTCAAGTCGATGCCGGAGCGCAGCGATATCGCTGGCGACATCAACGAAAGCCTGATCGTCGAATTGTATTCGCGTTAATCGCGCGGTCGTCGCGCGGTAACCGGATCTGCAGCCGGGGAGCCTGATTGCTCGTGGCAAAGGGGATCCCCGGCTGTGTATTTTCAGGTTGTTACCGGTCAGCCTTATCGGTGTAACGAGCCGAGGGTATTGAAAAGGAAAACCTATGCAAACCAGTTTGTTGAAGCCCAAGATCATTGCAGTTGAATCGCTTGGCGAAAGCCACGCGAAAGTGGTTATGGAGCCGTTCGAACGCGGCTATGGCCACACCTTGGGTAACGCGCTTCGTCGCGTGCTGCTGTCGTCGATGGTGGGCTACGCGCCGACCGAAGTGACGATCGCAGGCGTCGTGCACGAATACTCGACGCTCGATGGTGTGCAAGAGGATGTGGTCAACCTGCTGTTGAACCTGAAGGGCGTCGTCTTCAAGCTGCATAACCGCGACGAAGTCACGGTGACGCTGCGCAAGGAAGGCGAAGGCGTGGTCACTGCCGGCGATATCGAACTCGCGCACGATTGCGAGGTCATCAACCCGGAACACGTGATTGCTCACCTGTCGAAGGGCGGCAAGCTCGACGTGCAGATCAAGATCGAGAAGGGCCGCGGCTACGTGCCGGGCAACGTGCGTCGCTACGGCGAAGATTCGGCCAAGATCATCGGCCGTATCGTGCTGGACGCGTCGTTCTCGCCGGTGCGTCGCGTCAGCTACGCCGTGGAAAGCGCGCGTGTCGAACAGCGTACCGACCTCGACAAGCTCGTGATGAACATCGAAACGAACGGTGTCATCTCGCCGGAAGAAGCGATCCGTCAATCGGCTCGCATTCTGGTGGATCAACTGTCGGTGTTCGCCGCACTGGAAGGCACCGAAGCGGCAGCGGAAGCCCCGTCGCGTGCGCCGCAGATCGATCCGATCCTGCTGCGTCCGGTAGACGACCTCGAACTCACGGTTCGTTCCGCGAACTGCCTGAAGGCCGAGAACATCTACTACATCGGCGATCTGATCCAGCGCACGGAAAACGAGCTGCTCAAGACCCCGAACCTGGGTCGCAAGTCGCTGAACGAGATCAAGGAAGTGCTGGCCTCGCGTGGCCTGACGCTCGGCATGAAGCTGGAAAACTGGCCGCCGGCCGGGTTGGACAAGTAAGGTCTGCGAGTCATCGCTGACGTCGCGCTGTAACTGGCAAAGACGCGGATTTTGCTTTAGAATCCGCGTCTTGCTTTTTTCTTCGACCGGCCCGTGCGCTTTTCCGTAGAAACGGAGCGCAATAGAAGAGCTGGATCAAAACTCGTTAAAGGAACTGAAAATGCGTCACAAGCATGGTCTGCGGAAACTGAACCGCACGAGCAGCCACCGTCTGGCAATGCTCCGTAACATGTCGAACTCGCTGATCGAGCATGAAGTCATCAAGACGACGCTGCCGAAGGCCAAGGAACTGCGCAAGGTCGTCGAGCCGCTGATCACGCTCGGCAAGAAGCCGTCGCTGGCAAACCGCCGTCTGGCGTTCAACCGTCTGCGCGATCGTGATTCCGTCGCGAAGCTGTTCGACGTTCTTGGCCCGCGCTACGCGAACCGTCCGGGTGGCTACCTGAGCATCCTGAAGTTCGGTTTCCGCGTCGGCGACAATGCGCCGATGGCGCTGGTCCAACTGATGGATCGCCCGGAAGTCGAAGAAACCGAAGAAGTTCAGGAAGCTGAATAAATTCGGTAAGCGGTAAGCAAAAGGCCAAGCTCAGCTTGGCCTTTTTTGTTTTTGGCGGCACGCGTTCGGCGGCCGTGGCGCGCTAGCGATACGGCGCAGTCGCGAATGCTACGATATTGGTCGTTACCCGCTTTCCGGAGCCGAACGTGAACGTTCCCGTCGTCCTGATGCTGACTACGCTGCCCGATGACGAATCGGCGAATGCGCTCGCTCAGGGCATTCTCGAAGCGCGCCTCGCCGCTTGCGTGACCAAGCTCGGCGCGGTTGAATCGCACTATCACTGGAAGGGCGCGGTGGAGTCGTCGCAGGAAGTGCAGGTGTTGATTAAGACTAGCGTCGCGCGTGCCGAAGAGTTGCAGCAATTCGTCGCGCAGCGGCATCCGTACGAAACGCCCGAGATCCTCGTGTGGCAGGCCGATGCCTCGCCAGCCTACGGCCAGTGGGTCAACGTAGAAACGCAGCGTCCTCTTCATGTTTGAGCTTATTCGACCCTTCGGGCGTCGCGCGTGGGGCGCGTTGCTGCTCTTGGCGCTGTTCTGCGGTGTCTTGGGCGCGGCACGCGCAGCCGATGATTTCCTCGACCCCGCTGTCGCTTTCAAGTTTAGTGCGTCCGAGCAACCGGGCGAAGTGGACGTGCGTTATAAAGTCGCAGACGGTTACTACATGTACCGCGAGCGATTCGCCTTCGCGGTCAAAAGCGGCGATGCGACACTCGGCGCGGCGCAGTTGCCCGCCGGCAAGGTTCACTTCGACCAAACCTTCAACGAGGACGTCGAGACGTATCGCGGCGAACTGCTCATCCGGATTCCGGTCACGGAGGCCAAGGGCCCATTCGAACTGGCCGTCACCTCACAGGGATGCGCCGATCAAGGTATCTGCTATCCGCCGATGGAGCGCACGTATCGCGTGAAGGGCGCCGCGCTGCAAGCTGCGCGCGCCTCGACGACGGCCGTGCCGGCGACGGACGCGTCGCAATCTCTCTTCGAGCGCGCAACGAGCGCCGACTACGCGCAATCCATGCTCGAAGGCGGCGGATCCTTCGCCGTCGTCGGTCTGTACTTTCTGGCGGGCATGGTGCTGAGTCTGCTGCCGTGCTCGTACCCGATGATTCCGATTCTCTCCGCCATCATCGTCGGCGAGGGCGCGCGCGTGACGCGGGCGCGCGGCTTTGCGCTTTCCGTTTCCTATGTCGTGGGCATGGCGCTCGTCTATACGGCGGTCGGCGTGGCGGCGGCGCTGATCGGCCAGAGTCTCGGCGCATGGTTGCAGAACCCGTGGGTGCTCGGCGCGTTCGGCGTCTTGCTCACCATCTTCGCTGTCACGCTAATCTCGGGCGTCGATATCGCGTTGCCCGAACGTTGGCAAAGCAGCGTCAATGAAGCATCGCAGAAGCGCAGCGGCGGCAAGTTCGCCGCGGTCGCGGTAATGGGCGCGTTGTCGGCGCTGGTCGTCGGCGCGTGCATGACGGCGCCGCTCTTCGCGGTCCTGGCGTTTATTGCGCATACGGGCAACGCGCTGCTCGGCGGTGCGGCGCTGTTCGCTATGGGCGTCGGTCTTGGCGTGCCGCTGCTCGTCATCGGGCTCGGCGCCGGGTCATTTCTGCCGCGAGCCGGCGCGTGGATGGACGGCGTGAAAGTGTTCTTCGGCGTCGTGTTGCTGGCGGCTGCGTTGTGGATCGTGTGGCCGGTGATCGGCGGCGTCGCCCGTATGCTGCTCGGCGCGCTGTGGCTGTTGATTGCAGCAGCGTCGCTCGGCGTGTTCGGGGCGGTCACCGCTGCGCCGGCAACCGTGTGGAAGCGCCTCGGGCGCGGGCTCGGCGCGGTTTTCGCCATTTGGGCCGCCGCGCTGCTTATCGGTCTCGCGGCGGGATCGACCGATCCGCTGCGGCCGCTCGCTGTGCTGGCGTCGCGAGCCAACCCGACCGCGACTGCCTCGGCACAGAGCCGCGAACCGATCTTCGCACCGGTGCGATCCTCGACGGAACTCGACACGGCGGTCAAGGCCGCCGCGCGCCCCGCGATGCTGGACTTCTACGCGGACTGGTGCGTCTCGTGCAAGGAGATGGAGAACCTCACTTTCTCCGATGCCCGCGTTCAGGCGCGCCTTGCTCGACTGACTCTTCTGCGCGCCGACGTCACCGCGAACAACGTCGACGACCAGACTCTTCTGAAGCGCTTCAAGCTGTTCGGGCCGCCGGGCATCATTTTCTTCGACGCGCAGGGCAACGAGGTTTTGCGGGTCGTCGGCTACGAATCGGCGGATACGTTCCTGAAGCGTCTCGACAAGCTCGGACCTTCCAACGGCTAAAAGAAAAGGGCGATGCCGCAAAGCATCGCCCTTTGATCTGCTGAAGGCGCAGTTTTACTTCGACGCGCGCAGAATCCGCGCAGCGTCCAGCGCGAAATACGTCAATACGCCGTCCGCGCCCGCGCGCTTGAACGCGAGCAGCGATTCCATCATCGCCTTGTCGTGATCGAGCCAGCCATTCTGCGTGGCGGCCTTGATCATCGCGTATTCACCGCTGACCTGGTAGGCATACGTCGGGAAGCGGAACTCCTCCTTCACGCGCCAGACGATGTCCAGATACGGCATACCCGGCTTGACCATCACCATGTCCGCGCCTTCCTCGATATCCATGCGCACTTCGCGCATGGCTTCGTCGGAGTTGGACGGGTCCATCTGATACGTCATCTTGTTGCCCTTGCCGAGATTCGCGGCCGAGCCGACCGCGTCGCGGAACGGGCCGTAGAACGCCGACGCGTACTTCGCGGCATACGCCATGATGCGCGTGTGGATGTGGCCGTCGCTCTCCAGCATTTCGCGGATGGCGCCGATACGCCCGTCCATCATGTCCGACGGCGCGACGATATCCACGCCCGCTTCCGCCTGCGTGCGCGCCTGACCGACGAGGATCTCGCTGGTTTCGTCGTTCTTGACGTAGCCTTCTTCGTCGAGCACGCCGTCCTGGCCGTGGCTCGTGTACGGATCGAGCGCGACGTCGGTCAAGACGCCGAGCATCGGGAAGTTCTTCTTCAGTTCGCGCACAGCACGCGGAATCAGACCGTCGGGATTGGTCGCCTCGCGGCCATCGGGCGTCTTGAGCGACGGTTCGATCGCCGGGAAAAGCGAAATCACCGGAACGCCCAATTCGACGCATTGCTCCGCGACCTTCATCAGCAGATCGACGGACGTGCGCTCGACGCCGGGCATCGACGGCACGGCCTGGCGGACGTTCGCGCCTTCGACGATGAACACCGGATAAATGAGGTCGTTGGTGGTGAGGATGTTTTCGCGCATCAGACGGCGCGAGAAGTCATCGCGGCGCATGCGGCGCGGGCGATGATGAGGATAGAAACTCATGACTCGACTCAAATTGACGTGCTTCAGGGGGAGATCCAAGACGCGAGCTGGAGGGCTCAAAGCCATGCTGGACAAGCCGGCGAGCGTTTCGGAGGCGTTTTGAGACAATGGTATATCATAGCCAGCGAGCAAGGCGCTCGCGCCGCGCTCCCCGCTTCTCCTCCCTGAGCGGGTGCCTGTCGTTATTCGATAAGGCTATTCACCCGCCGTCATGCGGCGGGTTTTTTTATACCGCCCGCATGCGCGCTGTCATCAGAAACATCACTCGGGCGCGCCTTCGGACGCCGCCTCTTCGGGCATCAGCCAGCTTTCGATCAGTTCGTGCGCCTCGTCGAGCCCGGTGCGTTTCAGCGCCGAGAAAAGCTGCACGCTCAGCTCGCCTCGATAGCCCGCTGTCTTGTATTCACCGAACGCCTTCTGCGTCGCGCGCAGCGCGTTGGTCATCTCTTGTCGCGTCAATTTGTCGCACTTCGTGAGCAGCGCGTGAATCGGCTTGCCGGTGGGCGCGAACCAGTCGACCATGATGCGGTCCAGTTCCGTCAGCGGACGGCGCGAATCCATCATCAGGATCATGCCGCGCAGTTGCGCGCGGCTCTGAAGATACGAAGACAGCAGTTGCTGCCAGTGCGCCTTCGCCGCGCCGGGCACTTCGGCGTAGCCATACCCCGGCAGGTCGACGAGATGCCCGACCGGAGCAGCTTCGGGCCCAACCGAGAAGTAGTTGATATGCTGCGTGCGTCCCGGCGTCTTACTGGCGAATGCAAGACGTTTCTGATTGCACAGCACGTTGATCGCCGTGGATTTTCCGGCGTTCGACCGACCCGCGAATGCGATCTCCGGCTGCGGCGTCGGCGGAAGATCGCGCAGATGATTGACCGTGGTGAAGAAGCGGGCTTGATGGAGCAGAAATGACATTGGCGGGAGCACAAGAAAGCGCGAAAGAGCGCGAGAGAGAGGCGTCGACTCGAAGCCTAGAGAACCCCGGCGATACTGGGCATGCCCCGACTGGCGTCTTTACGTGTAGCGGGTTATTGTACAATACGACGGATTTTTAAAGACCCGCATGGGCGCAAGACCCAGGCTGCAGGCGTCACCCATAAAGGAGCGAGACAGTTTCGGGGCATCTTTTGAGCCCTTTCGTTCGGGTACCTGCGGCCATGTCCGGCTGCCGTCGTTTTTTGCAGAACCTAACATTCTCACAAGACGAAAAACAGGGTACGCGAATGAACCGACTGTACAGGTCTCTGGTGGTGCTTCAGGCAGCGGCGGCTCTCGGTGGATTGGCGGTATCGGTTTCAGTGAATGCGGCGGAGGCCGCCCAGCCGGCCAAGCCGGACGCGGCAAGAGGGCAGGCTATCGCGACTCAGGTTTGCGCGGCATGTCATGCGGCGGACGGCAATAGCGCCGGCGCCGCGTTTCCCAAGCTCGCGGGTCAGCACGCCGACTATATCGTCAAGCAACTGAAGGATTACAAGACGCAGCCGGGCGCGAAGGCGCCGGCGCGCAATAATCCGATCATGAACGGCATTGCCGGCGCATTGTCGGACCAGGACATGGTGAACGTGGCCGCCTACTTCGCTTCCCAGAAGACCAAGCCCAACTATGCACGCGACAAGAACGACGTCGCGCTCGGCCAGAAGATCTACCGCGGCGGCATCGCGGACAAGGGCGTGCCGGCGTGCGCCGCGTGTCATGGCGCAACGGGCATGGGCATACCGGTGCAGTATCCGCGGCTGTCGTGGCAGTGGGGCGATTACACCGTCGCGCAGCTGAACGCCTTCGCCCAAGGCACACGCAATAACAGCGAACCGATGCATGCCATCGCGTCGCGCCTGAACGACGCGGAAATGAAAGCAGTAGCGGATTACGTCGCCGGATTGCATTAAACGCAGCACGAGAGCGTCCAGCGGTTCCCGGCAAAAAGCGAAAACGCGGGGAATCGCCCATACTACGCACGAAGCCGGCCCAGAGAGGCAGGCGCGAAAACAAGAAAAAGGGTGGGACGTCGGTCGGTCAGGCCGCTTACGTCTCCACCCTTTTTTGCTGTCAGCCGGAGTTTGAATGAGCATCACCACATCGGGATTGCAGTCGAAGTCGAGCCGTCGCGCCATCAAGCATTTCGTCGAGCTCGTGAGTTCGATGCGCTTCGCCATCGCCTTACTGGTCGTGCTGGCGATTGCGAGCATCATCGGCACCGTGCTGACGCAGGAAGACCCCTACCCGAACTACGTCAACCAGTTCGGCCCGTTCTGGGCGGACATCTTCCGCGGTGTGAGCCTCTACAACGTGTACAGCGCGTGGTGGTTCATGCTGATTCTGGTGTTCCTCGTCATTTCGGTATCGCTGTGCGTCGTGCGCAATGGCCCGAAGATGATCGCGGACATCAAGAACTGGAAGGATCGCGTGCACGAGGGCAGTTTGCGCGCCTTCCACCACAAGGGCGAGTTCGTGGTCGCCGCCGACCGCGCGCAGACCGCCGCGACGCTCGAACGTCTCAGCGCGAAGATGGGCTACCGCTTCGTGCGGCGCGAGACCGAAACCGGCGCGACGCTGATCGCCGGCAAGCGCGGCGCGCTCACGAAGCTCGGCTATATCTCGGCGCACCTCGCGATTGTCGTGATCTGCATCGGCGGGCTGCTGGACAGCAATCTGCCGATCAAGCTGCAAATGTGGCTCTTCAACAAGACGCCGGTCGCCACGAACGCGGTCATCAACGACATCCCCGCCGAGCATCGCCTTTCCACGTCGAATCCGACGTTTCGCGGCTACGCGTGGGTGCCGGAAGGGCAGTATGTCGGCACGGCCATTCTCAATCAGCAGGACGGCTCGATCATTCAGGACCTGCCGTTTTCCATTCAGCTCAACAAGTTCATCGTCGATTACTACTCGACCGGTATGCCGAAGCTCTTCGCGAGCGATATCGTCGTGATCGATCACCAGACGGGCAAGCGCATTCCGGCGCGCGTCGAAGTGAACAAGCCGTTCACGTATGACGGCGTGTCGATTTACCAATCGAGCTTCCAGGACGGCGGCTCGAAACTCGAAATGACCGCCTGGCCGATGACAGGCAGCAGCGCCAAGACCGCGCCGTTCAACGGGACAATCGGCGGCACCGCGCCCATCGCGTCGCAGTTCGTCGGCGCACAGGGCGAAACGGTCGAATTCACCGATTTCCGCGCGATCAACGTCGAAAACATGACGGACGGCAACGGCGCGCCGGACGCGCGCGGCGTCGGCAAGAAAGAAACGCTGCGCGACGCGTTCGACGAGCGCCTCGGTTCCGGCGCGAAGACATCAAGGCCGACGGACCTGCGCAATATCGGCCCGTCGGTGCAGTACAAAGTACGTGGCACGGACGGCCAGGCGCGCGAGTACAGCAACTACATGCTGCCGGTGGATGTCGGTGGTCAGCGAATGTTCCTCGCCGGTATGCGCGTGAGCCCGAACGATCCGTTCCGCTATCTGCGCATTCCGGCCGACGAGCAAGGCTCCGTCAAACAATGGATGGACCTCCGCGCCGCGCTGGAGACGCCCGGGACGCGTGCAGCGGCCGCACACCGGTTCGCGCTGCGTTCGGTGCCGCAGGAAAACGCCGAATTGCAGAAGCATCTGGAAGAAAGCGCGCTGCGCGTGCTGAACCTGTTCGCCGGCGCGGACGAAAACGGCGCCACGAGCGCGAATGGTCAGCGGAATGGCGGTTTCCAGAGCATCGCTGCATTCATCGACAAATCGGTGCCGAAGGGCGAGCAGGAGAAAGCCGCCGGCCTGCTGATGCGTATGCTGGAAGGCGCGATGTGGGACGTCTGGCAAATGGCGCGCGAGCAGAACGGCTTGCCGGACGCGAAGATCGACGAAAAGAGCACCGCGTTCGTTCAGGCGTCCATCAACGCGCTTTCTGACAGCTTTCTGTACGGTTCTCCCGTCTTCCTGCAACTGGATTCGTTCAAGCAGGTGCAAGCCTCGGTATTCCAGCTGACGCGCGCGCCGGGTAAAAAAGTGGTGTATCTTGGCAGCCTTCTGCTGGTCGTCGGCATCTTCTCGATGTTTTATGTTCGTGAACGCCGGCTCTGGTTCTGGCTCAAAGATTCAGGGCAGGGCGGCGCGAGCGTGCTGATGGCCATGTCCACCGCACGCCGGACGCTGGATTTCGAAAAGGAATTCGAGCGCACGCGGGCGTCGGTGGGCGCGGCGCTCGGCGCTTCGCCAATCGACCCGGCCGCGCCATCGATCGCTCAAAATGCGCCGGCGTCCGCCGCGCCGCAATCGCAATCCGAAGCCGCGAGCTCGGAAGTTTCATCACGGTAAGATCATGGACCTCACACAGACTTCCTCCCACGCCTCCGCCAAGACGGAACGTCCGGCATCGAGCCTTCCCGATGTCGCCGTGTTCGACGACCGTCCGTTTTTCCGCAGGCTCGGCGCGCTCGACTGGCTGTTCGCCCTCGCGATGGTCGCGGGCGCGGGCTTCGCGCTGAACCGTTATCACGCGTACATGGACGTGTACGACACGGCGGTGCTGGTCGGCGCGGTACCGACGTTCGTCGTGCTCGGCTGGCGCTGGAAGCCCGTGCGCTTGCTGATCGCGCTGATCGCGGTCATGTCGTTGCTGTCCATTCAGCTTTATCAGCATGATCTCGCGCGCGCGGATACGAACTTCTTCCTCAAGTACTTCCTGTCGAGCCAGTCCGCGATTCTGTGGATGAGCGCGCTCTTCATTCTCGCGACGCTCTTCTACTGGATCGGGCTCGTCACGCGTTCGCAGACGGGCGGCGCGATCGGCTCGCGCATGACCTGGGTCGCAGTGCTGATGGGCTTCACCGGCATGATGGTGCGCTGGTACGAGTCGTACATGATCGGCAGCGACGTCGGCCACATTCCCATTTCGAATCTTTACGAAGTCTTCGTGCTGTTCTGCATGATCACGGCGCTGTTCTATCTCTATTACGAACAGCACTACGCGACGCGGCAAATGGGCGCGTTCGTGCTGCTCGTGATCAGCGCGGCCGTCGGTTTCCTGATGTGGTATTCGATTGCCCGCGACGCGCAGCAGATTCAGCCGCTCGTGCCCGCGCTGCAAAGCTGGTGGATGAAGATCCACGTGCCGGCGAACTTCATCGGTTACGGCAGCTTCGCGCTCTCCGCGATGGTGTCGGTCGCGTATCTCGCGAAGCAGCGCGGCGTGCTGGCAGACCGTCTGCCATCGCTCGAAGTGCTCGACGACGTCATGTACAAGTCGATCGCGGTCGGCTTCGCGTTCTTCACCATCGCGACCATTCTCGGCGCGCTGTGGGCGGCGGAAGCGTGGGGCGGCTATTGGAGCTGGGACCCGAAGGAAACGTGGGCGCTGATCGTCTGGCTGAACTACGCAGCGTGGCTGCACATGCGGCTGATGAAGGGCCTGCGCGGCGCTGCGGCGGCGTGGTGGGCGCTGACGGGTCTGATCGTCACGACGTTCGCGTTCCTCGGCGTCAACATGTTCCTGTCGGGCTTGCACAGTTACGGCAAGCTGTGAGCCGGCCAGCATAGAAAAAGGAGAAACCGCCATGCGTCGCGCTGGCGGTTTTTTTTCGTTTGGGCGTGGAATACGGGCACCGGTTCTGCTGTTTGCCTGTGTATCGCGAAAGCAAAGGAGTCGGCTCCATGTGGATCAAACGTAATGGCGCGCTTTATGGCGACGACATCCCTCTTCATGAGATCACGCCGCGCGACGTGTTCGAAAACCGCCGCCGCGCGCTGCGCTCGCTCGGCGCGCTCGCGGCAACGGGGCTCGCGGGCGCGAGCGGTCTCGCTCAAGCGACGCTGACTTCGCCCGATGCGAAGGGCCAGAAGCTCGCCGCGAAGACCAATGCGAAGTTCGTCGCGCTGGACAAACCGACGCCGCTCAAAGACGTCACCACGTACAACAACTTCTACGAGTTCGGCACCGACAAGGGCGATCCGGCCGAGCACGCGGGCACGTTGCATCCGCGGCCGTGGAAAGTGTCGGTGGAAGGCGAGATCAAGAATCCGAAGGTCTACGACATCGACGAGATTCTCAAGCTCGCGCCGCTGGAAGAGCGCATCTACCGGCTGCGATGCGTCGAAGGCTGGTCGATGGTGATTCCATGGATCGGCGTGTCGCTGTCCGAGTTGATCAAGCGCGCGGAGCCGACGGGCAACGCGAAGTACGTGCAGTTCGTCACGCTCGCAGACCGTTCGCAGATGCCGGGCCTTTCCACGCCGATCCTCGATTGGCCGTACTCCGAGGGCTTGCGCATGGATGAAGCGATGAACCCGCTCACGCTCCTGACCGTCGGCCTCTACGGCGAAGTGTTGCCGAATCAGAACGGCGCGCCGGTGCGCATCGTGGTGCCGTGGAAGTACGGCTTCAAGAGCGCGAAGTCGCTGGTCAAGATCCGCTTCGTCGAAAAGCAGCCGCCGACGAGCTGGAACACTTACGCGCCGAACGAGTACGGCTTCTATTCGAACGTGAACCCTAACGTGGATCATCCGCGTTGGAGTCAGGCGACGGAGCGGCGCATCGGCGAGGACGGATTTTTCACGCCCAAACGCAAGACGCTGATGTTCAACGGATACGGCGATCAGGTGGCGTCGCTGTATCAGGGCATGGACCTCAAGAAGAACTTCTGACCATGCCGAGCGCAACCGATCTCAAAACGACGCAATCACGCGCGCGCGTGCAGACGGGGCCGCGCTGGATCGTGCCCGCGAAGGTCGCAGTGTTCATGGCCGCGCTGTACCCGCTTGCGCGCATCGTGCTGCTCGGCGTGACCGGCGTGCATGGCGGATTGGGCGCGAACCCGATCGAGTTCATCACGCGCTCGACAGGACTCTGGACGCTCGTGTTCCTGTGCATCACGCTCGCGATCACGCCCGCCCGACGCTTGACCGGCGTGACCGCGCTCGTGCGCTTTCGCCGCATGATCGGACTCTATGCGTTCTTTTACGCCGCGCTCCATTTCACGACGTACTTCTGGTTCGACAAGTGGTTCGACGTCGCGGAAATTTTCAAGGACATCGGCAAGCGCCCGTTCATCACGGTCGGCTTCGCGGCGTTCGTCTTGCTGATTCCGCTCGCTGTCACGTCGCCCAAAGCGATGGTGCGCAAGCTCGGCCGCCGCTGGCAAACCCTTCATCGCACGATCTATGTGATCGCCGCGCTCGCCATCCTGCATTTCTGGTGGATGAAGGCGGGCAAGCACGATCTGATACTGCCGAAAATCTACGGCGCGATCTTGATTGCGTTGCTCGGCTGGCGTCTGGTTGTTTGGCTGAAGTCGAAAGCCGCGACGCGCGCATAAAAAAAGCGATGCCTCGGCATCGCTTTCTTCGTCGGTGTCGCAGTGACCGTCAGTCCGGCAGGATCGACTCGCCGGCGAACAGTTGCCGCACGTCTTCGCGCTGGCGCACGAGGCGGGCGCGCTCGCCATCGACCATGACTTCGGCGGCGCGCGGGCGCGTGTTGTAGTTCGAGCTCATCACGAAGCCGTAAGCGCCGGCCGAGCAGATGGCGAGCAAGTCGCCCGGCTCGACGGCCAGATCGCGATCACGCCCGAGCCAGTCGCCGCTTTCGCAGACCGGGCCGACCACGTCGTACTTGTGCGCGGGCGCATCTCGCTTCACGACCGGCACGATGCGATGAAACGCCTCGTACATCGCGGGGCGCGCGAGGTCGTTCATGGCGGCATCGACAATGGCGAAGCTCTTCTCCTCGCCCGGCTTCAGATACTCCACGCGCGTGAGCAGCACACCCGCATTGCCGACGAGCGAGCGCCCCGGCTCGAAATACACTTCCCGCTGACCGTGGCCGCGCTTTTCGATATGCGCGAGCAGCGCGCGCACGAAATCGCCGATATCGGGCGGCGTCTCGTCGTCGTAAGTAATGCCGAGACCGCCGCCGACGTCCACATGACGAATGGACATGCCGTCCGCTTCGATCTGCTCGACGAGATCGAGCAGCTTGTCGAGCGCGTCGAGATATGGGCTGATCTCCGTGATCTGCGAGCCGATATGGCAGTCGATGCCGACGACGTCGAGATTGGGCATCGCGTGCGCTTCGCGATACGTCGCACGCGCGTCGCTGAACGCCACGCCGAACTTGTTCGACTTGAGGCCCGTGGAAATGTACGGATGCGTCTTTGCGTCCACGTCCGGGTTCACACGCAGCGAAACCGGCGCGCGCTTGCCGAGCGACTTCGCGACTTCGTTGAGCGCGTGCAGTTCGGGAATCGACTCGACGTTGAAGCACTTGACGCCCGCTTCCAGCGCCTCCCGCATCTCAGCCGCCGACTTGCCGACGCCCGAAAACACCGTGTTCTCCGCCTTGCCGCCCGCCGCCAGCACACGCGCCAGCTCGCCCGACGAAACGATATCGAAGCCCGCGCCCATCTTCGCGAACACGTTAAGCACCGCGAGATTGCTGTTGGCCTTCACAGCCACATGCACGACCGCGCGGCGTCCGGCGCACGCGTCGGCGTAAGCGCGATAGGCGCGTGTCAGGGCATCGCGGGAATAGACGTAAAGCGGCGTGCCGAACTGCTGCGCGAGCGACGCGGCGGAGACGCCTTCGGCGTGCAGCACGCCGTCGACATAGTGGAATGCGGAATCACTCATGCGTGCTTGGAATGGAAGATGCGCCAGGGCGCGAAGGCTTGCCGGTCAGTCAGCGGACGACGCGGCTTTCGGTGCCGCGGGCGTCGTCTTCAGGTCGGTCTCGGGCGCGAGCGAAAGCGGCTCGCCGGACGTGTCGGGCACGTCGCCCGACGCGTTGCTTCCGGTCCGGCCGGCGCGCGACGCGGTTTCGTCGCTGGGAGTCACGCCGGAAGGCGGCGTATCCTGAAGGTTCTCAGGGCGCTGCGGCATGGGAGGAACGACGGGGAGATAAAGCGGACCGCGTTGCCCACAACCGCCGAGCGTGAGCGTGGTCGCGGCACAAATGCTGGCAGCCGCTACAATCGCGCTCATCCTGAAAACAGCTCGCATGACCGTCCCTGTACATAGAATCGATGGAGTTTAGCATGACAGACCAGGAATACCTGACCTTGGCGGAGGCCGTGCTGACGGCGATCGAGCGGTCCGTCGACCAGGCCGAAGCCGATATCGAATTCGAGCGAAGCGGCAACGTGTTGACGCTCGAATTCGAGAACCGCACGAAGGTGATCGTGAATCTTCAGCCGCCGAAACACGAAATCTGGCTCGCGGCGAAGGCGGGCGGATTTCACTACAAATATGTCGACGGCAAGTGGCGCGACACCCGCGACAACACGGAGTTCTTCGCCGCGCTCACGCAATATTCGACCGCACAGGCAGGCGAGCCGGTCAGCTTCAAAGCGTGACCGGCGCGGGGCGCGCGATGCTCACTGCCCCTTGAACAGATTCATGATGTCCTGCTTTTCCTGTTCGCCGACATCCGGCGCGGGCGCGGTCACGCCCGACACGCCGCCTTCCTGCGGCGGCGCCTGACTGACGCCGATGGTCGCGATAAACCCGTGGCCCGGCGTCATGTCGTCGTAGTACAGCTCGCCGCCGAGCGATTTCACGTCGGGCGGCATCAACGGCTTGTACTCGGGCACGCCTTGCAGCGCGCGGCCCATGTAGTCCATCCAGACGGGCAGCGCGAGTCCGCCGCCCGTTTCCTTGTCGCCGAGGCTGCGCGGATTGTCGTAGCCGACCCACGCAATCGCCACGAGCGAACGCTGATAGCCGGCGAACCAGGCGTCGCGCGAATCGTTCGTCGTGCCGGTCTTGCCGGCCAGATCGCTGCGCTTGAGCTGGTTCGTCTTCGCCGCCGTGCCGTGCTGCGCGACGCTTTGCAGCAGACTGTTCATCACGTAAGCGTTGCGCGGCGTGATGGCGAGCGGCGCTGTTTGCTGCGCGACGAGCGGTTGCGGGTGCGACACGACCGCGCCGTACGGATCGGTGATATCGGCAATCAGATACGGATTCACCCGATAGCCGCCGTTTGCGAACACCGCATAGCCCGCCGCCATTTGCAGCGGCGTGACGAGGCCCGCGCCGAGCGCCATCGGCAGATAGGCGGGATGACGGTCCGCGTCGAAACCAAAACGCGTGATGTACTGCTGCCCGTACTTCGTGCCGATGGTGTTCAGAATGCGGATCGACACCATGTTCTTCGACTTCTGGAGCGCGGTGCGCATGGTCATCGGGCCGTCGAAGCCGCCGCCGTAGTTCTTCGGCTCCCACGCCTGACCGCCGGTTTCGGCGGCGGTGAAGAAGAGCGGCCCGTCGTTGATGATCGTCGCTGGCGACAGACCCTTCTCCAGCGAGGCCGAATAGATGAACGGCTTGAAGCTCGATCCCGGCTGACGCCACGCTTGCGTCACGTGATTGAACTTGTTCTTGTTGAAATCGAATCCGCCGACGAGCGCGCGGATCGCGCCGTCCTGCGGCACCATCGAAATGAGCGCGCCTTCCACTTGCGGCAGTTGCGTGATGGTCCAGTCGCCGTCATCGTTTTTCACGAGCCGCACGATGGCGCCGGGGCGAATGCGCTGGTTCGGCTGCGCGCGCGGCGAAAGCGCATTCGCGACGAAGCGCAGGTTGCTGCCGCTCACGGTGGCCACGTTGCCGTCGATGAAGCTGGCCTTCACTTCCTTCGTGCTCGCCGCAGTGACAACCGCCGCGACGATCTCGCCGTTGTCCGGATGCTCGGCGAGCGCGTCGTCGATAGCCTGTTCGCGGTCGTCCGCTTTCGACGGCAGATCGATGAAACCCTCCGGCCCGCGATAGCCGTGACGCCGTTCGTAGTCCATCAGCCCTTTGCGCACGGCGCGATAGGCGGCGTCCTGATCGGCGGAATCGATGGTCGTCACTACGTTGAGGCCGCGCGTGTACGCTTCTTCGCGGTACTGCGCGTACATCATCTGGCGCACCATTTCCGCCACGTACTCGGCGTGCACGCTGAATTCGCGGCCCTGGCCCTTCACGACGAGCGGCTGCTTCGTCGCCTGCTCGTACTGGTCCTCGGTTATGAAGCCGAGTTCGCGCATGCGCTGAAGGATGTACTCCTGCCGAACCTTCGCGCGCTTCGGATTCACTACCGGGTTATAGGCCGACGGCGCTTTCGGCAAACCCGCGAGCATCGCGGCTTCGGCGAGCGTGATGTCTTTCAGATCCTTGCCGAAATAGACGCGCGCCGCGCTGGCAAAACCATACGCGCGCTGCCCGAGATAGATCTGATTCATGTACACCTCGAGAATCTGATCTTTCGTCAACGCGCGCTCGATCTTGTACGCGAGCAGCATTTCGTAGATCTTGCGCGTATAGGTCTTTTCGCTCGACAGGAAGAAGTTGCGCGCGACCTGCATGGTGATCGTGCTCGCGCCCTGCGACGCGTGGCCGTTCGTCAGCGCGACGCTGCCCGCGCGCAGGATGCCGGTGAGATCGACGCCGCCGTGATCGTAGAAACGCGCATCCTCGATGGCCAGCACGGCCTTCTTCAGATGATCGGGCACGTCCTGAATGCGCACGACGCTGCGGCGTTCCTCGCCGAATTCGCCGATCAGCACGTGGTCCGCCGTATAAATGCGCAGCGGCACCTTCGGGCGATAGTCGGTCAATGCTTCGAGGGACGGCAGATTCGGCATCGCGACGACGAGCGCATAACCCAGAACCAGTCCAGCGCAGACGATCAACGCGAAAACGCTGACGAGAAATCCGAGAAGCAGCCGTGTGTACCAGGGGCGTCGAGCCTTCTTCGGCCGTTCGGGCGGCGTGGCAGGCGGATTGGTCGGGGAAGAGGATTGCATAGCACCACCAAAAACAGTCCCGCGATTATAGCCGTCCGGGTTTCGGGTTTTTCCTAGGGACTCCAGACACCTGACCGATGCATCGCGCCGGCTTTTCGTCACTCCAACAATACCCGCGATAGCCCGGCAAAACATCCTGCCACCGCACGCGTTAGCCATTCGGCCGAATGTTCGCCGTGCGCCGCCGTCACGACAATTCTTCTACTGCAAGCGCACGAACGGTTCGGCGCGCGAGTAAGAGAAGGAGTAGTCATGAGAAACGAAAATGCCTTTCGCGGCACGATGCTGACGGTCACGCGCCGGTTCGCGGCGGGCATCGACGTCAGCGAGGACGCGGTGCGCATCGCCGTGTTGAGCCGGCGCTTGAAAAGGGACTCGACGGTGTGCGTCGAACATCTCGACGCGGTGCCGCTCGCGCCGGGCGCGGTAGTCGAAAGCGAGTTCGTCGACCGTGCGGCCGTCGCGGCGGCGCTGCGCGAGGCGGTCGCGCGCCTGCCGCAGAACGGCGCGTGGCGCGCCCTGCGTTGCGCCATGGGCCTGCCCGCATCCGCGACGCACAGCACGCGCGTGCCGCTCGCGCGCCTGATCGAGACGCGCGAGCCGGACATGGCGGCCATCGGCGCCGACCCGTGCGGCCTGCTGGAGCCTGCGGTCCTTGCCGAGGCCGAGCGCGTGTCGGGAATCGAGCGCAGCGCGCTCGCGGTCGACTGGTCCGTGCACGCGCGCGCAAACGGCCAGCCCGACGTGGCGATCTCCGCGACGGCGCGCCAGCACGTCGAGGCGCGCGTGGAAACGGCGGCTGCGGCCGGCATCGCGTTGTGCGCAATCGACGGCGAGCCCGCCGCCGCACTGCGCGCGATGCGTCATTCCGGCAAAACCGAGCTGGGCTCCGAGGCACGTTATCTAGCCTGCTGGCTGGACAGCGGCGGGCTGTACGGATGGCTCGTCAACGCAGCCGAGGTCGAGCGCGAAGTGCGCTATCCCGCGCCGGAGTACGCCAGCGCCACCGATGCGTTGCGCGATCTGGCCGGCGCCACGCCGCCCGGCTGCATCTTCGTGGGCGGCCAGGAGAAATTGCTGGCGCAGGCGCAACTTTCCCTTCCGGCGCTGACGCGAGTCTTCGGCTGTCCGGCATTGCCGTTCGAGTCGGCTCCGTACTGCCACGGCGCATCCGCGATTCCGGGGGCGCTGAAGCATTCGCCGCTTTTCGCGGTCGCGTTCGGGCTCGCGCTGCGCGAGGTGCTGCAATGACGAGCGTCGCGACTGTCGAGGGTTTCAACCTGCTTCCTCACCGGGCGCGAAGGCGTCGCTCGCTGCGCCGTCAGCGGTTCGCCATTCTGGCTGCCGCCGGACTGGCGGGATGCGCGGCCGTTGGCGGCGTCGTCGGCTGGGACGCGTTCCAGCAGGCGCGTCTGGACGACCGCCGCATCGCGCTCGAAACGACGTTGCGTGCGTCGAGCGCACACATCGACGAACACGCCCGGCTGCTGCGCACTGAAGCCGAACGGCGTCGCGCACGCGAGGCCGCGCAACCGCTCGCCGGGCCGCGCGATCGCTTTCTCGCGCTGCTGGATGCGCTCGCCGAGGCGCCCGCTCCGGGCGATGTCGCGCTCCAGCGCGTTACGCAGCGCGCCGACGAGGTCGAACTCGCCGCGCTCGCGCCCGACTCGCAAATGGCGGCGCGCTGGTTGAAGCGTCTGGAAGCGCTGCGCGGTGTGCAATCGGTGGAAGTGGTCGAGATGAAGCGGCGCGCGGAAACCGTAGCGCCGGGAAGGCGAGAAACCGTCGCGTCGCGTGATTCCGCCGCTGAACGATACGAATTCACCGCGCTCGTGCGCTATGCGTCGGCGGACGGGACGACACGACCCGCGAGGCCCGCGGGCGCGAAGGCGTCGACTGAAAGGAGGACCCGATGAGCGTTATCACCCTGCATTCCCTGGCGCGGCAACGGCCGCTCATTCTTCAGCCACTCGACCAATGGTCGAAACGCAGGACTGCCATCACCGCGCTTGTGTTTGCGTTCGTCGTATCCGCGCTCGGGGTGCAAGGCTGGCGCACCTCCGGCGTGATCCAGCTCGATGCAAGCCGCGCCGCGCTTGTCGCGACGCAGCGCAAGCTGGACGACGTCGGGCGCGTCGTCGCCGAACTGCCCGATCTGCAGCGGCGCGTCGCGGCGAGCGCGATGAAGCCCGAAAGCTGGACCGCCGCCGATGCGCTGCACGCCGTCGCCGCGCTCGCCACACAGAACGGACTGCGCGTGGCGGAGATCGACCCTCAGCCGACTAAAAACGGCATGTCCCGATCGACGCCGACGCCCTCCGAGCGCGCGCTGACGTTTCGCGCCGAAGGCGCCTTTCCCGAGATCCGGCGTTTTCTCGAAGCTCTTGCCGGACTGCCGCGCCTGGTCGTGCCTGAAGCCGTCCAGATCAGGCGGCAAGCCGGTGCGCTGACCATCGACGCGACGCTGCGCATTTACGACTCGTTGCCCGCCGTGCCGCTCGCGGAGCCGCCGCGCATGGACGCGTTCATCGTCGATCCTTTCGGGAAGGGCGGCGCCGACGGACTTTCGCGTGGAGCAGGCATGCTGCTCGTGGGCACGCTGGTCGGACGGCATCGCGCGATGGCGCTCGTGCAGGGCGCGAAAAGCGTCGAGCATGTCGAGCCGGGGCAGACAATTGGCGATGAGCGGCTCCAGCGCGTGCAGCCGCGCGCCATCCAACTGGCAAGCGGCCAAGGCGCAATTCGCACGCTGACTTTCGCGGAGGACGGCAAGTGAGCGCGTCCGTTTCCATTCTGCGCGCCCTGGGCGTCGCGGCGCTTTTCTTGGCGCGAGCGGTGGCGGCAGTCGAAAGCGGCGATGCGGCGGTCGCGCCTTTGCCGCCGCTGCCGGCAGCGTTCGACACCTTGCCGACCGACCAGTTCGCTGTCGATACGAGCGTGCCGTTGGCGTCGCCGCCGCCGTCGCCGTCGCCGTCCGCGCAACCCGCCGCCAGCGCCGCGAGCGCCGACGAGCCGCTCGAAGGCCCGCCCGTGCCGCTGCCGCAATTGCAACGGCTGAGTGCATCGGGTAACGCGCGTCCCGCCGCCGACGACGGCAAGCCGGTCACGCTCGACCTCAAAAACGCGGACCTCAGCGCCGCGCTGCAGAGCTTCGCGCGTTTTACCGGGCTCAACATCATCGCGAGCGAGAAGGTGCGCGGGCAGGTGTCGATCAATCTGGCTGCGGTGCCGTGGCGGCGCGCGTTCGACACGCTTCTCGACGTGAACGGACTCGCCATGGAGCAGCACGGCAACGTAATCTGGGTCGCGCCGCTCGCCGAACTGGCGGCCCGCGAAAAGCTGCGTTACGAAGCTCACGCCCGTGCCGCCGACCTGGAACCGCTCGCAAGCCGCACCTTTCTGCTGCGCTATCCGCGCGCCGACGACGTCCGCAAGCTGCTTACCGGCTCCGGAACGCAGCGCGTGCTGTCCAAGCGCGGTTCCGCGATGGCCGACATGCGCACGAACCTGCTCTTCGTGACCGACCTCGACGCACGCGTGCAGCAGATCGCCGAGCTGATCGCCGCCATCGACAAGCCGACGCCGCAGGTCATGATCGAAGCACGGATCGTGGAAGGCGAGACCGGGTTGTCGCGCAATCTGGGCGTGAAGCTGGGCGTCGCGCCGACGGGCGATACGGCGCGTGGCATCGCGGGCGGCAAGGACGGCGTGGTATACGATCTGTCGGCGCAGCCGCTCAACGGTTTCGACGCGGCCACGGCCGGGCTCACGCTGTTCGCGGCGCAGGCCACGCGGCTGCTCGACATCCAGCTGAGCGCGCTCGAAGCGGAAGGGCGCGGCAAGGTCGTGTCACGGCCGCGCGTCGTGACGGCGGACCGCGCAAAGGCTATCGTCGAGCAAGGTACCGAGCTGCCTTATCAGGCAAAAGTCGGCAATGGCGTTTCCGGCGTGCAGTTTCGGCGCGCTGCGCTCAAACTGGAGGTCGAGCCGCAGATCACGCCGCACGGGCACGTCGTGCTGGATCTGGACGTGGCGAAAGACAGCGTCGGCGAGCAGACGGCGTCGGGGCCCGCCATCAATACGAAGCACGTGCAGACGCGCGTCGAAGTCGAGGACGGCGGCACGGTGGCGATCGGCGGTATCTATTCCGACGATGACCGCGAGGACGTGACCGGCGTGCCGGGGCTGATGAGACTGCCGCTCGTCGGCTGGCTGTTCCGGCACGACGCCCGACGCAAGCTGCACAGCGAGCTGGTTATCCTGATCACCCCGCATGTGATTGCATCGGACGGATAGGCCGGATGCGGCCGGGCCGGCGCGGCGGCCTCGACTCGACAAAGCGGGCGGTTTGCCCTTAAGCTGCCGCACGAACGAATTCGATACCTCGAAAGGATTGACGTTGCAGGAAGGGCACGCGAACGCGAACATTTTTTTCGTCGGACTCATGGGGGCGGGCAAAACCACCGTGGGCCGCGCGGTTGCGCGCCGGTTGCAGCGCGATTTCATCGACTCGGACCTGGAAATCGAAGCGCGCACCGGCGCGCGTATTCCGGTCATCTGGGAACTGGAAGGCGAGAGCGGATTTCGTCAGCGCGAAGTGAATGTCATCGACGAGCTGTCGCAGAAGAGCGGCATCGTGCTGGCGACCGGCGGCGGCGCGGTGTTGCGGCCGGAGAATCGCGAACATCTGAGGAATCGCGGCATCGTCATTTATCTTCGCGCCAATCCACACGATCTCTGGCAGCGCACGCGCCGCGACAAGAACCGGCCGCTTTTGCAAACCGACGACCCGCGCGGCAAGCTCGAAACGCTTTTTCGAACGCGCGATCCGCTCTATCACGAGTGCGCGCACTTCGTCGTGGAGACCGGCCGTCCGACCGTCAACGCGCTCGTCAACATGGTCCTGATGCAACTGGAGGTGGCCGGCGTCATCAAGTCGGCTGAGTCATAATGTCCGCCATGATTACCCCAACGATCACCGTCAACGTCGAGTTAGGCGAGCGCGCCTATCCCATTCATATTGGTGCGGGCGTCATGAGCCGCACCGAGCTTTTCGCGCCGCATATCAAGGGTTCGTCGGTTGCAATCGTCAGTAACGCCACCGTCGATCCGCTTTACGGCGACACGCTGCGCGCCGCGCTCGAACCGCTCGGCAAGAAGGTGACGACCGTCGTGCTGCCCGACGGCGAAGCGCACAAAAACTGGGAAACGCTCAACACCATTTTCGACGCGCTGCTTTCGAATCGCGCGGACCGAAAGACGACGCTCATCGCGCTCGGCGGCGGCGTCGTCGGCGACATGACCGGCTTCGCGGCGGCGTGCTACATGCGCGGCGTGCCGTTCATCCAGGTGCCGACCACGCTGCTTGCGCAAGTGGATTCGTCGGTGGGCGGCAAGACCGGCATCAATCATCCGCTCGGCAAGAACATGATCGGCGCGTTCTATCAGCCGCAAGCGGTCATCGCGGATATCGGCGCGCTGCACACGTTGCCTGCGCGCGAACTGGCGGCGGGTATCGCGGAAGTCATCAAGACGGGCGCAATCGCCGATGCCGAGTTCTTCGAGTGGATCGAAGCGAACATCGGGGCTTTGAACGACCGCGACGAAAGCGCGCTGGCGCACGCGGTCAAGCGCTCGTGCGAAATCAAGGCTTCCGTGGTGGCGTCGGACGAGCGCGAAGGCGGACAGCGCGCGATCCTCAATTTCGGCCACACGTTCGGCCACGCCATCGAAGCCGGGCTCGGCTACGGCGAGTGGCTGCACGGCGAGGCGGTCGGCTGCGGCATGGTGATGGCGGCGGACTTGTCCGTGCGCTTGGGCAGGCTCGACGACGCTGCGCGCAAGCGGCTCGTGCGTGTGATCGAAGCGGCGAAGCTGCCCGTAACGGCGCCGAAGCTCGGCGACGACCGTTACATCGACCTGATGAAGGTCGACAAAAAGGCCGAAGCCGGGGAAATCAAATTCATTCTGCTGACCCGCTTCGGCGCGACGGAAATCACCGGCGCGCCCGATCAGGCCGTGCGCGAGACGCTCGCTGCCAGCGTCTGATCGATCAAGCATCAGCCGGGACCACGACGATGCACGACGAAGCGGAGCCGCCGGTGAGCGAAACAGAAGCTGATTGTGGAGTGCCCTCGTCGCTTGTGCTGGAGGCGCATCTCGCGCCTTACGCCGCGCGCTCGTCACTCTCGCGCGGGCGCCGGCATACGGAGCCGCCGCCCGCCGCACGCACCGAGTTCCAGCGCGACCGCGACCGCATCGTGCATTCGACGGCCTTTCGCCGGCTCGAGTACAAGACGCAGGTCTTCGTGAATCACGAAGGCGATCTTTTTCGCACGCGTCTCACGCATAGTCTGGAAGTCGCGCAGATCGCGCGGTCGGTGGCGCGCAATCTGCGGCTCAACGAGGATCTGGTCGAAGCGATATCGCTCGCGCACGATCTCGGGCATACGCCGTTCGGCCACGCCGGTCAGGATGCGCTCAACGAATGCATGCGCGATCACGGCGGGTTCGAACACAATCTGCAAAGCCTCGCGGTCGTCGATCAACTCGAAGAGCACTACGGCGCGTTCAACGGCCTGAACCTGTGCTTCGAGACGCGGGAAGGCATTCTCAAGCATTGTTCACGTGAGAACGCACGGCAGCTCGGCGATCTTGGCGAACGGTTCCTCGCGGGCAAACAACCTTCGCTCGAAGCGCAGATCGCGAACGTCGCGGACGAAATCGCCTACAACAATCACGATGTGGACGACGGCCTGCGCTCCGGCCTCATCACGCTCGAACAGCTCGCGGAAGTGAGCTTGTGGCACACGCACTTCGCAGCCGCGCGCGCGGAATATCCCGCCATCGAAGGGCGCAGGCTGATTCACGAGACCATTCGGCGCATCATCAATACGCTGATCGTCGATCTGATCGAAGCCACGAGCCGCAATCTCGCGCGCGCCGCGCCCGCCTCGCTCGACGATGTGCGCAATTCGCCGCCGCTCGTCGCACATAGCGAAGAAGTCGCCGCGCAAGCCGCCACGCTCAAGCGCTTTCTTTTCAAGAACCTCTACCGCCATTACCGCGTGATGCGCATGGCCAATAAGGCGAGGCGCGTGGTGACGGGGCTCTTCGATGCCTTCACCGAAGACCCGCGCCTCTTGCCGCCGGCGTATCAGGCGCGCATCGCGGTTGCGGAGGAATCGGCGAACGACCCCGCCGCGCCGAGCCACAACAGCACGCAGGCGCGGCTCATCGCGCACTACATCGCCGGCATGACGGACCGGTACGCACTGAAAGAATATCAACGCCTGTTTGTCATCGACAACAACTAACATCGCGCGTTTCAAGCGCAGACGTTCGACAACCGGAGACTCAATCGATGCGATGCACGCCCTCGTTCCGTTCACTCTCGGCCGCAGCCGTTCTGGCTTTCGGCGCTTCTACGGCGGCTCACGCCGCGACGGAAATCCAGTTCTGGCACGCCATGGAAGCCGCCCTCGGCGAGCGCGTGAACGATATCGCGAACGACTTCAATGCGTCGCAGAGCGACTACAAGATCGTGCCGGTCTTCAAGGGCACCTACGACCAGACGTTGGCGGCCGGCATCGCGGCGTATCGCAGCGGCAATGCGCCCGCGATCCTGCAAGTCTATGAAGTCGGCACCGCGACCATGATGCAGGCGAAGAAAGCGGTGCTCCCCGTCTACGACGTGTTCAAGCAGGCCGGCGTGCCGCTCGACGAGAAAGCGTTCGTGCCGACGATCTCCGGCTACTACAGCGACGCGAAGACCGGCCATCTCATCTCGATGCCGTTCAACAGTTCCACGCCCGTTCTCTACTACAACAAGGACGCGTTCAAGAAAGCGGGCCTCGATCCCAATCAGCCGCCGAAGACCTGGGCCGACGTCGAAGCGGACGCGAAGAAGCTGAAGGCCGCGGGCTATTCGTGCGGTTATTCGTCGGGCTGGCAGAGCTGGATTCAACTGGAGAACTACAGCGCGTGGCATGCGGCACCGTTCGCTTCGAAGAACAACGGCTTCGACGGCCTCGACGCCCAGCTCGAATTCAACAAGCCGCTGCAGGTGGCGCACATCCAGTTCCTGCAAAACATGGCGAAGGAAGGTACGTTCACGTATGTCGGCCGCAAGGACGAACCCGTGTCCAAGTTCTACAGCGGCGACTGCGGGATCATCACGAATTCGTCGGGATCGCGGGCGACCATCCAGAAGTACGCGAAGTTCGACTACGGCGTCGGCATGATGCCGTACGACGCGAGCGTGAAGGGCGCGCCGCAGAACGCGATCATCGGCGGCGCGAGTCTGTGGGTGCTCTCGGGCAAAGACGCGGCGGTGTACAAGGGCGTCGCGAAGTTCCTCGCTTATCTCGCGTCGCCGAAGGTGGCCGCGAAGTGGCATCAGGACACGGGCTATTTGCCGGTGACGACCGCCGCCTATGACCTGACGCAGAAGCAGGGCTTCTACGACAAGAACCCTGGCGCGGACATCGCCATCAAGCAGATGCTGAACAAACCGCCGCTTGCCTACACGAAGGGTTTGCGCCTCGGCAACATGCCGCAGATTCGCACCATCGTCGATGAAGAACTCGAGCAGGTCTGGGCGGACAAGAAGACGCCGCAGCAGGCGCTCGATTCTTCCGTGCAGCGCGGCGACGAACTTCTGCGCCGCTTCGAGAAAAGCGGCGGCTGAACAAGACACGCGACGCCAAGCGCCCGCGTTCGCGCGGGCGCGCATCAGGACATGTCAATGGAAAAACGGTCTCGTTTCGATGCGAGCGTCTTGCCGTATCTGCTGGTCGCGCCGCAGCTTTTCATTACCGCGCTCTTTTTTCTCTGGCCGGCAGGCGAGGCGCTCTGGCAGGCCACGCAAAGTCAGGACGCGTTCGGCACGTCGAGCGAATTTGTCGGGCTCGCGAACTTCAGGCAGCTTTTCGCGGATCCGCTCTATCTGTCGTCGTTCAGTACGACGATGGTTTTTTGCGCACTCGTCACCGTGTCTGGCCTCGTGATTTCGCTGTTGCTCGCGGCGTGCGCGGATCGCGTGACGCGCGGCGCGAAGGCGTATCAAACGCTGCTCATCTGGCCGTATGCGGTCGCACCCGCCATCGCAGCGGTGCTGTGGTCGTTTCTCTTCAATCCGAGCATCGGCCTCGTGACGTATGCGCTCGCCAAGCAAGGCATTGTCTGGAACCACGCGCTCAACGGCACGCAGGCGATGTTTCTCGTCGTGCTCGCGTCCGTCTGGAAGCAGGTCAGCTACAACTTTCTCTTCTTCTACGCGGGACTTCAGGCGATTCCGCAATCGCTGATCGAAGCCGCCGCCATCGACGGCGCCGGTCCCGTGCGACGCTTCTTCGGCATTGCGCTGCCGCTTCTTTCGCCGACGACGTTCTTCCTGCTCGTCGTCAATCTGGTGTACGCGTTCTTCGATACCTTCCCGGTCATCGATGCCGCGACCGGCGGCGGCCCCGCGCAATCGACCAAGACGCTCATCTACAAAATCTTCGCCGAAGGGTTTCAGGGTCTTGACATCGGCAGCTCGGGCGCGCAGTCGGTGGTGCTCATGGCAATCGTCGTCGCGCTGACCATCGTGCAGTTCCGCTTCGTCGAACGCAGGGTGCAATATTCATGATCGAGAACCGGCGCGGCTTCGATATCTTTTGTCACGCGGTGCTGATACTCGGCGTCGCGCTGATCGTGTTTCCGGTTTATGTCGCGTTTTGCGCGGCCACGATGAGCGCGAAGGAAGTCTTCAGCGTGCCGCTTTCGCTCGTGCCGAGCACGCATCTCTTCGAGAACGTCGCGCATATCTGGACGCACGGCAGCGGCAACGCGGCTGCGCCGTTCGGACGAATGCTTGTCAACAGTCTCGTGATGGCGCTCGTCATCTCCATCGGCAAGATCGCGGTGTCGATCATCTCGGCGTATGCCATCGTGTTCTTCCGCTTCCCGATGAAGAACCTCGCGTTCTGGCTCATCTTCATCACGCTGATGCTGCCCGTCGAAGTGCGCATCTTTCCGACGGTGCAGGTCGTGTCGTCGATGCATCTCGCGAACACGTATGCGGGCTTGACGCTGCCGCTCATCGCCTCGGCGACGGCCACGTTCCTCTTCCGCCAGTTCTTCATGACGCTGCCAGACGAGTTGATGGAAGCGGCGCGCATCGACGGTGCGGGGCCGCTGCGCTTTTTCTGGGACGTGGTGCTGCCGCTTTCGAAGACGAACATTGCGGCGCTTTTCGTCATCACGTTCATCTATGGCTGGAACCAGTATCTCTGGCCCATTTTGATCACCAATGAGCAGTCGCTGCAAACGGCGGTGGTCGGCATCAAGAGCATGATCGCCTCGGGCGATACCGCGACCGAGTGGCACCTCGTCATGAGCGCGACGCTGCTCGCGATGCTGCCGCCGCTCGTCGTCGTGCTGACGATGCAGCGGTGGTTCGTGCGCGGCCTCGTCGACGCGGAAAAATAATAAGGAGAGCAGGGTTCAATGGCTGCGCTGACACTCGAAGGCGTCAAGAAAACTTACGACGGGAAGCAGTACGTATTGCATGGCATCGATGTCGCTGTGAACGACGGCGAGTTTGTCGTGATGGTCGGTCCTTCGGGCTGCGGAAAGTCGACGCTTCTGCGCATGGTCGCCGGGCTCGAGAGCGTGTCGGAAGGCACGATCGAGATCGGCGGGCGCGTGGTGAACAAGCTGGAGCCGAAGGATCGCGATATCGCGATGGTGTTCCAGAACTACGCGCTGTATCCGCACATGAGCGTCGCGCAGAATATGGCGTATGCGCTCAAGATCGGCGGCGCGGACCGGGCGACGATCGACAGCCGCGTCGCGAATGCCGCGCGTATCCTCGAACTCGAGCATCTGCTGGCGCGCAAGCCGCGCGAGTTGTCGGGCGGGCAGCGGCAGCGCGTGGCAATGGGACGCGCGATCGTTCGCGAACCGGCCGTGTTCCTGTTCGACGAGCCGCTTTCGAATCTCGACGCAAAGCTGCGCGTGCAAATGCGCCTCGAAATTCAGCGCCTGCATGCGCGTCTGGCGACCACGAGCCTGTATGTCACGCACGACCAGATCGAAGCCATGACGCTCGCGCAGCGCGTGATCGTGATGAACAAGGGCCGCGCGGAGCAGATCGGCGCGCCGACCGACGTGTATGAACGTCCGGCGACGGTATTCGTGGCCAGCTTCATCGGCTCGCCGGCAATGAATCTGCTGGAAGGCCGTTTGTCGCAAGATGGTTCGGTGTTCGAAGTGGCGAGCGGCGGGCCAGCGCTCCCGGTCGTCGGGGCGAGCGGCCTGACGCGCGACATGTTCGGGCGCGAGTGGATTCTGGGCATTCGTCCGGAGCACATGACGCCCGGCTACATCGAAACGGCCAGCGCCACGCTCGACGTCGATTCAGCCGAACTGCTCGGCGCGGACAATCTCGCGCATGGCAAGTGGGGCAAGCACGACGTGGCGGCGCGCTTGCCCCATGCGCATCGGCCGCAGCGCGGCGAGAGGCTTCTGGTCTCGGTGCCGGCGCGACAACTGCATTTCTTCGATCCGGCCAACGGAATGCGCGCCAACTGAGGAGACTCACGATGAAAACGTGGCCGTATCCCGCAATCGTCGCGCATCGCGGCGGCGGCAAGCTCGCGCCGGAGAACACGCTCGAAGGCATTCGGACGGGCGCGCGTTTCGGGCTGAAGATGATCGAATTCGATGCGAAGCTGTCGGCGGACAACGTCGTGTTCCTGCTGCATGACGACGACGTGGACCGCACATCCAACGGCCACGGCGCGGCGAAGTCGATGCCTTACGCGCAACTGCGCGCGTTCGACGCCGGTTCGTGGTTCGGCGCGGATTTCGCGGGCGCGCATATGCCGACGCTCGCCGAAGTGCGTGAGGCGTGCGCGTCGCTGGATCTCGCGGCGAATATCGAAATCAAGCCGTGTCCGGGGCGCGAAGCCGAAACGGGCGAAGTCGTCGCACGTGAGGCGGCGCGTCTTTGGAACCGCGCCGAGCCCGCGCCGCTGCTGTCGTCGTTTTCCTTCGAGGCGCTAGAAGCCGCGCGGGACGCCGCGCCCGACCTGCCGCGCGGCATGTTGTACGAGCGCCTGCCGGCGGACTGGCGCGCGCAGACCACCGCGCTCGCGTGCGTCTCGCTGCATGCAGACCACCGTTCGCTCGATGAAACCCGCGTGCGCGAGATCCGCGACGCGGGCCTGCGCGTGCTCGCGTACACGGTGAACGATCCGGAGCGGGCGCGCCTGCTCGCGCGATGGGGCGTCGATGCGATCTGCACGGATCGCATCGACATCATCGGCGCGGACTTTCTGGAAACGCAGCCGGGCCGACGACCTTCAGAGAACGATTAGCGAGCGCGCGCCAGCAGCAGGCCGGCAAGCAACGCCAGGCCGCCCACCAGCGCGATGGTTTGCCACGGTCTGTCGCGCAGATAGGCGTCGGCGTCGTCCATGACCGCGGCGGCGCGCTCGCGCACGGCGGCCTGCGAATCGTTCAGGCGTGCGCGGGCAGCGTCAACTTGATCGCTGATGCGCGCGCGCAGCATCGCGGCGTCGGCTGACGCGCCTTCGCCCAGCGTTTCTTCGAGTTCGGAAAGCAGCGCGCGCAGTTCGGTGCCGATATCCTCGGCTGCGTCGCGGCCGTGGCGCGCCATGCGGCGTGCGCGGCGGCTCGTGCTGTTCCATGAATCTCCGATGGCGTCTCGCGTGTTAGGCAGTGCGTTCATAGATCGCTCCGTCGATGGATGAATCGTGGATGGATGACACTCCGCTTTCGCGGCGGAACGTGCCATTGAGCAAGTTGGATGCCGACGCGCTGCAGACGTTGCACAGGCCGTCGACGCGTAATTAGTGCATCTCGCGCGCTGCCGCGCAAGTCACATTTACAAGGCGCATGTAGAAGAAAACGCCGCCATGCGCGGTGCATGACGGCGTTCGGAGTGCAAAGCGACCGTGTCGGCAGAATGAGGACCGATAGTCAGAAGCGATAGCCGACACGCAGATACGTCACGATAGGATTGATGGTGATCTTCGCCTGCGACTGCACGTTCAATGTGCCGACGGGCGTTTGCGCCTGCGTGCTCAGCTTGGCGGTTGCCTTCAACGGAATGAACGACACCGAGAAGGCCGCGAACCAGTGTTGTGTGAAATTGTACTGAGCGCCGAGATTGAAGACCGGTGCCCACGAACTATCCGTATCGACGGTGGTCGGACCATGCAGCACGGTGCTCTCGAACGCACTGTTGGTGATTCGTGCGTCGGTGAACCAGGTGCGCGTCACGCCAATGCCGGCGAATGGGCGGAATTTTGCGTCAGGAGCGTTGAAGAAGTACTTGAAAAGCAGCGTGGGACTCCACTGCTTCGCGCTGCCGATCTTGCCAAACTGCGAGAGCGTTCCGGTTCCCTCTAGATCGAAGGAGGGCGGAATGCCCATCTCCAGTTCGGTGGCGATGTGGTCGGTGACGAAGTAGCCCAGCGTGAAGCCGGCGGTATCTGCGCTTCCAATGCCAGCGCCCGTGCCCGGTACGCTGATATTAACGGGAGATCCGCCTACACTTGTTTCTTTGAGCGGACCGCTGCTGTCTTGCGGTGCAAAGTGAAACCAGCCTGCAGTTGCGTAGATGGACCCAGCCGACTGCGCGTGTGCCGCGGTGGACACACATGCCAGTGCTGCGATCCCCGTCATGACTTGTTTTATTTTCAATTTGTGCTCCTCCTGAAAGCACGCTCATTATGAACACATCATTTCAAAGTCACCATAGCGGCACGGTAGAGCATTTTCCCTAGGCCGAGAGACCGCTTTGGAGTCCCGTTGCACGGCCCTTGCATGTGCCTTGTGTTCCCGCTGCAGCAGCGTCTCCAGTCAGCCCCCGCTTGGGGTAACACAAACGCGACCCACGGAATATCCAGAATGGCACGGCTTGCACGACTCTACGTCCCCGATCAGCCGCAGCATGTCATCCTGCGCGGTCTCGACCAGCAGCCCGCCTTCGTCGACGACCAGGACTACGAGCTTTTCATCGACTGCCTGAGAACAGCCTCACGCGATCACCATCTTTCCATCCACGCCTACGCGCTGATGCCGCAAGCGGTGCATCTGCTCGTCACGCCGCGCGACGAAGCCAGCTTGCCCAAGGCGATGCAGGCGGTCGGGCGGCGTTACGTCGCGCACTTCAACCGGCGTTACACGCGGCGCGGCACATTGTGGGAAGGCCGCTATCGCGCGACGGTCATCGAAGGCGAGCGGTACTTTCTCCTTGCGACGCGCGTCGTCGAAACGGCGCCGGTTCGCGCGCAGCTTGCCGCGTCGCCGCAGGACTACAAGTGGTCGAGCTACCGGCATCACATCGGACTGACGGTGGATTCGCTCATCACGGATCACTCGCTGTTCTGGCTTCTCGGCAACACGCCGTTCGAGCGCCAGCACGCGTACAAGGAACTGTGCGAGCAGCCGCTCGACGAACGCGAGACGACCCGTCTGCTCCAGGCGACGCTCAAAGGCTGGGTCCTCGGAAGCGATTCTTACCGCGAGTGGGCGGCGCGCGCCGCGAACCGCCGCGTGTCGCCGCTGCCGCGCGGCCGGCCCCGCAAGGTTCGTGAAACGCCGCAGACGCAGTGAAAGCGTCGCGTCGTGGAAGTTTGGAAACGGCGCCCAATTTCGGGACGCCGTTTATTTTTGCCCGTTTTTGATATGGCACCAATAAATTGGCTCGGTCATGCACCAACTTGATAATAGGTGCCAGACCATCACGTTTTATTTGCCATGCTTTTGATTCGTCGCGTATATTGCGATTTCCGGCGGTTTTATTGCGATGCAGCGCAGGCGGTGCGGACCACGTGCCGCGCTTGCTGCGCCCGCGAAAAGCGCCGGACGACGGATAACAAAACGGTTCAACGGCCGAGTCGGCCCCCACAGTAGAGACGGTGTCCCATGAACGATCATCAGCAGCCGGCAGCCGGTTCGCTCCCCGCCGCGCAGGGCATGTACGACCCCGCGAACGAACACGACGCGTGCGGCGTCGGCTTCGTCGCCCATATCAAGGGCAAGAAAAGCCACGAGATCATTCAGCAGGGTCTCAAGATTCTTGAGAATCTGGATCACCGGGGCGCAGTCGGCGCAGACCCGCTGATGGGCGACGGCGCGGGCATCCTCATTCAGGTGCCGGACGGCTTCTATCGCGAAGAAATGGCCAAGCAGGGCGTGACGCTGCCGCCCGCCGGCGAATACGGCGTCGGCATGATCTTCCTGCCGAAGGAACACGCGTCGCGTCTCGCGTGCGAGCAGGAACTCGAACGCACCGTGAAGGCCGAGGGGCAAGTCGTGCTCGGCTGGCGCGACGTGCCGGTCGACGCGAACATGCCCATTTCGCCCGCCGTGAAGGCGAGCGAGCCGCTGATCCGCCAGATTTTCATCGGGCGCGGCAAGGACATCGTCGTGACGGACGCGCTGGAGCGCAAGCTCTACATCATCCGCAAGACGGCGAGCCATCGCATTCAGGCGCTCAAGCTCAAGCACGGCAAGGAATACTTCGTGCCGTCCATGTCGTCGCGCACGGTCGTCTACAAGGGGCTGCTGCTGGCCGGTCAGGTCGGCGTGTATTACCGCGATCTGCAGGACGAGCGCGTGGTTTCGGCGCTCGCGCTCGTGCACCAGCGTTTCTCGACGAACACGTTCCCCGCGTGGGAACTGGCGCACCCGTACCGCATGATCGCCCACAACGGTGAAATCAACACCGTGAAGGGCAACGTCAACTGGCTGAACGCGCGCACCGGCGCGATCGCCTCTTACGTGCTCGGCGACGACCTGCCGAAGCTCTGGCCGCTCATCTATCCGGGCCAGTCGGACACCGCTTCGTTCGACAACTGTCTCGAACTGCTGGTGATGGCCGGCTACCCGCTCGTCCACGCAATGATGATGATGATTCCCGAAGCATGGGAACAGCACACGCTGATGGACGATAACCGCCGCGCATTCTACGAATACCACGCCGCGATGATGGAGCCGTGGGACGGCCCCGCCGCGATCGCGTTCACGGACGGCCGCCAGATCGGCGCGACGCTCGACCGTAACGGCCTGCGCCCGGCGCGCTATATCGTGACGGACGACGACCTCGTGATTCTCGCGTCGGAGTCCGGCGTGCTGCCTATTCCCGAATCGAAGATCGTCAAGAAGTGGCGCCTTCAGCCGGGCAAGATGTTCCTGATCGACATGGAGCAGGGCCGCATCATCGAGGACAAGGAACTCAAGGACAACCTCGCGAACGCGAAGCCGTACAAGAGCTGGATCGACGCCGTGCGCATCAAGCTCGACGAGATCGAGCCGAAGGCGGAAGACGTCGAAGCGCAGCGCCGCGAGGCCGCCGCGCTGCTCGACCGCCAGCAGGCGTTCGGCTATACGCAGGAGGACCTCAAGTTCCTGATGGCGCCGATGGCGCAATCGGGCGAGGAAGCCGTCGGCTCCATGGGCAACGACTCGCCGCTCGCGGTCATGTCCAGCAAGAACAAGACGCTCTACCACTACTTCAAGCAGCTGTTCGCGCAAGTGACGAACCCGCCGATCGACCCGATCCGCGAAAACATGGTCATGTCGCTCGTCTCGTTCATCGGGCCGAAGCCGAACTTGCTCGACACCATCAACATCAACCCGACGATGCGCCTCGAAGTGTCGCAGCCCGTGCTCGACTTCAAGGACATCGCGAAGATCCGCGCCATCGACACGTACACCGGCGGCAAATTCCGCTCCTACGAACTGAGCATCTGCTATCCGGCCGCGTGGGGCAAGGAAGGCGTCGAGGCGCGCATTGCATCGCTGTGCGCCGAAGCCGTCGATGCCGTGAAGTCCGGCTACAACATCCTGATCGTGTCGGACCGCAAGATGGACCGCGACAACGTCGCGATTCCGGCGCTGCTCGCCACGTCCGCCATCCACACGCATCTCGTGCAGCACGGTCTGCGCACGAGCACGGGCCTCGTCGTCGAAACGGGTTCGGCGCGCGAGACGCATCACTTCGCGCTGCTCGCGGGCTACGGCGCGGAAGCCGTGCATCCGTATCTCGCGCTGGAAACGCTCGCCAACATGGCCGAGGGGCTGAAGGGCGATCTGTCGGCGGACAAAGCCATCTACAACTTCACGAAGGCGGTCGGCAAGGGCCTGCACAAGGTCATGTCGAAGATGGGCATTTCGACGTACATGTCCTATACCGGCGCGCAGATTTTCGAAGCGGTCGGCCTGTCGTCGGATCTCGTGGAGAAGTATTTCAAGGGCACGGCGTCGAAGGTCGGCGGCATCGGCATCTTCGAAGTGGCCGAGGAAGCGATTCGCCTGCATCGCGATGCGTTCGGCGACAACCCTGTGCTCGCGACCATGCTGGATGCGGGCGGCGAGTACGCGTACCGAGTGCGCGGCGAAGAGCACATGTGGACGCCGGATGCCATCGCCAAGCTGCAACACTCCGCGCGTAGCAATTCGTACCAGACGTACAAGGAATACGCGCACCTCATCAACGACCAGACGAAGCGCCACATGACGTTCCGTGGCCTCTTCGAGTTCAGGCTCGAACCGTCGAAGGCAATTTCGCTCGACGAAGTGGAACCGGCGAAGGAAATCGTCAAGCGTTTCGCGACGGGCGCGATGTCGCTCGGCTCGATTAGCACGGAAGCTCATGCCACACTCGCGGTCGCGATGAACCGCATCGGCGGCAAGTCGAACACGGGCGAAGGCGGCGAAGACGAAACGCGCTATCGCAACGAACTGCGCGGCATTCCGATCAAGACTGGCGATTCGCTGCAATCGATCATCGGCAAAGAAGTTGTCACCGACATTCCGCTGAAGGACGGCGATTCGCTGCGCTCGAAGATCAAGCAGGTCGCGTCCGGCCGCTTCGGCGTGACGGCGGAATATCTGTCGTCGGCGGATCAGATCCAGATCAAGATGGCGCAGGGCGCGAAGCCCGGCGAAGGCGGTCAGTTGCCCGGCCACAAGGTGTCGGACTACATCGGCAAGCTGCGTTATTCGGTGCCGGGCGTGGGCCTTATCTCGCCGCCGCCGCACCATGACATCTATTCGATCGAAGACCTGGCGCAGCTCATTCACGATCTCAAGAACGTGAATTCGTCGTCGAGCATTTCGGTGAAGCTGGTGTCCGAAGTGGGCGTCGGCACGGTGGCGGCGGGCGTCGCGAAGGCGAAGGCGGATCACGTCGTGATCGCGGGCCATGACGGCGGCACGGGCGCCTCGCCGCTCTCGTCGCTCAAGCACGCGGGCACGCCGTGGGAACTCGGCCTCGCCGAAACGCAGCAGACGCTCGTGCTCAACCGTCTGCGCGGCCGTATCCGCGTGCAGGCCGACGGCCAGATGAAGACCGGCCGCGACGTGGTGATCGGCGCGCTGCTCGGCGCGGACGAGTTCGGCTTCGCGACGGCGCCGCTCGTCGTCGAAGGCTGCATCATGATGCGCAAGTGCCATCTGAACACGTGTCCGGTCGGCGTCGCGACGCAAGATCCGGTGCTGCGCGCGAAGTTCACGGGCCAGCCGGAACACGTCGTCAACTTCTTCTTCTTTGTGGCGGAAGAAGTGCGCGAAATCATGGCGCAACTGGGCCTGCGCAAGTTCGACGACCTGATCGGCCGCGTCGATCTGCTCGACACGCGCAAGGGCGTCGAGCACTGGAAGGCGAAGGGCCTCGACTTCTCGCGCATCTTCTATCAGGTGCCGGTCAGCGAAGAAGTGGCGCGCAAGCATGTGGACGTGCAGGACCACGGTCTCGACAAGGCGCTGGATCACGTGCTGATCGAGAAGTCGAAGGCGGCGATCGAGAAGGGCGAGCACGTCTCGTTCATTCAGCCGGTGCGCAACGTCAACCGCACGGTCGGCGCGATGCTGTCCGGTCTGATCGCGAAAAAGTACGGCCACGACGGTTTGCCGGACGACACCATCCACATTCAGTTGAAGGGGACGGCGGGCCAGAGCTTCGGCGCATTCCTCGCGAAGGGCGTGACGCTCGATCTCGTCGGCGACGGCAACGACTACGTCGGCAAGGGCTTGTCGGGCGGGCGCATCATCATTCGCCCGACCAACGACTTCCGCGGCAAGTCCGAGGAAAACATCATCTGCGGCAACACGGTGATGTACGGCGCGATCGAAGGCGAATCGTACTTCCGCGGCGTCGCGGGCGAGCGTTTCTGCGTGCGTAACTCGGGCGCGACGGCGGTTGTCGAAGGCACGGGCGACCACGGCTGCGAATACATGACGGGGGGCACGGTCGTCGTGCTCGGCGAAACGGGCCGCAACTTCGCGGCGGGCATGTCGGGCGGCATTGCGTTCGTGTACGACGCGGACGGCACGTTCGCCGCCAAGTGCAACAAGTCGATGGTCGCGCTCGATCCGGTGCTGCAACAAGCCGAGCAGGAGCGCACGGTCGACAAGACGCTGTGGCACGCGGGCCAGACGGACGAAGCGCTGCTCAAGGGCCTCGTCGAGCGGCACTTCCAGTTCACCGGTTCGCCGCGCGCCAAGGCGCTGCTCGAAAACTGGGACGCGTCGCGTCGTCAGTTCGTGAAGGTCTTCCCGACCGAATACAAGCGCGCGCTCGGCGAAATCGGCGCGAGAAAGGCGAAAGAAGCACTGGCGGCTTAAGCCCGAAACACAACAAGTCAGGGCTCTCCGACGAAAAGGCATCGGAGAGCGCGATCCTCACTCAATACAGAGAAAGATATGGGCAAGGCAACCGGTTTTCTCGAATTCGAACGCCGCCACGAGGCGTACGAAGCACCGCTGACCCGCGTCAAGCATTACAAGGAATTTGTCGCCGCGCTGACCGACGACGACGCCAAGGTTCAAGGCGCGCGCTGCATGGATTGCGGCATTCCGTTCTGCAACAACGGCTGTCCGGTCAACAACATCATTCCGGACTTCAACGACCTCGTGTTCCGCCAGGACTGGAAGAGCGCGATCGAAGTGCTGCATTCGACCAACAACTTCCCGGAATTCACGGGCCGTATCTGCCCGGCGCCGTGCGAGGCGGCGTGCACGCTCGGCATCAACGAAGACCCGGTCGGCATCAAGTCGATCGAGCGCAAGATCATCGACAAGGCGTGGGAAGAAGGCTGGGTCGCGCCGCAGCCGCCGAAGCACAAGACGGGCAAGAAGGTCGCCGTCGTGGGTTCGGGTCCTGCGGGGCTGGCGGTCGCGCAGCAACTGGCGCGTGCCGGTCACGACGTGGTCGTGTTCGAAAAGAACGACCGCATCGGCGGATTGCTGCGCTATGGCATCCCCGACTTCAAGCTGGAGAAGTGGCTGATCGACCGCCGCATGCGCCAGATGGAAGCGGAAGGCGTGTCGTTCCGCACGAACGTGTTCGTCGGCCGCGATGCGATTCCGTCTCACATCGGCAACACGGCGAAGGAAACCATCACGCCGGAAGAACTGAAGGAGCAGTTCGACGCGGTGGTGGTCTCGGGCGGCTCGGAAACGCCGCGCGACTTGCCGGTGCCGGGGCGCGAGCTGGAAGGCATCCACTTCGCGATGGAATTTTTGCCGCAGCAGAACAAGGTCAACGCGGGCGACAAGGTCGCGGATCAACTCGTCGCGAAGGGCAAGCATGTCGTCGTGATCGGCGGCGGCGATACGGGCTCGGACTGCGTCGGCACGTCGAACCGTCATGGCGCGAAGAGCGTGACGCAGTTCGAACTGCTCGCGCAGCCGCCCGAGGAAGAGAACAAGCCGCTCGTGTGGCCGTACTGGCCGATCAAGCTGCGCACGTCGTCATCGCATGAGGAAGGCTGCGAGCGCGACTGGTCGGTTGCCACGAAGCGTTTCGAAGGCAAGAACGGCAAGGTGGAGAAGCTGATCGCCGCGCGCGTCGAATGGAAGAACGGCAAGATGCAGGAAGTGCCGAATTCGGAATTCGAGATGAAGGCGGATCTGGTTCTGCTCGCGATGGGTTTCACGCAGCCGCTTTCGCCGGTGCTCGAGGCGTTCGGCGTCGACAAGGACCCGCGCGGCAACGTGCGCGCAACGACTGAAGGCGAGAAGGCGTATTACACGTCGGTGGACAAGGTGTTCACGGCGGGCGATATGCGGCGCGGGCAGTCGCTCGTGGTCTGGGCGATCCGCGAAGGGCGTCAGTGCGCGCGGTCGGTGGATGCGTATTTGATGGGGGCGAGTGAGTTGCCGCGGTGAGCTCAACGCTTAACCGGAAGCAAAAAGGCCACGGATTTCCGTGGCCTTTTCTTTTGCATGACGGCGAGCGACGCAGCCCTCAAGCCTCCACCATCGCCCGCTCGATCTCGATCTTGTAATCATGAAACATCGCGACCGATTCCCGATGCGCGACGCTCAAGATCGCCGCCTTCGGCAGCCGCTCAACGAGCGTGTTGTAGATATGCAGCTCGTTTTCGGCATCGAGCGCGCTCGTCGCTTCGTCGAGGAACACGAAGTCCGGCTTGTGCAGCAGCACGCGCGCGGCAGCCAGCCGCTGCTGCTCGCCCGGCGACAGGCTGCGCGCCCAGTGCGCGCTCTCGTCGAGCCGGTCGCTGTACGCCTCGAGATTGCACGCGCGCAAGGCTCCGCGCAGTTCGTCGTCGCTGAAAGTCTCGCCCGGCGACGGATACGACAGCGCCGCGCGCAATGTCCCGATCGGCAGATAGCTCTGCTGCGGCACGAACATGAGCTTGGCATCGACGGGCGCGTCGATGGTGCCGTCGCCGAACGGCCACAGGCCCGCGAGCGCGCGCATCAACGTGCTCTTGCCCGAGCCCGACGGCCCGACGACGAGCCAGCGCGAACCCGGCTCAACTGAGACATCCGCCACGCGCGAAAGCGGCGTGCCATTCGGAAGCGCGAGCATGAGGCCGGTCGTCGTGAGCGACGGCGTGCTCGTGTAATGCAGGTTGATGCCGCCGCGTTCCGTCGCAGGCGACGTTTCCTCGCGGATATGCGTCGAGCGCATGACGCGCTTGAATTCGCGCAGACGGTTCACGGTGGCGCGCCATTCGACCAGCGTCGAATAACTGTTGATGAACCACGAAAACGAATCGCTGACGGTGCCGAACGCGGATGAAATCTGCATCAGCACGCCGAACGAAAACGCGCCCGCGAAGTAGCGCGGCGCGGCCACCATGATCGGAAAGATGATCGCGATCTGGCCGTAGAACGAGAGCACGAAGGTCATGCGCTTCGTGTACTTCATGATGAGCCACCAGTTGTCGCGAATGCGCTGGAAGATGCCTTTCGCGTTCGCGGTTTCCGTGCCAATGCCGTCGTAGAACGCGATCTGCTCGGCGTTCTCGCGCACGCGGATCAGGCCGAAGCGAAAATCCGCCTCCACTTTCTGCTGCTGATAGTTGATCGACACGAGCGGATGCCCGACCTTCTGGATGATGAGCGAGCCGAGAATCGCGTAGAGCGCGGCGGCCCACACCATGTAGCCGGGAATCACGAGCGGCTTGCCGAAGAGCGTGAGCGTCAGAGCGCCAGCGAGCGTCCACAAAATCGTGATGAAGGTGACGAGCGTGACGAGCGTCGAAAGCAGGTCGAGCGACAGCGTAAGCGTGGTGGTCGCGAACGATTGCAGGTCGTCGCTGATACGCTGGTCGGGGTTGTCGGCGAGGCGGTCGCGTTCGATGCGGTAGAACGCCTTGTCGCCGAACCATTGTTCGAGGTAACGGTTGGTCAACCATTGCCGCCAGCGGAACGCGAGCATTTGCCGGAGATATCGCCCGTACACGGCGAGCAGAATGTACGCGAACGCGAGACCCGTGAAAATGAGCAGCAAGTGCGGAAAGTCGCGCACATTCTTGTTTTGCAGCGCGTTATAGAAGTCAGCGTTCCAACTGTTGAGCCGCACGTTGATCCAGACGACGGTCATGTTGATCGCGATGATCGCGACCAGCAGCCCCCACGCGACGCCGCGCTCTTCGGAAACCCAGTACGGCTTGATGAGGCTCCACGCCGATACGTCATCCGCTTTCTGCTGCGTGTTTTCGGAATTCGAATTGATCATGACTCTTTATGCGGGTGCGCCGGACGGCCGGCGGGTTGAGACGGTGAGGCTTCGGACCGGCGCGGGCATCGAGGTGCGCGTGCGCGGCTCCGGGTTCGCAGATTGTTGTGACACTGCCTTAACTGTCGCTTAATCCGGTGCGATCGTTCGACGAACCGGCGTTCGGGGCATTGTGCCAGAGTGCCACGGCGCGCGACCGGAGCGGTGCGGCCGAAGCCCGAAGTGCGCGGGCAATCACGGTTTGCAGCCGCTTCGCCTTTTATGCTCTAATGATCTGCGACGAAACAGGGGTGCTTCGCGCGCAACGTCACTGGAATCGGTGGCCGGCGCGGCGAGGCTGAGAGAGACCCTTTGCACCCGATCCGGGTAATACCGGCGAGGGAAGTTTCCGGAGAACGCGCGTTCACCGCGCCTTTCCTCCAGTTTCTTCCGGTCTTCCCTTTCCTTTTCCGCTCGGTGTGTCTGACGGCCGCCGCGCCGGTCTCTCCTCCGCTGATTCGTCGCGTTAGTCAATCGGTATGCCGCTTTTGCGCGGCGACGGTCGCTCACGTCGCGGTGACGCGCGGGACCGGATGAGGAGACATCGGATTGTGAACAGCATGGAACAGGGCGACGCGCGCCGGCCGGATTTCGCGGTGATCGGCGGCGGGCTCGTCGGGCGGCTCGTGGCATGGCAGCTCGCGGGGGCAGGGCACGGCGTCGCGCTTTACGAGCGCGGCGACGAAGCCGGCTCGCAGTCGGCCGCGTGGGTGGCCGCGGCCATGCTCGCGCCGCTCGCGGAAGCGACGAGCGCGGAGCCGCTCGTCGTGGAACTCGGCGCGGCGTCGCTCGCGCGCTGGCCGAATGCGCTCGCGGCATTGCCCGAGCCCGTTTTCTTTCAGCGCAACGGGACGCTCGTCGTGTGGCACGGCGCGGATCGCGCAGAAGCGCCGCTTTTCGAGCGACGGCTGCGCGCGAACGCCCCGGCCGCGCTGCTCGACGGCGGTTTCGTGAAACTCGCGGGCGCGCAGGTCGCCGAGGCGGAACCGGCGCTCGGCCCGCGGTTCACGCAGGGCTGGCTGCTGCCGCACGAAGGCCAGCTCGACAACCGGCAGGCGCTCAAGGCGCTGGCAGCGGGGCTGGCGGCGCGCGGCGTGCGCACGCACTGGAACACGCCGGTCGACGCCATGCCCGATGCGCGCTGGATAATCGATTGCCGCGGCCTCGGCGCGAAGCCCGTGTGGCCCGCGCTGCGCGGCATTCGCGGCGAGGTGGCGCGCGTGCATGCGCCGGGCATCGGGCTGACGCGGCCGGTGCGCTTGCTGCATCCGCGCTATCCGCTTTACATCGCGCCCAAGCAGCACGACGTCTACGTGATCGGCGCGACCGAAGTCGAGGGCGAGGACATGTCGCCCGTCAGCGTGCGCTCGGCGCTCGAATTGCTGAGCGCGGCGTTCGCGGTGCATCCGGGATTCGGCGAAGCGCGCATTCTCGAACTCAACTCGCAATGCCGGCCGACGCTGCCGGATCATCGTCCGGCCATCGTCTGGGACGGCGCCCATACGCTGCGCGTGAACGGGCTGTATCGGCACGGCTTCATGATCGCGCCCGAAGTGGCCGATGCCGCGTGCGCGCTCGCCGATGCGCTCGTCGGCGGCACGGTGCGCGACGCCGCTTCGTTCGCGCAGTTCCGTAGCGACGCCCGTTGGCCCGATCTGCTGCACGACGCGTTCGCGGCCGTGCCCGCGTGACAGGATTCAGAGACAGACCCATGAACATCCACATCAATCAGCGCGAATTCACCCTGCCCGACGCCGCGACCGTCACCGACGCGCTCGCCGCGTTCGGCGCCAAGCCGCCGTTCGCGGTAGCGCTCAACGGCCAGTTCGTCGCGCGCGGCGAGCACGGCACGAAGAAGCTCGCGCCCGGCGACAAGCTCGATGTCGTTTCGCCCGTCGCGGGCGGCTGAACACACGAAGGATTCCATCATGACCACACAGACCGCCGACGTCCTCACGCTGTACGGCCAGTCGTTCCCGAGCCGCGTGCTGCTCGGCACGTCGCGCTATCCGTCGCTGCAATCGCTGTCGGATTCCATCGATGCCGCGCGCCCCGGCATGGTGACCGTCGCGCTGCGCCGCCAGGCCGAGACGGGCGAAGCCGGCTTCTTCGACGTGCTCAAGCGCCACGGCGTCGCGCTCTTGCCGAACACGGCGGGCTGCCAGAGCGTGGACGAAGTGCTGACGACCGCCTACATGGCGCGCGAAGTCTTCGACACGCCTTGGATCAAGCTCGAACTGATCGGCGACGACTACACGCTCCAGCCCGATCCCATCGGCCTGGTCGAAGCAGCGGCGAAGCTCGTGCGCGACGGCTTCAAGGTGCTGCCGTACTGCACGGAAGATCTCGTGATCGGGCGGCGTCTTCTCGATGCCGGCTGCGAAGCGCTGATGCCGTGGGGCGCGCCCATCGGCACGGGCAAGGGCGTGACCAATCCGTACGGCCTGCGCACGCTGCGTGAGCGGCTGCCGGACGTGCCGCTGATCGTCGATGCGGGTCTCGGCGTGCCGTCGCACGCGTGTCAGGTGATGGAGTGGGGCTTCGACGGCGTGCTGCTCAATACGGCGGTATCGCAGGCCACGTTTCCGCCGCAGATGGCGCGCGCGTTCGCACTGGGCGTCGAAGCGGGCCGCAGCGCGTTTCTCGCCGGTCCGATGGCCGAGCGCGACAGCGCGCAGGCGAGCACGCCGGTCGTCGGCATGCCGTTCTGGCATCAGGACGGAGGTGCGGCATGAGCCTCATCGGTCGTGAAGTATTCTGGCCGCCGGCGGACGAACTCGTGGAAGTCGCGGAGCGCATCCGTGCGCGGCTCGGCGACTGGCCCGCCGCGTCGACGCGCTGGCGCATCTGCCTGACCGCGCCGGAAGCGCCCGGCGCGCAGGATTTGATCGTGCTTACGGAACCGCGTGAATCCGATTCCGGCGCGCTTCCCGGCGGCGCCGCCGTGCTCGAAGCGCACGGCTCGCGCATGACGCTGACGCGCGACGGCGAGCGTTTCGTGCTCGACGGCGAGCGGTCCGACGACTGGCTTGCCGCGCTCGCCGCGTTCCTCGACTGCAACTTCGAGCCGCACAATGCGCTCGTTCTGGCGCTCGCCTGGCGCACCGGCGACGAGTCGAAAGACGACGCGTGGCCGGTCGATTTCGCGACGTTCCCGCGCGTAGGCGACCTGCCGCCCGCGCCGGAGCCAGCGTTCGCCGCCTGTCCCGACGCGCTCGGCCTCTATCCCGTTCTGCCGAGCGCCGAATGGGTCGAGCGCGTGCTCGACCTGGGCGTCGTCACGGCGCAACTGCGCCGCAAAAGCGCCGACGCGGAGGATCTCCAGCGCGAGATCGAGCGGTCCGTTGCGGCGGGGCGTCGGCATCAGGCGCGGCTCTTCATCAACGATCACTGGCGTGAGGCGATAGCAGCGGACGCTTACGGCGTGCACCTCGGCCAAGAAGACGTGCAGACCGCCGACTTGAGCGCGATTGCGCGCGCCGGCCTGCGGCTCGGCCTCTCGACACACGGCTATTACGAAATGCTGCGCGCGCTGCACTTCCGGCCGAGCTACCTCGCGCTCGGCGCCGTCTTTCCGACGACGACCAAGGTCATGCCGACGAAGCCGCAAGGCCTCGCACGCCTGCGCCGGTATGTGCAGTTGCTCTCAGGACGCGTGCCGCTTGTCGCAATCGGCGGAATCGACGGCAAAGTGATCGGCGACGTGCTTGCGACAGGCGTCGGCAGCGCGGCGGTCGTGCGCGCGGTGACCGAGGCGCCGGACACGGCGCGCGCGGTCGCGTCGCTGCAACAGAACTTTGCAGGTCAATGCTGACAGTTCCTAAAAAATTAGGCGTAACGCACTAGGCAAAGCACCGATTGCACGCAGGCCCTATAATGCGGCGTTTTGCGTCAACGGAATTTCTTACCCAGTGCCAGCCTCTCCTGAGACTCTGCTCGAGCTACGCGACGTCGACTTCGGTTACGGCGATCGGCTCGTCCTGTCGAACCTGAACATGCGCTTCACGCGCGGTCAGGTCGTCGCGGTCATGGGCGGTTCGGGCTGCGGCAAGACCACGACGCTTCGCCTGATCGGCGGTCTCGTGAAGGCGAGCCGCGGCCAGGTGCTGTACGGCGGGCAGGACGTCGGCGCGCAGACGCGCGACGGGCTGTACGCGCTGCGCCGGAAGATGGGCATGTTGTTTCAGTTCGGCGCGCTCTTCACGGATCAAACGGTCTTCGAGAACGTCGCGTTTCCGCTGCGCGAGCACACGGATCTTCCCGAGGCGCTCATCCGCGATCTCGTGCTCATGAAGCTCAATGCCGTCGGCCTGCGCGGTGCGCGCGAGCTCGCGCCGTCGGAAATATCGGGCGGCATGGCGCGGCGCGTGGCGCTCGCGCGCGCCATCGCGCTCGATCCCGAACTCATGATGTACGACGAACCGTTCGCGGGCCTCGATCCCATTTCGCTCGGCATCACCGCGAAGCTGATCCGCACACTGAACGACGCGCTCGGCGCTACGTCCATTCTCGTTTCGCACGACGTGCCGGAGTCGTTCGCCATTGCCGACTACGTGTATTTCGTGGCCAACGGCGGCATTCACGCCGAAGGCACGCCAGCGGAATTGCGCGCGTCGCAGGACCCGACCGTGCGCCAGTTCATCGACGGCACGCCGGACGGCCCTTTCAAGTTCCACTACGCGAGCCAGAATCTCGCGGCGGATTTCGGTATCGGAGGCAAGGCATGATCAGCGCACTCGGACGCTGGGTGCTCGACGGCTTCGGCACCGCCGGTTACGCGACGCGCATGCTGGTGCGCCTCGTGCTCGAATTCTTCCCGCTGCTGCGCCGCCCGCGCCTTGTCACGAAACAGATCCACTTCGTCGGCAATTATTCGCTCGTCATCATCGCGATGTCGGGCCTGTTCGTCGGCTTCGTGCTCGGCCTGCAGGGCTACTACACGCTCAATCGCTACGGCTCCGAGCAGGCGCTCGGGCTGCTCGTGGCGCTGTCGCTCGTGCGCGAACTCGGGCCGGTGGTCACGGCGCTCCTCTTCGCCGGACGCGCGGGCACGTCGCTCACGGCGGAAATCGGTCTCATGAAGGCGGGCGAGCAGCTCACGGCCATGGAGATGATGGCCGTCGATCCCATCAAGGTGGTCGTCGCGCCGCGCATGTGGGCGGGCATCATTTCGATGCCGGTGCTCGCGGCCATTTTCAGCGCGGTCGGCGTGATCGGCGGCTATGTGGTCGGCGTCGTGCTGATCGGTGTGGATTCGGGCGCGTTCTGGTCGCAAATGCAGGGCGGCGTGGATGTCTGGCGCGATGTCGGCAACGGCGTCGTCAAAAGCGTCGTGTTCGGTTTCGCGGTGACGTTCATCGCGTTGTTCCAAGGCTATGAAGCGCGGCCGACGCCGGAAGGCGTCTCGCGGGCAACGACGAAAACGGTCGTGTACGCGTCGCTCGCCGTGCTCGGCCTCGATTTCCTGCTGACCGCGTTGATGTTCAGCTAAGGACCCAAGCGCGGACGCCCGCGAGGGCGTGGGCGTTGTGAAGGGCACAGACCGTCACACGCATTCCGCGACAAGATTCTCTTTGGAAAGACGATGAAAAAGACTGCTCTCGACTTTTGGGTCGGCCTCTTCGTGGTGCTCGGTTTCGTGGCGCTGCTCTTTCTCGCGCTGAAGGCCGGCAACATGAGTTCCCTGTCGTTCCAGCAAACCTACGCGGTGCGTCTCAAGTTCGACAACATCGGCGGCCTGAAGCCTCGTGCGCCGGTGAAGAGCGCGGGCGTGACGGTCGGGCGCGTCGGCTCGATTGGCTTCGATCCGAACGCGTATCAGGCGGTCGTGACCATCGATATCGACAAGCAGTATCAGTTTCCGAAGGATTCGTCCGCGAAGATCCTGACCTCGGGCCTGCTCGGCGAGCAGTACATCGGCCTTGAGCCGGGCGGCGACGACCAGATGCTCAAGAACGGCGACACCATCACGATGACGCAATCGGCTGTCGTGCTCGAAAACCTGATCGGACAGTTCCTGTACAACAAGGCGGCGGATTCCGGCGCGTCCAAGTCAGGCACGCCGGCCGCTCCGGCTGCTGCTGCGCCGGCTTTCCCTGGCGCGGCAAGCGCGATGGGCGCAGCGGCTGCACCCGCCGCACCTGCGGCTTCGGGCGCGGCGGCTGCGAGTGCGGCATCCGGCTCGGCTCAATAAGGAGATTCTATGTACGCGATGGGGTTGCGGCGCGTGCTTGTGTCGGCAGCGGTGGTGACGCTCGCCGGTTGCGCAACGGTGACGACGCCCACGAAGGGCGATCCGTTCGAGAGCTACAACCGGACGATGTTCACCATCAACGACAAGGTGGACCAGTTCGCGCTGAAGCCGGTCGCGAAGGCGTATGTGTGGAGCGTGCCGGAGCCGGTGCGCAACAGCGTCACGAACTTCTTTTCGAATATCGGCGATGTTTACATCGCGGCAAACAATCTGCTGCAGTTGAAGATTGCCGACGGCGTCTCCGACATCATGCGGGTCGCGATCAACACCGTGTTCGGCGTCGGCGGCCTCTTCGACGTGGCGACCGTCGCCAAGTTGCCGAAGCACTCCGGCGACTTCGGCCTGACGCTCGGCCATTATGGCGTTCCGGCAGGTCCGTATCTCGTGCTGCCGCTGCTCGGGCCGAGCACGGTGCGCGATACGAGCGGGCTGGTGGTCGACTATTTCGGCAGCCCGCTGACGTACGTGAGCCCGGATTCCGTAAGCTGGGCGCTCTATGGCGTGAATCTCGTCAACACGCGGGCGAATCTGCTCGGCGCAACCGACGTGCTCGCCGATGCCGCGCTCGACAAATACTCGTTCGTGCGCAATGCCTATCTGCAGCGCCGCCAGTACCTGATCCACGGCGACAACGACGGCGATACCGGCAACATGCCGAGCTACGACGAAGCGCCGCTGCCGACTTATGCAGAGCCGGAAGGCGCGAGCGGCGCGGTGGGCGCATCCGCAACGGCAGTCGCGCCCGCGACGGCGCAAGGCGCGTCGGGCGCAGCACCTGCTTCCGGAACCGCTGCTGCTCCGAACGCCGCGAGTTCGGGCGGCTCGACCGTACCGGGCAATCAGTACGTGCCGCCGCGTGCGCCGCCCGGCTTCCCTTCGTTCCGCTTGCGTTGAGCGCGAATGCGCTAACGCGCGGTAACATGATTGACAGCGTTTATTACAGATTGGGCGGTGCGCAGCCTGAACTTGGGTCAAACGGCGCACTCCAATCCAAGCCACTTCTTTTGCAGGATCTGCGATGAAAAAATTCTTTCTGCTTCCTCTCTTTGCCATGCTCATGGCGTTTTGCGGCGCGGCGTCGGCACAGACGGTCGACACCAATTCGCCCGACGGCATGATCAAGACCGTCACGCAACAAGTGCTCGATCAAATCAAATCCGACCCGAAACTGCAGTCGGGCGACGTGCAGCGCATCACTGAACTCGTCAACCAGAAGATCCTGCCGTACACGGACTTCACGCGCACCACGCGCCTCGTGATGGGCCGCAACTGGAACTCGGCTACGCCGGAACAGCAAAAGCAGATCGTCGAGCAATTCAAGATGCTGCTGATCCGCACGTACTCGGGGGCACTCAGCCAGGTTCGCAACCAGACGATTCAGTACAAGCCGTTCCGCGCATCGGCCGAAGATACGGATGTCGTCGTTCGCTCGGTCGTGATGAACAACGGCCAGCCGGTCGAACTCGACTATCGCCTCTACAAGACGCCGCAAGGCTGGCGCGTGTATGACATCAACGTGCTCGGCGCATGGCTGATTCAGGCGTATCAGCAGCAGTTCAGCGAACAGATCTCGCAACACGGCGTGGATGGTCTGCTGCAATTCCTCACGCAGCGCAATCAGCAACTCGCGAGCGGCAAGGCTTCCTCGTGAGCGCAGCCGGCACCGGCGGCCGTTTCCAGACGGCCGCGTCACTGACTCATGAGAGCGCGAAGGCCGCACTCGAAGCGGGTCTTTCGCGCATCGCCGCGGGCGCGACCGAAGTGGACTGCGCGCCGCTTCGGCAATTCGATTCGTCCGCGCTTGCCGTGCTGCTCGCATGGCAGCGCGCGGCCACCGCGCGCGGCGCCGCGCTCGGTATCGTCAACATTCCCTCCGGGCTTGCCAGTCTTGCGCAAGCCTATGGCGTCGACACGCTGCTTACCTTCCGACATTGACCCTGTCCTGACTGCTCTGTTCAGGCGCAGCGGCGCGTTCATCGAGCGTGAGCGCCGCTGCAAACAGGATGGCTCCGACGTCGGGTCTACCGGCTTTGCCCTATAATCAAACGTTTTTTCGCGCCCGAACCCGGCCCCTTTAGCGAGCCTGGGTCCGTCGAGCGTAATCCGCACAATCGAGGCGCGGCCGCACGAGGCGCGCGCACTGTCAATGTCAGCCATAGAAATCCGAAACGTCCGGAAGAGCTACAAGGACCTGCAGGCGCTCAAAGGCGTGAGCCTCACGGTGGAAGAGGGCGAGTTCTTCGGCCTGCTCGGCCCGAACGGCGCGGGCAAGACCACGTTGATCAGCATTCTCGCGGGACTGGCGCGCGCCAATAGCGGCACGATCAGCGTCCGCGGTCATGATGTCGTTAGTGATTTTCGCGCGGCGCGGCGTTCGCTCGGCGTGGTTCCGCAGGAACTCGTGTTCGATCCGTTCTTCACCGTGCGCGAGTCGCTGCGCATCCAGTCGGGCTACTTCGGCCTGCGCAACAACGACGACTGGATCGACGAGGTCATGGCGAACCTCGATCTCACCGAGAAAGCCGACGTCAACACACGCGCGCTGTCCGGCGGCATGAAGCGGCGCGTGCTCGTCGCGCAGGCGCTGGTACACCGGCCGCCCGTGATCGTGCTCGACGAACCCACGGCCGGCGTGGACGTCGAACTGCGACAGACACTCTGGAAGTTCATTTCGCGCCTGAATCGCGAGGGGCATACCATCGTGTTGACGACGCATTATCTGGAAGAGGCTGAATCGCTGTGCGACCGCCTCGCAATGCTTCGCCGCGGTGAGATCGTCGCGCTGGAGCGCACGAGCGCGCTGTTGCAGCGTTTCGCCGGTATGCAGCTTTATCTGCGCTTTTCGAGCGGCGTGCTGCCCGCCGACCTGCGCTCGCTGGAAGTCGATCCTCAAGCGGTATCCGGCGCGCAGCATCTGCTGCGCTTGTCGAACTACGACGAAGTCGAGCCGATCCTCGCGAAGTGCCGTGCGGCCGGCTGCACGTTCGATGAAATCGAAGTGCGCAAAGCCGATCTCGAAGACGTGTTCCTTCAGGTCATGAACGAGCCGGAAGTGGTCGAGGGGCTTTCATGAGCGGTTTTCAGACGTTGTTCTACAAGGAGCTTTTGCGCTTCTGGAAAGTGTCGTTTCAGACGGTGCTCGCGCCGATCGTCACGGCGCTGCTTTATCTCACCATCTTTGGTCACGCGCTGTCAGGGCACGTGCAGGTCTATCCGGGCGTCGGCTATACGAGCTTCCTCGTGCCCGGCCTCGTGATGATGAGCGTGTTGCAGAACGCGTTCGCCAACAGTTCGTCGTCGCTGATTCAGTCCAAGATCACCGGCAATCTGGTGTTCGTGCTGCTGCCGCCCATCGCGCATTGGGAGATGTTCTTCGCCTACGTGCTCGCGTCTGTCGTGCGCGGCTTGTGTGTCGGGCTGGGCGTGTTCATCGTGACGATATGGTTCATTCCGATGTCGTTTTTCGCGCCGCTCTACATCATTGCGTTCGCGATGCTCGGCTCGGCGATTCTCGGCACACTCGGACTGATCGCGGGCATCTGGGCCGACAAGTTCGACCAACTTGCCGCGTTTCAGAACTTCCTGATCATGCCGCTCACGTTTCTTTCCGGCGTCTTCTATTCGACGCACACGCTGCCGCCGCTCTGGCGCGCGGTGTCGCATCTGAATCCGTTTTTCTACATGATCGACGGTTTCCGCTATGGCTTTTTCGGCTCGTCGGACGTGAACCCGCTCTTGAGCCTGTGCATCGTCGGCGGCTTTCTCGCGGTGCTCGCGCTGATCGCCGTGCGTCTGCTCGCGAGCGGCTACAAGCTGCGCCACTAAATCCCAAGGAGACATTCATGTTGCCGACTCCGGAGCAAGTGAAGGACTACATCGCTGGCGGCCTGTCCTGTCAGCACCTCGAAGTGGAAGGTGACGGCCAGCATTTCTTCGCGACCATCGTGAGCGACGCGTTCGTCGGCAAACGCTTGATCGCACGTCATCAGCTGGTCTACGCGGCGCTCGGCGAGCGCATGCGCGAGGAAATCCATGCGCTGAGCATGAAGACCCTCACCCCCGACGAATGGAAATCGGCCTGAATCCATTTCGCGAACTCATACAGGTCACACGCCCAACCCTCAGCAACAGCTAGCAACACCCGGCACGGCCGGTAGAAGCAGGCAGAACCAGGCAGCACAGAGTGCGGAACATTCAAGATAACCGCGGCGCCGAATCCGGCTCCGCAGCAGGACGCTCGGTCGAAGGACAAGCAATCATGGACAAACTCGTCATTACGGGGGGCGCGAAGCTCTCCGGCGAAATCACCGTATCGGGCGCCAAGAACGCGGCTTTGCCGATTCTGTGCGCGAGCCTTCTCACCGCCGACGACGTCCATCTGTCGAACGTGCCGAATCTGAAGGACGTGCGCACCACGCTCGAACTGCTGCGGCAAATGGGCGTGCAGTCCGAAGCCATGACCGACGGCCGCGTGACGCTTAACGCGTCGAAGGTGGACAACCTCGTCGCGCCGTACGAAATGGTGAAGACCATGCGCGCGTCGATTCTCGTGCTCGGGCCGCTCGTCGCGCGCTTCGGCGAGGCGAAGGTGTCGCTGCCGGGCGGCTGCGCAATCGGCGCGCGTCCGGTCGATCAGCACATCAAGGGCCTTCAGGCGATGGGCGCCGAGATCAACATTGAGCACGGCTTCATCGAGGCGCGCGCCAAGCGCCTGAAGGGCGCGCGCATCATCACGGACATGATCACCGTGACCGGCACCGAGAATCTGCTGATGGCGGCGGTGCTGGCCGATGGCGAAACGATCATCGAGAACGCGGCGCGCGAGCCGGAAGTCAGCGACCTCGCGAATCTGCTGGTCGCGATGGGCGCGAAGATCGAAGGCATCGGCACCGACCGGCTCGTGATTCAGGGCGTCGAGAAGCTGCACGGCGCGCGTCATGCCGTGGTGCCGGATCGTATCGAAGCGGGCACGTTCCTGTGCGCGGTCGCGGCGGCGGGCGGCGATGTCACGCTGCGTCACGTGAGCCCGTCGCTGCTCGACGCCGTGACGGCCAAGCTGCGCGAAGCGGGCGTGTTCATCGAGGAAGGCGACGACTGGATGCGCGTGCGCATGAGCAAGCGTCCGGAAGCCGTGAACATTCGCACATCCGAATATCCCGCGTTCCCGACCGACATGCAGGCGCAGTTCATGGCGCTCAACGCGATTGCAAGCGGCACGTCGCAAGTGGTCGAGACGATCTTCGAGAACCGCTTCATGCACGTGCAGGAATTGAACCGTCTCGGCGCGAGCATCACGGTCGATGGCAACACGGCGCTCGTGAGCGGCGTCGCGCAGCTGTCGGGCGCGAAGGTCATGGCGACGGATCTCCGCGCGTCGGCGAGTCTCGTGATCGCGGCGATGTGCGCGGACGGCGAAACGCTGATCGACCGCATCTACCATCTGGATCGCGGCTACGACCGCATGGAGTCGAAGCTGACGGCGGTCGGCGCGAACGTTCGCCGCATCAAGGGCAGCGGGAGCGAGCAATGAGCGCGTTGCCGCAGACGTCGTCGTCGGTCGAGGCCAGCGCGCCGCTCACGCTCGCGCTCTCGAAAGGGCGTATCTTCGAGGAAACGGTGCCGCTGCTCGCGGCAGCCGGCGTGCAGGTCGCCGAAGATCCGGAAAGCTCGCGCAAGCTGATTCTTCCGACCACGAACCCGAACCTGCGCGTGATCATCGTGCGCGCGACCGACGTGCCGACGTACGTCGAATACGGCGCGGCGGATTTCGGCGTGGCGGGCAAGGACGTGCTGATCGAGCATGGCGGCGGCGGTCTGTATCAGCCGGTCGATCTGAACATTGCGCGCTGCCGGATGTCGGTGGCCGTGAAAGCAGGCTTCGACTACGCCAGCGCGGTGCGCCAAGGCGCGCGGCTGCGCGTCGCGACGAAGTACACGGAAACGGCGCGCGAACACTTCGCGGCGAAAGGCGTTCACGTCGATCTGATCAAGCTGTATGGATCGATGGAACTCGCGCCGCTCGTCGGCCTCGCGGATGCGATCGTCGATCTGGTCAGCTCCGGCGGGACGTTGCGCGCGAACAATTTGGTCGAGGTCGAAGAAATCATGCAGATTTCGTCGCGGCTGGTGGTGAATCAGGCGGCGCTCAAATTGAAGCGCGCGGCGCTGAAGCCCTATCTCGACGCGTTCGAGCGCGCCTCGGCAGCAACGAACAACTAGGGCGGCCGCTTCACGCCTGCCGTCCACAGCACAATCGGAAACCAGCATGTCTATCAAGATTCGTAAGCTCGATTCCAGCACCGATGGTTTTCAAAAGGCGCTGCGCGCGGTACTCGCGTTCGAAGCGAGCGAGGACGAAGCCATCGAGCGCGCCGTCGCGCAGATCCTCGCCGATGTGAAAGCGCGCGGCGACGAAGCCGTGCTCGAATACACGAACAAGTTCGATCGCCTGAAGGCGGACAGTGTCGCGGCGCTGGAACTGCCGGCGTCCGAGATGGAAGCCGCGCTCGAAGGTCTGGAGCCGAAGCGTCGTGCGGCGCTCGAAGCGGCGGCGGCGCGGGTGCGCGGCTATCACGAAAAGCAGCGCATCGAATGCGGCAGCCATAGCTGGCAGTACACCGAAGCGGACGGCACCGTGCTCGGCCAAAAGGTGACGCCGCTCGACCGCGCGGGCATCTACGTGCCGGGCGGCAAGGCGGCGTATCCGTCATCCGTTCTGATGAACGCGATTCCGGCGCGCGTCGCGGGCGTGAAGGAAATCGTGATGGTCGTGCCCACGCCCGACGGCGTGAAAAATCCGCTCGTGCTCGCGGCCGCGCTGCTCGGCGGCGTGGATCGCGTGTTCACCATCGGCGGCGCGCAGGCTGTCGGCGCGCTCGCGTACGGTACGCAGACCGTGCCGGCTGTTGACAAGATCTGCGGTCCGGGCAACGCGTATGTGGCATCGGCGAAGCGTCGCGTGTTCGGCACCGTCGGCATCGACATGATTGCAGGACCGTCCGAGATCCTCGTGATCTGCGATGCAACCACCGATCCGCGCTGGGTCGCGATGGACCTGTTCTCGCAAGCCGAGCACGACGAGCTCGCGCAGTCCATTCTGCTGTGTCCGGACGCGGCGTTCATCCAGCGCGTCGAGGACGCGATTGTCGAACTGCTTCCCGCGATGCCGCGGCGCGACGTCATCCTGCGTTCGCTCGAAGACCGTGGCGCGCTCATCAAGGTGAAGGACATGGCCGAAGCCTGCGCTATCGCCAATGACATCGCGCCGGAGCATCTGGAGATTTCCGCGCTCGATCCGCATCAGTGGGCCGCGCAGATTCACAACGCGGGCGCCATGTTCCTCGGCCGCTACACGAGCGAAAGCCTCGGCGACTACTGCGCCGGCCCGAACCACGTGCTGCCGACTTCGCGCACCGCGCGCTTCTCGTCGCCGCTCGGCGTCTACGACTTCATGAAGCGTTCGAGCGTGATCGAAGTGAGTTCGGAAGGCGCGCAGACGCTCGGCGAAATTGCAGCGGAACTCGCGTATGGCGAGGGCTTGCAGGCGCACGCGAAGAGCGCCGAATACCGGATGAGAAACGTCGGCTGAGGTTTGCCGTTGAACCGAACGGAGGCGGCCCGAGAGCCGCCAACAACGCGAAACAGCGGCACCATGACCACACCGAACGACATCATTCGTCCCGACATCCTCGCGATGACGAGCTATCCCGTGCCGGAATCGACGGGACTCATCAAGCTCGACGCTATGGAGAATCCGTACACGCTGCCCGACGCGCTCGCGCAGCGGCTCGGCGCGCACCTCGCAGGCGTCGCGCTAAACCGTTATCCTGCGCCGCGTCCGGCTCAACTCATCGCCAAGCTCAAGCGCACGATGCACGTTCCGCCCGCATGCGACGTGCTGCTCGGCAACGGCTCCGACGAGTTGATCAGCATGATGTCGGTCGCGTGTTCGAAGCCGGGCGCGAAGGTCGTCGCGCCGGTGCCGGGCTTCGTAATGTATCAGCTGTCGGCGGCGTTCGCGCATCTGGATTTCATCGGCGTGCCGCTCAACGCGGACTTCACGCTTGATGCCGACGCGCTCGTCGCCGCCATCGAAGAACACGCGCCCGCGCTCGTCTATCTTGCCTACCCGAACAATCCGACCGGCACGCTCTACGACGATGCCGACATCGAACGCGTGATCGCGGCGGCGACGAAAAGCCTCGTCGTGATCGACGAGGCGTATCAGCCCTTCGCCGAGAAAACGTGGATGCCGCGCGCCGCGGAGTTCGACAACGTCGTCGTGATGCGCACGGTGTCGAAGCTCGGTCTCGCGGGCATCCGCCTTGGTTACATTGCCGGCCCGCCCGCGTGGATCACTCAGTTCGACAAGGTGCGCCCGCCGTACAACATCAACGTGCTGACGCAGGCCACCGCCGATTTCCTGCTCGATCATCTCGACGTGCTGGACGCGCAAGCCGCCGCGCTGCGCGAAGCACGCGCCGAACTCGCGCGGGAAGTCGCCGCGCTGCCGGGCGTGACCGTTTATCCGAGCGCGGGCAACTTCCTGCTCGTGCGCGTGCCAGACGCGGCGCTCGCGTTCGAAACCCTGCTGACATCGCGGGTTCTGGTGAAAAACGTGAGTAAAATGCATCCTTTGCTTACGAATTGCGTGCGGTTGACGGTCGGAGCGGCCGAAGAAAACGCGCAAATGCTCGCGGCGCTGAGAAGGCTCGCGCCCAACTGAATCTCTCCTCTCGAAAGTCTCAAGGAAACACCATGCGCATTGCGGAAGTCGTTCGCAACACCAGCGAAACGCAGATCCGTGTAAAGCTCGATCTGGACGGCACCGGCAAGCAGAAGCTCGCCACCGGCGTGCCGTTCCTCGATCACATGCTCGACCAGATCGCCCGTCACGGCCTGTTCGACCTCGAGATCGAAGCGCATGGCGACCTGCATATCGACGATCACCATACCGTCGAAGACACCGGCATCACGCTCGGGCAAGCGGTGGCGAAGGCCATCGGCGATCGCAAGGGCATTCGCCGCTACGGTCATTCTTATGTGCCGCTCGACGAGGCGCTGTCGCGCGTCGTGATCGATTTTTCCGGGCGGCCGGGGCTCGAATTCCATGTGCCGTTCACGCGGGCGCGCATCGGCACGTTCGACGTCGATCTCACCATCGAATTCTTCCGCGGCTTCGTGAATCATGCGGGCGTGACGCTGCATATCGACAACCTGCGCGGCATCAACGCGCACCATCAGGTCGAGACCGTGTTCAAGGCGTTCGGCCGTGCGCTGCGCATGGCCGTCGAACTCGACGAGCGCGCGGCGGGACAGATTCCGTCGACCAAAGGCAGTCTTTGATCAGCCGTTTGCCGATTCGGCGCGAAAGCGCGTTCAACTCGGCCGGCCATTCACGATGGATCTCTTCAAGTCGTTCATATCTTTGCTCGCGCTCATCAACCCGATCGGCGCGATACCGTTTTTTCTGAGCCTCACTTCGCAGCAATCCGACGTGGAGAAGCGCAACACCATCCGCGTCGCGTGTATTTCGGTGTTCTGCGTGATCGCGGTGACGGCGCTGCTCGGTCAGCAGATCATCGCGTTCTTCGGTATTTCGGTCGGATCGTTCGAAGTGGGCGGCGGCATCATCATGCTGCTCATGGCGATCAGCATGTTGAACGCGCAAGTCGGCAACGCGCGCTCGACGCCCGAAGAGCGCATGGAAGCGGAAGAGCGCCACAGCATTGCAGTCGTGCCGCTCGCGATTCCGCTGCTAACCGGGCCGGGCTCGATCAGCACGGTGATCGTCTATGCTGCAAATGCGCAGCACTGGTATGACCGCTTCGGGCTCGTCGTGCTGGGCGCGATCATCGCGGCGCTGTGCTTCGGCGCGCTGAATCTGGCCGAGCCGATCGCGCGCTGGGTCGGGCGCACCGGAATCAATATCGGCACGCGTCTCATGGGATTGATGCTGTCCGCGCTGGCGGTGGAATTCATCGTCAACGGGTTGAAGGCCCTGATGCCTACCTTGAAATGAAAACTTCGATTGCGATTGTTGATTACGGAATGGGCAACCTGCGCTCGGTGTATCAGGCGCTGAAGAAGGCCGCGCCCGACGCGGACGTGGCGATCGTCGATCAGCCCCAAGCCATTCACGCGGCCGACCGTATCGTGCTGCCGGGGCAGGGCGCGATGCGCGACTGCATGGCGCATCTCGGGCGGTCGGGCCTGCAGGAAGCCGTGATGCAGGCGTCGCGCGAAAAGCCGATGCTCGGCGTGTGCGTCGGCGAGCAGATGCTCTTCGACTGGAGCGAAGAAGGCGACACGCGCGGCCTCGGCCTGTTCCCCGGCAAAGTGTTGCGTTTCCAGCTCGAAGGCCGCGTGCAGGACGACGGTTCGCGCTTCAAGGTGCCGCAGATGGGCTGGAACCGCGTGCGCCAGACGCAGGCGCATCCGGTCTGGGACGGCATTGCGGACGGCGCGTTCTTCTACTTCGTGCACAGCTATCACGTTGTGCCGCAGAACCCGGCGCACACATCGGGCGAAACGGTGTACGGCGACCCGTTCACGTCGGCGGTCGCGCGCGACAACATCTTCGCGACGCAGTTTCACCCGGAAAAGAGCGCCGACGCCGGTTTGCGCCTGTACCGCAACTTCGTTCACTGGAATCCGTGAGCGGCGCCGCACGTCCGCCCGCCGGCCACGCCCGCGTGCGATTGAGTGCGGCAAGACTTGTACTACACTAGCGAGACGGCCCGCGCGGCCGTTTCAATCACTTTCACCCAGAAGATACGCGATACCTATGCTGCTCATTCCGGCCATCGATCTCAAAGACGGTCAGTGCGTGCGCCTCAAGCAAGGCGATATGGACCAGGCGACCATTTTTTCAGAAGATCCGGCGGCGATGGCCCGGCATTGGGTCGACAAGGGCGCGCGCAGACTGCACCTCGTCGATCTGAACGGCGCGTTCGCGGGCAAGCCGAAGAATGGCGACGCCATTCGGGCGATCATCGAAGAAGTGGGCAGCGAGATTCCGGTGCAGCTTGGCGGCGGCATCCGCGACCTGAACACCATCGAACGCTATCTGGACGACGGCCTTTCGTACGTGATCATCGGCACGGCGGCGGTGAAGAATCCCGGTTTCCTGCAGGACGCGTGCAGCGCGTTCGGCGGGCACATCATCGTCGGGCTGGACGCGAAAGACGGCAAAGTGGCCACCGACGGCTGGAGCAAGCTGACCGGCCACGAAGTCGTGGACCTCGGCCGCAAGTTCGAGGACTACGGCTGCGAGTCGATCATCTACACGGACATCGGCCGCGACGGCATGCTTCAGGGCATCAACATCGACGCGACCGTGCGGCTCGCGCAAGCGGTCAAGATTCCGGTGATCGCAAGCGGCGGGTTGTCGAGCATCGCGGACATCGAATCGCTCTGCGAAGTCGAGGACGAAGGCATCGAAGGCGTGATCTGCGGACGCGCGATCTATTCGGGCGACCTCGACTTCAAGGCGGCGCAAACGCGCGCCGACGCGCTGCGCGAAGCAGACGACGCCTGAGCCGCATTTCCGCCCTCTTGCGCGAGCACACTGAAGCGCGCCGGGCGGCGTTGGCCGCCCTCATCACGTACCGAACCGGCAGTAGCTAGAACATGGCTCTCGCAAAACGCATCATCCCCTGTCTCGACGTGACCGCTGGGCGCGTCGTGAAGGGCGTCAACTTCGTCGAACTGCGCGACGCGGGCGATCCCGTCGAAATCGCGCGACGCTACGACGACCAGGGCGCCGACGAACTCACGTTCCTCGACATCACCGCGACCTCCGACCAGCGCGATCTCATTCTGCCGATCATCGAAGCGGTGGCCTCGCAGGTCTTCATTCCGCTCACCGTCGGCGGCGGCGTGCGCGCGGTCGAGGACGTCCGGCGTTTGCTGAACGCGGGCGCGGACAAGATCAGCATGAATTCGTCGGCGGTCGCGAATCCGCAGCTCGTGCGCGATGCGTCGGACAAGCACGGCTCGCAGTGCATCGTCGTCGCCATCGACGCGAAACGCGTGTCGGGCGAAGGCGAGCCGCCGCGCTGGGAAGTGTTCACGCACGGCGGCCGCAAGGCGACCGGCATCGACGCGGTCGAATGGGCGCGCAAGATGGCCGAGCTCGGCGCGGGCGAAATCCTGCTGACCAGCATGGATCGCGACGGCACGAAAGCCGGCTTCGATCTGGCGCTGACGCGCGCCGTGTCAGATGCGGTGCCCGTGCCGGTGATCGCATCGGGCGGCGTCGGGTCGCTGAAGCATCTGGCGGACGGCATCGTCGAAGGGCACGCCGACGCGGTGCTCGCCGCGAGCATCTTCCACTACGGCGAGCACACGGTCGGCGAAGCGAAGCGTTTTATGGCCAGTCAAGGCATCTCGGTTAGGATCTGAAGCGTGAGCGACTCGACGAATTGGCTCGACAAGGTGAAGTGGGACGCCAACGGCCTTGTGCCGGTCATCGCGCAGGAAGCATCGACTAACGACGTGCTGATGTTCGCGTGGATGAACCGCGAAGCGCTGGCGAAAACCATCGAGCTGAAGCGCGCCGTGTACTTTTCGCGCTCGCGACAGCGTCTGTGGTTCAAGGGCGAGGAATCGGGGCACGTACAGCACGTGCACGAAGTGCGGCTCGATTGCGATGAGGACGTCGTTCTGCTCAAGGTCGAGCAGGTGTCGGGCATCGCGTGCCACACGGGCCGCCATTCCTGCTTCTTCCAGAAATTCGAACGAACGGCCGAAGGCGGCGAGTGGATCGCCGTCGAGCCGGTCCTGAAAGACCCAGAAAGCATTTACAAATGACGCAAGACACCACGCTCGACACGCTGCTTCGCCTTGCCGCCGTCATCGACAGCCGTAAGGGCGGCGATCCGGAACAATCCTACGTTTCGCGACTCTTTCATAAAGGTGACGACGCGGTCCTGAAGAAGATCGGCGAGGAAGCGACGGAAGTCGTGCTCGCCGCCAAGGACGCGCGCCACGGCGGCGCGCCCAAGGCGCTCGTCGGCGAGGTCGCCGATTTGTGGTTTCATTGTCTCGTGATGCTGTCGCACTTCGACTTGAGTCCCGCTGACGTGGTCGCCGAACTGGAGCGGCGCGAAGGCTTGTCGGGCATCGAGGAGAAGGCGCTGCGCAAGTCGCGCGAGCGCGAACAAAACGGCGGCTAACGAGCGTTCGCCCACTTTCTCGCGCAAGCGGAGGAGGCAAGCATGGCCGGGCTCGATGGACCGTACCCGCCGCCTGTGTATCAGACGCCGGCGGAAGACGAGCGGCTGCGCAGCCTGCGCACGCTCACGCACATTCTTTACGCGCTCTACGCGCTGTATTGGCTGACGGGCGGGCTGACCGTGCTCGTTGCGATCATCATCAATTATCTGAAGCGCGGCGACACGGTGGGCACGCCGTATCAGGCGCATTTCTCCTGGCAGATTCGCACGTTCTGGTGGGCGGTGCTCGGTCACGTGATCGGCGTCGCGCTGCTGTTCGTGGGCGTGGGCTTTCTCATTCTGTCCGCAGTCGGCATCTGGACGCTTTATCGCGTCATCAAGGGCTGGCTGTTTCTCTACGAAAACAAACCGCTGGACCCGCAGACGTGGTTCTAGCGGCGATGCCTGGCAACGGAGTACGCACATTCATGAGCCAAGACAACTGCATCTTCTGCAAGATTGCCTCCGGGCAGATTCCGAGCACGAAAGTCTACGAGGACGACGAATTCGTCGCGTTCAACGACATCAACCCGGCCGCGCCGGTTCATGTGCTCGTGATTCCGCGCCGGCACATCGAGACGCTTTCGGACTGTTCCGAAAGCGATGCGCCGCTGCTTGGTAGAATGGTTAGTCTTGTTGGCCGTATCGCGAAGGATCTGGGTGTTTCGTACACGGGCGGGGATACCGGTTTCCGAACGGTCATTAATACCGGGCCAGGCGGCGGGCAGGAGGTGTATCACATTCATGCGCATCTTCTGGCTGGGGCGCGGCCGTGGCGGCGAATGGGCTGACGCTGGTTTCATCGGCGTTTTGCTTTTCAATGCCATATTGGGCGCGCAAAATCGATACTGATCGCCGAGGCGGCATTGCTTCGGCTCGAGTCGCAGGTCAGCCTTCCGTCGCGGAACGGCTTTGCGGCGGAAATAGGGAGAGTTTTCATTCATGGGTTCGTTAAGCATTTGGCATTGGTTGATCGTTCTGCTGATCGTGGCGCTCGTCTTCGGCACGAAGAAATTGCGCAATATCGGCGGCGATCTGGGCGGCGCGGTTCGCGGCTTCAAGGAAGGTATGCGCGAGGAAGAGAACCCCGCGTCGACCGATAAGCGCGATCAACTGCCGCGCGACACGGTGGACGTGGAAGCGAAGGACAAGACGCGTTCGGGCGACTACCGCTAAACGAACGGGCGAACGTAACCCTCCACAGCTCCTTCAATGCTCGATCTCGGTCTGACAAAAATGGCGCTCATCGGCGTCGTCGCCCTGGTGGTGCTCGGGCCGGAGCGTTTGCCCGGCGTCGCGCGCACGGCGGGCGCGCTCTTCGGACGCGCTCAGCGTTACATCAACGACGTGAAGTCGGAGGTGGCGCGCGAGATGGAACTCGACGAACTGAAAAAGATGCGCACGCAGTTCGAGACGGCGGCGTCGAATGTCGAATCGACGATTCACGACAATTTGCGGCGCCACGAGTCCGAGCTGAACGATGCGTGGAGGGAAGGCACATCGGTCGAGCCGAGCATCGCGGGAGTCGCTCCGGCGTCGTCTGCGGATGAAAGCGGCGCTTCCGACAAGCCTTGGGTGAACTCGACATTCGCGCCGGCGAAGCGCAAGAACTGGCGCGTCAAGCAGACGGCGGTTCCAAGCTGGTACAAGCGCACCACCGCGCGCCGCACGCGCGTGCAGTCGGGCGCGGCCCGCGTCGCGCGTCATACGCCTGCAAGCTTGCGCCGTCCGACGAAATTTTTCTGACGCGGCCGCATTTCTTCCATCGATGATCCAAACCGAGGGCCGGCGTGAGCGACCCGCAACACAATAAAGACGAGGCCGTCGAAGAGACGTTTATCTCCCATCTGGTGGAACTGCGCGATCGAATCATTCGCGCGGGGGCTTCGGTCATCGTCGTTTTTGTCGCGCTGGTGTATTGGGCGCCCGACATCTTCAAACTGCTGGCGCGTCCGCTGATGCAGAACCTGCCGCGCGACGGCAAGATGATCGTCACCGATGTCACCGGCTCGTTCTTCGTGCCGATGAAGGTCACGATGCTCGTGGCCTTCGTCATCGCGCTGCCTATGGTGCTGTATCAGATCTGGGCGTTCGTCGCGCCGGGGCTCTATCAGCATGAGAAAAAGCTGGTCGCGCCGCTGGTGTCCAGCAGCTACGCGCTCTTTCTCTGCGGCATGGCCTTCGCGTATTTTGTCGTGTTCCCGACCATTTTCCGCGTGATGGCGCATTACAACGCCCCGCTCGGCGCGGAGATGACGACGGATATCGACAATTATCTGAGCTTCGTGCTCACCATGTTCCTTGCGTTCGGCGTGACATTCGAGGTGCCCATCGTTGTGGTGCTGCTCGCGCGCATGGGCGTGGTGTCGATTCAGAAGCTCAAGCAGATCCGGCCGTATGTGATCGTCGGCGCGTTCATCATTTCGGCGGTGGTCACGCCGCCGGACGTCTTTTCGCAGCTTATTCTCGCCATTCCGCTCATCATCTTGTACGAGGCGGGAATCGTGGCGGCGCGGCTGGTGGTCGGAAAGGACGCAATCAAGAGCGGAGAAGTCGTCGCGAAGTAGCTGCGGCTGATTGTCGCGGCGCCGGTTAGAGCGAGTGCGCGGGTCGAGAAGCAAAAAAGGCAGCCAAAGCTGCCTTTTTTTTATTTGCACCGCCGCGGATCATTCGTCGCCTTGATCGCCCTGATCTTCGTCCGGCATCTGCGGCGCCTTCGGCTGCGCGGGGCGTTTGCCGATCATCACGTTCACGTCCAGTTCCTTGTTCTTGCGCATCAGGTGTACTTTCACGGACGTGCCCGGCTTGATCTGAGCAACCACGTTCAAGAGGCGCGTGGTGTCGGTAATCGTGTCCTCGTTGATGCTCACGAGAATGTCGCCCGGCTTGATGCCTGCCTTGTCCGCTGGGCCGCCTTGCAGCACGCCCGCGACAATTGCGCCGGATTTCTGATCCAGCCCGAACGATTCGGCAATCTCCGGCGTCACGTCCTGCGGTTCGACGCCGATCCAGCCGCGCGTCACCGTGCCCGTGGTGATGATGCTTTCCAGCACGCTCCGCGCTGTCGACACCGGAATGGCGAAACCGATGCCGAGCGAGCCGCCGCTGCGCGAATAAATCGCCGTGTTGATGCCGAGCAGATTACCGTTCACGTCGACGAGCGCACCGCCCGAATTGCCGGGATTGATCGCCGCGTCGGTCTGAATGAAGTTCTCGAACGTGTTGATGCCCAAGTGATTGCGCCCGAGCGCACTCACGATGCCCATGGTCACCGTCTGGCCGACGCCGAACGGGTTGCCGATTGCCAGCACGACATCGCCGACGTGCGTCTGGTCCATTCGCCCGAGCGTGATGCTCGGCAAGTTCGTCATGCCGATCTTCAGCACCGCGAGATCCGTTTCGGGGTCGACGCCGATGACTTTTGCGCTCGACGTGCGGCCGTCCGCGAGCGCGACTTCGATCTGATCCGCGCCGTCCACGACGTGCTGGTTCGTTAGAATGTAACCTTCCGAGCTGACGATGACCCCTGACCCGAGATTCGACGCGGGCGGCTCGTCGTTCTTGCGTCTGTTCTTGTCGCCGAAGAAGTAGCGGAAAAGCGGGTCTTTGGCGCGCGGGTCCGCCGGCAGATTGCCGTCCTTGCTGGAGAACACGTTCACCACCGCGGGCATCGCCTTTTGCGCGCCGTCCGCATACGACGACTGGAGCGGGCGCGAGCCGATGCTCGGCGCCACTTCCTGTAACGCGACGATCGGCTCGGCGAGTTGCTTGCCGAATTGGCCCTGACGTTGAAGCCACTGCGGTTTCAGGGTCGCGATGATGAACATCAGAGCCAAAAGCACGGTGACCGCTTGGGCAAAAAACAGCCAGAAGCGTCTAAGCATTTGAAGGGATAGAGGATTTCATGGATCGGATCGAACTCGAATTGTATCTGAACAACCTGCTGGAAATCGGCCGCTTCAAGGACTATTGCCCGAACGGCCTACAGGTGGAAGGCACGCGCCGCGTTCAGAAAATCGCGACCGGCGTCACGGCTTCGCTCGCCTTCCTGGAAGCCGCGCTGGAGTGGGGCGCGGATACGGTGCTCGTCCATCATGGTTACTTCTGGCGCAACGAGGCGCCGCAGATCACGGGCCGCAAGCATCGGCGGCTGCGTACGCTGATTGCCAACGACATCAATCTCTTCGCCTACCACCTTCCGCTCGACGCGCATTCCGAGCTCGGCAACAACGCGCAAATCGGCGCGCGGCTCGGACTCATCGCCGACGGCCGGTTCGGCGATCAGGACCTCGGCTGGATCGCGCCGCTCGCCATGCCGCTTCCGCTTGAGCATTTCACCGCCACGGTCGAGAACGCGCTGGGCCGCAAGCCGCTCGTCTTCGGCGACGCGGACCGAGAACTGCGACGAATCGCGTGGTGCACCGGCGGCGCGCAGAGCTACTTCGAACAGGCTATCGACGCGGGCGCCGACGTGTACGTGAGCGGAGAAGTGTCCGAGCAGACGATGCATATCGCGGCGGAATCGGGCGTGGCGTATATCGCGGCGGGGCATCACGCGACCGAGCGATACGGCGTGCAGGCGGTCGGCGCGCACTTATACGAGAAGTTCGACATCGAGCATGTGTTTATCGATATCGATAATCCGGTCTAACTGCGGCGGCGCTTTCTCGCTCTTTCCGGACCGGCTGTCGCCATGAACGAATGCTTCACGCGAACGCGCGAAAACGTGGGGAAAACCCGGAAGGTCTGCTATTTTCGGGTAATTTTCCCTGAACGGGCCTTGTAAATGCCAACTCCATTCGCGCACACTAGCGGCGGAACACTGATGTGACGGTATAAATCCAACTCAGAAGTGGGGCGTGTGATGCGAGACAAGGACGATAAGCGCGTCGATGGCGGCCGCCGTACCTGGCTGATTACGACGACCGTGGCAGGTGGTGTCGGAGGTGTGGCAACGCTGGTTCCCTTCGTTGGTTCTTTCGCTCCATCGGAGAAGGCGAAGGCGGCGGGTGCGCCCGTCGAGGTCGATATCAGCGGACTCAAGCCGGGCGAAATGATGACGGTTGCCTGGCGCGGCAAGCCGGTGTGGATCGTCAATCGCACGGACGAAATGCTTTCGGACGTCAAAAAGGCCGACAACGAAGTGGCCGATCCGAAGTCCAAGATGGAATTCTCGATGCCGTTGCCGGAATACTGCAACAACGAGTTCCGCTCCCGCGCCGATCACAAGAACATATTCGTGGCCGTCGCCGTGTGTACGCACCTCGGCTGCACGCCGACGCCGCGCTTCACCGAAGGCGCTCAACCCAATCTTCCCGATAACTGGCCCGGCGGTTTTCTGTGCCCGTGCCACGGCTCGACCTACGACATGGCCGGCCGCGTCTTCAAGAACAAGCCCGCGCCGCAGAACCTGGACGTGCCTCCGTACATGTTCACTTCCGCGACGCAACTCGTGATCGGCAAGGACGAAAAGGGAGAGGCTTAAATGGCGACCGCAGACAAGGACGTGGAAACGACGGGCCTCACCGGCTGGATCGATCGCCGATTCCCATTGACGTCCACCTGGAAGAAACACGTTTCCGAATACTACGCGCCGAAAAACTTTAATTTCTGGTATTTCTTCGGCTCCCTCTCAATGCTCGTGCTGGTTATTCAAATCGTCACGGGCATTTTTCTCGTCATGAATTACAAGCCCGATGCGACGCTGGCGTTTGCATCGGTCGAGTACATCATGCGCGAAGTACCGTGGGGCTGGTTGATCCGGTATATGCATTCGACGGGCGCGTCGATGTTTTTCATCGTCGTTTATTTGCATATGTTCCGCAGCCTGATGTACGGGTCGTACCGCAAGCCGCGAGAGCTCGTCTGGATTTTCGGATGCGCCACGTTCCTGTGTCTGATGGCGGAAGCGTTCTTCGGCTATCTGCTGCCCTGGGGGCAAATGTCGTTCTGGGGCGCGCAGGTTATCGTGAATCTGTTTTCGGCGATCCCGTTTATCGGCCCTGACTTGTCGCTGTGGATTCGCGGCGATTATGTCGTGTCCGATGTCACGTTGAACCGCTTCTTCGCGTTCCACGTCATTGCGATTCCGCTGGTGTTGATCGGACTCGTGGTCGCGCATTTGGTCGCGCTCCATGAAGTAGGATCGAATAATCCGGACGGCATCGAGATCAAGGCGAAAAAGGACGCGGACGGCATCCCGCTCGACGGTATTCCGTTTCATCCGTATTACTCGGTGCACGACTTCATGGGCGTGTGCGTCTTTTTGCTGATTTTCGCGGCGATCATTTTCTTCGCCCCTGAAATGGGCGGGTATTTCCTCGAAGCGAATAACTTCGTGCCGGCCAACCCGCTGCAAACGCCGTCTGAAATCGCGCCGGTGTGGTACTTCACCCCGTTTTACGCGATGCTGCGTGCGACCACGGATCCATTCAAGATCGTGCTGATGATCGTCATCGGGTTGCTCGGGGTTTTCGCGCTTCTGCGGGCGCGCGGAAAGTGGCGCATCGGGCTGCCGGTGCTGGCGCTCATCGTCATCGTGTTCATGGCGCTCACCGAATCCAAGTTTTGGGGTGTGGTGGTCATGGGCACGGCGGTCGTTTCGCTGTTTTTCTTGCCGTGGCTCGACCGCAGCCCGGTCAAGTCCATCCGCTACCGGCCGCTGTTCCACAAGGTGTTTTACGGGATCTTCGTTATCGCATTTCTCATCTTGGGCTTTCTCGGAACAAGACCGCCGTCGCCGGGGGCGACGCTTATCGCGCAGGTCTGCGCGCTCGTTTACTTCGCGTTTTTCCTCGGAATGCCTTTCTGGACGCCGCGCGGCAGGTTCAAGACGCCGCCCGAGCGAGTGAACTACAAACTCCACTGAGCGCCCGTCCGGAGACGACACGATGAAAAAATGGCTCTCGACTCTCGCGATGATCGGCGCGGCGATGTTTGCGTTCAGCGGCGCGCCGGCGCACGCGCAAGAAGAAGCGGTGCTGGACCGCGCGCCCGATAACGCGGACAATTTTGCGTCTTTGCAGCATGGCGCCCAAATCTTTGTAAACTACTGCCTGAATTGCCATAGTGCGAGCCTGATGCGCTACAACCGTCTGACCGATCTCGGGCTGACGCAAAAGCAGATTCAGGACAATCTGCTGTTCTCAACGGACAAGATTGGCAACACGATGAGCGTCGCGATGCGTCCCGACGACGCGAAAGCGTGGTTCGGCGCGTCGCCGCCGGATTTGTCGGTGGAGGCGCGGGCGCGCGGCAAGGACTGGCTCTATACGTACTTGCGCAGCTTCTACCGCGATCCGACGCGGCCGACCGGCTGGAACAATCGCGTGTTCGAGAACGTAGGAATGCCGCACGTGCTGTGGACGCTGCAGGGCATCCGCGACGCACGATTCGAGACCGATACGGATGAGAAAACCGGGGAAAAGGTAAAAAGATTCGTGGGTTACACTCAGGTGACGCCTGGCACCATGTCGAACGTGGATTATGATTCAACTGTGGCCGACCTGGTTTCGTACCTTTCGTGGATGTCTGAACCCGCCCAGCAGACCCGCAAGCGCCTCGGCGTCTGGGTCTTGCTGTTCCTGGCGCTCCTGAGCTTCCTCGCATGGCGTCTGAACGCGGCATACTGGCGAGATATCAAATAGCACGCCATCGACGGCGTGGGTCGGCGCGGCGACTCCCGGGAGGGATTCGCCGCGGCCGGCCCTTCGAGTTTACTGAAGGGACTTAAAAACATGATGGTTCTGTATTCCGGCACTACTTGCCCGTTCTCCCAGCGCTGCCGGCTGGTGTTGTTCGAAAAGGGCATGGATTTCGAGATCCGCGACGTCGATCTGTTCAACAAGCCGGAAGACATCGCGGTGATGAATCCGTACGGTCAGGTGCCGATCCTCGTCGAGCGCGACTTGATCCTGTATGAGTCGAACATCATCAACGAATACATCGACGAGCGTTTCCCGCACCCGCAGTTGATGCCGGCCGATCCGGTCCAGCGCGCCCGTGCGCGTCTCTTCCTGCTCAACTTCGAGAAGGAGCTGTTCGTTCACGTCGGCACGCTCGAGAACGAGAAGGGCAAGGCAGCCGAGAAGAATCACGAAAAGGCACGCAGCGCGATTCGCGACCGCCTGACGCAACTCGCGCCCATCTTCCTCAAGAACAAGTACATGCTGGGCGAGGAATTCTCAATGCTCGACGTCGCGATCGCGCCGCTCTTGTGGCGTCTGGATCACTATGGCATCGAGCTGTCGAAGAACGCCGCGCCGCTGATGAAGTACGCCGAGCGAATTTTCAGCCGCCCGGCTTATATTGAAGCGCTCACGCCTTCCGAAAAGGTGATGCGTCGATAGTTTGCGAGAACGGGGCGCGGCGAGCGCGAGTTCGCGTGACCGTGCTCCGGCAGAGGAAAGTTGATGCAAGAAATTTCCACCAAGCCTTATCTGTTGCGCGCGCTGTACGAATGGTGCACGGATAACGGTTTTACGCCGCACATTGCCGTGCGGGTCGACGGCGCCACGCGCGTCCCGCGCCAGTTCGTGCGCAATGACGAGATCGTGCTGAACATCAGCTTCGAGGCGACGAGCCAGTTGCAGATGGGTAACGAATGGATCGAGTTCAGCGCGCGATTCTCGGGAAAGTCGCACAAGATCGAAGTCCAGGTTGCCAACGTGCTCGCCATCTACGCCCGGGAAAACGGGCAGGGAATGGCGTTTCCCGTGGAGCCTTCGACGCATGCGGCAAGCGAGCCGACGAGCGCATCGGCTGCGCCTCGTGCTGTCGAGCGGGACGATCGTCACGTCGAGGCGGCGGAAGATCGGCACGACGCCGGCGCGGCTTCTTCGCGCGATGACACGCCGTCGGGTGTATCCGATGACGACGCGTCGAAATCAGCCAGTCGATCGCACCTCAAAGTCGTTAAATGAAGTAGAATCTCGTCCTTCGCCGGCTTAGCTCATCTGGTAGAGCAGTTGATTTGTAATCATCAGGTGGCGGGTTCGAGTCCTGCAGCCGGCACCAAGTTAGCGTCGACGGGTCGTGCGATGTCCGCACGACCCGTTTGCTTGGAGCGAGCCAGTTGGTTCGCAGGTCAGCGCCGATAGGCGAGTCAAAAAGAAGCTTCAAAAACTTGTTGACACTGACCGAAACGACGTA